>JBGAKK010000093.1:0-16364 GCA_044224425.1 Phycisphaerales bacterium
GGGGCGCCCCGCGGAGCGGGGCGCGGCGGCCGTCGGGGCGCTCGTCGCGACGCACGTGGAGGGCGCCTTCGCCATCAACCCGAACACGGCGCCGATCGCGTTCCTCGAGGAGGTGGGCCGCATCGAGCAGCGCGACCTCGCAGGCCCCGCGCGCGAGGCCCGGTCGCGAGGGCTCCCGGCGCCCCCCATGCCCGCATCGCCCCCTTCCCGGTCGGCCGGCCCCGACGGCGAGGGGACGGACGACATGGCGGAGGCCGTGGCCGTCGGGTCGAGCGACCTCTGGTCGGTGCGGATCGATGCGACGTTCGGCCGCGCCCGGAGCTCGTGGTGGCTGGTGTTCCGCCGCGGCGGCGACGGATGGGAGCTCGCGCAGCGCCTGGGGATCCCCGAATGACGGCGCCGCATGAACCGCTTCCGGCCCGCCCCCGCGACCGCGTGCGGCTTTGGCGGCGACGAGCGGCGGCGGCGTGGCTCGCGGCGGCGCCCCTCCTCGCGCTCGGCGCCTGGGGCGCGGTCCGCGCTTCGGAGGTCGCGCCCCGCCTGCCCGCGGTGCCGTCCGCGCCGACGACGGCCGAGGCCGACGGAGGCCCGGACGCTCCGCCGCTCGACGCGAGGGCGTTCGCCCGGAGGCTCGGGCCCGCGCCGCCCCCGGCGCCGCCATTGCCCGCGGAGCCGCCCGCGCGGGTGGCGGGCGCCGGCATCGAACTCCTCGGGATCGCCCGCGACGGCGACGCGCTCGTCGCGGCGCTCTACGACCCGCGGGACGACCGCATCCACCTCGTCCGCGACGGGACGGCGATCGGCGAGGTCGTCGTGCGCGAGGTGACCGAACTGGGCGTGACGCTCGCCGAGGGGTCCGCCACGCGCCGCGTGCGCATGGTGCCCCCCGCGCGAGGCGGCGGGGCCTCCGCGCCGGGCGCCGGCGCGCCCGGAGGCGCGCCATGACGGGGCGAGCGGCACCCGCGGTCCTCTGGCCGCCGGAGCGCCTCCACTGGGCGCTCCTGGACCCGAAGGCGCTCGGCCGGGCGAGCGTCCGGCCGCGCGAGCGAGGCTACCTCTTCGAGGACGTCCTGCCTTGCCCGATCGAGGAGGTCGCGGCGGCCTACGCCGAACTCAAGGACGGGCGCGTCGTCGCCTGCGGCGCGGAGCGATCCGCGCTCGCGGAGGCGGCGGAGGTCCGGGGAGCGATCTCGCTCGTCCCGGAGCGCCTCCCGGACTGGATGCCGGACGAGGTCCGCGCGGCCACGGATCCGATGGCGCTCGAACTCCTCGCGGGCGACCTCGAGCCGGCGGCGGTGCGGCGGGCGCGGCGCCAGTTCGTCCTCTCGGCCGCGGCGATCCTCGTCCTCGGCCTGGCGCTCGCCGCCTGGGGCGTCCTCGCCCGCGGCGCGGCTCTCGCCCGGGCCTCCGGCGAGGCCGAGGCGCGGCGGGCGGGGATCGTCCTCGCCGCGACGGCGGGCTCGGTGGGGATCGGGCATCTGCCGCCCGAACTCCGGCTCGCTGCGGAGCTGCGGGGACTCGAGAGGACCCGCGCCGCCGCGGTGCCCGCGCCCGCCGACGTGGCGCCCGTCCTCGCGGCGGCGCTCGCCCTCTGGCCCGACGGCGCCGACCTCGTGCCCGAGTCGGTCGCCGTCGACGGGCGATCGATCGTCGTCCGCGGCCGGGCCGCCGACGCGGGCCAGATGCAGCGGCTCGCGGACGCGCTCGCGGGGCTCCCGGGCTGGCGGCTGGCGCCGCCGGAGTTCCGCGCCGCCCGCGAGGGCGTCGACTTCACGATCGCGCTCTCCCCCGCGCCCCCTGCCGCACCCGCCACGCCTCCGGCTTCCGCGCCCGGCCCCCAGGGGAGGACGCCTTGACCCGCCGTGCCCTGATCGCGGCGTTCCTCGCGCTCTCCGCGGGGGCGTTCGCTGCGGCGTCGGTGTCCGCGTGGCTCTCGGGGCGGGAGGAGGCGCTCTGGACGCGAGAGGCGCTCGCCGTGGACGCGGCCCGGGACGCGGAGCGGGTGCTGGCCATGCGAGGCATGCGGGAGCGGGCGAGCCTGCGTCCGCGCCCGGCGCAGGACCTCGCGACGCGGCTCGGCTCGGCGCTCGCGGCGCTCGGCCTTCCCCGCGAGTCGCTGGACCGGCTGACGCTCGACTCGGACTCGCCCGCCGGCGCCGCCCCGCCCGGCGGGCGCGGGCCCGCGTTCCGCGTGCAGTCGATGCGGGTGTCGCTCCGGCGGCTCCGGCTCGCCGACGTCGGCCGGCTCCTCGCGCGGTGGCGGGAGTCCGAGCCCCTGTGGACGCCGACCTCGATCGAGCTCGCGCGGAGCGAGTCGCCTCGCCCCGCCGGCGGCGCGGGGAGCGCGGCGAAGGGGACGAAGCAAGCGAATGCCGCAGGCGTCGCGGGGGCGGCGGAGGAACGCTACGACGTGACGCTCGTCCTGGCCGCGGTGTATGCGGCCGACGGCGGGGCGCCGGATCGTCGATGATGGACCGGGCGGGCCTGGCCCGCGGAGGAGTGGCCATGCGGTACCGGAATGGCGGATCGGTCGGACGGGGCGCCGGGCGGCGCGGGGCCTTCGCGCTCGCTCTCGCGGTCGTGGTCCCGCTCTCGCTCGCTGCGGGCTGCGGGGGGCAGCGAGGCTCGCCGAGCCCCTACCTCGCCGACGGCGGGGCGGAACGCGATGTGCGGCGCGCGGACGAGCTCGCGTCGCGCGGCGCGGATCTCCTCGACAAGGATCCGAAGGAAGCGGAGCGGATCCTGCGGGAGGCGCTCGCGGCGGACCTCTACCACGGCCCGGCCCACAACAACCTGGGCTACCTGATGCTCCGGCAGGGAAAGCTCTACGACGCGGCCAACGAGTTCGAGTGGGCGCGGAAGCTGATGCCGGGCCATCCCGACCCCCGCTTCAACCTCGCGCTCACGCTCGAGCGGGCCGGCCGGGCGGACGAGGCGATCGCCATGTACGGCACGGCGCTCGAGGCGTACCCCGGCCACCTCCCGACGGTCGAGGCGATCGCGAGGCTGCAGGTGCGGTCCGGCCGGCCGGACGCGCGGACCGAGGGGTTCCTGAGGGACATCGCGCTGCGCGGGGAGACGGAGGAGTGGCGGGAATGGGCGAGGAGGACGGCGGCGTTCAGACGCGAGGATCGGGACGGCTGACGGTGCACCACGCTGATGCGAGCGTCCGTGGCAGCGAGGCTTGCGTTAGGGGCCGTGGTTGGCGCACCAGGGAAGGGCCGCCGGAACACGCGGCAGCACCTCCCGAATCTCGACCCCCCGGCTTCGATCGATTCGCCGGTGCCGCGCAGCGACCGAATGGAAACTCATCCGAATTCCATGGATTCTTCATACTGATTCAGCCACACCGATGTCGGGGCATATGTTGGTTCAACGTCCGTCCCACGGAGTTCACGATCCAGCATCGCCTGCCTCTGCGCTGCCTGCGTCAACCAACGGGCCGCGCTCTCTGCCCGCCGCTCGGGAGTGCGGCGCGAGTATCGAGTACCTTCCGCGATCAGCCGATCGACGAAGTGCCTGCTTGCCGAGGTCACGTTGTTCCGGCTCTCTACCCACGCCGCGACGGTGGCAGCCGACCCTGTTCGCTCCAAGGCGTTGAAGAGGTCGCCGCTGTGCACGGTCGCATCCTTGACTTGAGCGAGAAGGCCTCTGGCCGCGAGTACCGACAGGTCCCTCTCCGGCAGGAACTCGCCGACCACGGGATGTGAGTACAAGTGCGGGAGCGGAGTGCCTCCCCCGTCGTCTTGGAAGCCCGCGAGCGAGAGGCGGCGGAGGCTCTGGCTCGGACCGCTTGCGAATCCGGATGCGCCGAGACCGACACAGACCAGGCCGAAGGCGTCCGCGAAATTCACGAATACGAAGTCATGGCCGCAGCCGACGAACGCGCGGGTAAGCCGCGCGTACGCTCGGGACACCGGATCTGGCAGCCTTAGGGGGTGTTGCGACTGGAGTTGGGCGACCACGAGATAGACCCCGACAACTTCGGGGCGAGCTGACACCTGGTCAACGACGGTGTCGAGAAAGCCTCCGCTGTCGAATGCGGCATCGTTCAGCACCCCCTCGGAGAGCGCGACGGTCGCGACGATCGGTTGCCCGACGTCCAGATCCTGCGACGCCTCCACGCCTGCGTCGATCCACTCCGCCTGCGCCTGCGCTTCATCTTCGCGTGCGTCTATGAGCGGGGTCGGGAGGATGATGTGGGTGCATCCCATGTCCGCCTGAAACTGCACTGCGGAGCGAGCAGCAGGCGCTATCCCGGCTCGCGTCGGAGCGGCCCCCGACCAGTCACGAGTGACCGTTGCTTGGATGTTGGCCTGCCATCGCGTGAGCGAGTCGCTGCCGCTGTCAAAGTCCGGAAGGCCCGGAACCCCGAACCATGGGTAGGTTGCGAGCCGCGCGCAGGCCTTCGTCCTCCGGTCAGGCTCCAGCCCGGCCAGATACAGCTGCGGATCGAACAGCTGCCAAGCGAAGTCGCCCAGGGCCCTTCGACGGATCCGCTCTTGATGATTGTAGGAGGCCAGGTAGACGACGCCGTGAAGCGAGTCGGCGAAGTGCGAGGATTTCCACTGATATCCTTCGTTGAGCGCAAACACTATGGTTCTCCGAGTGCTGCGAACCTGGACGCTATGTCGGTTGGTCGGCTCGCCGGTGCGAAGCTCAGCATCTCCTGGACGAGTTTCGAGAACTCGCAGCGAAGGTCGCTTCGCGAGAGGAGCGGGGTCATGTCGGCAGGCTGAGGCAGTAGCGGGTCGCGCCCTCCGAACGGATGAGACCTGCAAGCAAGCGTGAAGAGGGTGACTCCCAGAGCGAACACGTCCGAGTGGATCGTCAGTGACTTCCTGCCGCGAGCCTGCTCCGGCGAGCGGAATCCCACGGTGCCCGGCGCGCCGGCGAGCGTGATGTCGGAGCGATCGAGGTGCCGTGCGAACCCCACGTCGACCAGCATATATCGCCCGTCGGCCGCGCATACGATATTGGCCGGTTTGATGTCCCGGTGCACGATCCGCTTGGACCAGAGCGTGCTGATCGCCTCTGCAACATGCCGTCCAATTCGCAGGAGATCGCTGGAGGAGAGTGGGGCGGCCCCCGGGGCGAGGTGGCGAGTCAAATCGCCGCCGCCGTGCAGCTCATAGGCGAGAATCCGAACAGGTTCGGTGCCAAGCATCCCGGTGAAGTGGCGCAGCAGGCGCACGACGTACGGGCACTTCAGCTCGGAAAGCAGGTCGATCTCGCGATCGATCCGGCGGGTGTCGATGCCGGCACCAAACACCTTGATTGCGGCCTCCACGCCGTCGCAAGTTCCCCGGAACACCGCGCCTTGCCCTCCGCTTCCGATCGGGCGGGAAATGGTCACTCCCGGCGGCAGGATCGACTGAACCTGATGTAGGGTCGGGTCACCCATGAGGAGCACCAGCCGACGGCACCCCGCCTCAAACGCGAGAGAGGGCGTACTCGCGATGCCAGGAGTGTACCTTGGATTTTGCGCCCGGGATCAAGCAGGAGACGGCCCTCGCGTCATATGAGAGGAGTCCGACGCCGGCAGCGCGAAATGCCCGAGCGTCTCGAGCCGCGATACCCGCGCTGGCCTCCGGTAGTAGCACGAACGCCCGGTCCGCGTAGCGCCGGTACTGGGTCGCCTGCTCGAGCGCATCGCGCCAGCGAGTCAGCTTCGCCTCGATCGCGATGACCTCGGCGGCCTGCACCCAAGCCGCTCGCGCCTCGATCAACCCTCTGGTGCGCGAACGGACAAGCCGCCATGACGCGAGACGGCCTTCCAGCAGTTCGCGGACGTCGTCGGCCGGCATGAACACATGCCGGCCGATCGTATCCGGCCGCGATGCTCCCAGCCTGCGGAGTGTGGAGAGGATCACGCTCTCTGCGACAGTCAACGGGGCTTCCGGCCCGTCATGGCCACGGAGAGTCCGGAGGATCACCACGTCGGCAATCGAATGGCCGATCGGTAACTCGTGCGTGACGCGGCAACGTTCGGGGCAGAAGGAGAGTGCCCCTAATAGGAGCGGGGTCGCCCGACGCACCAAGCCTCGCTCCGTCATTTTCCTTCCTGTTGCCACGGCGCCAATCCTAATCGGTTTTCAGTGACTTGCCGCTGCAGGCGTTTCGCTTCCTGTACGCCCAGTCCCAACCCGCCGAACCAGCGCGCCCATCCCATGGTCCTTATGTCTCTGCGTCCCGGCCCGCTTGCGCGGCCCCCCGATCCCGGCATTGGTCCTTCGCCGGAGGCAGATCGTGGTGGTGTGGGAAGTGCTCACCAGGTTTTGGATGCGATGCCTGCCCTATCGTTCCACGGGCGATGGGCGGCCGCACCGGGAGCGTGGATGACGCGGATGGAGGTCGTTCCGGCCTATCGTCGCGGGTACGGGCCACCGTCTGGATCGAACGATTCGGCATCGGAGAATTGTCGTTCCTCAGCCGGGCGAACTGACCCTCGAGCGCAGGGCAGCACGACCGGACGGAATACCGCTGGCGCACGAACATCGATCAATCGGGACCGTGGGGCGGTCGGCGGGTACGGCGCCAGACAGTACCTTTCCCCACGTCCCCCCTGCGCGACGACGCGAGTGAAGACGGATCTCAATGACATGGTCTACTGGGCGGGGTCGCGTTTTGCTGGTGACGCAGATAGGAGACTTGGTCTCGCTGGCATCGGCCATTCGCTTGTCGGATGTCCCCCTCCGACGCCCGCATCCGCCCATGATTGTCGCGCACGCATCGCCTCGACCACGGCGTACGGCGCGATGTGGTCGAGGTACCTGGCCGTCGTCGCGATCGACCGGTGCCCGAGCTGCTTGGAGATGATCCCGATGTCGACGCCGTCGGACCTGAGCTCCGCGGCGTGGGTGTGGCGCAGCCCATGGGCGTGCACCCGCTTCTCGATCCCCGCCATCCGGCCCAGCCGCGGCAGGAGCACCCGCACGTAGGACGCCTCCAGCCGCCCCCCGTCCCGCCGGCAGAGCAGGGGGTGCCGGCCGTCGAGGCCGAGCCCCGCCCGCTCGGCGAGCCAGGCCCGTACGTAGGCCAGGGCGCGGTCGTCGATGCCGACCGTCCGCGAGCGGTCGCCCTTGCCGTGGAGGACCTGGATGGCGCCGCGGTCGAGGTCGAGGTCCTTCGGCCGCAGCGCGAGGGCCTCGGAGATCCGCAGGCCGCTCCGGTACAGGATGGCGAGCAGGGCCCGGTTGCGGCAGCCCTCGGCCCGCCGCGAGCAGGCCCCGATGAGGGCCATCACCTCGGCCTGCGTGAGCACCTCGGGCGGGAACCGCAGCCCGCGGCTCGACCGCCGGCGGGCCTGCCCGGGTTGCCCGCGCGTGCATGGATCGACATCGCTCGCCACGGCAGCCTCCAGTGTCGCTTCCCGTCCAAAGCGCGACTGTGTGCTACCTCAGGTCCGCCGCATGCATCAAGTCCCGGGTTGCCCACCTCCCTGCCGCGACTTGATGTCCGCCGCCGCCCGAGCGATCTGTGTGTCCGGCCCGGGCGACGCCCCGGGAGAGGGAGGCGGAATTGGCAAGGCGATCGATGACGGCGAGGACGTCGCCGAAGGGAACGGGTCCAACGTCGGCCGGCTCCGGGAGGACGCGGAAGGCGGCGTCGGGCGCGAAGGGAGCCGCGACGGCGACGAGGCCCATGGGCGCCCTGGCGGCCGCGGCCGAGGTGCTCGCGGCGGCGGCGGAGCCGATGACGGCGGCCGAGCTCGTGGCGGCGATGGCGGAGCGCGGGCTCTGGGCGAGCCCGAACGGCCGCACGCCCGCGGCCACCGTCTACGCGGCCATCGTCCGCGAGATCGCGTCGAAGGGACCTGCGTCGCGGTTCGCCAAGCGCTCCCGCGGGCGGTTCGGACCATGCGGGGGAAGCGGGGCCGGTCATCCGCGATCAGCCGGCGTTGGCGCCGAAAGGCGAGATTCGGGGGCGCTCGGCGCGGTGGCTCCCCCTTCCCCTCAGAGGGCCTTAGCCCGAGGGGGGGGTAAACGGCTCACACGGTGCCTCGAAGACGGGGGCTTGGGGTCAAGCCTTGCCTCGGACGCATCGTAGCACGCCCAAGGAGACTGAGGCGGCACGGCTGTGGCCGGAGCCCGCCGCGGCGGGGTAGACTCGCCGAGATGCCGTGCCTTCCCGGATGACGCCACCGATGCACGCGACGCTCCGAACGGCGCTTCTCTCCATCGACCGGCGGCCGGAGACGCCGGTCGACGAGCTTCCGGCCACGACCACCGCAGCGACGCTTCGCTGCCTCGACGAGCTCGGCCACATCGAGGCGAGGAGGAATCCGCGAGGTGGCGTCTGGAGCCTCGGGTCGTCCCGCTTCGACGCGAGGGAGCTCGACTGGCACTCGCCGAGCGCTGCGGGTCTGTACTTGGGGCGCCCCTCCTCCTGGGACGAGATCCGAGCGGCTGGCCTGATCCCCGACGGCGCTTCCCCGGCGGGCGTCGTGTGCGAGTGGCTTGTCCGCTGCACCCCCGCGGGCCGTCTAGCCCTCGAGCGGTCGCCGAAGCCGGACGAGGCCGCCGTTGCGCGCGCGGTGGAGGACGGCATCGGCCTGCCCGTGCTCTCGGGCAACGAATGGTGCGGGCTGCTGCGGCTTTCCGAGGCCTCGGGCCGGTCGCTCCAGGTCCAGCATCTGACCGCCCATCTCCACCGCGAGACGAACGGCAAGGTCGCGAGGCGCCTCGTCGAGCTGGGGTACGCGCGGCGCGACGGCCGCCGCGGCCCGCTGTCGATCACGCCGGCGGGCAAGGACCGTGCGGCCTTCGAGGCGGCACGGGGGCCGAGGCCGTCGTCGGGCCGACTTGGAATCGGCATCCCGCCGACCACGCGCCCGGGCCATTCGGTGTGATGGCCGGGCATGGAACACCGACACATCCCGGAGCCCGGCGACGCCGGGGAGCTCCTGCCCTGCCGGGCGATGGCGGAGCGGCTTGGCGTCCCGGAAGCGTGGCTGAGGCGCGAAGCCGCCGCGGGGCGGATCCCCGGGCTGGATGCCGGCGGCCGCTGGCTGTTCGTCGAGTCGCGCGTCGTCCAGTCGCTCCGTGAGCGGGCGATGCGGGAACCCCCGCGGGCAGGCGGGTGAACCCATGTCCACGCATCCGCATGGCCAGACGGGGGCGGGCGAACTCGCCTCGGGCGCGCCGACCAGCCTCGAACGCCTCCTGACCTACCGCGAGACCGGGAAGGTACTCGGCATCACCGAGCGCACCGTATGGTCGCTCGTCGACGCCGGCGCGCTGCAGGCGGTCCGCTTCGGGCGGAGCGTGCGGATCGACCCGGCCGACCTGCGGGCCTTCATCGACCGGGCCAAGCGGGGAGGCGCCGCGTGAGAGCCCTCCCCTCCGGGCCCGTCGGGCGCGTGCTGGCCGCGTTGCGGGCGCATGGCATGACCGCCAAGCCCATCGGCACGGGCTGGCAGTGCCGGTGTCCCGCCCACGACGACCGGACCCCGTCGCTCTCGGTCTCCGCCGGCGACGACGGCCGGGCGCTCGTGCACTGCCACGCGGGGTGCGCGGCGGAGTCGGTCGTCGCCGCGGTCGGTCTCTCGCTGCGCGACCTGATGCCGGCGCCGGATCCACGCGGCGCGGCGCCGAGGCGTCGGAGCGAGAGACGCCCGGCTGAACCCGCGCCTCCGACCCTCGGGCGCGCGGCCGCGAAATCGCCTGACGCGCTCGTCGCCGAGCTCGAGCGCCGCCAGGGCGCCGCCTGCGCCCGCTGGACGTACCACTCCGCGGACGGCGCGCCCGTCGGCATGGTCCTCCGGTGGGACACGGCGACGCGCGACGGCAAGCCGGCGAAGGTGGTCCTGCCGGTCTCGCTCGTCGACGGCGCATGGCGGAACAAGGCCATGCCCGCGCCGCGGCCCCTCTACCGCCTGCCCGACATCCTCGCGCTGCCGCCGGGCGCCTGGGTCTACGTCTGCGAGGGCGAGAAGGCGGCCGAGGCGGCGCGGGCCATCAGCCTCGTCGCGACGACGTCGACGGGCGGGTCCAAGGCGGCGGCGCGGACCGACTGGTCGCCGGTCCGCGGCAAGGTCGTCGTCGTCCTCCCCGACAACGACGGGCCCGGCGAGGCGTACGCCGCGGAGGTCGCAGCGCTCTGCCGCGCGGCCGGCGCCGAGGAGGTCCGCGTGCTGCGCCTCCGTGAGCACTGGCCGGACCTGCCGTCCTCGGGCGACATCGCGGACCTCCTCGAGATCGCGGGCGGCGACGTCGACGCGCTCCACGAGCGGATCGACGGGCTCGCCGTCGCCACCGTCCCCGAGCCGGGCGAGGAGGAGCCCGACGAGGATGGCGACCCGACGCCGGACCGCTACCAGCCGTTCCCGGTCGAGGTCCTCCCCGAGCCGGCGCGCTCGTTCGTCGCCGAAGGCGCCGCCGCGATCGGGTGCGACCCGTCGTTCGTGGCCCTGCCGCTCCTCTCCGCGCTCGCCGGCGCGGTCGGCAACACGCGGCGGATCCGGCTCAAGGGCACCTGGATCCAGCCGGCGATCCTTTGGACCGCGGTCGTCGGGGAGAGCGGCACGCAGAAGACGCCCGCCTTCCGCCTCGCGTTAGCGGCGGTGAGGGCGCGGCAGCACCGGCTCATGAGGGAGCACGAGCGGGCCATGGCGGAGTGGGAGACCGCCCGCGCGGTCCACGAGGCGGCGCTCGCGGCGTGGAAGCGGGACGCCGCCCGGGGCAAGGCCGACCGGGAGCCGCCCGCCGCGCCGAGGCGGCCGGCCTGCGCCCGCGGATGGA
The DNA here is from genome assembly GCA_044224425.1 of Phycisphaerales bacterium. Taxonomy (GTDB): domain Bacteria; phylum Planctomycetota; class Phycisphaerae; order Phycisphaerales; family SM1A02; genus JAEUIT01. The sequence continues at coordinate 10,743 of JBGAKK010000093.1, forward strand.
TCGACGACTGCACCGTCGAGGCGTTGGCGACGCTCCTCCTCGAGAACCCGCGCGGGCTCCTGATGCTGCGGGACGAGCTCTCCGGCTGGTTCAGCTTCGGCCGGTACAAGAACGGCGGCGGCGGCGACGACGTCGCGCGGTGGCTCGAGGTGTTCGACGCCGGCACCCTCGTCGTCGACCGCAAGACGACCGGGACGGTCTACGTGCCCAGCGCGGCCGTGAGCATCGCCGGCGGCGTCCAGCCGCTGGTCCTCGAGCGGTCGATCGGCCGGCAGCACCGCGAGAACGGCCTCCTCGCCCGGCTCCTTCTCGCGTACCCGCCCAGGCGGCCCACGCGCTGGACCGAGGCCGAGCTCGATCCGAGGATCGAGTGCGAACTCGCCGCCGTCTTCGACCGCCTCTACGCGCTCGAGCCCGACCCAGGTCCCGACGGGGATCCCGCCCCGCGGGTGCTCCCGCTCGGGCCGGCGGCCAAGGCGATCTTTGCCGCGTTCGTGGACGAGCACGGCAAGGAGACGTTCGCGCTGGTCGGCGACGAGGCCGCGGCGTGGTCGAAGCTCGGGGGCTACGCGGCGCGGCTCGCGCTGGTCCTGCACCTGGTCCGCGCCGCGGCGGGGGACCCCTCGCTCGCCGACCCCGACGTCGTCGACGAGGCGAGCGTCGAGGCGGGCATCGCGCTCTCGCGGTGGTTCGCGGCGGAGGCGCGGCGCGTCTACGCGGAGTTCTCGACCGGCGCGGAGGACCGCGAGATCCTCCGCCTCGCCGACCTCGCCTCGCGGCAGGGCGGGCCGGTCTCGCAGCGCGAGTGGCAGCGGATCCGCTCGCACCGGACCGCGGACGCCGCGCGGGAGGAGCTCGACCGGCTGGCGGCTGCGGGGCACGGCCGCTGGGAGATGGCGCCGCCAGGGCCGAGGGGCGGCCGCCCGTCGCGGCGGTTCGTGCCGGCCCGGCCGTGCCGCCCTTCCGACGAAACCCCCGACAGGGGCCAACAAGGCGACCCCGGGGCGGCCTTGGCGCCCCCGTGAGCGGGGGTTTCGTCGGTTTCGTCAGTGTCGGAGCGGAGGTGTCGGCGAAGGTCGGGCATCAGGGCGGAATTGGCTTGCTTCCGCGCCGGGAATCCGGATCTGTGTGTCCACCGGAAGGGACCAGGGCATGGCGAGCATCACCACACGATCCAACGGGAGCCGGTTCATCACGGTCCGCTGCGCCGCGGGCCCGGTCCGGCACATCACGCTGGGGCAGGTGGCGAAGCGCTACGCCGACACGGTCAAGGTGAAGGTCGAGGACCTCGCCGCGGCGAGGATCCACGGGCACGCGCCGAGCGACGAGACGACGCGATGGGTCGCGGGCCTCGACGACCGGATGCACGGCAAGCTGGCCGCTGCCGGCCTGGTCCCCGTGCGGCGCCGGGAGACGCTTGGGGAAGCGGCCTCGCGGTACATCTCGGCGCGCGTGGGGGACCTCAAGCCCGAGAGCCTCCGCAAGCTGCGGCAGACGGAGGCGAAGCTGCGGGCGCTCCTCGACCCGGCGAGGCCCCTTCGGGACCTGGCGCCGGAGGACGCGGTGGCCTGGCGCCGCGGGCTCAGGGCGCTCGGGCTCTCGGAGGCCGCGGTGCGCACGCACTGCGGGAACGCGAAGTCGATCCTCGGGGACGCGGTGCGTCGCGGCGAGATCGGGAGGAACCCGTTCGCGGGCCTCGGTTCGGGCCCGACGCCGAGCCGGTACACGAGGTACGTCACGCCGGGGGAGATCGAGCGCGTCATCGGCGCCTGCCCGGGCGTGGAATGGAGGCTGCTCTTCGGGCTGGCGCGGTACGCGGGCCTGAGGGTTCCGAGCGAGTCGCACCTCCTGACCTGGGCCGAGGTGGACTTCGCGCGGGGCCGCCTCACGGTGCGCAGCCCGAAGACCGAGCGGTTCCGGGGCCACGAGCAGAGGCTCGTCCCGATCACGCCGCGGCTGATGGAGCTGGTCCAGGCCCGGTTCGACGCGTGCCCCGACGGCGAGGATCGCCTCGTCACCATCAACGGCAAGGGCGCGCTCATCCGCCCGGTGCGGCGCATCTGGGCCCGCGCGGGGGTCGAGCCGTGGGAGCGGCTCTGGCAGACGCTGCGATCCTCGTGCGAGAAGGAATGGGCCATGAGCTTCCCGCAGTACGCGGTGAGCAAGTGGATCGGACACAGCATCACGGTGAGCGGGAGGCACTACGCCAACGCGGTGCCGGACGAGCTGTTCGACCGTGCGGCCGGGACCGTGCGGCGCGGGGACCCGGAAGCATGCGCGCAGCGCCAGGCGCAGCTGCAGGCGCCGGAAACCGGCGGAAATGCCTAGAAGCGGGAGATGGGCGGGTCCGCGGCGAGGTCTCCGAACTCTCGCCCGTTCCGCAACTTGCGGGTCTATTCCGCAAGCTGCGTGTCATCGGTGAAATGGAGCCGGGGGGATTCGAACCCCCGTGCCGAAACAGTCAGCGAGCCGCTTCTACGCGCGTATCCGGTGTTTCTGTCTCGGCTGCGTGCTTGGTCTCCGGCAACCCGCACGCAGCCCAGGCATGCGCTTTTCTCGTCCCGCCCCGGCATGCCAGCTAGCGGAACCAGCCCGATGTTTGACGGTGCCCAGCCCTATCGGGCGTCAGGCCGAGTCACCGCGCAGCCAAATTAGGCCGCGAGAGCGTACTGCGTGTTGGCAGTTTTTGTTGTGCATCCTTTTTACGTGGCAAGGATGCTCCACGGCGCGCCACGTCAAGCCTTCCCTGTCCGGTCGATTCCAGGTCGGCCCCGTGGTCGGTGCGCCGCGGCGGAGGCGCCGCGGTCGATGCTTGGGTGGAATCACGGAAGAGAGCGTGGCCAATTCGTCATCGCTCAGTTCGTTCGTCGCTGAATTGTCAAAGAGGGTCTAGCGGGCGAGGCGGAGTCGGTCAGAGTGTAGGGCTGGGCGAAGGCCGGATCCAGTGTCGGATCGCTTCGCCGTACGATCGTTCGCAAGATGCCTCCTTCCGTGCCGACGACGAAGCTCCTCTTCATCTGCCTCGGGAACATCTGCCGCAGTCCGGTGGCCGAGGGAATCTTCCTGCACCTGGCCCGGGAGCGCGGTGTCGCCTCGCGCTTCGAGGTCGAGTCGGCCGGCACCGGGGCGTGGCATGTCGGCCACCCGCCCGATCGCCGGTCGATCGAGGTGGCCCGCCGCCATGGGGTCGCGTTGCCGAGCACGGCCCGGCAGGTGTGCCCTGACGACTTCGTCCGCTTCGACCACCTGATCGTGATGGACCGCCAGAACGAGGCGGACCTCCGCGAGATGGGGGCCCCGATGGAGAAGGCCTGCCTCCTCCTTTCCTTCCACCCCGGTCCGCCGTTCCTCGAGGTGCCTGATCCTTATTACGGCGGCCCGGACGGGTTCGAGCAGATGTTCGACCTGCTGCACCGCTCCTGCCTCGGCCTCCTCGATCACCTGCTCGGGGTCGACGGCCGGGCCCGGCCCGAAGAGGCCAAGTCGCCGGGGCGACCCCGCTAGTGCCTCGTTAGACTGGGGCCGTGAAGATCCGCCCCGACGAGCTGTCGCCGAAGATCCGGTACAACCTGCTGATCGGGTCGATCGTGCCGCGCCCGATCGCGGTGGTCGGCACCCGCTCGCCCGACGGGCGGGACAACCTGGCCCCGTTCTCCTTCTTCACCGCCGTCTCGAGCGACCCGCCGATCCTGGCGGTGGCTCCGGCCAACGACGAGGAAGGCGGCGAGAAGGACACCCTCCGGAACGCCAAGCCGCGGTGGGAAGGGGGGACCGGCGTCTTCACCGTCTCGGTGGCCACCGAACCCCTGATCCGCCGCGTGGTCGCCGCCGCCGAGCCGCTGCCCTATGGCGAGAGCGAGTTCGCCCTCACCGGGCTGACTCCGGTCACCGGGGATGCGGTCGCCGCCCCGTACGTCGGCGAGAGCCCCGTCGCGTACGAGTGCGAGACGTTCGAGGTCCTGCGCTTCGGGCCAGGTCGCCGCTCGGCCGGCAACCTCCTCCTCGGGCGGGTGGTCATGATCCACCTCGACGACGCCCTGCAACAGGACCGCATGCATATCGATCCCGCCAAGCTCGAGGCCATCGGGCGGATGGGCGGGCTCGGCTACGCCCGTACCCAGGATCGGTTCGAGCTGCCGCACGGGAAGGGCGCCCTCGATGCGGGAGCGACGCGATGAGCGATCCGGTGCCGCCGATCCTCCCGCCGCCTGTCCCGCCCACCGGCCCCGTGGGCTCGCCTGGCACGACTCCACTCGTGCCGCGCTGCCCGAAGTGCACCTACGCCCTCGAGGGACATGCCGAATCGGGCGTCTGCCCGGAGTGCGGCGGTCGCTACGCGTCGGCCGATCGATTCGCCTATGCCACCGCTGGCGGATTCTGGAAGGCCTTCTTGGCGTTCTCATGGCCCGCGGCGTGGGCGTTCGTCGTCGTCGCAGCCGCCAGCTCGACCACTTCGGATGAGATCGTCTTCGGCCTTCTCTCGCTCGGGGTCCTCCTCCTTCTCGTCAACAGCGTGGTGGTCGCCTTCCGCATCCTCCGCCGCTGGCGTGTGCGGCGCTTGCGACCAGGCGAGGTGCTTGTGGTCACGCCGGTGCTCTACGCCGAGGCCTTCGGCTGTGGACTCCTGGCGGCGACGGCGATCTTCTCGGTGACCTTCTTCGTGGGATGTGCGGCCGTACTCCTCTTCACCCTCCGTTAGCGCAGAGGCCGCCCAACACCATGCCCGACCACCCACCGACCGCCGAGCTGGCCCTCAAGTCGACCCGCAGCCGCTGCCCGGTGTGCAAGGCGGAGATCGCCGCCGACGTCGTCGACGTCGACGGCCGCGTGGTGATGCGGAAGCGCTGCCCCGAGCACGGGGACTTCGAGGTTACCTTGGCCAAGGACCGCCGCTTCTGGCACCTCTCGACCGGCGGCGGGTGCTGCGGCGGCGAGCGGGTCTGCACGCCCGACGCCGACGGGCAGTGCGATCCCTTCGAGGTGCTGTCGAGCTGCATCGCCCTCATCGAGATCGTCGAGAGCTGCAACCTGACCTGCCCGACCTGCTACGCCGCGTCGCCCTTCGGGGTGGGGACGGAACAGAAGGAGAGTTCCTACGACGACGTGGTCCGCCGCGTGCAGGGCGTCATCGACCGCAAGGGATTCATCGACATCCTCCAGCTCTCGGGCGGCGAGCCCACGCTCCACTCGCGCTTCTTCGAGCTGTTGGAATGGGCCCTCGACCATCCGACCATCGGCTACGTCCTGATCAACACCAACGCGGTGCGGATCGCCACCGACGAGGCCTTCCGGGCCGAGCTCGGCCGGCTGCGCCGGGCCCGCGGGAAGTTCGAGCTCTACGTCCAGTTCGACGGGCCGCAGGAGGAAAGCCAGCGCGAGCTGCGCGGCGCCGACCTGCGAGCCATCCGCACGCGGGCCATCGACGGGGCAGGGGAGCTCGGCGTCCCCAGTACGCTGGCCATGACGGTGACCCCGGCTAACATCGGGCACCTGGGGGCGACGCTCCGTTACGGCCTCGCCCGGCGGCACGTGCGGGGCATCACCTTCCAGCCGGTCTTCACCAGCGGGCGCATCGCCCCGATCGAGAGTTCGCTGCCCATCTACCGCGGCGACCCCCAACCG
>JBGAKK010000094.1:0-16293 GCA_044224425.1 Phycisphaerales bacterium
TCATCAACCCGGGCGGCGGCGGCTTCGGCGGCGGGCCGGGCAGCGGCGGCGCCGGACCCGGCGGCTGGGGCGGCTCGTGCTGCAACCCGCCGCCTCCACCGCCCCCGTCGTCGACCGACTCGGGCGGCTCGACCGCCAGCCTCTAGTGGTGGTTTACGCCGTAAACCGGTACGCTCCCCGCCATGCCCGGACCCATCCCCAGGATCATCAATCAGATCTGGCTCAACGGCGAACCGCCCGACATGCTCAAGCGGTTACAAGAGCGGATGATGAAGTTCAACCCCGGCTACGAGCTGCGGCTCTGGAAGCCGGAGCACTTCCCCGCCCTCTACAACGCCAAGTGGTACGAGAAGATCGAGGGCTACAACTTCAAGAGCGACATCGTCCGCTACGAGATCATGTGGCGGCACCCCGGCCTCTACGTCGACTTCGACGTCATCTTCTGGCGGAGCCTCGACGACATCTTCGACGCCGCCGGCCTGGGCACCATGCCCGACAACTTCTTCGTCATGGAGAACGACGAGACCATCAACAACTGCGTGTGGGGCGTCGGCCCCGGCTCGCCGATCGCCGTCGCCCTCGTCACCCGCCTGGACTTCTCCGCCCGCATGTACGAGAACATCGGCGGGCGGACCCACCAGACCGGCGTGCCCTACTTCACCCGCGTCGTCAAGTCGTTCCCCGAGACCGCCTACATCCTGCCGCGGCGGACCTTCCACTCGGGGCTCAACCTCCACTGTGCCATCAAGGCGGCCAAGGAGCCGGACTACGCCGCCCACGCCTGCCACTTCTACAACAGCAACGCCGGCTTCCTCGACGACGTGATGAAGGCGTACATCACCGGCCAGCTCTCCGACAACGACAAACCCGTCGCCGCCCCCGCCCCGCCGCCCTTCTACAAGCAGTCGCCCCCACCCGCGCCCTAGCCGCGCCGCGGCCGTTCCCCGCCCCCGATCGACAGGTTGGAGCCTCCCCCGCGTTCTAAAGTCCGGTTTCGCCGCGCGACACCATCAGGGGAGTCACATGAGCATCAACTACAAGGCCAGGTACGAGAAGGAAGTCCGCCGAGCCAACACCGCCGAGGCCAGGCTTGGCCTGCTGGCGAAGGCCGTGATGGATGCCGACAAGACCGCATTCGCGTTCAAGATGGACATAGACCGCAACTCGGCTCATATCCCCGCGTTTGTGGCGCTCGCGGCGGCAAAGGTGCGCGACGACATCGCACACGCCTATATGACCTCGATTGGAGCACGATGATGGACCGGCAACAACACATGACCGAGACTGAGGCACGGTCGCCAAAAGACGGCCTTTTGGTCTTTGCGGATCGAATGAAGGCTGCGATGAACCTGCCGTTTGAGGAGAGGCGCAGGGAGGTTGCGGCAGCGGCCAACTGGCTTCACGGGTTCATCGAGTTCGACATCAACGAGTGGCGGCTGTCTCTGCGGGAGAAGGCCGCGAGCAAGGTGCCCGTACCCACGGAGCCCGTGCGAGACGAAGAGCATCGCAAACTCAGCCTGCTCGCCAAACACGCGATGATGGAGGGGTGGCAAGGCCCCTTCGTGGTGAACGAGTACATGGCTTTGCCCGGCGACGTGCGGGCGTTCGTCGCTCAGGAGCAGATGCGTGGCATCTGTTGCGCAGGCAGGGAGTCGCGCGAACTGGCCGAGCACGACGCGCAGGGCCTGAACGCGGCATTTCGATTTGGCCTTGATGTCGGCGAGCACAAGGCGCATAACCGATGACCGCCAGGTTCATATCTCGATCTATGGGGAGATGGAAGCAGCCCCGGACCCCCGCCCCGCGCGCCGTCGCCATGTTGTTCCCCCTCTCCCATCCCGGTATGTTGACGCCATGAACGACCCCAACCTCCAGCTCGTCGGCTTCGACGAGGGCGACCCGCGGAACGCCGCCCCGCTCACGCCCTTCCCCGCCCCCGCGCCGTGCTCGCCCGCCCTCTCGCCCCTGCTCCCCCGCCCGCGCGTCCTCCGCAACCCCGACGAGCCCGTCACCGGCGAGGAGGCCAAGTTCGCCACCAACTCGATGCTCATCCTGCTCGACTACCTCGACGCCCGCTACGAGATCGGGCTCATCGCCAACCGCGAGAACCAGACCGAGCGGGCCAGGGAGGAGGCCCTGCAGGCCATGAGCCGGCTGCTCCGCGAGATCAACCAGCCCTACTTCGACGCCCGCTTCAGCCGCGACGAGGTCAAGGCCCACGCCCTCTCCGCCGGCGCCGCCACGCCCGCCGAAAGCCCGAAGAAGATCATGCTGCAGCGGGACCTCGACGAGACCTACCGCCGCGTCCTGCTCTACGCCGCCGCCGTCGTGGGGCTGGCGACGCCGCCGGCCTAGTCGTGCGTTCTATCACCCATGGGCCTCATCGACGCCGTCGCCAACTGGTTCCGCTTCCACCCTCCCGGGCCGACCTACCACGCCAACGCCAACGGCAAGCCCGACCTCGCGCCGCCCAAGACCGAGAAGATCGGTTCGTACGCCATGACCCGGATCGACAGCCGGGACGACCTCGCCGACGCTCTCGGCGGTGTCACCGTCGAGCAGGTCCAGCGGGCAACCGGGCTTGGCATGGCAGAGGCGGCCCAAGTTCTCTCCAAGCTTGCCCTCCCCGGTTTACGCCGTAAACCGCCCGAGCACGTCTTCACCTCAGACGAGATCGCCAAGATGACGCCCGCCGAGTTCCGTCTGAACAGCGACGTCATCCTGCGGCAGCAGCAGGCCAGGGTCGCCCCCGACGACATCGTCACTTCCAGGAACGACAAGACCCTCGCCTACCTGCTCGGGACGTGGATGGAGTGGGACGTCACCTGCCTGCAGTACCGGATGCGGGACACCCAGGCCGAGCGGTTCGCCAAGCTCTTCCCCGAGGAGTGGGACCACTTCCAACGCGGGCTGGGCGACGCCCGCAAGCTCGACCCGTGGCACAACCCCGACCCCCTCGGCGCCGGCCCGCTCGTCGTGTGCGTGAACCCCGGGCACGAGGCCGTCGTCTATAAGCCGGACGGTTCCGTGGACCGGACCTACCGCAACACCGGCAATGTCCCCCACAACTTCGACCTGCAGCATGGGTATACGTTCACCCTCCGCAAGGCCCCATGACCATCACCGCCCACCCGCCGCTCGTTCCCCGCGACACCCCGCGCGGCTACGTCGCCCTCGCAACAACCTCGCCCGCCGACGAGCTCGCTCTTGTCACCTGCCCGCTCCCCACCCGCCGCCGCGAGACGTCCGACGGGCTCGAGTGGCAGGTCCACGCCAGCTCGGTCCCGACCCTCGCCGCCCTCAAGGTCGTCGACCTCGCCGCCTCCAACCCCCACGCCGTCAACGCCGTCCGCGCCTACGCCGTCGAGGCCCGCCGCACCTTCGACAAGAACGCCCTCACCGCCCTCCCGCCCGACGCCGCCAGCTTCCTCGATTTCCTCTACGTCGCCCCCGGTCACTACAAGCCCCGCCCCTACCAGCTCGCGGGCATGAGCCGCCTCTACGCCCGCTGCATGAATCCCGCGATCATGGGCTGCGTCCTCGCCGACGACGTCGGCCTGGGCAAGACCGTCCAGGTCGTCGGGGTCGTGCTCCGCATGATCGCCGAGAGCGAGATCGACCACGAGAACCCCGCGGTCGTCGTCACCACCGCCTCGACCGTGACCCAGTGGGCGGGCGAGTTCCACCGCTTCGCCCGCACCCCGCCGACCCTCGCCCTGGTCGCCGAGTCCGCCTCCAAGAAGCTGCTCGCCCTCGAGAAGTCCGCCGCGGTCTACGTCCTCAACTACGAGACGCTCCGCCTGCCGCGCTACCGCTACCTCGTCGAGATGCTCGCCGAGCGGGTCCGCTTCGTCGCCTTCGACGAGGCTTCGGCCGTCGCCAACCCCAACTCCAAGACCCACGACGCCTGCTACCGCTTCGCCCGCCACGCCCTCTACCGCCTGTGCCTCAACGCCACGCCGATCGAGAACGCTCTGCAGGACTACTACAGCCAGCTCCGCATCATCAACGAGCGGATCGTCGGCGAGCCCGAGGGGTTCGCCGGCCGCTACCTCGAGTTGTCGCCCGACGGCCGGATCGTCGGCGCGCGGAATGTCCGCGAGTTCCGCGTCAGGACCGCCGGCCTCTACATCCGCCGCACCGCCGAGATGGTCGGCGAGCAGCTCCCGCCGCTCTCGGCTTCCATCCGCAGCGTGACCATGGGCAAGGTCCAAGCCGAGGCCTACGACCGTGCTCTCCGCCAGTGTTTCGCCCGCGGCAACGCCGGCGCGGGCGTCATGTCGATCGAGAACGTCTCCGCGATCCAGCGGGCCGCGTGCGCCGCCGACCTCAAGGACCCCGCCTCGCCCTCGGCCAAGATGGACGACCTCGAGCACCTGCTCGCGACCGAGCTCAGGGACCGCCGTGTCCTGGTCTTCTCACGCCTCGCCACCATCGCCGACTACGTCCACCGCCGGCTCGCACCGCTGGGCCCGACCTTCCTCATCACCGGCTCGACCTCGCAGCACCAGCGCGACCGGATCAAGGCCGAGTTCTCCCGCACCCCCGGCGCCGTGCTCGTCGGCTCGGACGCGATCTCGAAGGGGCTCAACCTCCAGGCCGCCGACGTCGTCGTCAACCTCGACCTGCCCTGGCATCCGGGCAAGCTCCGCCAGCGGGCCGGCCGCTCGCACCGCATCGGCCAGGAGAAGCCGGTCACCGTCATCAACTACCGGGCCCGCCACCCCGCCCGCAAGCGCGACGTCGATACGTTCTTCCTCTCCAAGATCCTCAGGAAGCAGGGGCTGGTCGACGAGGTCTTCGGGCGTGACAGCGTCGACGTTCTCGGCGACAATTCGGAGATCGCCGTCGCCGCCTCCGCCATGAAGTACCTCGCCGGGAAATAGCCGCGTTCTATCGGCATGACCACCATGACAACCCCAGCCGCCCCAACCCCTAACCGCTCCGGCGCCGCCTTCGAGTTCGCCTCGATCGCCGCCCAGACCTCGATGCTCGGCGGCCGCTACCCCGGCCCCGGCGCCGTGCTCAGGGGCTTCGACTTCGACCACTACACCGCCAACGCCCTCGACACCGCCCTCGACTCGGCCCTGGTCGACGGCGACCCCGCCCACCCCTACGTCGCCGACTCGGTCGGCAAAGAGACCAGCCAGTTCGTCCGCGCCGCCGCATCGCTCGCCTTCGCCCTGCACGCCAACGACCCGGACGTCCGCCCCAACCGTCTCCGCGCCGAGGCCGTCTGCCGCACCGCCGAGAAGTCCAACCTCGCCCCGGTCCTGCTCGAGCCGCTCCGCATGGAGTTCTGCCTCGACGTCATGCTCTTCTGCCACTGGTTCACCCACGCCAACTACGGCGACGCCCCCGCCGCCCCCTTCGCCATCGGCGAGTTCAGGATCAGCCCCGCGATCGTCCGCGCCGGCGCCTCGCACTACCTGGGCAGTCTCGCCTTCGCCCACGCCATGCAGTACGCCTACCCGGTCTTGGGCGCGGTCTACGCCCTGCCGGTCGTCCCCACCATCGTCTACGTCAACCGCGCCATGCTCGACGTCGACGAGATCGCCGCCCTCCGCGGCAACTGGTCGGTCAGCGCCGGCGACAACGCCGCCATCGCCACCGCGCCCGCCGAGGCCCTGCACAAGGCCCTCGCGATCGCCGACTCGGTGGGTGTCTCCAAGCAGACCGAGCTGCTCACCACCGTCAACACCGCGGGCGGGGCCACGCTCCCGATGGGCGCCGTGCTCGCCGACGTCGGCGGCACCGCGGCCATGGTCTTCACCAGCGGGCACACGCTCCGCCAGTTCACCGCCGCCTCGACCATCCGGGGCGGTGCTCACCGGATCGTCGAGGTCGCCGAGACCAAGGACGTCGCCGCCCCGATCGTCAGCCACTCGATCGACGCCAGCATGATCCCCGACGTCTTCTATTGCCACGCCCCCGTGGGCGGGCCGGGGTTCTTCCACGGCCTGCTCTCGACCGGCCAGATCGAGAACGCCCTCGTGGTCGCCGAGGCCCGCCGCCCGCTCCCCTTCGCCGTCGTCGACTACGCCCGCCGCGCCGCCGTCGCCGCCCGGCTGCCCTGGCTCGAGCGGCACCTGCCGACCGTCGCCCAGGCCGCCCGCTGTTGCGGCTCGCTCAGCGACCAGCGGGTCAACACCGCCGGCGCCGACCCGATGCGGAACATGCTCAGGGTCGTCCGCCTCGCCGCCGAGGCGCTGGGCATCGACGCCGGCCACCGCGGCCTCGAGGCCAGCCTCACCGGCGTCGACTACTAAAACGGGCCGCCGCGTTCTAACCTCTGAACCCTCCAACCACCTCGCCCGGTTTACGCCGTAAACCAACGGAGATCGATCATGCCCGCCCACCGCAGAACCGCCGACCACCCCGCCTCCGACCAGCTCGTCGACATCCCCGGCCCGGTTCCCCCAACCAGGCCACGCCCGCCGGTCGAGCCGAACCCGCATCCCATCACTCAGCCCGCCGCTCATCCCGCCAACGCCCAGGCGTCGGACTGGGGCACCGAGCCGCTCGACCCCTCGACCTACGACCCCATCAGCAGGCTCAACTGGGCCAAGGACTCCACCCTCGTCGTCGTCGACCTGCGGCACCTGGGCTACCGCGGCTTCTACTCGATCGACCCGCCGCCCACCGACCTCCGCCAGAAGTCTCTCACGCTCCGCGTCATGCTCGACAGCCTCGCCGCTCTCGCCGACGCCGCCCGCACCTCACGCTTCCTGCTCGTCGGTGACGGCGGCCTTGCCTACAAGCGGAAGGTCCACCCCGGCTACAAGGACCGCCAGGACAAGAAGGACGACCCCGAGCAGGCCAAGCGCAGCGAGCTCTTCCGCTTCCATTACGACGCCGCCGTCACGTTCTTCAAGGACAACGGCATCCCCACGCTCCACCTCCCCGACCTCGAGGCCGACGACGCCGCCGGTCTGGTCGTCGGGCTGCTCGCCTACCCGCCGCCCAACGGGGTCTTCGACAACTCGATCAAGCGGGTCCTGCTCGTCTCCGACGACAAGGACTGGTATCAGTTGCTCAGGAAGCCCGGCGAGCCGATGCCCGGCGTCTCGCCCGAGGTCCTCATCTGGCGGGGCGTCCGCAAGGAGATCGTCGACACCGCCAACTTCGTCTCGCGGCACGGGTTCACGCCCGACCGATACCCCGACTACAAGGCCCTCGTCGGCGAGTCCAAGACCGGCGACAACATCCCCGGCGTGCCCGGCGTGGGCGACGTCACCGCCGGCCGCATGGTCGGGGCCGCCCGCTCGCTCGGCGGGATCATCGACGCCTGCAAGGCCGCCCGCGCCGCCGGCTCGGCCAAGAAGGTCGAGGGCGCCGTCGTCGACCACGAGGCCGACGCCCGCCTCAGCCTCCGCCTCTCGACCATCACCACCGGCATCGGCCACCTCGCCGCGTGGGGCTTCGACTCCAACGCCATCACCTCGATGCTCAGCACCGCCCGCGCCGCAACAACCAACGCCCTCCGCGGCACCCAGCGGGTCAAGTTCGACCTCTCGCTGCTCGCCGCCGACGGGGTCGACCCCGCCCGCGCCGTCGCCGGCCTCCGCGCCATCGGCGGGAAGGGGTGAGCCCGTGGGCAAAACCTACTCGTTCCCCGACTACATGAACCGTCTCGAGGGCTCGTTCATGCCGCCCCAGCACGTCAACGCGCGGTGCGGCATCCCCGCCCCCGACCGCCCCTCGCCGCTCTACACGCTCTTCGAGCGGGTCGTCGCCGCCCAGGGATTCTGCCGCAACCACGACTTCAACCTCAAGGACAGCATCCGCGTCGATCTCACCGCCAGCTCGGAGGGCAACGCCTGCATCAAGCTCCGCGGTGTCTACGCCCTCCGCTCGGACAATCGCGGCGTCTTCCTGTTCGCGGGCAGCGGCAACCTGTTCTATGTCGCCGTCTGCTCGCTCGACTGGCAGCGGGCGTGGGTCGCCTCCGCACCAGCGCCGTGCTCGATCATCGCCCGCTTCCGTTACAAGAACAACAACAACGACCAGGCCGCCGCCGACTTCGAGTTCCGCTCGCCGCCCACCTACGGCGTCGACCGCTCGGTCCACTGGTTCGACTTCAACCCCGAGCGGCTCGACCCCACCGGCATCGACAACGACGCCCTCGAGCGGATCAACCGCGAGCTCGGCCTGTGCCCTCTCTGCCGGCTCGCCACCGTGCGGAGCGGGGAGAGCGCAAGGTGCGGCAACTGCTCCGCCGCCTTCGGCCCGCACTTCTCGGCGGCCTGCCGTCTCAACCGCGGCCCGGCCAACCGCGTCGCCAACCTGATCCGCGGCGCCAGGTGCCACGTCTGCAAGGAACCCTACGAGTACGACGGCGGGCACCTCGTCTGCGAAAGCTGCTCGGTGACCTTCAAGACCCCGGGCACTAAGAATGTTTCGTACCGCGTCGGAGACGCCCCCTTCCTGATCCCCTCCGACGCTCCGCCCGTCCACAACCCCGGCGACGTCGTGCCGCTCTTCGACAAGGTCGGCAAGCTCGGCGACTGCCGCGTGCTGGTCCGCGAGCCCGACGCCGCCCTGCCGCTCACGCTCCCGGGCAACGTCTACCCGGTCACCCTGCTCCGCCGCCGCGACCTGTACCACGTCCCCTACAGCGTGCACCTCTACGCCCGCACTGACTACGGACGGGAGTTCGACATTCCAAGCGTGGTCCACGCCCTCCCCGGCAAGGACAACCGGCTCTACATCACCGAGACCATGGCCGAGGTCGAGGCCGCCGGCGCCAGGGTCAACGGCGGCGGCTCGCTGCCCGGGTTCGCGGTCGACTTCCCCGTCGTCTCCCGCGACGCCGTGCTCGCCGCCCTCGAGGTGTTCCGCGTCCCCGACGTCGCCGCCGCGGCCGAGCGCGCCCTGCCATACCTCATCTATATCGAGAAGACCATCCGCTCGGGCGGTTTCAACCTCGCCAAGCCCGGCGACCGCTCGCCGCCCGATGACCGGATGCCCGCCGGCCAGCTCGCCGTGCTGCTCGGCGAGGTCATCAAGTAGGCTCTCGGGCGTTCTGTCTCTGCCCTCTCCCTCCCGCACCCACGCCGGCGCCGCCGCCGGTTTACGCCGTAAACCGATCGCCATGAGCTTCGCCCACCTGCACCTCCACTCGGACTACAGCATGCTCGACGGCGTGGGCCGCTCGGTCGAGTACGCCGAGCTCGCCCAGCGGCTCAAGCACCCCGCCATCGCCATCACCGACCACGGCAACCTCTACGGCGTCCCCCAGCACTTCCGCTCGTGCAAGGAGCGGGGCGTCAAGCCGATCGCCGGCTGCGAGTTCTACGCCAACGACCGCCGCGGCGAGGACGTCGACACCGTCAAGGGCAAGGGCAAGCAGGCCGCCATCGAGGCGGGCACGCTCGACCCCACCTTTACCGACGCCCATATCGTCGCCCTCGCCCAGACCCCCGATGGCTGGAAGAACCTGCTCCGCCTCAACCACGACTCGGTGGTCAACGGCTACTACTACCGCCCCCGCACCACCCACGACAAGATCCTCGAGTACTCTGGCGGGCTCGTCGTCACCACCGCCTGCATCGGCTCGGCCTTCGGTACCTACGCCCGCACCGGTAAGGACAAGGAGCTCCGCGCCCTGATGGGCCGCTTCCGCGACAGGATGGGCGACCGCTTCCTCTGCGAGCTGCACTTCAACGAGCTCGACGAGCAGAAGGCCGTCAACGACCGCCTGATCCGCGCCGCCAAGGACCTCCGCATCCCCCTCGTCGTCGCCCTCGACGTCCACTACGCCTGCCAGGCCGACAGCGACCGCCAGCAGGAGATGATCGCCGTATCGCGTCGCACCCAGCTCTCCGATCCGGCCGGCTTCAAGATCAACGCCAAGCACCTGTTTTACGCCGACGCCTCCGACGTCGCCGCCATCGCCCACAAGCTCGGCTACCGCGTCGACAAGCGGCTGCTCGCCGCCGCCTGCGACAAGACCGTCGAGGTCGCCGCCTCGTGCGACGCCGACATCTACACCGGCTCGGACTTGAAGCCCCCGCGCTACATCGACGCCGCCGGCCGCCCCGTCACCGATCCGATGCCAACGCTCCGCGCCCGCGCCGTCGAGGGGTTCAAGGAGTTCTTCGGCCGCCTCCCCGAGAAGACCGTCCGCCTGTACGCCGAGCGGTTCCGCCACGAGCTCAAGGTCATCGAGGCCTGCCATATGGCGGACTTCTACCTCGTCACCGCCGACGTCACCGACTTCTGTCGGCGCGAGGGCATCCTGTGCTGGGTCCGCGGCTCGGGGTGCGCCAGCCTGGTCGCCCGCTGCCTGGGCATCACCTCGGTCGACCCCGTCCGCTTCGGCCTGCTCTTCGAGCGGTTCGTCGACCCCTCCCGCCCCAACGCCCCCGACTTCGACATGGACATCGACAACGACCGCCGCCAGGAGGTCATCGAGTGGTTTACAAAGAAGTACGGCGGGGCCGACGGCGAGCGGGTCGCCCGCATCTGTGCCATCACAACCTTCGGCCTCAAGTCCGCCATCCGCGACGTCTGCGGCGCCCACGAGGTTCCCTCGTCTCTCGTCAACGCCCTCTCCAAGTCGTGCGACCGGATCGCCCGCTCCGACAAGACGCTCGAGGACCGCCTTGGCGACTGCACCGTGCCCGAGCGGCCCGCCGTCGTCGCCGAGGGGATGGCCTCGCTCGAGAAGAACCTCGACGAGAAGTTCCACGAGACGCTCCGCCAGAACGCCCCCGCCGTCCGCGCCGCCCTCGAGATGGTGGGCCGGGTCCGCGGCAGGAACCTCCACGCCGCCGGCTACGTCGTCGCCCCCGACGCCCTGGTCAACTACCTCCCGATCGACCGCACCTTGCACCCCAAGACCAAGCAGCCGATCCTGATCTCGGCGTGGGGCGAGGGCCAGGCCACCCAGGACATCGGTCCGACCGGCCTGATGAAGCTCGACTTCCTCGGGCTCGACACCCTGGCGGTGCTCTCCCGCATCGTCCGCGACGTCAAGGCCCGCAAGGGTTACGACGCCCTCGCCGAGTTTGCCGCCCCCGGCTTCAACTTCGCCGATCCCAAGACGCTCGAGCAGCTCGCCTCGGGCGACGGCTTCGGCCTGCACCAGTTCGGCTCGGCCGACCAGTCGCTCGCCCGCCTCGCCTCCACCATGCTGCTCCGCTCGGTCCGGGACGTCGTCGCCCTGATCGCCCTCTACCGCCCGGGCTCGATGGACTTCGCCGAGGACTTCCGCCTCCGCGCCGTCGGCAAGGCGCCGATCCCCCAGGTCCATCCGGTCTTCGACGCCGCCACCCGCGAGACCTACGGCGTGCTCGTCTACCAGGAGCAGATCATGCGGGTCCTGCACGAGCTGGGCGGCATCCCGCTCCGCGAGGCCTACGACGTCATCAAGGCCATCAGCAAGAAGAAGCTCGACAAGATCCAGAAGTACAAGGCCGTCTTCCTCGCCGAGTCGGTGAAGCGCGGCCTGACCGCCGAGCAGGCCGCCGACATCTTCGCCATCGTCGAGCTCTTCGCCGGCTACGGGTTCAACAAGGCCCACGCCGTCAGCTACGGCGTGCTCGCCTACTACACCGCGTGGCTCAGGGCCCGCTTCCCCCAGGAGTTCTACTGCGGGTGGCTCAATTCCACCCCCAACGAGGCCGACAAGAAGGGCGGCGCCCGCAAGGTCCAGCAGTTCATGCGGCGGGCCGAGGCCTCCGGGGTCGGGCTGGTCGCCCCCGTCGTCGGACTCTCAACCTCCCGCTGGCAGTACCTCAAGGACGGCCGCCTGCTCGCCCCGCTCTCGCTCGTCTCGGGCGTCGGGCACAAGGCCGCCGACCTCTCCGCCGCCGCCTACAAGGCCGCCCCGTGGAAGACCGTCTACCAGTTCCTCGAGTGGTGCGAGGGTAACCGCGCCGTCTTCAACTCCAAGACGCTCGCCGCCGTCGCCCAGGCCGGCGCCCTCTCCCGCTGGCTCACCCGCTGCCGGGCCGTCGGTCTGGTCGAGCGGTTCGCCGAGATCCCCGTCCGCCGCCATACCTCCCGCTCGGGCCAGATCGCCCAGCTCGCCGTCCACGACGCCGCCAAGACCTTCCCCTACCTCGAGGACGACGCGACCGCCATGGCCTTCGAGATCAAGGCGCTGGGCTTCGCCCACTGGGTCAACCCGTGGACCATCCGCGACCGGGCCAGGAAGATCGACGCCCTCACCCGCTCGGGCGCCGTCGTCGGCGACGACACCCGCTCGGACCGCGCCGTCCAGAACATGCCCCGCGCCTACTTCGTCTCGGCCCGCACCGACCGCAAGGACAAGCGCGGGAAGAACATGGCGTTCTTCGACCTGCTCAGCCGCACCAACCGCTCGGTCCGCGCCCTGGCGTTCTCGTCGACCTACGACGCGGTCGATGACCTCCAGCCCGGCGACATCTACCTCGTCCGCGGCAGCTTCGAGAACACCGGCCACGACGCCGCCTACTTCATCGGGTCGGATCGTCGGCGTTCTACCGGGGTCGACTCTCCCGCCGTCGAGCGGATCGACGACGTGGAGACCGCCCTTTGACCAATCCCTCGCTCACCCCGCCGCCCGACTGCCGCCTGTGCAGCAACTCGCGGCACGTCTACCGTGGCGACTCGATCGTCCGCTGCCGCTGCGTGCTCGACTACGTCCGCGGCATGGAGTACCAGGCCGCGGGCGTCTCGCCCATGCACTTCGACACCCCGATCGGCGAGCTGGTCGCCCAGGCCGGGCTCACCCGCCTCGCCGCCGGGTTCTCGCAACCGCTCAAGCAGCCCTTCCTCGGGTCGTTCCGCCTCAACCGCGTCGACGAGCGGCGGATCGCGATCGCCTCCGCCGCCCTCCGCCTCGCCCTCGACGCCGGCCGCTCGGCCCGCTTCGTCAGCCTCGACAACTGCATCGCCTCGCGCTTCAGCGCCGAGGAGCGGCCCAACCTCTACCGTGAGTTCGAGGTGCTCGACACCCTCGTCGTCGACCTCGACGTCCAGGTCCAGAACAAGATGGTGCCCCAGCTCTGCATGGACATCTTCACCCGCAGAGCCTCCCGCACCGTCGCCACCGTCTTCCTCGCCGCCGACGACGTCGCCGCCGCCTCGGGCCGCTACGGCCCCGAGTTCGCCTTGGCCTTCTCTTCCGGCCGCGTCCGCAACCTCGGGGGTCCCGTCCGATGAACCACGCCACCGAAGACTCTTCCCGCACCGAGCAGACGCTGGTGGCCGCGCTGGTGCAGCGGCCCGAGCGGTTCCTCGACCTCCGCTCGATCGAGCCGGGCGACTTCCTCGCCCACGAGTGCCGCGTCGTCTTCCTCGTCGTCGGCAACTACCACCGCCAGGCCGCCGCCCGCGGCTTCCTCCGCTACGCCACCGCCGACGCCATCGAGCGGGGCCTCCGCGAGATGCTCCGCCCCGTGCCCAAGGACAAGGAGCGGACCCTCCGCAACGCCTCGGTCCTCTCCGCCGCCCTCGCCCTGCTCGACTCGGTCGCCTCGTGGCCGGGCGTCACCGACCACGAGTTCGCCGACGCCAAGGACCAGATGCGACTCCAGGCCACCGACCTCCGCGCCCGCGACGGGCTGGTCCGCCTCGTCGACCGCATCGGCCAGGGCCGGGTCGAGGGCCTGCACCGCGAGCTCTCCAGCCTCGCCGCCCGCGTCAACCCCGAGATCAGCGGCTCGGACACCATCACACTCTCGGAGTCGGCCCCGCTCGCCCTCGCCCGCTACCGCACCCTCAAAGAGACCGGGGCTGGCAACATCGAGACGCCCTACCCCAGGCTCAACGCCTCGACCGGCGGCGGCCGCCGCTCCCGCATGTGGGTCCTGGGCGCCTTCACCGGCGACGGCAAGACGACGCTCATGGTGCAGCTCGCCTACCACGCCGCCGTCACCCAGTCGGTCGGCTCGGCTCTCTTCGTCGGCGAGCAGACCAAGGAGGAGATCGAGGACCTGTTCATCCTCCGCCACGCCCACAAGTTCAGCCCCGGCGGCATCAGCGCCCGCCGCTACCTCGACGGCGAGCTCACCCCCGCCGAGGAGGCCGTGCTCGAAAAGACCGTCCACGACTGGGTCGCCAGCGGGCAGGGGCGGATCTCGATCTCTCAGGTCCCCGCGGGCACCACCATCGACGAGGTCCGCTCGATCGCCGAGTCGATCCGCGCCCGCCACCCCGTCGACATCATCGGCATCGACCACTCGGCTCTCTTCTCGACCAACCGCCGCGCCGACAACAACACCGGGCGGATGGCCGCGGTCATCATGGAAGCTAAGCAGCTCGCCATGCAGTTCGCCGACAAGGCCGGCGCCTGGGTCCTGCTCCCGCACCAGATCACCCGCGAGGGCAACGAGGCCGCGCTCAAGCGGGGCTACTACGTCATGCGGGACCTCTCCGCCACCAGCGAGGCCGAGCGTTCCGCCGACGTCGTGCTCTGGGGCCTCCGCTCGCCCGAGATGCGGAACGTCTCGGAGATGACCCTGGGCACCTGCAAGGACCGCAAGGGCACCGCCCTCGATTATGGTTTCCGCGTCTTCGAGCGGTTCGAGACCGGGGCCATCCTCCCCATCGACGATTCCGCCCTCTTGTCCGGTTTACGCCGTAAACCCCTCGCGCGCGCGACGCCGGCGGCTTCTCGAAGAAGTGGGCCGTCGAGTGGGCCATGAAGGGGTGCGGGGTCCGCGTCGTCACCGCCCCCGCCTCAGCCCGCATCGTCGACACCAACGCAAACATCCCACGCTCATGAGCAACGCCGCGCCCGACAACTTCAACGCCGCCGACCACCAGCTCCGCTACCTCGCCAGCCTGGTCAAGGCCCGCGTCGGCGTGCCCGACGTCGCCGCCCGCTTCGGCTTCGACTACTCGGTCACCGGCCGCCTTCCCTGCCCCGCCTGTCACGAGCAGTCGACCACCAAGCAGACCGTCGCCCTCTACGACGACGGCGCCCGCTGGCATTGCTTCCGCTGCAACGACGGCGGCGACGTCGTCAACTGGCTCGCCGCCAGGCTCGACACTTCCAAGCGCGACGCCATCCACCGCCTCTGCTCGATCCTGTGCATCAGCCCCGACGACGACTCGCTCGTCGCCTACCTCAAGGGGACGCTCACCCTCAAGTCGGTCGACCTCGCCTCACGCGGCAAGGTCGCCTCGGCCCTCCGCGAGCTCCGCCGCCGCCGCTCCAAGCGGCTCGCCTTCGAGCTGCCGCTTACCTTCGACCAGCACGGCCGGGTCGACAACCTCGCCGCCCTCGCCCGCACCGTCGCGTTCTTCCAGTTCGCCGCGGTGACCGCCCACCGCGGCAACGCCGACCACGCCCTCAGGGAGACGGAGCGAACCACCCTCGACATCCGGCGGGTCGCCCCCTCCGCCCTGCTCGACGCCGTCGACCTCGTCGCCGAGACCTACGAGGCGGGCCTACAAAGCCTCGCCATGCACGTCGCCGCGGTGGAGTACCTCCGCTCCCGCCGCTTCACCGGCGACCTGCTCCGCCGCTTCGGCGCCGGCCTCGTCAACGCCGACCGGGTCGAGTACGGCCCCGCCGACACCAAGGTCGCCGACGCTCTCATCGAGGCGGGCGTCTTCTACGCCGCTCCGCCCAGGCACGCCATGAAGGGCCGTCTGGTCTTTCCGTTCCGCGCCGCCGACGGCACGCCCGTCGCCTTCGCCGGTCGCTCGTTCAACAACCTCAACCCCAAGTGGATGAATACCTCGGACTCGGGCATCTTCTCCAAGCGGTGCTTCTTGTTCGGGCTCGACGTCGCCCTGCCGCGGATGCTCGAGACCGGCCGCGTCGCCGTCGTCGAGGGCTACTCCGACTGCCTGGCGGTCAACGCCGCGGGCGAGGCGTGCGTCGCGACCGCGGGCACGTCGCTCACGCTCGAGCACGTCGACTCTCTCCGCGGCCTGGTCAGCGACGTCGTCCTGCTCTTCGACGGCGACGACGCCGGCCGGACCGCCTCGATGCGGGCCGCCCTTTCGCTCCGCGGCCACGTCCCCGCCATCCGCGAGGCCGTGCTCTCCGAGGGCGTCGACCCGGACCAGCTCCCGCCCGAGTCGATCCGCTCGATCATCGCCCAGGCCGCCCCCGTCGCCCGCACCGAGACCGCCGAGGAGTGGGCCGCCGCCATGCGTCGCCGCCTCGACTAGCCGCGCCCCTCCCGCCGGTTTACGCCGTAAACCGCCCCCAAGAATTATTCCGAGTTCCCCCGCCGGTTCGCCCTCCCGCCGCGTTCTATCCCTGTGTTCGTTGTTCCTCCCCCTCAACCGAATCTTGGAGACCGATCAATGTCACGAGCCGCCGCCCCCACCGCCCGCCGCCCAGGC
>JBGAKK010000095.1:0-16115 GCA_044224425.1 Phycisphaerales bacterium
CCTCTTCATGCGGCGCATGGCCCAGATCACCACCGTGACCGGCTTCACCGAGGAGCTCGAGGAAGGCCAGGAGACCGACGCCCCCGACCCGAAGGACCCTGGCACGGTCCGCGAGAAGCGGGTTCCTCCGGGCGTCGAGGTGTACGAGATCAACGGACCGTTCTTCTTCGGCGTGGCCAACAACCTCCGCAACGCCCTCGACCAGATCGAGACGCCGCCCAAGGTCATCATCCTCCGCATGCGCTACGTCCCGCACATCGACGCCACGGGCCTCAACGCCCTGCGCGAGTTCCATGGCCGCTGCATCAAGAACGGCACGCGGCTCCTCTTGGGCGGCGTCCACGCCCACCCGCTCTTCGAGATGGTGAGGGCCGGGATGGACACCGAGATCGGGCTCGAGAACATGTTCGACAACCTCGACGCGGCGCTCCGGAAGGCGCGGCTCCTCGTCGGCGCGCCGAACGGCGACGGAGGCGGCGTTGACACCCCGGCAGCGAGCTCGGGCCGGGCGAGGCCCGTCGAAGGGCACTAGCCGCCGACTGGTCCTCCCTCGGACTTGCCCACCCCGGGACGGCGCGCTCCGCCCGCGGGGCGCGGGCGCACGGCAGCACGAAGCCGGGCGAGATCAAGGCTCGGCTCGGGCGCTCTCGCGGTGTCGCCGATACGGTCTGGTGAGCGATGCAGAATGCTGCTAGCCTCCCGCCCATGCCCTCCCTCGTCGTCATCCAAGGCCCCGCCGAAGGCACGCACTTTCCGCTGGGCCAAGCCCTGGTCTCGATCGGGCGCGACGATTCCTGCACCTTTCAGGTGCTCGATCCGCTGGTCTCCCGCAAGCACCTCCAAGTCCGCTTCGAGCGTGCCCTCGGCAAGCACGTCGCCGCCGACTACCGGAGCGCCCACGGCGTGGTGATCAACGGGACGAAGATCGTGCTCGACACGCCGCTCCAAGACGGCGACCGGATCACGATCGGCAACACGACCCTCATCTACCTCGCCGTCGACCACGAGAACGCCTCGAGCGCCTTGGCTGCGGCCAAGAAGCTTGACGAATGGAAGCGGAGCACGATCGTCGGATCGGGCTGAGACGGGCCTCGGCGGCTACTTCGCCGCCGCCACCTTGGCTCGCACCTGGTCGAAGAATCCCAGGACGACGTCGACCTTCGAGATCCGCTCGCCTTCCCCTTCCAGGACGACCATCAGCCGGCCGTCCGGGGCGAAGCTCCGGTCATGGGTTTCCAGTTCCTTGAGGCTCCCGACCACCTTGGGCAGCGAGACGGTGAAGGTCGGCGAGGTCTCCACCTGGACGCTCACCACCTGCAAGTCGGCGTCGATGTAGCGGATCTCCTTGCCGTCCGGGCTGGACCAGCCGCAGTCGATGGCACCGGCGGTCGAGATCTGCTTGCGCCCCTCTTGGCCCGCCGCTCGGTTCGCGCCGTTGGCAGCGAAGGGCGCGAGGAAGAGTTCGCGGCGCCCCGATTCGTCGGTCAGGTAGCGCACCCACTTCCCGTCCCGCGAGAACCGCAGCGGCGCATCGCCCACCGCGTTGGCGAGGTACGGCGTCGAGTTCCACGTCGAGGAACCCGCATCCCGCTCCAAGATGAGCACCTTGCCGATTCCCTTCGAGAGGTCCGCCTCGACCGCCGCGACCGACGTGCCGTCCGGGGACCAGTCGACGGGGAGGAGGAGCATCTCAGGTCCCGAGCCTGCGTAGAGCTTGGCCGGCTCACCCGATCCGTCCGCATTCCTCGCCCACAGCGACCAGGTGTCCTTGGCCACCGTGTTGTAGCCAATCTGCTTGCCGTCGCCGCTCCAGATCGCTGCCAGCGTCGGCGCCGGGGAGGTGAGCCGGCTGAAGGTGCGCCGGGTGAGGTCGTAGATCCAGATGTCGGTCGGCAGCTCGGAGAGATCGGCGGGGTCCAGAGTCACCGCGACCCGCCCGCCATCCGGTGAGACGGCGATGCGGCCATAGGCTCGTGGCGGGGCGCCGACCGGCTGCAGAGCGCCGTGTTCGTCGAGCCACATCAAACGCCGCTGGGCGGCACCGCCGGCATCCCGAGCCAGCACCAACGCCCCGCTCGCCGAAACGAAGAACGCATCGCGGAAGTTGCCGCTCCAGACCGTCACCGGGTCGCCGACCGTCTGCAGGGTGGCCAGGTCGAGGCGCACCGCGATCAGGCTGTTCTGGTTGCGTCGGGCCACCACGTAGTCGCCGCCGACCAGTTGGGCCCCGCCGGCGTTCGCCAGGAGCGGCGTCCGCTTGCCCGTGGCCAGGTCGACGACCTCGGTCCGCTCCCGGATCGACTCCCCCACCAACGCCCAGCGGCTTCCCAGGATCGACTTGCCGGGGACGAGCGGCCGCAACTCGCCCCACATGTCGAACTCCTTCGACTGATCGTCCTCGAGGACGACGCGAGGCTCGCCGCCCCCCGCGGAGACGGCCAAGATCGTGTGCCGCCAGCCGAGGGCGACGACGATCTCCCGGTCCGACGACCAGCAGAGGCCCGTCACGTCGCCCGTCGGCAGGTCGCACACCGGTTCGGGCACGCCCGCCGCCCGACCGTCCTCGAGGGCGACCTTCTTGAGGCTCTGCTTGGTGCGGGCCCGGTCCTTGGCGGCGACAAAGGCCAGCCAGCGACCGTCGGGCGAGAGGGCCGCGCTCACCGCGCCCTCGGTGCCATCGATCGGCTTGGTCTCGTCCCGATCGAGCCGGCGCACCATCGCCACGCCGCCGGGCTTCTGGCTGTCCGGGTCGAGCTGCGTCCACGCCGTATACACGACGTACCGAGCGTCGGAGGCGATCCCAGCGAGGCTCGAGAACCGGGGCTCCGCGGGAACGTCGGCCGACAAGTGGAAGGCATGGGTCGCAAGGGGCGGTGCGGGACGATCGAGGAGGCGGCCGGCGAGCCACCCGGTGACCAGGAGGATCGCCCCGCCCAGCGCGGCGAGGGCCACGCTGCGGGGCCTCGAGCCCGTCGTCGGCGTCGCGGCTTGGACGGACCATTCATGCCCGCTGATCGCTTGCTCGAGCTCGATGCGGGCATCGGCGATGTCGTGCAGGCGATGCCGCCGGTCCTTGGCCAGGCAACGGGCGAGCAGGTCGCGCACCCGCGGCGGCGTCGAGGGCGGAAGGAGCGCCCAATTCGGCTCGCGGTGGAGGATCGCTCCGATCGAATCGGTGGGCGTCTCGCCGGGGAAGGGCGTGGCCCCGGTGATCATCTCGTACAGCACGCAGCCGAAGCTGAAGATGTCGGAGCGCTTGTCGACCGCTTTGCCGCGGGCTTGCTCCGGCGACATGTACCCCGCTGTTCCCATCACTACGCCCGGGACGGTCGGTGATTGCTGGACAGGCGAGGTCAGGGTCGGCGAGGCCGCCATCAAGACCGCATGGCTCGAGGAGGGCGAGCCGTCGGCGGTCCGGGCCAAGCCGAAGTCGAGGACCTTCACCACCCCGTCCGAGGTCACCATCACGTTGCCCGGCTTGAGGTCGCGGTGGATGATCGCCTTGTCGTGGGCGACCTCGAGGGCCTCGGCGATCTGCCGGGCGATCTGCAGGCTGTCGTCGATGGCGATTGGCCCCTTGGCCAGCCGATCGGCGAGCGTCTGACCGTCGATGAACTCGAGGATCAGGTATTGGTGGCCCGCCGACTCCTCGAGCCCGTAGATGGCCCCGATGCCAGGATGGTTGAGCGAGGCGAGGAGCCGGGCCTCGCGCTGGAAGCGGGCCAGCCGATCGGCGTCCTGGGCGAGGTGCACCGGCAGGGCCTTGATGGCGACCTGCCGGTCGAGCCGCGGGTCGTGGGCAAGGTACACCTCGCCCATGCCTCCCCGGCCGAGTTCGCGCTGGACGACGTATGGTCCGATCGAGGCGGGAGGCACGGGGCGGAGTATACCGAGCCCTCTTCGCCTATCCCCAAGGAACGAAAAAAAGGCCCGTGCCTGTCCGGATGAGCGTGACGAGGCACGGGCCGAGGTTGGCAAACAGGTGACGTCCCTTCCCGGTTCGGAAGGTCGCGACGTCAGTTCGGGAGCTTGCGCACCGCGAGCACCTTCGGGCGGTCGCCTGGGGTGTTCACGTTGCTGCGGTCGACGATCATCACGTAGCGGCTGTCGTCGACGATCATCTCCGGACGCGTGCCGTCCCACTTGCCGGTCACCGGGTCCTGGCGGACCGAGCGGACGCGGAAGTAGACGGTGAAGACATCGCTCCGGGTGGTGATCAGGTTGGAGAGGCCGGAGAAGAGGATGTTGCGGTCCTCGGCGTCGCCGCCCACCCGGTCGGGGATCATCATCGGCGGCGGCACGGTCTGGTCCGGGCTCGCCGTGTTGCGACCCTGGGTGACGTCGACCGAGAGCCGGTTGGCGATCTGGTTGGCGTAGGCGATGCCGCTCGCCCCCGGGTTGGCCTCGCTGGTCCGGTAGGGATCCATGCCGTCGAACTCGATGCTGAAGCTGCGTTCGACGTTCCAGAGGTCGAGCGACGGGTCGTCGAGATACCGCTGGAGGAGGAGCAGCTCGCCGATCGACTCGACGCCCCGGGCCCCGCGGAGGGGCTGGGTGGTGGTGCCGCCGGCGGTGATCGGTCCCATGAAGCCGTTCGTGCCGGGGATCGCGTTCTGGGCGAGGCCGCGGTCGACGTAGGCCGGGATCAGGTTCGGGTTGGGAACGCCAGGCAGGACGGCGCCCGAGAGCTGCCGCGTCACCCGGTCGCGATAGAGGAGCAGGCTGTCGATGATGCGGCTGAACGGGTTGTTGACCGGGTTGATGAGCAACTGGTCGACGAGTCCGGTGCCGCTTCCGGCGGCGAAGTCGGCGTCGTTGTTCACGAGCCGCGTCATGTTGGGCAGGGTCCGCATGGTCTCCCACATCGCGGTGTTGATGTTGAGGAGGCCGGGCGTGATCGTGCCCATGTAGCTGGCCGCGTTCCGCGGACGACGCCGCTCCGCGGCGAGCAGTTCGTCAGGCTCGATCGTGCCGTAGCCGGGCTGGCCGACCAGGTCGAGGTCGAGCTTCGCCGCCCCGCGGTCGTCGCAGACCAAGGCGTCGAAGATCGCGGCCCCGGCGGGGAGCGCCGGCACGTACGGGGCATTGGGCGGCGAGCCGAGCACGGTGGTCGGGCCGTCGGTCGGGGCGCTGCCGTCGGTGGTCGAGTCCCGCCACGGCGTGATGCGGAGGCGGTTCACGTAGATGCCGCGGCCGGCGGGCTGGTCGGTGTTGTCGTCCTCCTGGAGCAGGATCTCGCTCAGGGTCTTCTCCGTCTTCGGAGTGGCGAAGCCGGTGCTGATGTCGATCACCGGTCCCCAGCAGAGGACGTTGAGGAGTTCGCCGACCTGGTCGAAGTCGGAACCCTTCTCGAGGAGTTGGAACGGGCTGCGCATCGCCGTGAACTTGTTCACGTCGACCCAGTCGTCGACCTGCAGGCCCTTGTCGCCGACCACCACGTTGGCCGGGAACACGCCGTTGGCGTCCGGATAGGGGAAGCCGAGGCCGTAGACGTTGTTCTGCGAGCCCGGATCCTGGCGGACGGCGTTGGTGAAGAAGGTCGGCTTGCCGCGCCGCTCCTGGCCCAGCAGGTTGCGGTAGGTGTAGGTGATCCAGAGGTTGGTGCCGTCCGCGTCCTGGTCGAACTTGTAGCGGTCGCCCTTGAAGTTCTGGTCGGCGCCCGAGACGCTGCCCGACTGCGTGTTGGTCGGAAGGGTCGGCTTCGAGCCCATCGAGAAGACATAGCGCGGGTTGATCTCGTCGGGGGTGATGACGCCGTCGCCGTTCTGGAGGCCGATGCCCCAGACGTCCCATCGCCACGGCCGCGAGGCCCGGATCCAGGCGACGAAGTAGTCGTCGGAACCGATGCGCAGGCCGTTCATCCAGTTCCGGTCCGGCGGGTTGGCCGGGTCGTACTCGTAGCCCTGGTGCGGCGGGTAGTACTGCGGATCGGTGAAGAGGCGGGACATCGCCTCGGCGAACTTGAGCTTGGGGCCGCTCACGCGGTTGTCGAAGCGGTCGACGACCACGGTCGAGGGCTGCCCGGCGCCGGGGCCGGCTTGCGGACCGATGACCCGCAGCAGTTCGATCGAGTCGGCGTTCTCGTCATTGAGCGAGTTGTTGGGGTCGACCGCCGGCGAGTTGACGGTCACCGAGCCGAGCCACGACGAGGAGGCATCGAACACCTTGGTCTGGGCGTTCAGGTCGGCGGCCGGGTTGTAGAGCTCGGTCGCCTCGATGTCCATGAAGTCGAGCCAGGTCCCGACGAAGGGGAAGGTGGCCGGCGGGGTGTCGCCGCCCGGAGCGTCCTTGATGGCGTAGACGATCGCCGTGGTCGGGCCGCGATCGGTGGCCGGGCCGAGGACCACCGTCGGACCGTAGGTGCCGGTCGCGAAGGCGTAGCTCTTCCCGTAGAAGCGGAGCCGGAAGTCGGCCAGGTTGATCGGCGTGTCGTAGGGATTCGCGATCTGCACCGCGACCACCACCGACGGCTTGGTCGAGCTGTCGACGAAGTGCTCGCCGCCGCCCTGGAAGACGAGCGGAATCTGGTACGGGTTGGTCTGGCCGGGCACCGACGGCGGCAGGTTGGTGTTGCTCTTCGGATAGACGAGGGCGAAGAAGGCCTCGACGATGAAGGGCTGCTTCTCCTGGCCGATGTAGCGCCAGTCGTTCTTGATCGGGTCCTGCACGCCGAGCGCCGGGTGCAGCGGCGGGTCCTGCACGATGATGTTCGGCGCCGTGCCGAGGACGGTCGGACGGTCGCGGTACTGGTCGATGTTCGCGGTCATCGACGCCGCCATCTGGCGGGTCTTGTCGTACTGGGCCCGCTGGTACTGGGCGCTCTGGTTGGTCGGGGAACCGAGGTAACTCTCGTAGTGGGTGCCGCCGGCGGCGAGGGTCCAGGAGCGGGACAGGGTCCGCTCGAGGAGTTGCTGCAGGTCGACGCGCCAGTTGCGGCGGTTCTCTTCGACGGTGCCGGCCGGCAGGACGGCGCTTGAGCCCGCCAGCGGGTCGTCCATCGCCCGCCGCAGGTCGAAGCGGAGCGTCTGCCGCTGGAAGGCGGCGTAGTCGGCGGCCGCCGCGGCGGGATTCTCGAGAGTCGCCGGATTGCCGTCGGTGTCGGAGACCTGGCCGTCGCGGTTGTAGTCGATCGAGGGATCGGGATACGGGCTCGGCCAGAGCCACGGGGGCAGGCGATCGTTCCGCACGCCGTTGAAGAGGGTCAGCTTGCGACGGTTGTCGAGGAGGAGCTGGCGGGCGGTGAGGCGATCGAGGTACTCGCTGTTCTCCTCGCGGTCGGGGCTCGAGCGGAGGAAGGCGTTGGCGTTGAACTGCGTGTTGAGGGAGCGCTCGAAGCGGGAGAGGACCCACGGGTTGTTCGAGCCGTGGTAGGCCCGCAACTCGAGTTCGTCGCCCACCGAGAACGGGGTCAGGGCGTAGTTCGGCTCCTCGAGGCGAAGGCCCATGCTCTTGAAGAAGAGCATGCGCTCGGCGGCCGAGTAGAAGTCGGCCTGCTCCTTGGCCGGGTAGCTGGTGTCGGCCATGTTCGGGTTGACGTTCCCGCTGGCATCCTTCATCCCGACCTGCTGGAGGTAGGTGAGGCTGTCCATGGTCCCGTCGCCGAAGCGGTTCCGGGTGTAGCCGACCGAGACCGGCGGATAGCCGTCGGTCGCGGTCCACATGGTCGGATCGGCCAAGCCCGTCTGGAACGCGCTGTTGCCCGGGTAGTCGAGGAAGCCGACCTGCTCGCCGGTGGTGACCGGGTTGCCGATCTGGGCAATGTCGGCCGGGGTGGCGCCGATCGAGTTGTGGGGATTGAAGCGGGTCGCGACGTTGGCGTTCACCAGGCCCGAGTTGTCGACCACCGAGACTGCCACGAGGGTCCGGATCGAGCGATCGATCGGGGTCGGGGCCAGGAACCAGAAGGCGTCGGTGAAGCCGTCGCCGTCGGTGTCGGCGAGGGTGCGCGAGATGACGTTGCGGAGGGTGCCGAACCGGAATTCGTCGGCCGGGTTGGGCGGATCGGAAGCGCTGGCCTTGAGGTCGGCGAGCCGGAAGAAGTTGGGGAGGGCCGCCCCGGTCTGGTAGTTGGTGATGTAGCTGTTGCCGCCGTTGAGGGCCCCGAACCACGCGTCGCGCAGGGAGATGAACTGGCCGGCGTTGGCGATGCCGGCGGGCGGCACGTTGGGGAGCCACTGCTCGTAGGGCAAACCCACGGCCCACGGCTGCGTGAAGTTCGCCTCGTTCATGTTGACGAGGGCGGTGCCCGCGATGTCGGAGATGTCCTTCACCACGCGATAGCCGTTGTTAGCGGTCGCGATCCACGAGAGGTGGGCCCAGTGGGTGAAGGTGTCGGGGATGCCGTCGCCGTTGGTGTCGACGCGGACCGGCTCGGTGGAGCGCAGCCAGCGGTTGTCGTTGAAGCCGGGGTTGCCGTAGGGGTTGGCGTCGCCGATCGGGCCGCCGCCCGACGTGGTGAAGGCGCCGGTCGGCTGGCCGGGGCCGGCCGGGAAGAGATCGCTCAGAAAGTCCGGCCAGTTGGTCCAAGGGATGGTGGCGTAGGCCGGGGCGTTGTAGGCGAAGTCGGGGTACCGCGGATCGCTGAAGTTGCGGTCCACCTGGAAGACACGAGCGTTCGCTGGCGTGGCCAAGCGCGGCCACGAGGTGACCACGGTGCGGATGGTCGGGTCGTTCGGGTCCTGGCGATAGCCCGCGCCGAGCCCGCCGGCGATCGCGTTGGGATCGACCGGCTGCGGGAAGAGGGCGTCGCCGAGCATGCCGGCGAGGTCCTCGGCGATGGCGCTGGCCCGGTCGTCGCGACCGGCGGCCGCCTGCTGGGCCGCCGAGACCTGCCGCCCCGCCTGCGTCCGCGAGATGAACGCGGTGGCGATGATGACGAGGAGGACGAGGATCGCCGTCACGAGGACGAGCGTGTTGCCACGCCGCGCGGGCCGGGTGGCACGTGCGAACCGTCGAGAGGTCATGGCTGGCCGTCGGGCTGTCATGATGCTGGCCTCTTTCTGTCGCGCCGTTAGCGGCGCGGGAGCTCCACCACGAACTGGAAGGTCCGGCCCTCAGTGAAACGCTGCTGGGGGTCGTGCAGGGTGATGGTGAACCGGAGCGCTGTCGGCCACGGCGTGTAGTTGAGGTTGGGGAAGACCGTCGCTTGGTTGGTCGACGGGTCGTAGTCGTAGGCCCGGGTCTGGTTCAGGCCGAAGGAGGCCCGGTAGACCTTGGTGCTGCCCTGGCCGTTCACGAAGGAGACCGGCAGGTTGTTGAGCGGCCCGCCCGAGGTGAGCGACCCTTCGACGTTCACCGGGTAGATCGGGAGGCCGAAGTAGCCCCAGGTGCTGCAATTGCCGTTGTAGAAGAACGACTGGCTGAGCGAATACACGCCGCGCGACGCGTCGGGCAGACCGAACCATGGCTGCTCGCTGGTTCCGTTCATCACCACCCCGACCCACTCGTCTCCCGAGCCCGGGTTGGCCGGCGAGGGATCGACCGCGATGCCGGTGCTGTTGTCCTTCACCAGGCCAGTGCGGTCGGCCCAGGTCCACTCCACGATGAACGAGGAGCAGTTCGCCGCGAGGGTCGGGTTGGTGAGCATCTGGTCCATGCGGTCCATGCTCGGGGCGACCTTCTCGGCCCGCGGGAAGCGGAGGGTGTTGGGGGTGGCGCCGTTGTTGAGGGCCCGCAGGATCTGGGTCCGCTGCTGCGTCGCGTTGTTGGTCCCGAAGTTGGTGATGGTCTGGCGGATCTTGTCGAGCGTGCTCCCCGCGATGTCGACCCGCGAGGAGAGCGGACCGGGATCGAAGTTCGCCCCCGGCGTCTGCACCGGATCGAACCAGATGGCGACGGTCGAGTTCTTGGGATCGGTCTGCGTGCTGTTGAAGAGGAGGAATCCGTTGACGCCATCGTCGGCGAGGAGGATCGGCTGGCGGGCCAGGATCCACTCGCGGGCCCCGGGCTGGGAGGCGTTGATGTCCTTGATGTAGGCCCCGGTGTTCCAGTTGCGGATCGAGAGGTCGGGGCCGTCGGCCGGCGAATCGAAGGTCCAGGGCAAGAGCGGCTGGTTGTTCGAGAGCGGCAGGAAGGCGTCGGTCAGCGGGTCGGCGTTCTTGAGCTGGACGCCGTGGCCGTAGTAGATGCGGGCCGCGGTGGCCTGCTTGTTCGGATAGAAGGTGTCGCCGCCCGAGGTGTGCTTGGCTTGGCTGCCGGCGAACTGCGTGCTCGAGAACTGGCCCTCGACGAAGAAGACGAGGCGATCGCACCGCAAGGTCGCCGTAGTGGCGAGGGCCGAGTTGAGGAGCGGGCTGGCGGCGCCGTTCACGTTGTTGGGGACTTCCACGCTCTCAATGAGCATGAAGCCGTCGCGCGACAGGTTGGCGAGGTCGGCCCGGATCTGCCGCTCGATGGTCTGGGCGGTCTGCAGGAGGTCGGCGTTGGCCTGTCCCGCACCGGTCACCTTGGTCACCGTGCCGAAGATGCGGGCCGTGGCGATGATCACCACGAGAAGGACCGCCACCGCGACCAGGAGCTCGGTGAGGGTGAAGCCGCGGCGCTGGCCGGGGCGACGGGTGGCGGGCGGGAGGCGATGCATCACAGTTCCTCCACCGAGACGTAGACCGGCGTGAGCACGACGCCATTGGCGTCGCGGAGCGGGAGATACCAGGCCTGCAAGACGGCGTTGGTCACCGCGTTGGCGTCGGCGTTCGACATGCCGAGCTGCCAGCCGAAGACCTGGGCCGGCGGCATGGAGGGGATCGGGCGGGCGAAGCGCACCGAGCCGTCGTTCGAGACGCGGCGACCGGCCAGCACGCGGTGGACATTCCCGTTCTGGTCGAGGATCCACTGCCCCGGGGCTTGCCACATCTGGCGCGGCACGGTCAGGTCGACGGCGGCCGGCGAGGCGGTGCCGGGGATGATGGTGGGATCGCCCGTCGCCGGCCGCACCCACATGCTGGTGCCGCTCGTCGGAAGGAAGAGGGCCTTGGGCAGCGGGGACAGCGTGGGGAAGGAGAGGCAGTCGGGGGCGTTGAGCGACGGATCGCTCGGGGCCACGGTGTAGAACCGCGGCTGCCCGCCCGGGTAGCCGACCCGGTAGACGAAGATCGCCACCTGCACCCGGCCGTTGAAGCGGCGGAACATGCACTCCCAGACGTACTGCGGGCGCTGGGTCACGCTGCCGGCGAGGTTCGAACCCATCGGCCAGTAGCGCTCGCGCTGGGTGACGAGGACGCTCGGCTCGGGGTAGGCCCGCTGCCACTTGGGGAGGTTCCCCTGCGGCGGTGTGTTCGGCAGGATGGCGTACTTGGCCGGGTTGTACGGGATGCCCCACAGGGACTGCGTGCCGCTGCTCGGCCAGCCGCCCGGGATCTCGGTGGCCAGGTTCAGGCTGGTGAAGGGCGGCATGCCGTTCGACTTGCGGGTGAACTGCTGGCTGAAGATGTCGAGCGCCCCCTCGTCGACGCCGGTGGTCGAGGTGTCGTCGAAGACGAAGCCAGGGCGCATCCAGGGCCAATCGCCCTGCACCGTCACGAACGGGCCGCCGCCCGGCAGCGTGCTCCCCAGCGTGAAGGGCGGGAAGGCGGTGGCGTTGAAGTCGGAGAAGGAGCCGAAGTCCTCCTGAGTCAGCTTCGAACGGAGGACGGCCATGGCCTGTTGGGCGACCTGCGGCCCCATCACGTCGTCGTTCGACTGCCGCTGCAGGGTGATGCCGGCGGGGAAGATCGCGGCGATCGAGATCACCCCGATGCCGAGGATGAAGACGGCCAAGAGCACCTCGACCAGCGAGAAGCCTCGGCGGGCGGCGGGGATGCCCACGGAACGGCGGATCATTGCGAAGCCCCCTGCACCTCGGCGACGCCGGTGTAGCGGTTGAAGTGGATGCGGTCGGAGAAGGTCGTGATGTAGCCGTTCGGCCCGACCAGTTCGCCGAGCTGGTTCCCGGGCACCGACCAGTCGAGCGACTTTCGCTCCCGAGCCGCGCGATCGTCGAAGACCGCGAGGTACGGGACGATGGTCAGGTTGCACTCGTCGTTGACGTCGTCCTGCTTCCAGTACTTGTCGAAGGTCGATGTGGCGCAGCTCCCGGCGGTGACGTCCTGCGGATCGAAGTCGCCCGGCGTGAGGTCGGACTTGTTGAAGTCGACGAAGCTCTTGGTGTCGCCGGAGCTCGCGTTCGGGTTGCGGGTGACGAGCGAGCCGTCGGGAGCGAACATGATCGCGATCATCCGGCTGTACTCGATCGATTCCTTGCAGCCCTGCATGATCTGCGGCATCTCGCCCTGGGTGACCCAGACGCCGTCGGAACCGAACTCGTAGAGCGGCCCGGCCACCTTGACGCCGACCGGGAGCCGCACGGCCTGGAAACCGTCGGCCGGGACGAAGCGATCGGCGATGTCCTTCGAGCCGTCGGGATAGGTGTTGAAGATGGCGCTCTCCCCGCTCCACTTGGCGATCACCATCTCGGTCTGCTGCGGCTTCTGGCGGTTGTTGATGTCCCAGATCGGGCGGAAGGCGACCAGCACCACCGCGTTGTCGCGGATGGCGAGGGCCCGGGCGGCACCCAGGGTCGAGGTGACCGTGTTGGTGGCGCTGGCCACGCGGGAGTCGCGGCTGATCCGCTGCACGGTGACGGCGGTGAGGACACCCAGCACGGCGAGGATCCCCATGACTACGAGGAGCTCGGCCAGGGTGAAGCCGCGACGCCGAGCAAGGTTGGCGCGGGCAAGGCTCACTGCGTGCCCTCCTGCTGGCCGTAGGAGTAGATGTTGTCGGCCCGCTCGTCCTCGGTGGTGGCCGAGGCGTTCAGGAACTTCTGGTCGGCGCCGGCGCTGACGAAGAGGACTTGCTTGTTGCGGCAAGAGAGCCCGAGCGACTGCTCGAGCGGGGTCTTGATGGTGCCGTCCAGGTCCTGGAGGTTGGCGGCGTCCGAGCTCGTCCAGTCACGACCCGGGAAGACGGCGAGGAGCGGCGTGCCCCAGGCGTCGGTGATCTCCTTCAGGTTGTAGTAGACGTAGGTCGAGCCGCTCGGGACGCGGATCCGGTGGAAGGAGTCCTCGGGGATCTTGGCCAGCATCTCGCGGCAGTCGGGTTGCTGGGTGATCAGTTCGACCAGCCAGACGAACCGCTGGAACTCGAGGAAGTTGGGCTCGCCGCTCTGGGTGGTCTTGTAGATCGCCGGCAGCGAGCTCTCGGCGGAGCCGGAGATGGTGTTGAGGGCGGGATCCCACGGGATGTCCCACGTGGTGCCGGTCGCATTGCTCTCAGCGAGGCTCTGCGGGAAGGTGACCCGGTGGTCGACTTGCCGCTCCCACTCCTTGACCGCGGCATCGAGGATGGCGAGGGTCGAGGCGGTGGAGCGCTCCTCGTTCTTCGCGATCACGATCGTGGAGACCGCGAGCACGAGGGAGACGAGGATGATGATCACGCCGATCACGATGGTCAGTTCGACGAGGCTGAAGCCGCGCCGGGCCCGGAGCAGCGCCGAGCGGCGGCGCATGCGGATGGCGAGCGGAGTCATCGGGGTCATTGGCCCACCTCCACGAGGTTGTCGCGGTTCAGCCCGTTGACGTCGCGCCGACGGGTCTTGTCCCAGCCCTTGTCGCCGCCCCGCGAGAGGAGCGCCCAGCGGCCGGCCTTCAGCCGGGTCAGCGTGCTGTTGTCGCCGTCGGCATCGGCCACGCCGACCGCTTCCTCGCCGGGCCGGTACTCGGCCGGACGGAGGGCGAAGATGTCGCCGAGGTCGCGAGTCGCCGGTCGCACGCCGGGCGAGGTGCTCGGCGTCGGATCGGGGCCCTTGAGGTCGGCGAAGGCGTAGGGCTTCCGGTAGTACTGGATGGGGTTGCCCCAGTAGTCGAGGAAGACCTTGGGCAAGGCGTCGAAGTTCGGCACCTCGCCGGCCCGGACGATGATCGGCTCGCCCTGGGAGTCGACGCCGTTGATGGCCCCGAGCATGCTGTCGTCCTTGAGGTCGATGTAGGGCCCGTAGACCTTGCCCTGGATGGCCACGCCGTTCCCGGCGGAGGCGCTCGCAAAGGGCAGCCCCGTGTTGTTGCGCCCGACGAATCGCCCTTGGGCGGTCGGGAAGTTGGCCGGGTTGACCAAGGCTCCCCACACGCCGTCGGTCCCCGGGCTCCGGATCCCGAGCAAGGGGATCTCCTTCGCCCCCGGCGAGTTGGCCGGCGAGGGAGGCAGCGTGCCCATCGCTCCGTACCCGTCGGCGAAGCGGTCGCCGTAGCCGAGGAGGTACTCAGGCAGCGAGGTGTAGGAGTACCAATCCTGGAGGGCGGCGATCGAGGTCGCGTCAGGCTGGCCGCTGCCCGAGTTCACGGTCCAGGCCGGCGGCATCAAGAGGTCGCGGCCGAGGCCGACGCCGGACGAGGGGTTGGCCGAGGCCCGCCCCAGCACGGGCGGCAGGTATCCGATGTCGGCTTCGAAGCGGGTGATGGCCTGGCTGATGCTCGACAGGAAGACCTGCGAGTTGGCGGCCTGGGCCCGCCGGGCGGCGACGTTGAGGGCCACCAGGAGGACCCCGAGGAGCATCACGATGATCGCCACCACCACGAGCAGCTCCACGATGGTGAAGCCGCGCGGTGCGAGCCGTCGCGCTAGGGTTGGGTGCGGGGTGGAGGGCATCGTTGGACGGTCCTCGGGGTGCGTGGCCGGAGCCGGTCAGACCTTGGCCTGCGACACGCTTTCGATCATGGACACGAGCGGAAGGAAGAGGGCGAGCACGATGGTGCCGACGATGCCGCCGAGGATGACGACCATGAACGGCTCGAGCAGCGAGAGGAGGCTGGCCACCGCGACGTCCACTTCTTCGTCGTAGTTGTCGGCCACCTTCATGAGCATCACGTCGAGGTCGCCGGTCTCCTCGCCGACGTCGATCATGTTGACGACCAGGGCGTCGCAGACCTTCGACTCGCGGAGCGGGTTGGCGAAGGTGTCGCCCTCCCGGATCGAGTCGTGCACCTTGCCCAGGGCCCGCTCGAACACGTAGTTGCCCGAGGTGTCCTTGGTGATGTTGATGGCCTCGAGGATGGGCACGCCGGCCGAGATGAGGGTGCCGAGGGTGCGGGTGAAGCGGGCCACGGCCGTCTTCTTGATGAGCGGCCCGATGACCGGCACCTTGACGAAGATGATGTCGGTCCAGGCCCTGCCGAAGTGCGTCTTGCGTATCAGCTTGTAGACCACGAAGACGAGCACCGGGGCGCAGAGGATCCAGATCGCGCCGGGCACCGCCTGGTCCTTGCTGGATTGGCCGGCCACCCACTTCGAGGCCGAGACCAGGAAGATCGTGAGCTTGGGGAGCTGCACGTCGAAGTCGTTGAAGATCTCCTGGAACTTGGGGATCACGTAGTACATGATGCCGGTCACGATCAGGATGGCGATCGAGATGACGACCACGGGATAGATGAGGGCGCCCTTGATCCGCCGGCGCAGCCGCTGGCCCTTCTCCATGAAGTCGGCCAGGCGCTGCAGGATGACGTCGAGCACGCCGCCGATCTCGCCGGCGTTGACCATCTTCACGTAGAGTCGGTCGAAGGCCTTGGGGTGCTTGGCCAAGGCGTCGGAGAGGGTGCTGCCGCTCTCGACGTCCTCGCAGACCCCGCCCAGCACGTTCTTGAGGAGGCCGGGGCGCTGCTGCGTCTCGAGGATCTGCAGCGAGCGGAGGAGCGGCAGGCCTGCGTCCTGCAGCGTGGAGAGCTGGCGGGTGAAGAGCGTCATGCGCTTCAGGCTCACCCCGCCGATCGAGAAGTTCAGGGACTTCTTCTTCTTCTTCTTGGCGTCGCGCGGTGCGGCCGCCCCTTCGGCCCCGCCGGTGCCGCCCTTCACCTTCTGCTCGCGGACCGACGTGGGGAAGAACCCCTGGGCCCGGATCTTCTTGATCGCGTCCTCGCTGTTGGTCGCCTCGATGGTGCCCTTCTGGGGCTTGCCGGAGGAGTTCATCGCCTCGTACGCATAGGTCGGCATGGTCGTGGGCCTGTTCTCGGGGGGCGGCTCCGCCGCGGGTCGCGGCCGGAGGCGCTGGGATTCGGGAGAGTCGGGGTCTGGGTCTGGGTCAGGATCAGGATCAGGGTCAGGGAGGGGGACGCTTCAGCCAGCGGTCACTCTTCGACGATCGTCTCGCG
>JBGAKK010000096.1:0-16024 GCA_044224425.1 Phycisphaerales bacterium
CCACGAAGGAAAGACGATCGACTACACGCCCGGCACCGACACGGCGGCCGGGATGGTGGTCGTCCAAGGCGATCTCGTCGGCGTCGCCAACCGCCCGATCGGCGCGAACCGGCTCGGCGCGCTCTCCGTCGCCGGCGTCTTCGACTTCCCGAAGGCGACGGGCGCGAGCACGGCGATCGCCGCCGGCACCCTCTGCTACTGGGCGACCGGCGCCCAGCAGGCGACCGCGACCGCGACCGGCAACAAGCTCATCGGCAAGTGCGTGAAGGCCGCGGCCGACGCCGACGCGACGGTCCGCATCCGGCTCTCCCAGTGACCCCCACGAGGTCGCCCTCCCCATGCCCGACCTCATCGCCGACGGAGCGACCTGGCTCGCCGCCCAGCGGACGGCGCACCTCTCCCGCGACATCGGCTACGTGACCGGAGCCACCGCGCTCGCCCTGAAGGCCTCCGTCGGGCGCACCGAGTTCGAGGTGGTCGGCGAGGGCGGCGTCATGGAGCGGACGGAGTCGCGCGACTTCCTCGTCGCGACCGCCGACCTCCCGGCCGCGCCCGAGCGGGGCGACCTGGTCCGCGAGACCGTCGGGGCCACCGTCCACCTCTTCGAGGTGATGGCCCCGGTCCGCGGCATGCCGCCCTGGCGCTGGGCCGACGCCCAGCGGACCGCCTACCGCATCCACACCCGGCTCGTCGGGTCCGAGGCGGCCCCCGTCCCGCCGCCCCCGGCGGCCGGCGGCGACCCGACCGACTCCGACCCGCCGCCGACGGAGACCGCATGACCGAGACCCTCGCCTACCTGCAGCTCCTCACCCTGATCGCCGGCGTCGGCGGGCTCTTCGTCCACATCGGCCACCGCGACCAGCAGCTCGTGTCGCTGGCCCGGAGCGTCGACGAGCTGAAGTCGATCGTGGCCGACCTCGTCAAGACGCAGATCGCCGCGACGACGAACGCCGCGAACTCGCAGCGCCTGATCGACGACCTCTCGCGGCGGATCGAGCACCTCGAGCACCACCGCTGCGTCCACTGCGGCAGCTCGACCCGGGCGGAGGTGGCCTGACCATGCTCCCCCGCATCGCACTCGTCGCCGAGGCGGTCGCGACCGCGATCAACCAGGCGGCGCTCCCGATCCCCGTGCAGGCCCGGATGCGCTGGATGCCGCTCGCCGACCGCGAGGGCATGGGCGCCATCGCCTGCTGGTCGATCCCCTCGGCCGAGACGCCGTCGAACCTCTCCCGCCGCCGCGCCCAGCACGACTGCGAGGTCCTCGTCGCCCTCCAGAAGGCCGCCGAGGACGAGGCGGAGGTCTCGGCCCTCGCGGCGAACCTCGAGGCGATCGGCGACGCCCTCCTCCAGCGCACGCTGCCGCTCGTCGCGGACGGCTCCCCGCAGGGCGAGGCGGCGTACCTCTCGATGCGGACCGACCCGGTCCTCGACCTCGACCACTGGAACCGCCTGCGGCAATACACCGGCGTCCTCCGCGTGGCCTACCGCGTGGTCCCGCAGGGAGGCGCGTGATGGCGAACCCCGTCGCCTTCGAGCTCACGGTCGGGGTCACGTACCAGCGACTCTCGGCGTCGCGGCTCGTGGCCGACGTCGTGCTCGTCAACAACACCGCGACGCGGACCGTTTACGTCTCGACCGACGGCGGGACGACCCGGGCCTCGCTGCCGCCGAACGTGGCGGCGCGGCTCAGCCGGGTCGACCTGAACGCCGTCTGGGTCGCCGCCAACTCGACCGGGACGGTGCTCGCCGTCATCGGCAACACGACCTGAGGACACCCCCATGGCCATCCGCCTCGGCCTGCACGCCAAGCTCTACCGCAACTCCGGCACCTACGCCTCGCCCACGTGGGACGAGATCGGCAACGTCAAGGACGTGACGCTGAACCTCGAGGCGGGCGAGGCCGACGTGACCACCCGCGCCAACAACGGCTGGAAGGCGACCGCCGCGACCCTCAAGGACGCGTCGATCGAGTTCCAGATGGTGTGGGACACCGGCGACACGGACTTCCTCGCGATCCGGGACGCCTACCTCAACAACACGAACATCGAGGTCGCCGCGATGGACGGGGCCATCACGGGCCTCGGCTCCTCCGGCAGCCAGGGGCTCCGCGCCACCTGCATGGTCACGAGCTTCACCCGCGAGGAGCCCCTCGAGGAGGCGCTCACCGTGAGCGTGACCCTGAAGCCGTCCTACTCCGGCAACGCCCCGAGCTGGATGACCGTCGCCTGACCCGCGGGGCCGGCCGAGCCCCGACCTCCCCGCTTCCCCCTCTCCCACCGAGTCCGGAGGACCGATGCGCACCTTCACCGACAACGCAGGCCGGGCCTGGTCCGTGGCCCTCAACGTCGCGGCGCTCAAGCGCGTGCGCGACCTCGCCAAGGTCGACCTCCTCGACCTCCGGGACGGACGCCTCTTCGAGCGGCTGTTCGGCGACCCCGTCACCCTCTGCGACGTCCTCTACGCCGCATGCAGGCCCGAGGCGGAGAAGGCG
The DNA here is from genome assembly GCA_044224425.1 of Phycisphaerales bacterium. Classification (GTDB taxonomy): domain Bacteria; phylum Planctomycetota; class Phycisphaerae; order Phycisphaerales; family SM1A02; genus JAEUIT01. The sequence continues at coordinate 2,495 of JBGAKK010000096.1, forward strand.
GGCGTCAGCGACGAGGACTTCGGCCGGGCGATGGCGGGCGACGCGCTCGAACACGCGGCCCGGGCCCTCGTCTCGGAGCTCGTCGCGTTTTTCCCGAACCCCCGCGAGCGGGCGGCGCTCTCGCGGGTGGTGCAGGCGATCGAGGCCGCGACGGACCGGGCGAGGACGGCGGTCGAGGAGCGCCTGGCGAGCGGGGAGCTCGAGCGGGCGATCGACCGGGCCCTCGCGCCGGCGACGGCTGGTCCGTCGTCTTCCGCCTCGCCGGGATAGCCGGCGTCGACCCGCACCCGTTCACGCTGCGCGAGCTCGACCACATGGCCGAGGGGCGCATGCGGGACGAGTGGCAGCGGACCGCCTCGCTCGAGGCGCTCCTCGCGAACCTCCACCGAGACCCGCGGCGCCGCGGGCCGGCCACCCCGGGTGACTTCGACCCCTTCGCCCGGCGCGACGCCCGGGACGACACGACACCGATGCCGGCGGACATCACCGTCCTGCGGGACGTCTTCTGCCGGAGCACCTGACCCCGACCCCCCACACCACCACCCAGACGGCACCTGCCGGGAGGCACCCATGCGACAGCGGACCACCCTCGTCTTCCTCCTCCTCGCCCTCCTCGCGATCCCCGGGTGCGACGCCATCCGGGACGGCGTCGCGACGATGGTCGGGGCCCCCACCTCGGCCGAGGTCAGGGACGTTGCCGAGAAGCTGAGGTCCGCCGAGGAGGAGGTCGAGTCGCTCGACGAACGGCGGGCGGAGGCCGATCGCGAGGTCGCGAAGGTGAAGGCCTCCGAGGACCGGATCGCCCAGCGCCGCGAGGTGCTCGAGCGGATGCAGGCCGAGCTCGCCGCGAAGCTGGCGACCGCGCCGGGCGAGGCGAGGCCGATCCTCCTCGCCTCGATCCGCGAGGTCGACGCCCAGCTCGAGGGGCTGACGAACGAGTCCGCGGCGATCGCCCGCGTCCTGGCCGACTACGACGAGGCGAAGGTGAGGCTCGAGGTCGCCTCGGCGAAGGCCCGCCGGGCGATCGCCGAGCACGAGGCCACGCTCGACGACTTCGCGGCGGCGACCGGCGCGGCGATCGCCCGCACCTCGGAGGGGGTGAAGGCGGTCGGCAGCCAGCTCGGGAGCCTCGGCGTCCCGGGCGCGGGCGCCCTCGCCTCGCAGGTCTCGGGGATCCTCGGCACGGGGCTCGCCGCGATCCTCGGCGCGGGCTCGGCGGGCACGCTGGTCGCCGCCCGCGGACGGCGGCGACAGGCGGAGCTCGAGGGCGAGCGCGACGAGGCGATCGAGTCCCGCGACGGCGCTCGGCGCGTCATCGCGGTCACCGAGCGCTTCGGCATCGACAGGATCGCGGCCGACGAGGGCGTGCGGAAGCAGGCCAAGGCGGCGATCGCCGGCGACCAGGTCGCCCGCCGCGAGTACGCGCTCGCGAAGGCGGAGGCGTAGCCATGCTCCAGATGTCCGTCTCGCGGGCGAAGAGCCTCTTCTTCGACCGCCCGTTCGTGGCCGCGCGGATCGACGCGGCCACGCGCAAGGCCCTCTCCCGGGGCGGCGCGATCGTCATGCGCTCGGCCCGGAAGTCGATCAAGGACGCCAAGGTCTTCGCGCGGGGCCGCACGAGGAAGGGCGAGCCGCGGAAGATGGTCGTCCGGCAGAGCGAGCCCGGCGAGCCGCCGATGTCGCACACCGGGCACCTGCGCGAGCACCTCTTCTTCGCGTTCGACCCTGCGAGCCGGAGCGTGGTCGTGGGGCCGGCCAGGCTCAACGGCGGCAGCGGCGCGCCCGAGACGCTCGAGTTCGGCGGCGCCGCGACGGTCACGCGGAAGCGGAACGGGAAGCGGGAGTCGAGGACGGTCCAGGTCGCGGCCCGGCCCTACATGGGTCCGGCGCTCGACAGGGAGCGGGCGAAGCTCCCGGAGCAGCTCCGGCACTCGGTGTCGAGGGGGTGAGCGATGGGCTCAGTGATTCTCGAAGTCGTTGCAGGGGGTCCCCAATGCGAGGTGGGCGTAGATCTCAAGGAGCGCCTGCCGAACGGGATCCTCCTCCTCCACGAACTGGACCGTCATTCCCTTGACCCGCGCGAGCTGCCGCTCGAACGACCTCACGAACACCTCGTCCCGGAGCAGCGCCTTCCGCGACTCCCCCTTCCGGTAGGTGGCGGCCCGCCCCGTCTCGGCCCGTGCCATTCGGAACGCGAGAGTCGACTTCTCGACCTTGCCGGAGCAGTGTCCCCTGAGGCGATCCCGCACGCAGTCCGTCCGGCCAACGTACATCGGCCGCCCGTCCTCGCGAAGCAGGTAGATGCCCGGCACCAGCGCGTCGGCGCCCAGCGAAGCGACTGCTCGTGGCTCCTGGCCGACCAGCCGCTCGAAGCCCGCGCATACCGACCGCAGATGCTCGTCGAAGAGCGCATGCATCGTCCGCGCAGGATAGCGAAGGCAACCTGACCATGGCCAAGTCCTCACCGTCTGGCATCCGCGCGGGCCGCGCCTACGTCGAGCTCGGCGTCGACGACCGGTTCACGAAGGCCCTGCGCGCGGCCGAAGCCCGGCTCAAGGCCTTCGGCGCGTCGATCCGGAACATCGGCCTCGGGCTCGCCGGCGTCGCCGCGGCGGCGAGCGCCCCCTTCGTCGCGGGCGTGCGCATCTTCAGCGACTACGGCGACGCCCTCGACAAGGCCTCGCTCCGGACCGGCATGTCGGTCGAGGCGGTCAGCGAGCTCGGATTCGCCGCGGAGCAGTCGGGCACCGACCTCGAGGCCCTCGAGAAGGGCCTCCGGGTCATGCAGCGGACCGTCGTCGCCGCGGGCGAGGGCAGCGCGTCCGCGGCCGGCTCGCTCGCCGACCTCGGGCTCTCGGCCGCGGCGCTCCGGGGCCTCGCCCCCGACGAGCAACTCGCCGCCGTGGCCGACCGGATCGCGGCGATCGGCGACCCGGCCGAGAAGGCCGCGAAGGCGATCGGCGTCTTCGGGAAGGCCGGGGCCCAGCTCATCCCGCTCCTCGACGAGGGCTCGAAGGGGATCGCCGCGCTGCGCCGGCAGGCGCGGGACTTCGGCATCTCGGTGACGGGCGACGAGGCGAAGGCCGCCGCCCTCCTGAACGACACCCTCAACCTCCTGGCCCGGAGCGCGAGGGCCGCGGCGTTCCAGGTGGGCGCGGCGCTCGCCCCCGCCGTGACCGACCTCGCCGCGAAGGCCGCCAGGCTCGTCGGCGGGGCCGTCGGATGGATCCGCGCCAACAAGGACCTCGTCGCCACCGTGGCCAAGGTCGTCGCCGGCGTCGGCCTCGCGGGGGCGGCCCTCGTCGGCCTCGGCCTCGGGATCGCCCTCCTCGGAAGCGCGATCGGCGGCATGGCGACCGCGTTCGGCTTCGCCGTGAAGGCGGTCCTCCTCGCGAAGGCCGCGCTCCTCGTCCTGGCCTCGCCGCTCGGGGTCGTGGCCGCGCTCGCCGCGGGCGCGACCGCCGCCGTCCTCTACTTCTCCGGCGCCGGCGGCACCGCCGTCGCCTGGCTCGGCGAGCGTTTCGCCGAGCTCAGGGACCGTGCCACGAACGTGCTCGGCGCGGTCGGCGACGCCCTCATGGCCGGGGACCTCGCGCTCGCCGCCCGGGTGGCCTGGCTCGGCATCCGCGCCGAGTGGGTCCGCGGCATCGGGTTCCTCGAGGACCGCTGGAGCGAATTCAAGGCGTGGTTCCTGACGGCGACGGGCGAGGTCTTCGGCGGCGCCCAGGTGTGGGCCGTCGAGGTGTGGCACGCCTTCGAGACCGCCGCCGCGGAGGCGATCGCCTTCGTCGGGCGGATCTGGAACGCCTTGGCGTCCACCGTCCGGTCGACCTTCGAGTCGGTGACCGGCTGGCTCGCCGACCGGCTGCTCGAGCTGATGGGCATGGTCGACCCGTCGCTCGACGTCGAGGCGGCGAAGAAGGCGCGGCAGGCCGACTCGGCCCGGAGCCAGGCGGCCATCGATGGGGCGGGGCAGGCGGGCGAGGAGGCGATCGCCAAGCGTCTCGAGGGCCGCCTGCACGCCGCCGACGCGCGGCGCGAGGCCGCCATCAAGGCGATCGGCGAAGGGCTCGTCGGCGACCAGTCGAGGATCGGCGACGCCCGTGACAAGGCGCTCGCGGAGAACGCGCGGGAACTCGCCGCCGCCCAGGGGGAGCTCGCGAAGGCGATCGAGGAGGCCCGGGCGGCCCGGGCCCGGGGAGACGCGGCGGGGCCCGGGCGGCGCGTGGCGCCGAACGTGGACGAGCTCCTCGCCGGGCTCGGCCAGGCCGAGCGGCGGGCGGAGGCCCGCGGCACCTTCAGCGCGGCGGCCACCCAGGCCCTCCAGTCGGGGCCGGGCGGGCCGCTCGACCGGATCGCGAGGTCGTCGGAGGACTCGGCGCGGCTCCTCCGCCGCCTCGTCGACAAGGCCGCCGACAACGGGCTCGTGTTCCAGGAGTGACCCCGGGGAGGGAGCGCAGACGATGACGGTGGTCTTCCACGAACTTGCGGGCAGCCGGACGCACGAGACCGGATCGGGCGGGAGCCGCGAGCTGCGCTTCCTCGCCGTCGCCGGAGACGACGACGTCGAGGTGCGCGTCGAGGCCCAGGCCCAGCTCCCGGCGAGCTACGACGGCCTCGGCAACCGGAAGATCCGGGTCGAGCCGATCGACGTGGCGAGCGGCCTCTGGGAGGTCACCTCGACCTACCGGGCGAGCGACCCGTCGCCTCCCCCGCCCGAGGCGGGCGAGAGCAGCTTCTCGTTCGAGGTCGGCACGACGACGAGCCACATCACGCAGTCGCGGGCGACGGTGGGCGGCTACGCCCCGGGCGGCGTCGCGACCATGCCCGACTTCGCCGGCGCGATCGGCGTGACGCCCGAGGGGGTCGACGGCTGCGACATCCTCGTCCCCGAGGCGCGGTTCTCGGAGACGCACTACCTCTCCGACGCCGTGGTCACGGCCGCCTACCGCCGGCAGCTGCGGACGCTCACCGGGAAGGTGAACGACGCGCCCTTCCGCGACCACGCGGCGGGCGAGGTCCTCTTCCTGGGGGCGCGGGGCGGGAAGCGGGCGAGCGACGGGGTCTGGGAGGTGACCTTCTCCTTCGCGACGAGCGACAACGCGACGGGGCTCGAGGTGGGGGCGATCGGAGGCATCGCGAAGGGCGGCTGGCAGTACCTCTGGGTGCTGTACGAGCCGGCGGTCGACGCCAACCGGATCGTGCTCCAGCCGGCGTTCGCGTACGTCGAGGAGGTCTACGCGAGCGCGAGCTTCGCCGGCCTGGGGATCGGGCCGTGACGGTCCCCTCGGCGAGGCCTGGCGACCGCCTGCGCGTGCGGGCGGGCGACTGGAACGCGATGGCGCTCGCCGCCATGCGCGTCGAGGGGATGGGCCCGTCGCTCGGCGGCCCGAGCCCGGCGCTTCTCGCGGCGACGCCGGTGGTGGCCCTCGCCCGGAACACGACGGCGACGGCGATCGACCGCTTCCGCGTGGCGGTGCTCGCGGCGCCGGCGATCCTGCCCTCGGACAACGAAGACGAATGGGCGATGCGGCTCGCGGTGGGCTGCTCGCCGGCGACGGCCGCGGACGCCTCGAGCTGGCTGGGCGTCGTCACCGAGCCGGTGCGGGCCTCGGGCTTCGGCCGGGTGGTCGTGGGCGGGGTGGCACAGGCCAAGGTGAACGTCCTCGACGCGGCACACCGGCATGCGACCGCGCGGGCCGGCGACACGCACCTCCGGAGCGCGAAGGCCGGGCAGGCCGCGATCCTTTGGAAGGAGTCGGGCACCGGAGTGAGGCGGGCGCTCGTCTGGATTGGGCCTCCGACGCCGCCCGCGAGCGGCGTCCTCGCGGCCACGATCACGGCGGTGTCCGGCCCGCTGAACGCGACCTACACGGCGGTCGCCTGCGACGACCCAGACATCGCGGTGACCGGCGCGCCCGTCAATCGTCCGCTCGACCCAGACCACTTCGACTGGAAGGCCGCGGCGGTCGGGGACCCCTGCCTCATCTGGCAGTGCGTCAGCGATGCGGGCGCCGTCACCCGGAAGCTGATCGCGCTGACCGAGGTCGCGGACGACCAGGCCTGTCCGGGAGGCGCGTGACATGGCCAAGCGCGTGCTGCGCCTTGTCCGCGCCGTGGCGCGGACCGGGAGGAAGATCCTCGAGGAGTCCGCGGGCGTCGACTGCTGCTGCGGGAACCCCTGCGGGACGCCGGCGTCGGTGACGGTGCAGTGGTCGGGCGCGTGGTCGTGCTCGATGGTGCCTTGCGACTGCGTGTGCTTCCCCGGCGCGTACATGGTCACCGGCACGATGGCCGCGCCAAGCTCCGTGGGCTACGTCGCGGCGCTCGACGAGGCGAGTTGCGCGTACGTCGGCCAGGCCACCGACGAACTCCCCTGGACGCTGTCCGGCACCGCGTGCCCGACGAACCCCGGCGACTGCGGGCTCGACCCCGACCCCTTCGACATCCACGGGCAGGTGACCGTGATCGTCGGAGCGCTCTTCGCCTCGGGCGGCTTCTGGCGCGTCAACGTCAACATGGTGGCGTCGGGCGACCCGTGGACCGACGAGTGCGCGCAATACGACCCGAACCCGGACTGCCGCCTGACCGGCCCCTACGTCGACCGGACGATCACCTTCACCGGGCCGGCGTCGGGCGGCTCCGCCGTCGGCACCTACCTCCCCGACTCAACGACGTGGTGGTCGAACGGCTTCGGATCGTGCGGCGCCGGCGACGCCACCTGGTACTCATGGACGGCGGACGCACCCGGCTCCGTCGTGGTGGCGGCGGCATGAGGCCCTGCAGGCACCTCCGGCTCGCCGAGGGATGGTCGTGCTCGATCGGGAAGGCGCGCCCGGAGGACCTGCCGGCGGCGTGCTCCGCCTGCCCCGCCCGCGAGCCGCCCGCGCGTGCCCCCCTGCTGCGGCAAGCCGCTGCCTACGCGAGGGCGGAACTGTCGCTCCTCGTCCTCGGGCCCGTGGCCGACGAGGCGTTCGAGCGGCGGAAGCGGGCCTGCGAGGCCTGCCCTGGATTGGTCAGGCATCCCGACGACGCGATCGGATTCTGCGGGCTGTGCGCGTGCGGGACGCGGAGGCGGGCGGCGCTCGGCGTGAAGCTCCGGATGCCGGAGGCGGCTTGTCCGCTTCGTCGGTGGCCGCCAGGATCCGCGACCGATGCGCCAGCGCCTCGGGAGATTGCGCCTCCGTCGAAGGAACGCGACCCGCGCACGGAATCGTCCGCCGTCCGCCTGCCTCGATTCGCATAGCGCATGCCCGGGCGGCCAGCGCGCCGCTTCCCCTCGACCGGGCTGCCGCCCGCGCGGGCACACGCGCCCTCCAGGGATCCGCTGGCGCGGGCTCCCACCGGTCGGCCGCCGCAATTCCCGGCGGGTGGCCCATCGGCGGGGACCACAGCCGAGCCGCGCGTCGCAAGTTCATCAAGCCCCTGCGCAAGCTCCGGTTGCAGGATCCCTGGGGATGACCGGGCGGGGCGCGAACTTGCATTTCGTTAGTGTTTCGATCCCTTTTCGACAGCGGACCGATGGAACCCGCCGCTCCACCACGGATATCCTCCTCCAAGTCTCGGTGGCGCTCGCCGCCGGAAAGGAACATCATGCGACAAGCCTGCTATCTCGCGAACGCGATCGCGTCCGCGGCTGAACTTTCAGGGGGGCTCGGCTCCGGCGGAGCCGCGCTCGCGGGCCCTCCCGATCCGCGCACCGTCCGCTGGCACTACATCGCGATCCCGGAGGCGTGCGAGTGCGGCAATCGGACCATCTTCGATCCCCTCTCCATCAACCGCTGAGGCGAGATCGTCGGCTGGACGATCTCGGACGCCAGCAAGCCCGATTGCGCCGGCCGACCGTTCGTGTGGACCCTCTGCCCGAACTCGTACGGGATGCCCTACGGGATCCCGCCTCAGGAGGGCTCAGGGACGTCACTCAACCTGGCGCGGCTGGTGGGCAATACCGACCTCGGCGTGGCGCTGCACATCAGCGATGCGGGGTACGTCGCGGGATGGCTTGGCAGCGACACGCTCTTCGACGACGGGGCTACCAACGGCGAGTTCGGGGCTGAGGGCGACATGGGGAACCACTACCCCTTCGTCTGGAACCTGAACGACTTCGCGCCTCCGCAGATCGACGGGTGCGGGACGACCACCGGGTTCCGGATCGGCGGCGAGGTCGCCGGCGAGGCGCGGGCCGTGAACGACGTGAACTACGTGCCCACGTTCGCGGGCGTCAAGTACGAATTCGTCGGCGATCCCGGCACCAACCAGTGGACCGCGTTCACATGGGCCTACGACCCGCAGTCCACGACCCTGACCTTCCTGCCGCTGGCCGCTGGCGACCCGAGCGCCAAGGCAAACGCCATCCTGGATCCGAGCGGCACGCCTGCATCGACGCGCGTGTTCGGGAAGGTGGTCGGGCCCGAGCCGGGCTTCCCGGCGTGCATGGACGCCCCGCCGCTTGGGCGCACCGGCGACAACGCCGCAAGGTGGACAGCCACCGGATCGACCGCCTCCGTGCTCCAGTACGCCGAGGCCGCCGAGCCTGGCGCCTGGGCGACAGGCATCCATGCCGCGGATTCGCTCGGCCGGTCGGCGGGATACATCGGCAACCAGCCCGATGGCGACTGCATCCTGTCAACGATGTTCTGGGAGGCCGACGGGACGCCCCTTCCCCTCGGCATCGGCTCGATCGCGACCCACGAGACGGTAGCCCTCGGAGCCGTCGCCGACACGTCGACTGGCAGCTCCTTGGTCGTCGGCCGAGACCTCACCCTCGTCGATGGGTTGATCTGGTGGCGTGACGGAGCGAACCCGTCTGGTGGGTTCGCCGTGATCCGTGGGTCCGAACTCTGTGTCGGCGGCGCGCTGCCCAGTGGTAACTTCGTCAAGTTCTCCGCAGTCAACGAAGCCGGCTGGATCGTCGGGCTCCACACCTTCTCGGGAGCAGAGGACCACCAGGGGTTCGTGCTGGTCCCGGGATTCTGCCCGATGGACCTGATCGACTCCAACAACCTGAATCATGAGATCGGGGCCGAGGACTTGGCGTTCCTGCTGGGTGCCTGGGGGCCCTGCGCCTCGGCCTGCTGCATCGCGGACATCAACGAGGACGGGGTGGTGGATGCGACCGATCTCGCGTTGCTGCTCGGTGCCTGGGGGCCTTGCGACTTCGACGAACTCTGCTCGCTGCTGACGCCGTGTGGCGATAACGCGCTCGCGTTCGCCCTCAACGCTTCGACTCAGGGCTCGGAGGCAGCTTTGCCGCGCGACCCCGACGAATCACTCGCTATCCTGCTTGCGGCGTTCGGCCAACCCTCAGGGGACACGTTCCAGGCCTGGTTCGACGGCCTGTCGGACGAGGGCCGGGCGTCTGCGCTGGCGGCGGTCGACGCACTGTTCGGAGGAGGCGAGTGATGAGGCGAGCATTCAACGAAGGCCGGCTCCCTGCCCGGTTCGCGGTGGGGACCGTGTCGAGCCTGGCCGCCGTCCTGATCGGGCGCCCCGCGATCGCCGGGATCACCATCTTCCAGTCCTTCGCCGACTGGCAGGCGGCGACGCCGAGCGGCCATCTCACCTGCGACTTCACCGGCTTCGCCCCGAACACGATCATCACGGAGCAGTACGCCGATCTCGGCATCCACTTCCTGAACCCGTTCAACCTGGTGCACAACATCCCCGACGTCTTCCCGCAGGACGGCTGGGGGATCGACCCGAACGGGATCCTTGAGGTGAAGTTCGACGGGCCTATGCACGCGATCGCGGCGCACTGCCCGGCGTCGACCTGGAAGTACAAGCTGTACCTCGGCGAGACACTGGTCGGGCAGTTCCCCACCCAGAGCGCGGGACCCGAGCAGTTCCTCGGCGTGACAACCGACTTCGTCTTCGATCGTGTGCGGTTCCTGGTGTCCGGCGACACCGGCTGGGTCTGGACCGACAACATCTACTTCTCCGCGGTTCCCGCGCCGCCGGCGCTGGCCCCCCTCCTGCTGGTTGGCCTCGCAGGCCAAGGGCGGCGCCGCAAGAGCTAGCGTCCACGGACGCTTCAGACAAGTAGTCACAGCGCCCGGCCAGACGACCGGGCGCTGTCATCTAGGCCTCCCAGCCACCTCTCGCGACACGCCTCCGGTCGTCGTCCGATGCCGGCTCGCGATGCCCGGACGGTTCATCGATGACCCGTGGGTCGCGAGGTGGTCTTCCACAGGCGACATCCGACGGGATTCGGAGTTTGCCTGCAGACGTGCCGCCGCTATCCTGGCAGCACTCCTTTCGCGGCTCGCGTCAGGTAGCCGATCACCCGGCGCGAGCACAGAGCGCCCCGCCCCCGCGGGGCGTTCTCGTTCCCGCCGGACGGATGAATCGCGGAGGCCTGCAGCCCGTGCGCCGAACACCGCCATTCACCTCTCCCGCCCAGGACGGCTGCCGGAGACCACCCCAGGAGGCGATCTCAGGTTACCGGTCGGGCGCTGCAACCTGCAAGTGCCGGTCCCTCTCGCCGAGTCTCTGCGCCGGCGCCCCGGCCTGTTCGAAGAGGGTTGCCCCCGCACTATTGACGGTCACCGGCTTCGACCGAAGCCGACCCACCGGTAAACGATGAACGCCCCGGCCGCAACGCCGGGGCGTTCGCGTTGGTGGGCCAGTGTTTGCAAGGACTTGGGAGCGTCGAATGGTCTCCGCTCGCCTCAGAGTCCTCGACGCGAGACAACGGGCGCGTCTCGCCACGGGGCCGTTTCGGCCTCGATCCGAGAGGAAGTCTCGGCGTCTCGGCAGAGACTCGCGGGACGGGTTAACGCGGTGTCGGGTTCGGAGGGGGCGAGCCATCACTGCCTGTCTCCTTCGCGGGTTTGCCCGATTCGTGTCGGCCCAAGTACCGTGTCCGCTCGAACTTGCGGCGAATGGCATGCCGCGGCTCGATGCCAAGGTCGTCAGGGATGCCAGGGTCATCAGGGAGGCATTCGTGGGCAAGAAGGTCGATACCGACGTCGGAGAGCTCGTCGGGATGGTGGAGCGCGGTGAGCTTCGCTTGCCGGAGATGCAGCGCCGTTACGTCTGGCGGGCAACGCGCGTCCGCGACCTCTTGGACTCGCTCTATCGCGGATACCCCTCCGGGACGATCCTCGTCTGGGAAACGGATGAGGAGCAGCCGTCACGTGACCTTGCCGTAGGCCAGAAGCAGAGCCCCTTTGCAGGGCACAAGCTTCTCCTCGACGGGCAGCAGCGCCTCACGTCGCTCTCGGCGGTGCTGAGAGGTGAGCCGGTCAGCGTGCGAGGTCGAAAGAAGCCGATCGAGATTCTGTTCAATCTGGATCATCCTGACAGTCCGAGCGAGTTCACCGAGGTCGAAGGCGACGAGGAGTCTCCTCTCTTCGACGACGAAGATGATGACGTCGACGCCGACGATGACACCGACGCTGGCGTTCAGGAGCGGCTCCGGAACGCAACGTTCGTCGTCGCGAGCAAGTCCCTAGCCGCGCTGCGCAACTGGGTCTCTGTCTCCAAGGTCCTTACCAGCGAGGGCGACGGCGAGTTCTTGCAACGCGCAGGCGTCACGGGCTGGAACGATCCGCGGTACGCGAAGTACGCCGGACGACTCAAGCGGCTGCGGGACATTCGCAACTATCCGTACGTCATGCACGTTCTTGAGCGAGGGCTCTCCTACACCGAGGTTGCCGAGATCTTCGTGCGGGTCAATTCGCTGGGCATGAAGCTCAGAGGATCGGATCTGGCTCTCGCTCAGATCACTGCGCGCTGGCGAAACTCGCTTCATCTTCTGGAGCGATATCAGGAGGAGTGCGAGTCCAAGTGGTTCACGTTCGACCTCGGCCTCCTCGTCCGCGCTATGGTCGTGTTCGCGAGCGGGCAGAGTCGAGTTCGTAGCGTCGGCAACATCTCCCCTGCCCGCTTGCAGCAGGGCTGGGAGGAGGCGAAGCGCGGCATCGACTTCGCCGTGAACTTCCTCCGCTCGAATGCAGGCATCGAGGACGAGTCGCTTCTGTCGAGTCCCCTCTTCGTGATCACCATCGCGTATCTCGCCTATCAGCGCCAGTGGAAGCTCTCGGCCACCGACGAGCGCGAGGCGCTCTTCTGGCTTCTCGTCGCGAATGCTCGCGGACGCTACAGCCGTGGCTCAAGTGAGACATTGCTCGATGCCGACTTGAGCATGCTCGCGAAAGGCGGCACCGCGTCCGATCTTGTCGAGGCGCTCCGACAGCAGTTCGGCAGGCTCGACTTCGAGCCAACCGACCTCGCCCTTCGAAACACGCGATCGCCTGTCTTTCCGCTCGTCTACCTCGCCCTCAAGGCTCGCGGCGCGCAAGACTGGTTCACTGGCATCGGGATCTCGCTGAAGCACCAAGGCAAGCTGCACTACATCGAGTATCACCACATCTTCCCGAAGGCGCGCCTGCGCGACCGCTACGAGCAACGGGAGATCAACGAGATCGCGAACATGGCCTTCGTCGGTGGTGGAACGAACCGGACAATCAGCAGCAAGTCACCGAGCGACTACCTACCCAAGATCATCGAGGAGCGAGAGAAGGCGGCGCTCGAGCAACAAGCGGTCCCCGCAGATCCGGAGCTGCACCTCGTTGAGAACTACCGTCGCTTCCTCGAGCACCGCCGACTGGCGCTCTCTGACGCCATCAATGACTTCTTGAAGTCGAAGCGGTAGCTCGTCGTCATACTGCGGTGTTGTTGCTGCTCCCACCGCTGTCGCTCACGCCCAGAGGGGACACGGTGGACACACCAGTTCGACCCCGCTGAACCGACGCTTGTTGCGAGGACGACACAGCATGCAGGTTGCCCTGATCGCATTCAGCGTGTTGCTCTTTGCCATCGCTCTATCGGCGCTGCTCTCGGGTGAGCCCAGTGTCGCTCTCATCCTTGGCGGAGCCGCCATTGTGTTTCTTTTCAACTACGTTTCAGCTCGAAGCGTCGGCCGTCGGCCACGGGGACGAGCGGGTTCTCCATCCCGGCGTGAGCCGCCTAGCCGAGCATAGCGCCTTGAGACATCACTTGCGGAGTCGGTCTGCATCGTGGCGAGATCGGCATGGATCGCCTTTCCGATGGCGTCGAGAGCAATCCGCCCTTCTCTTCCCCAGGAGGGGACACGGTGGACGCACCACCTCTCGAACGCCCCGCCGCTCGTGGAAGTCGTCCAGGCCCACGACCGGCTCTCGAGCATCACGAATCGCTACGACAGCCGCGACGACGGCGGGCGGTCGCGGGACGAGGCTCTGTCTGGGAGCACAGGATCCAGCACGAGTGACACACCATTTCGAGTCCAGCACGAGTGGACACACCATTTCGAATGCAGGTCCGGCCTCGGTAGGCTGATGGCGTCGTTCCTCGATGCCCCTGTCATCCGAGCCACTCTGGACACACCATTTCGACACCCTTTCGAGCACACGCCCGACCGCGACCTGTCCGTCCCGGGCGGCCTCGCCAGGCTGTTCGGGCCGTTCGCCGTGGCCATCGCCCGTCCTCCGTCCGGAGGCGCCACCGCTCCCCGGCCGCGATCGGTACCCGCTCAGGGCACCTCGGCGC
>JBGAKK010000008.1:0-101470 GCA_044224425.1 Phycisphaerales bacterium
GGCGGCGGCCTTGCCGCCGGTCGATCGCTGCCTGCAGGAGTTCTGGCGTCCGGGGCGTCGCCTCGCCGAGCTCGAGGAACTGCACCCCGAGGAGTACGTGCCGCACGCCCTGCTGCGACGCCTCGGGCCGTCGCCGTTCCAAGCCGGCGCGAACCGGGCGCTGCACGCTCCGGCCGCTCCGGCCAAGGGACAGGCTCCGCTGCCGCAGCCGACCTCGAGCCAGCCGACCAGCAAGTTCCCCTTGGTCGGTCTCCTGGCCAGCATCTACGACACGATCGGCGACTCGGCCCGCAAGCTCCGCGAAGGCGACTCGGCCTAACCCATTCGGGGCGAAATCCGGTCTTTCCTGGCGCATGGCAGACGCTGTCCTCGCGTGAAGGTGGCGGCCGGGCCTTCACCCGGCTCTGCCAAGGAGACCGCCATGACCCGCATCCGCCTGTTCGGCGCGGCCCCCGTCGCCGCCGCCATCGCTGTCGCGTCGACGTCTTGGGGTGACGTCGTCGTCTCGCAGTGGAGCGCCAACGCCTGGGAGTTCAAGCGCATCCAAGTCCCCGACCTCGACCAGCGCCGCGATGGCCTGCCGAACGACGGGAAGTGCTTCTGCGTGCCCACCTCGCTCCTCTCCACCCTGGCCTACTGCGCGAACCACGGGTTCCCCGGGGTGGGCGCCGGACCGTTCAACGGCCTCGACCCGGCCACCTATCCGTTCGTCACCGCGGTGCTCGACGAGTACGGCGCCATCGCCGGCACGAGTCCGGGCGGCGTCGATCCCTCGAGCGGCGAGAACATCCCCTGCGGGACCGGCTACGCGGGCGGCAAGGACATCGCCACCGCTGCCCTCGCCGGCGTGGACGGGCTGATCCACATTCAAGTCACTCCGAGCCCGACCTGGGCTCCGACCGATGCCTACCTGGCCCAGATGAGCAACGCCCCCGCCCACCCGATCGGCAGCGTCGGCTACACGCGATACGAGATCGTCGGCTACACCCCCGAGGGCTGGCCCAAGGTCATCGGCGGAGGCGGCGGGCACCGCGTGACCCTGACCGGACTGCACCTCGATCCCGGCGCCGGCGAGCGCTGGATCCGCGTGCGCGACCCGGACGACGAGAACAACCTCGCCACGCAGTCGGCGTACGCCCATCGCCAGATCGGCGTGATGCTCCGCGAGGTCGCCCCGGTGCCGGATCCGGCCCACCCCGAGATCTACTGGCACCGCACGATGTCCCTCCTCGACGACAGCCTCGACGACAACAAGACGGCAGCCATCGCCAGCGTGCAGTGGTTCTGGCCGGCCACCGGCCACTCCTTCACCGAGAACGGGATCTTCCAGTCCTTCCCGCTGAAGGGCGGCTTCGGACCGATCATCGATCCCTCGCCCATCCCCATGCCGGGCGGCGAGATCGGGATCGACATCGTCCCCCAGATGGACAACATCGACCTCTTCGTCCTCACCCGCGGCACGCCCACCGCGAGCCCGGGGCACGTCTGGGTCTCGAGCTTCGGTTCGACCGAGCGGATCCTGCTGGCCACGATTGCCAACAGCTCGCAGTTGGCCTCGACCCGCATGCGCAGCCTGCTGGTCCTGGCCGGCCCGGACGTGTTCCAGCTCGAGCCCGACCAGCCCGACCTGCCGCCGGTCCCGCATCCCCTGCCCTACGACGGGTCGGCCATCGCCTACGACGACGCCAGCGACGCATGCATCGTCCTCTCCACCACCGGCCGGGCCATCCTCCGCTTCCTGCCGTACGCGACGGGCGGCGGCGTCGAGGAGACGCCGCTTCCCCGCTCCTGGCCGCTCGGCGACGCGGCCCGCATCGATGTCTGCCCCACCGACCATAGCTTCTGGTTCCTCACCGACGCCAGCGACAAGCTGTTTGGCGTGGTGCCCGGCGCGGCCGGCGGCCCCGGCTTCGTGGCCTACGACCTGCCCGGCGTGGTCGACCCCACTTCGGTGGCCTTCGACGACCACGGCCGCATGGTGCTGGTGGCGGCGGGTGGCGTGAAGGTCTTCGAGCGCACCGCGACCGGCGGCTGGACCCCGGGCGATGCTTCCGACTTCGTGGGCAAGCCGATCGGCCACCTGCTCCGCCTGGCCCGCAGCCGATCGAACATCGGCGGGCCGCTCGAGTTCGACGATGCCGAGGAGATCCCCCCCGCCGAGTACGAGCCGTTAGGTCTCGCCATCCCCGATTGCCCGGGCGACTTCGACCTGAGCGGGACGATCGATGCCGGCGACCTGGCCCGCCTGCTCGGCGCTTGGGGGACCTGCCCGGGTTGCGAAGGCGACATCGACGGCGACGGAGCAGTCTCCGGAAGCGACCTGGCGATGCTCTTGGGCAGTTGGGGAGCCTGCTCCGGCTGAGCGAGGAGCGGCAGGATCTCGCCCCAACCTCCCGGGGGGAAAGGGGCGCCAGCGCAAGGCTGGCGCCCCTACTCATTCCTTCGCTGGACCCGCCGCGGCAGCGACCGCCGCGTCGAAGCTCGGACCGCCCATGCGGCGCAGGTCGGCGCTCCACTGGCTGTGGGCGAAGGTGGCCAGGAAGTCGGCCAGGAACTCGTCGCGGTCGCGGCGCTCCGCAGGCCACCCGTCGTGCAGGGTGGCGATGGCCTCGGCTCCGTGCCCGGCGTAGATCCAGGCGAGGGCGAGCGACCAGACGGCAGGCGGGACGTCGCTCGTGGGAACGGTCGTTCCGAAGGCCGTCCGCAGGGCGGCCAGCCGCTCCTCCGGTCCCGGCACCTCGCTCCGCATGAGGTCCTCGGCCAAGACGATGCGGTCGTCCTCGAGGCGCAGCCGCACCGCCTGGTGCGGACTCGAGGCGTAAGAGGTCCGCCAGTAGGCAAACACGTCGTCACCGCACTCCAGCTCGTCGACACAGTCGCCATCGAGGTCGCGGATGGCAAGGCCCGAGTTGCCGGTGGCGAGCGTGGCGGCGAGCGCGGCCCGGCCGTCGGCGACGGCCATGATCCAGTTGGTCGTGCAGCAGTGGGCGCCGCCGGAGAAGCCCTCTACGCAGGCGTAGATCCGCCCCTGCGGACCGCGCAGCGGCCGCACGGTCACGAAGCGCTCCCACTCGTCGCTGAGGGTGCTGCCTTCGCCCAACAGGAGGCGGGTACCGTCGGCGTCCTTGACCAAGAGCCGGGCCGGCGTGAGGTCGACCCGCCGGTCCCGCTCGCTCCAGAAGGCGACGCCGCCCACCCTCCACGAGTCGATCGTCTCGAAGCGGTCGAGCGAGTAGAGCGGTTCGAGCCGCAGGTAGTAGTTCCAGCCGAACTCCCGCATCCGCCGACCGGCGACGAACCCGGGCAGGCCGATCGCGAGGAGGAGCCCGATCGCGAAGATGATGCCCCGCTCGGGGCGGAGGGCCCGCACGGTCCACGCTCCGCGGCGATGGCCGCACTCCGGGCAGCGCTCGGCGGAGCTGCCCCGCAGGTCGTAGCGGCAGCGCCGGCAGCGGTCGCGGGCCGCGGAAGGACGTCGATACGACCACCCCACGGCGGCCAAGCCGAGGAGGACGACGAGGAGGACGAGGAGCCGGCCGCTCCATGGAGCGTGCCAGGCGATGAGGTCGGACATGGGGCGAAAGCTCTCGCCTATCGATCGTACCCGGCGCGTCTCACGGTTGCGGGCCCCGCAGCTCGTCCACCGACCAGCGGGAAACCGCCCCGGCTCCGCCCACCACGATCTCGCGGTCGTCGGGCCGACAACGGATCGAACGGAGCGAGCCGAGCGACGCATCGCGGAGGGTGAGGAGCTCCGAGCGGCCCGGCCAGTCCCACACCTTGACGCCCGTTGCCGCCGAGGCGGTGAACATGCGGTCGCCCGCCGAGCTGAAGGCGATGCCGGTCGCCCATTGGCTGTGGCCCTCGAGCACGGCCTCGACCCGCCCGTCCTCCGCTCCGTAGACCACGAAGCGCTGGTCGCGCCCGCCGCTGACCAGTTCGCGTCCGGCTGGATGCAGGGCCAGGGCCGTGATCGAGTCGTCGTGGGCGCTGGTCCGCCAGCGGCGGCGTCCCGTGGCGAGGTCCCAGCGGATGACCGCGGCGTCGAGCCCGGCGCTGAAGACGGAGCGGCCGTCGCGAGCGAAGGCGAGGGCGGAGACCTCCGCCGCGTGGCCTTCGTTGTTTCCCTCGGCGACGCCGTGGAAGGTCTGCACGCAGCCGCCCGCCTGCGGTCCCTCGAGGCTCCAGATCCGCACCGACTGGTCGGTGCCGCCCGATGCGAGCTGTTTGCCGTCGGGGCTGAAGTCGAGGCAGGTCACGGCCCGTCGATGCCCCTCGAGGACGATCCCCTCGCTGCGGAGGTCGGGTCTCAGCAGCTCGATCCGCCCGGAGGCCGAGCCGATCGCGATCCGCCTGCCGTCGGGCGAGAAGGCGACGGAGGTGATCCCAGGCGCCGTGCTCGTGGCCTCGGCCACCGTCTCCCAGGTGGTCGCGTCGAGGACGAGGAGCAGGCCCCGCTCGGTGGTCACCAGGAGCCGGGTCGAGTCAGGCGAGTACGCGATGCCGCGCACGAAGGGCCGCCACGACTCGCCGATCCGCTTGGTCACGCGGCCCTCGTCGCGGGTGAGATCCCAGACTCGCGCGGTCCGGTCGCTCGAGGCGGTCGCCGCACGCCGTCCGTCCGGCGACAGGGCCAAGGCATGGATCATGTCGTAGTGGCCGCCGAGGGCGGCGCTCGGGGCCCGCGAGGCCAGCTCGTAGATCCGCACTTGCTGGTCGGCCCCCGCCGCAACGATCTGTCGGCCGTCGGGCGTGTAGGCGAGCGACCGCAGCTCGCGGGCCTGGGGCGGCAGTTCGCCGCGCGGCTCGCCGCTGGCGGGGTCCCAGAGCGCGATGCGCCCGGCCCCGTCGCCGCTCGCGAATTCGAGGCCGTCGGGTCGCCACGCGACGCACTCGACGCTCGAAGCGGAAGCCTCGATCCGACGGAGGAGGGCGCCGTCCGAGACGCGCCGGATCTCGATGGCCGCTCCGTTCGTCATCGCCAACCGCTCGCCGGCGGGATCGAAGCGCACCGAGCGAGAGGCCCCAAGGACGGGGAAGGTGGCGAGTTCCGTCCCGTCGGCGAGCCGCCAGAGCCGGACCCCGCCTTCGCCCGCGCAGGCCAGCGTCGCGTCGCCCGGCGCGATGTCGAGGCTGGCCACGCCGGCCTTGATCAACTCGAAGCGCCGTTCGATGGGCGTCAGGACCGCTCGCTCGCCCGCGAGCCCCACGCGGAAGAGCCGGATCGGCTGCTCGTTCGCGGCCACCGCGAGCAGGCCTCCGTCGCTCGTGAAGTCGAGGCCGAACACCGGGCGTCGCAGCTCGATCGGCTCGCCGGCCGGACGGCCGTCGGCGTGCCACAGGCGCAGCGATCCGTTGATGTCGCCCGAAGCGAGCAGGTCGCCCGTCGGGCTCCAGGCCACCGAGAAGACGCGGGCTCGATGGGCGGCGAAGACCGCGTCGGCCACCACCATCTGCCGGGCCAAGTACCTCCACTCCCAGCCGCGGAGCCCGCTCGGGGCCTCCTCGAGGCACTGCTGCAGGCGGCGGAACTCGCGGCGATCGAGGGCATCGCCGGCGTTGGCGACCATCGACACGTAGCTCTCCCGGATCGCCGCGTCGCGCTCCCGTTCAGCCACCCATGCGAAGCGGAGGCTCACCGCGGTGGCCACGCCCATGGCGAGGACGACGATCGCCGCGGCGGCGACCAGGGCGACGTGCCGGCGAGCGAAGAGCGCCGCGTGGTGGGTCCAGCCCGCCGGGCGGGCCTCGATGGGGCGGTGCCCGCCCAGCCGGGCCAGGTCGTCGACCAGGCCGGCCACCGACTGGTAGCGCCGCGCGGGGTCCTTGTCGAGGGCGGCGAGGACGATCGTCTCGAGGTCGCGTGGCGTAGCCGGAGCCACCCTTCGGAGCGGCGGCGGGGCTTGGGCCCGGATGGTCTTGAGGGCCGACTCGAGGGAGAGCTCCTCGACCGCGAAGGGCGGCCGGCCGGCCACTAGCTCGTGAAGCACCACGCCTAACGAGTAGACATCGCTCCGCACGTCGGCCGCCTCGCCCGCGCATTGCTCGGGGCTCATGTAGGGCAGCGTCCCGATCGGCAGCCCGGTGGCGGTGGCCTGCGGCTTTCGCTCCTCGGAGCCGAGCAGCTTGGCGATCCCGAAGTCGATCACCTTCACCCGCCCGTCGGCGCCGACCAGGATGTTGGAGGGCTTGAGATCACGGTGGATGACCCCTTTCAGGTGCCCGTGGTGCACCGCGTGGCAGGCCTCGGCGAAGAGGGCGAGGCGCTCGTCGAGGGAGAGCCGCGCCGCCTCGGCGTAGGCGGTGATCGAGGCCCCGCCTGCGACGTACTCCATGGCGATCCACGCCGCGCCCGAGGCGGGATCGAGCCCCGACTCGAGGACCAGGGCGATCCCCGGGTGCTGGAGCATCGCCAGGGCCCTGGTCTCGCCGTCGAAGCGGCGCCGCGCCGCGGGCGAGAAGGCGGCCGGCGTGACCTTGACCGCGACGTCGCGCTCCGGCGAGCGTTGCCGGGCCCGATAGACCACGCCCATCCCGCCGCGTCCGATCGGCTCGACCAGCTCGTAGCCGCCGACCACACGGCCGGCGAGCGATGGCTCGTCGTGGGCTCCATGCTCGACCGCAGCCAACATGGCCGGCGTGTCGAGGAAGCCCTCCGACTCGGCTGCCGCGGCGAGGAGCGACTCGACCTCGGAGCGAAGGGCCCGATCCTCGCCGCAGGCCTCGGCCAGCCGCGCCGCCCGCTTCCCCGGCTCGAGGTCGAGGAGCTCGACCAGGAGCCGCTGGGCCTGGCGGCGGCGCTCGACCTCCCGCTCAGGATGCATGGCCGAGCTCGCGATAGAGCCAGGCCCGCGCCGCTGCCCATTCGCGGTCGACACTCCGCCGGGCCATTCCTAACACATCGCCGACCTGCTCGCAGGTCAGCCCGCCGAAGAAGCGGAGCTCGACGATCCGGGCCTGCGTCTCGTCGATCGCGGCCAGCTTGCCGAGGGCGTCCTCGAGGGCCAGGAGATCGACTTCCTTCGACGGGCTGGGCGTGTCGACGCTCTCCAGGGCCACGCGATCGGCGCCGGCTCCGCGCTTGGCGGTGTCCCGGCCGCGGGCGTGGTCGACCAGGACGCGACGCATGGCCTGCACCGCCAGCCCCAGGGCCTGGGCCTGGTTGTCCCAGGCCACCTCGCGCTGCTGGAGCAACTTGAGGTAGGCCTCGTGCACCAGGGCCGTCGGCTGCAGGGTGTGGCCCACCGACTCGGCGCGCAGGTGCCGCTCGGCGATGGAGCGGAGATCGTCGTAGATCCGCTCGATCACCCGGGCCAAGGCCCCGCTTCGGTCGATCGGATTCGGCGCTGCGTCGTCCATGGCTCGGCCGGGCGATGGTACCGGCCGCCTGCTCCCGGCCGATACCCCAAGTTCGACTTCCGTTCGCGCGGCGCGCTCCCCGGGTCAGTCCAGCCCGGCCGGCTCGCCCCGCGGCCGCTGGAAGGCGTCGCCGTAGGTCTCCTCGTAGTCCCTTAGCGCCGCCCGCACCACCTGGAAGGCGTGGTCCCGGTGGTAGACCTCGCGGATAACAGCATGCGGAGGCTCGCCGGGCTTCAGCTTGTAGGTCGAGAAATAGTGCTGGAGGCGCTCCACGAAGGCGGCCGGGATGTCGGCGATGTCGAGGGCCCCGCCCCACACCGGGTCGTTCTTGAGGACGCCGATGATCTTGTCGTCGGCTTCGCCGCCGTCGACCATCTGCAAGCCGCCCACCACGCGGGCGTCGAGCAGCACCTCGCCGCGGTTGATGGGCCGCTCGGAGAGGACGCAGATGTCGAGCGGGTCGCCGTCGGCCCGCTCGCAGCCCGGGCAGAGGTCGCGCACGTGGTCGCCGCAGAAGGTCCGCGGGATGAAGCCGTAGAGCGCTGGCGGAGTCGAGCTGGTCCGCTGCGGCCGATCGACCTTGAGGTAGCCGGTCGGCTTGTGCACCTCGTACTTCACAAGGTCGAAGGGCGTGATCTCGATGAAGGCCGAGACCAGCGCCGGCGGGTTGTCGCCGGGCGAGAGGCCGTGCCAGGGATGCGGACGCCAGTGGAAGAAGTGGGTGGCCATGGCGTCAGCGCTGCGTCGCGTCCAGCCGCTTGAGCAGGTCGTCGACCGCCGCCTTGAGCTGGGCGTCGAGGTCCTTCGACTCGTCCTCCGGGGTCTGCGGCACGAGGAGGTCCGGCACCGCCCCGTGCAGCTCCATGTCCGTGCCGTCGACGAGGTACCAGCCGCGGAAGGGCAGGCGCACCGTGGTCCCGTCGAGGAGGCTGGTGCCGCCGGTCGAGATCACGCCGCCATAGGTTTGCTGGCCCACCAGCGTCCCCCGCTTCAGGGTCTTGAAGGCGTGGGAGATGATCTCCGCGTTCGAGAAGCTCTTCTCGTTGCAGAGCATGTTGATGGGCAGCGTGTAGCGCTGGATGAAGAGGCGATCCTGCGGGTAGCCGTCGCGGTAGGTGCGGTCGCCGCCGCGGGGGATGGTGTAGGCGTGGGGCTGGACCATGATCGAGGAGAGGAGGAGGTCCGCCGTCGAGCCGCCGCCGTTGTTGCGGACGTCGATGAGGAGGCCCTGCTTCCCTTCCGCCGAGGCGTAGAGGTCGCGCTCGAAGTCGTCGAGCGACGGCTGGTCCATGCCCTTGATGTGGATGTAGCCGAGCTTGCCGCCGGACCACTGGTCGACCAGGGCCCGGTTGCGGAGGGTCACCGCGTCGTAGAGGAGGCGGGAGAGCTCCATCGAGCTGATCGGGGTGAAGAGGAGGTCGAGCTGGAGCGGCTCGCCGCCGGCGACCGGCCGGCGCACGCTCACCACGACTTCCTTGCCGACCTTCGAGGCCAGCTTCTCCTCCACCGTGTCGCCGGTGGCGAAGGGCGTGAAGTCGATGGCCGTGATCACGTCGCCCACCTGGAGCGGACGCTTGGCCGTCGCAGCGGGCGTCTGGTCGACGATGGAGACGACCTCGAAACCGCCGTCGACCGGCTTGGTCTTGGCTCCCAGCCGACCCTGCGGCTGGCGGAGCGGCGACGGGCTGTCCGGCGAGCGCACACCGAGGTGCGAGGCGTTGAGCTCGCCAAGCAGCCGGTTGGCGATCCAGTCGAACTCCTCGTTGGTGCGGCAACGCTCGGCGAGGGCCAGGTAGCGAGCCGTCTCCTTCGACCAGTCGAGCCCCTTCATGTCGGGGTCGTAGAAGACCTGGCCGAGGACGCGGGCCGCTTCGGTGAACTTCTGCTTGTTGAAGACGGCGAGGTCGATCTCGATCGTCTCCCCGAGGTCGTAGGTCTTGGCGTCGCCGCCGGCGACCCCCACGCTCTGGGCGCTGCCGCCGGCGACGAGCAGGATCTTCGAGCCGTCGAAGCTCAGCCCCTGGACGTTGCCCATCGGGCCGATCTTGGTGAGCCCGGTGCCGTCGGTCTTCGCCGAGTAGAGCGAGGTCGTCGCCCCCTCGGAGCCGGTGAAGACCACCTTGTCGCCGGCTGGCAGGAGCTCGAGGTTGCCCTCGTTCCCCGGCAGCGTGGTGACGCGGCGGACGCGGAGATAGGCATCGTCGAGGTCGAGGTCGCCGAACGGCGAAGCAGGCTTGGCCTCGGGTTGCGGGGCCTTCTTCTCTTCGGCGGCGACGGGCTTCTCGCCTTCTGGCGTGGCTTCGGGCTTGGCTTCTGGCTTGGCTTCGGGCTGGGGCTCGGGCGGCTCCGGCGGCTTCCGCTTCTTGGCCGCGTCGGCGGCGTCCTTGTAGTACTGCTCGAGGTCCTTCCCGCGCAGCGATTCGAGGTCCTTCTCGAGGAAGACGCACCACACGTCGTTCTCCTCGTTGGTGCGTTCCGAGATGAACGCCAGCACCTTGCCGTCGGCCGACCAGCGCGGGGAGCGGTCGTTGTCGGGATGGCGGGTGACGTTCTTGGCGGCGGCGCTGCCGTCGGCCGGCACGAGCCAGACGTCGGAGTTGAAGTTCCGGTCGTCCATCGTGTAGGCGATGAGCTTCGAGTCGGGGCTCCAGCGGAACTCGACGTCGGCGTCGAAGCCGGGGGCAAGGAGTCGAGTCGCCTTGGTGGCGAGGTCCATCACCATGATGTCGCCGTTGCCGCGACGGAAGGCGAGCGACTTGTTGTCCGGCGAGGGCACCGGACGGCTGTCGTCGGTCGCCTCGTCGATGAAGGGGACGATGTGGAAGGTGATGGCATCCGCCCAGCGGGACGGGTCGAAGGCGGGGTCCTTCTTCTTCTTGGCCTTCTCGGCGGACTTGTCGCCGTCGTCCTTCTTCGCAGCGTCCCCCGAGTCGGGCTTGGCCTCGGGTTTGGCCTCGGGTTTGGCCTCGGGCTTGGCCTCGCCCTTCTCATCGGGCTTTGCTTCGGGCTTTGCCTCCGGTTGGGCCTCCGGCTTGGGCGGGTTCAGCCGCTCCTCGGTGCGCTTCCTGACCTCGTCGCGGGTCTTGTCGACGGTCGCGGCGTAGATCGACTCGCCACCGCTCTGGTCGCTGACGAAGTAGAGGGTCAGGCCGTCGGCGCTCCAGGCGATGTCCCGCTCGCGACCCACCGAATCGGTGAGCCGCCGCGGCGTGCTCTTGTCGGCCGTGCCCTTCACCCAGACGTCGCCGTAGGCCACGATCGCCACGGTCTGCCCGTCGGGCGAGAGCGCGACCTCGCTTGCCTCCTTGGCCACGCTCTTCCGCTGCATGTCGTCGAGACCGTCGTCGCTCGCGGTGAAGGCGAGCTTGGTCGCGTTGGGCTTCCCGGCGGTCAGGTCGACACCGTAGAGGGCATCCCAGTTGGCCACGATCGCCCGCTTGCCGTCCGAGGAGACGGTCACCCACTGGATATCTGCGTCCTTGAAGTCCGTGAGTTGAATCGGGATGGAACCGGAAGCGGTCGACTGTCGGAAAAGGTTGATGGCCCCGGACGCTGTGCCGGGGGCGCTCGAAGCGGAAGGTCGGTCGGAGAGGAACACCATTTCGCTTGGCGAGATCCACCTCGCCATTCCGTCGTTGCCTGCCCACTCGGTCAGCCGACGGAAGGAGCCGTCCTTCGTGTCGAAGAGCCACACATCCCGCTGGTCGGGGCCTTGGTACTTGCGCCGGAACCACGGCGAGCCACCGCGGTCGAAGAGGACCTTGGTCCCCGACGCGTCGTACTGGGCCAAGGTGCCGAAGGCGTCGAAGACGCGGATCGGCGTGCCGCCGGAAAGCCCGACGCGATACGGACGCGGGGATCGGAAGAGGTCGCCCTCGAAGCTGGCGTCG
Organism: Phycisphaerales bacterium; assembly: GCA_044224425.1. Classification (GTDB taxonomy): domain Bacteria; phylum Planctomycetota; class Phycisphaerae; order Phycisphaerales; family SM1A02; genus JAEUIT01. The sequence goes on from JBGAKK010000008.1 coordinate 11,250, forward strand.
AAGACGAGGGCCGGTTTGCCGTCAGGGCCGATGCCGAAGCCAGCCAAGGTCTGCGGGAAGTCGAACGACGTCACCTGTTGGATCGAGGTGCCGTCGGGCTTCATCACGAAGAGGTTGCGGAAGCCGTCCCGCTCGCTCTCGAACCCGATCAACTGCCCGTCCGGGCTCCAGGCCGGACGCAGGTCGTCGGCCGGATGGCTGGTCAGCCGGATCGCCGGGCCGCCGGCCGACGGCGCCTTCCATAGGTCGCCGCGCCACGAGAAGGCCACCTCGCGACCGTCCGGGCTCAGGGCCGGGAAGCGCGGCAGGTCGACCGTGGCACCCCAGGCCGGCAGGGCGATGGCGCCGAGCAGGCCGCCACAGGCGATGAAGCGGCGGACGGGGCGGATGGGCGTCGTGGCCATGGGGGCGGTCCTCCGGTCGGACCCGCGGAGCGGGCTGGTGGGTGGTCGTTGCGGACGCCTCCGCAGCCACGTGCGCGGGCCGCGGGGAGGGAAGGTCCGCAGTGTATACCGGGGCGTTCGCCCGTCGATTCGCCGCCGCGAGGGCGGTCCGGTGCGTGTCCTCCGCACCCTGCGCGACGCGGTCGTAGGGCTCGTGCAGGTCATGCGGGCGCAGCCCCCGCTCGACCCCCGGGAATCCCTGAAACCAGCGGAAGGCGACCGAAGTCGCCCTTCGTGCCTGCCGATAACGGACTCGATCGGAACACACGACAGCAGGCGCCGTGACTGCTTGTCGGGAGGCTACGCATGAGTCGCCACGCGAAGAACGTCGAGCAGATTCGCTCCCTGCTCCGCCAGATGGACCGCTCCATCGATGACGCACGCACCAAGCGTGAAGGCACCGGCCGACCTACGGCCGCCCCCAACGCTTCGAACGCGCCCACCATCGGAGCCCCGACCAACGGGCAGGCCCCGAGCTCGCCCTCGTCGCAACTGATCGGCGGCAGCCCGAGCCCCGCGCCGGTGCGGCCCGTCGCCCAGCCCGCGCCGCAGCGACCCATCCTGCCCACCCGGCCGCCCACCAACTCCGCGCTCAGCGGGGCCCCGAACCCGAAGGCCCAGCCGGACGCCAACCAGCCGCAACGCCTCAAGGCCAAGCCGAAGCGGAGTTCGAGCGATCCGCTCCAGGACTTTCAGCAGCGGCAAGCCTCCTGAGCGGGGCGACAACCACCAAGCCACCCGATGACCTACCGCCCCCGTGCAAACGTGGGGCGGTGTCTTTTTGGGGCTGGCCTCCTTCCGTATGATCCGAGGCCTATGCGCCCCGAATCACTCGCCTTCCTCCGGACGCTCCTCGACACGCCCAGCCCGTCGGGCCACGAACGGGAGGGCCAGGCTCACTGGCTCGGGTACGTGAAGCCCTTCGCCACGCGGACCTGGAACGACGCCTACGGCAACTGCTTCGCCAGCCTCGAGCCCGCCGGCTTCGATCCGGAACGCGCGCTCACCGTCGCGGTCTGCGGCCACGCCGACGAGATCGGGCTGATGGTGAACCACATCGACGACAAGGGCTTCGTCTACTGCCGGCAGATCGGCGGCATCGACGCCGGCTCGATCGTGGGCAAGCGGATCCGCTTCCGCTCGAGCGTGCCCGGCGTGGGCGAGGTGCTCGGGGTGATCGGGGCCACCGCCATCCACCTCCAGGACCGGAGCGGCGACCCCAAGGTGCGGAAGCTGCACGAACTCTTCGTCGACATCGGGGCCAGCGACGCGGAGGCGGCGCGGAAGCGGCTGCGGATCGGCGACCCGGGCGTCTTCACCGAGTCCTTCCAGGCGATCACCGAGGACATCGTCATCGCCCGGGCCCTCGACAACCGGATCGGGACCTTCGCCGCGGCCGAGACGCTTCGCCTCTGCCGCGAACGGCTGGCCCAGCTCCAGGTACGGGTGGTCGCGGTCTCGACGGTGCAGGAGGAGATCGGCCTGCACGGGGCGGCCATGATCGCGGAGAGCCTGCACCCGAGCGTCTGCCTGGTCACCGACGTGGGGCACGCCACGGATAGCCCGGGGATTTCGCAGGCCCAGCACGGCTCCTTCAAATTGGGTGGAGGCCCGAAGCTCGCGGTCGGCGCCGAGATGCACCCCGACGTCGTGGGCCGGCTCGAGGCAGCGGCGGAACGGCTCCAGATCCCGATCCAGCGCTCGGCGACCCCGGGGGCGAGCGGGACGGACACCGACGAGATCTTCCTCCGCCGCGGCGGCATCCCCTGCGGCCTGCTGAGCCTTCCGATCCGCTACATGCACACCACGGTCGAGATGACCAGCCTGAAGGACCTCGAGCACATCAGCGCCGTCTTCTCGGAGTTCTGCCTCGGGCTCGCCGCGGGCACCTCGTTCGTCCCGCGCCTCGGGGCCTGACGGGTCCGCGAACCGATCGTCCGCGGCGGGCGTTTCGCATCCGCCGGGAACGGTCGCGGCGTCTGATAGAGTGCTCCCCGGATTCCCAACGACGGTCCGACTTCCCCGAACTCGCCCACCGATGCTCGCCTTCGTTCGCCAAGCCATCAAGGACATCCACCACACCGGCTCGGTCTGGCCTTCCTCGGACCAGTTGGCCAAGGTGATGACGAAGAGCCTGCGGTCGAGCCACGGCCACCGCCGGGTGCTCGAGGTGGGCCCTGGCACCGGGCCGTTCACCAAGCAGATCCTCCGCGACCTGCGAGGTGGCGATGAGTTCCACATCGTCGAGATCAGCGACGAGTTCTGCCGCCACCTCGAGAAGGAGGTGATCGGCCCCTTCCGCCGCAAGAAGAACGGGATCGCCGTCCACCTCCACTGCGCCCCGATCGAGAGCGCCCCGCTGAACGGGAAGTTTCGCCACATCATCTGCGGGCTGCCCTTCAACAACTTCCCGCCGGTCCTGGTCAAGAACATTCTGAACCGCCTGATGGACCTCCTCGAGCCGGGCGGCGAGCTCGTCTACTTCGAGTACGCCGGCGTCCGGGTCATGAAGTCGGCGTTCCTGAGCACCAACGGCCGCGAGCGGCTCCGGCGGATCGACGCCCTCGGCAAGAGCCTCCGCCGCCGCCACGAGGGGCGCCGCGAGTTCGTCCTCGGCAACCTGCCGCCAGCGTTCGCGGTGCGCTTGAAGCGCGAGCACGCGGCGGCGAGCTGAGGGCGGCGCCAGCGTCGCTCACCCTCGCAGGGCGACGACCAGGATGATGAGGAACTGGACGACGAGCAGGATGCCGAAATAGGCCGCCTGGGCGACGGTGGCGACGATGGCGTTGAGGGCCCGGCCGCCCGGATAGAAGTCGCCGACCGCGGCGCCGAGGACGACGAAGGGGACGAGGAGCGTCAGCACCAGCATCGGGCCCGGCCACCAATGGGCGAGGACGAGAAGAACGGTCTGGGCTAGGAACGAGATGCCGTAGCAGTAGAGGCAGAGCACCATGGAGTGCTCGAAGGAACGCTTGCCGGGCATGAGGGCCCGGAGCAGGCCCGCGAGGAGCGGCAACGTCACCAGCGTGGTGAAGCCGAGGTAGTCGACGAAGAAGAGGGAGGTCTCCTCCGCGGCCCGAGCTAGGCCGCGCACCGCGGTCGGGGCGGCGCTCGCGGCGCGGAGCGGTAGGCCAATCCACTGGAGGAGGAGCACCTCGACCGTCGCCGCCAAGAGGCAATACTTGAGCGGTTGCGTGTAGCGCCGCCGGCGGCCGTCGAGGTAGCGGGCGGCGACCACGCCAGGGCGCCAGGCCAGTTCGATGGTGGTGCGGAGGAAGGGAAGGTCGAGCCCGACGAACTGGTCGACGAGGTCGCGGACCACCTCGCGAACCTCGACCGGTTTGGGTGCCATGCGTTCGCCGCAGGCCGAGCAATAGGGCCCCGGCCCGGCCGCGCCGCACTCCGGGCAGGTCGGTTCGCCCGACGGGATCTGGCGCGCCTCGCTCACCGGCGCGGCAGGGTACCGCGTGCGGGGGTCGCATAGACTGCGGGCCTATGGCTTTCGTCAACGAGCACTACCTGAAGCTGTCGGCCGGCTACCTCTTTCCGGAGATCGCCCGCCGGGTCAACGCCTTCGCCCAGGCCCATCCCGAGCGGGCCTCCCGCATCATCCGCTGCGGCATCGGCGACGTCACCGAGCCCCTGCCCCCCGCTGCCATCGAGGCCATGCACCGCGGCGTCGACGAACTCGCCCGCCGCGAGACCTTCAAGGGCTACGGCCCGGGGACCGGCTACGAATTCGTCCGCAGCGCCATCGCCGACGGCGACTTCCGTTCCCGCGGCGTGGCCATCGACGACGACGAGATCTTCCTCTCTGACGGGAGCAAGGGCGACTGCGGATCGGTCCTTGAGATCCTCGCCTTCGGCCCCGGCCGCGGCAATCGCATCGCCATCACCGACCCGGTCTACCCGGTCTATGTCGACTCCAACGTGATGTTCGGGAACACCGGGCCAGCCCGCCCCGAGGGCGGCTATGAGGGCCTCGTCTACCTCCCCTGCACCGCCGCCAACGGCTTCGTCGCCGACATCCCGAAGCAGCCGGTCGACATCGTCTACCTCTGCTTCCCGAATAACCCGACCGGAGCCATGATCGACCGGCCGCGGCTCGAGGCGTGGGTCGACTACGCCCTCAAGAACCGCTCGATCATCCTCTATGACGTCGCCTACAACGCCTACATCCGCGATCCCAAGCTGCCGCAGTCGATCTACGAGATCGACGGAGCGAAGGAGTGCGCGATGGAGTTCCACTCCTTCTCGAAGAACGGCGGCTTCACTGGCGTGCGCGCCGGCTACACCGTCCTGCCCAAGGCCCTCGGGGCGTACACGCTCGACGGGAAGAGGATCCCACTGAACCCGCTCTGGACGCGGCGCTGGAACACCCGTTCGAACGGGGTGAGCTACCCCGTGCAGGTGGCGACCGCGGCGCTCTACAGCGCCGAGGGCAAGGCCCAGGTCCGCCAGCTCGTCGACTTCTACATGTGGAACGCGGCCATCCTCCGCGAGGGTTGCCGCGCCCTCGGCCTGCGGGTCTGGGGCGGCGAGCATGCCCCATACGTCTGGGTGGCGTGCCCGGAAGGACCGAACGGCAAGCCCATGTCGAGCTGGGACTTCTTCGACGTCATGCTGAAGGAGGCCAACGTGGTCATCACGCCGGGCTCCGGCTTCGGAGCGTGCGGCGAGGGCTACTTCCGCATCTCGAGCTTCAACAGCCGGGCCAACGTCGAGGAAGTCGTCCGCCGCATGGGACAATTGAGCTTCGCCCGCTCGCCTGTCGCCAGCCGCTGACGCCCGCCGCGGCACCAAACGAAGCACCGCCGGCCGCCCGAGTGGATGAGGGCGGCCGGCGGTGTCGCTTCGGGAATTCGCGGGCGATCAGGCCAGCGTGCTGACGCCGAGTCCGCCGGGATAACGTTGGGCGAGGCCGCGAAGGACGGCCGCCCGCTGGGCCGGCGACTTGGCGACGCCGTCGACCAGGGCCCCGACGTTCGAGGGCGGAGCGGCGCCGAAGCCGCTCGCTGCGAGCTGTTGGTAGAGCCGGTTGGAGAGCCCCGCGGCCTGGCCTTGGCTCGCCCCGACCGAGGCATAGGCCTGCTTGGCGAGGGCGGCCCGCGGATCGGCCGGGGCAAGGAGCCGCTGCGTCCACTGGGCGGCGAGCGCCTTCAGGTCGGTGCCGGGCTGCTTGGCGGAGTCCTGGGCAAACAACTGGCTGAGGCGGTCGGCGAGCTGTTGGCGATCGAGGGTCGGGTTGCTGGTCGAGTCCTGCGTACTCAGGAGCTGGCTGCCGCCGGCCAGGTCGGAGAGGGCGATCGTGCCGTCCTTGTCCTTGTCGGTCGCGGCCATGACGGCCTCGGCCACCTGTTGGGCCGCGCTCGCCAGGTCCGGCTTCAGTTCGTTGGCTCCGCCTTCCGAGGGCAGCTTGGGCGACTGCGAGGTGCCGCCGAGGGCCAGGGCGAGGTCGCTGCCGTCGACCGTTCCATCCTTGTTCAGGTCGAACTGGGCGTCGTCGGTGCCCCACGCCTTCTGCACGCCGGCCGCGAGCTCCTGCTCGGGCGACGGCTTGACGTTGCCGAGGGCGAGGGCGAGGTCGACGCCATCGACGACACCGTCGCCGTTCACGTCGCCTTGGCTGCTGTTCTGGCCCCATCCTTGGAGCACGTCCTGCGGCGACGCCGGCTGCTGGGGCTGGGCCGAGCCGAGGAAGACGGCGAGGTCCTCGCCATCGACGACGCCGTTTTTGGTGACGTCGTACTGCTCGTCGGCGGTGCCCCAGGCGGCAAAGAACGCCTGCAGGTCGATCGAACCGGGGAGGGCCTGCGACGGCCCGCCCAGGGCAGGGGTCGCCGAGCCGGATTCACCGGCGATGGTCGGCGTGGCGTTGGTCTTCGTCCCCTTGAGCTGGGAGAGGAACTTGGCCGGACCGTACGACTGGGTGATGGTGGGAGGGGGGATGTTCATGCCGGGCTCCTCCAAAGGCCCCCGGTGGATCAGGGGGCGAAGCACGGCCCCTTGGGCAACCGGCGCGCCGCGGTCGAAGCCCGCCTGGCGCTGGCTACGACGCGGGTCGCGGTTCGATCCGCCCCGGCAACGGATGCGCCCACGGCAGCGATTGCGCGGCTCCGATCACTCTTCGTCGTCGCTCGTCTTCCAGCCGGTCGAGGGCTTCCGCTTGGGCAGGAAGCCGTCGTCGCGGGGCGGCCGAGGCGGCTGCGGCCCGCGGAACCCGTGGCAGACGACGAACATCTCGACCGACTCCGAACGGGATGCCTTGGGCTTGAACCCCTTGGCCTCCTCGAAGAGCCGAGAGGCCCGCCGGACGAGGTTCATGTACTCCTGCCCCTCGTAGACCTTCATCACCAAGTGGCCGCCGCGGCGGAGCCACGTGCCGGCGAGGTCGAGGAGCGAATTGCAGAGGCGGACCGAGACGAAGTGGTCCCCGGAAGGGTCGCCCGTCGTGTCCGGGGCCATGTCGGAGATAATCGCGTCGAAGGGCTTGCCGCCTAGTTCGTCGAGGGTCAGCTCCCGGAGGTCGCCTTGGATCAGGCGCACATTCGACGGATACCCGGCGGGGTCGATCCGCTTGAGGTCGACCGCCACCACGAGGCCGCGGTCGCCGACGATCCGGGCTGCGACCTGCGACCAGGAGCCAGGGGCGGCGCCGGCATCGAGGACGTGATCGCCGCGCCGCAGGATCCGCTTCCGCTCATCGATCTCGATGAGCTTGTAGGCGGCCCGGGAGCGGTAGCCCTCCTCCTTGGCCAGCCGGAAGAAATGGTCCTGCACCTCGCGCATGCCCTACAGCGTAGCGGAGGCGGCCGCCGCGCTCACGGCATGGGGGCGAAGGGGTTGCTCGAGACCGGATCGGGCACCACCGAGATGATCACGTCCGCGTTCGAGGTCCGCAGGGTGATGGGGTTCGTGCCGTCGTTCAGCCAGGCCCGCAGGGAGTCGATGTCGTTGACCGAGTCGGTGGCCAAGAACTTGCCGTGCTTCACGCGGCTCTTGATGGTGCCGTTGACGGTCTCGGCGTTGATCCAGCCCTTGGATTCGCCGCGGAGCCGCAGGTCGACGTCGCCGTCGGAGGTGACCAGCGTCATCGGCTGGTCCATCCGCCACGGGGTCATGGCCCGGATCGCCCCGCGGGTGGTGGTCACGTCGAGCGGACCGCGATTGTCCTGGACCCAGACGTCGCCGCGCGAGGTGCGGATGAAGACCGCCCCGAGGTCGGGCACCTTGATGGTGATCTCGGTGTTCTGGAAGTAGGGCTCCGGATGCTCGGTGCTGGCCTTGACCGTGATGGTGTCGACGCCTTCGACCCGGTCGAGCCCGACCACGGAGCGGATCTCGCCCAGCGAGTGCATCGACTCGTCGGTCCGGCCCCAGCCGTGGGTGCCGATGCGGCGGACCATGACCACGCTCTCCTTGACGCTCGGATCGGCCTCGACCCGCACGCTGCCGGCGAAGGTCTCGACGTGGACATCGACGACCCCGCGGGTGGCGAGGAGGACCGGCTGGTCGCGCTGCGACTCGTAGCCAAGGATCGCTTCGTTCACCCCCCCGGCAGCGGAAATGACGGTGGCTTCGGGGGACGTGGCCCCGGAACAGCCGGCGAGGAGGAGGAGGACAAGGAGCGAGGATCGACGCATGGGGAATCTCCGGGCGCGGGTCGGCGTTCAGGGAAACCACCGGCCCGAGTCGGCTGTATCGGCTCGCCTGACCGGCGGATCCGCAGATTCTCGGGCCTTCGCCGTACCATCCGGCCACCTCCGATGACCACTCTCCCGCTCGCCGTCGTCTCTCTCCTCCTCGCCCTGCCCGTGCAGGAGACGCCTCCGGACGACGGGGCGGCAAGCACCCCGAAGGCCCCCCACGACGTCTACACCATCACTCTCCCCAAGGAGGCGGCGGAGAGCCTCAAGCTCCCCGAGGGAAGTGCCGGCACCGGCCGGATGCTCCTTTTCTTCCTGCGCGACACCGGCCGCATGCGCCGCGGCGAGCCCATGGACGCCCCCTTCTATGCCCGGCCCCAGCCGCTGGCGAGCGTCGAGGTGCCGGTCCTCCGGGCGGGAGACACCATCACCATCGACCGGCACAGCCTGAGCTGGCCGGGCTCGCTCGACGACCTCGACGGCACCTTCAAGGTCCAGGCGGTCTTCCGCCGCAACCGCGAGGCCCGCTCGCACCAGCAGCCGGGGAACCTCTACAGCGTCACCAAGGTGGTCGAACTCTCGGCCGACGATGCCGACGAGGTGGCCATCACCCTCGACCAGGTGATCAAGGAGGAGCCGCTTCCGGAGCGGAAAAACCTGAAGTGGGTGCGGATCAAGAGCGACCTCCTGAGCCGCTTCTACGGCCGCGACATCTTCCTCAACGCGGGCGTCGCGTTCCCCCGCGACTACGACAACCTGAACGCCAAGCGCCGCCTCTGGCCCACGGTCTACGTGGTGCCGGGCTTCGGCGGCACGCACCGCGCCGCCCTGCGCTGGGCCGACATGCTGCTCACGCCGGGCACCGAGGCTCTGGCCTGCCAGGCGGTGTACGTGGTGCTCGACCCCGACGCCCCGCTCGGGCACTCCGGGTTCTGCAACTCCGACAACAACGGGCCGCGCGGCGACGCCCTCGTCCGCGAGCTGATCCCGGCGATCGAGGATCGCTTCCGCGTGGTGCCCAAGCCCGAGGCCCGCATCATCACCGGGCACTCGAGCGGAGGCTGGTCAAGCCTCTGGCTCGCCCTCCAATACCCCGAGACCTTCGGAGCGTGCTTCTCGAGCGCCCCCGACCCGGTCGACTTCTCCGCCTTCCAGGCCGGCGACCTCTACGGCGACGCCAACCTCTTCGTGAATGGCGACGGTCGCGAGCAGCCGAGCTACCGCCAGCCGCTCAGCCCCGACGAGGACCGGGTGATGATGACAGTCCGCGAGGAGATCGGCGTGGAGTCCGTGCTCGGGCCGCGCGGCGACTCCGGCGAGCAATGGGGCTCGTGGGAAGCGATGTTCTCGCGGCGCGATCCCGCCTCGCGCCTGCCGCGGGCCTTCGTCGATCCCGAGACCGGGGCGATCGACCATCAGGTCGTCGCGGACGACTGGTCGCGCTACGACATCGCCAAGCTGGTGGCCTCGAACTGGGCCCGGTACGGCCCGATCCTCGAGGGCAAGGTCCGGCTGATCTGCGGGGAGCGCGACTCCTACTACCTCAACCGCGCCGTGGGCAAGCTGCACGACCTGGTCGAGGACCTCAAGAAGAAGGACGTCGCCGCCAATCGCCTGCCGCCTGCTGGGCCGGGCTACATCGAGATCATCCCGCGGGCCACGCACGAGACGATCGTCGGGCTGACCACCCTGCGCTGGAACGAGGAAATGGCCGAGTTCTTCAGGAAGAGCGGCCTGCACGACTGACCCGAGCCGCCCACGCCTCGGCCGTGATGCCGAAGCCGAGGGCATCGCACCAGCCGAGACCGTCCTCCCAGCGTTGGAGGAGGCGGTTCGACTCGAGCGGCACGCCCAGCTTCTCCGGCACGCGGCGGCTGGCGAGGTTGAGGGCGGCACATTGAATGTGGATGCGCCGGAAGCCCCAGCCGCCGGCCGACGGCGGCTCGAAGGCCCAATCGATGAGATGGGCGACGGCTTCGGTGCAGACGCCCTGGCCGCGCCGCGACGGGCGCACCCAGTAGCCGATCTCCGCCTCGTGCCACGGGCTCACCAGGCGGTGGAAGCCGGTGCCGCCGACCACCTCGCCGCTCGATCGGTCGGCGATGGTCATGACGAAGTTGTCGGCGGGCGGATCGGTCCGCTCCCGTTCGCGGCGGAACTTCTCGGCGTTGAAGACCGCCTCGGCCTCGTTCCGGTTGTCGAGCTTGACCCACGGAAGCCACGGCTCGAAGGAGGAGCGGTCCTCGTCGAGGGCTGCCACGAGCGACGGGGCGTCGCCCGGCTCGAGCCAGCGCAGCACGAGCCGCGGCGTCTCCCGCCGGCAAGGCAACGGCGACGGGGGCTGCCAGGGTTCGGGCCGTGTCGGTGCACCCATCGCTGAGTCCCGCTCAGACCCCGACGCCGACGATCTTGGCGGCCTTGGCCGCGATCTGGGTGTGGTGCAGGCCGCAGAGCTTCAGGATCTCGTCCTCGGTCCGGGCCGACTTCGGGATGCGGTTCACGTACATCTGTTCCAGGGTGAAGGCATCGCCCGACTCGGTCAGGGCATCGGCCACCGCGCTTCCCAGCGCAGCGCCGTAGTTGTCCTCGACGGTGAGGATGTGCCCGTCGTTCTCGTTGGCCAGGTCGAGGAGGGCGTCGCTGTCGAAGGGGATCGAGTAGAGGTCGACGAGCGTGGCGTCGACTCCCTGCTTGTCGAGGATGGCGATCGCCTTGTTGCACTCGTGGACCATGAAGCCGGCGGTCACGATGAGGAGGTCGCGGCCTTCGTTGAGCACCTCGAACTTGCCGAGGTTGAAGACGGTCTTCTCGTTGTAGAGGAACTCGACCTCCGGCCGGTAGGTCCGCATGTAGCAGGCGCCCTGGTACTCGGCCATGGCCATGGTCAGGGCGTAGGCGGCGTAGGCGTCGGCCGGCTGGAGGATGTAGCAGGCGGGATTCCCGCGGTGGTCCTTCACCGTCGAAAGCGAGCGGAACCAAGCCAGGTCGGGCAGCGACATCTGGCTCGGGCCGTCGGCGGCCAGCGAGATGCCGGCGTGCGAGCCGCACAGCTTGAGGTTGGCCCCGGAGTTGATGGCCATCTCGATCTGGTCGTAGGCCCGGGTCATGAACTTGGCGAAGGTCGACACGAAGGGGATCTTGCCCGCCGCGGCGAGGCCGGCGGCGACCGAGACCATGTTCTGCTCGCCGATCCGGCACTCGACATAGCGCTCGTTGATCGAGCGGTCGTTGGCGAACCACTCGGCATAGGTCGAGTTCTTGACGTCGGCGTCGAGGCACCACACCTCGGGGTTGGCCTGGCCGAGGGCCCGAAGGGCGAGGCCGTAGGCCTTGCGGGTGGCGAACTTCCCGGTGGCCAGCACGGTCCCGAAGTCATGGGCCTTCATGGCCTGCTGGAAGGTGACCGGCTCGGTGGCGGCGGCCCGGGTCGACTTGGCCGGTGGCGGCGGATAGATCTTGAGGGTGTCGCCCGAGGCCAGCGAACTGGTGAGCGAGATCCGCTGGCTGGCGAGCTCGTCCTTGGCGTGCTTGAGCTTCTCGCCGGTGGCCGGCTTGCCGTGCCAGCCTCCGCCCTGGATCGAGGGGGCGCCCCAGCCCTTGACGGTCCGGGCGATGATCGCGTTGGGGCGATCGGCCTTGGCCACCTTGTCGAACGCCTCGCGGATAGCCCGCGGGTCGTGGCCGTCGATGGTGTGGACGGTCACCCCAGCCGCTTCGAGCTTCTTGGCCAGGACCTCAGGCGACTGCTGGTGGGAGACCGCGTCGGACTGCCCGTACCGATTGCAGTTGAAGATGGGGGTCACGTTGGCCAGCTTGTGGTCGACGATGAAATCGATCGCCTCCCAGACCTGGCCTTCCCGCGACTCGCCGTCGCCGATGATGCACCAGATCCGCTTCTCGATCTCGTCCCGCTCCGCGGCAATGGCCAGCCCGGCGGCCACCGAGAGCCCCTGGCCCAGCGAGCCGGTGGCGGCATCGAAGAAGGGGAACCCCTCGGCCGGATTGGGGTGGCCGTCGATCACCGAGTCGGTCTTGCGCAGGCTCTTGGCATCCTCGACCGTCATCGGCCGGAGGTTGCCGTCCTTCCCGATCGCCACCCCGAGGTCGGCGCAGGCCGCGTAGACGATGGGCACCGCGTGCCCCTCGGAAAGGACGAGGCGATCGGAGGTTGGGTAGCGCGGCGACTCCGGGGTCCAGCGCATGGAGTGATAGAGGAGGACCGTGACCAGGTGGCCAAGGGAGAGGGCGCTCGTGGGGTGTCCGCTCCCCGCCTCGGCGCACATGTCGAGGACCAACTGGTCGAGCTGAATGGCCTTGGCATGGACGGCGGCTTCAAAGCTCATAGGTACTCCTGTCGACGGGGGTAATGAACGGCTCGCGGCCCCCACCCGCATGGAGGGGGGGCCCGCGCACCTCGTCCGTTCGCATCAACCGAACGAGGAAGTATCCGACGGACCACGCGAAACCGCAACCGGCGAAGCCCTCCTCGCCATCCGGTCAACAGCGGCCAACTGCCCAACGACCAAGCGTTTGCGTTCTTGGCCCGAACTTCTGCCCGAGTCGGACGGCCAACGAGTACTGTGGCATCCTGATGCCGCCGCAGCGGGCGTGGGGCTCGCCGCGGCAGCAAGGAGATCCCCATGCGTCGATTCGCGCTGCGCGCCCTCCTCACGGCGGTCGTGACCTTCGTTGCCGCCGCCCTGCCCGCCCGGGCCCAAGGAACGTCGGACCAGTTCCCCGAACCCATGGCCAGCGTCGACATGGAGGCGGCCCTCGATCGCATGGGGCTGACCGGCGACGCCCGCACCGAGGCCCTGAAGGCGTTCGAGGAATACGTCCAGCAGCTCCTCGACCTCCGGAAGGGGGACATCGACGAGTACCTGAAGGCCCGACCGGCCCCGGGGACCAACCTGACCCGCGAAGAGATCGTGGCCCGCGTCGACAAGCGCCGCCAGCTGCTGCGGCGGAGCGCCGGAGTCGAGCAAGCTCTCTTCGATCGGATCCAAGGCGTGGCCGGCGAGCAGCGGCAGACCGCGGTGGAGCGGGAGCGCATGCGGGCCGAGCGGCGCCGCGACTGGTCCACCTCGAATCCTGTCTTCGGCCGGAACTCGCGCACCGAACTCGCTGACATCGTGGTCACCGCGACGGAGAAGGACCCTCTCACCCCGGCCCAGCGCGAGTCGGTCGACGCCGCCCTCCTCGCGATCGAGCGGCAGGAGACGAGCCTCCTCCGCAAGCTCTCCGAGCTCGCCGTCGAGGAACCGGTCGCCATCTTCGACGCCCGGGCCACCTCCCCCGCCCAGCCCCCGGCCAACCCCGAGGACTGGCGCAGCGTCTTCGAGGCCCGCAACAAGGCGGTGAAGGCCGCCCGGGCCCCGCAGCTTGAGGTTCGGCAGAAGCTGCGGAAGGCGATGCGGGACGGGGAGCGGCAGGTCGAGGGCATCCTGCCCGCCGCGTCGCGCAGCTCGATGCACCAAGCGTTTCTCGCCAAGGCCTACCCGCAGGCCGCGAACCCCCGCGACCCCGTGCCCGGGTTCGTGGCGGACGCCCGCAAGCAGAGCGAGGCTGGCGAGCTCACCAAGGACGAGCTGGCCTCGATCGAGGCGCTCGCCGCTGCCCACCGCGAGCGGCGCAGCGAACTCGACGTCCGCCTGATGGACGCCCTGGACGAGGAGGCCGGGAGCGGCGACAGCGGCTTCGGGTTCTTCGTCTTTGGCAGCAGCGAGGACGAGGAGAAGTCCCCTTCCGAGAGGCTCCTCGCCGAGCGGAACAAGCTGGACGAAGAGACCTGCGCCGCCATCGGCGCGGCTGCCCCGTCCATGCAAGCCGTGGTCGCCAAGAAGGCTGAAGGCGACGGCAACCAGGTCGTCATCAACGGCGTACCGATCGACATCGGCGAGTTCGCCCCCGCCGAGGGCGGCGTGATGGTGATGTCGGTCTCGGTGAGCGATGGCGGCGACATGGGCGCGGCGTTCGTCTCCGTGGTCGAGGGCGAGGCCTTCGACGTGAACGCGACCGGCACCCCGACCCCGCTCAAGCGCGACGAGCTTGAAGGCCTCCGCAGCCGCTTCCACCTGAGCGACGAGGAGTTCTCGATCCTCACCCTCCTCTACGATGACTACACCGGACGCTGGAAGGAGATCGAGCAGAGCGAGGTGGCGGAGCTGCACGAGCTGCCCAGCGGCTTCCCCGGTCCGCACGGCGAGGGGACGCCGCAGACCATGCAGACGATCGCCCGCCGCTTCGAGTTGCGCCGCGACATCACCGAGCGCATGCTCGCCCTCGACAACGAGTTCTTCGACGGGGTCGGGGCGGCCCTCTCGACCAGGATCGACAAGGCCAACACCGAGCGGCTCCGCCGCGAGCGGCAGCGGGCAGCGTGGCTTTCCGCCGACCGCGGCGCCGGCGGCTTCATCGGGGCCGGCATGATGGGCGAGTCGAAGGCCTCGGGGGCCGACCTCGTCCGCCTGGTCCGCGAGTCGAAGCTCTCCGACGGCGCCCGCTCCACCATCGCCCCCAAGCTGAACGAGTGGGACATGGCCTCGGTCGACGTCTACCGCCAGCGCTACGAGATCCGCGTCGCGGCCCAGAAGAAGCAGGCCGAGTTCGACCTGAAGATGGCCCAGACAACATCCGACGACAACGGCCAGACGGCCGAGATCCGCATCACCAGCGAGACGCCGGGGCTCGAGGACATGAAGGCCAACGGCCGCAAGGTCGAGGAGGCGGACGAGCTGACCGCCCGCATGAACGAGGCGACGATCCGCTCCATGCTCGACGCCCTCAATGGGAACGCCGAACAGGTGCTCCTCGAGGACGCCTGGGATCGCGCTGCCTGGCCCAGCGTCTTCCGCGACCGATCGGACGTCGAGCCGAAGATCACGACTGCCCTCGGCCTGGCCGACCTGAGCCCGGAGACGAAGTCGGCGCTCGAGGCCATCGCCGCCGAGCACCGCGATGAATACCGTCGCATCTCGAAGGAGATGATCGCGGCCAACGAAAAGGCGGCCAAGGAGAACGCCGAGCGCCGCAAGGCCAACACCCAAGGCGACGGACCGGACATCGACATCCGCTCCATGCAGGCCCGCCAGGACACCATGAACCGCCTGCGCTTCGAGCGGAGCGAGCTCAACGAGAAGACCCTCCGCCGCGTCAAGGAGAAGCTCACCCCCGAGCAGGCCGAGAAGGTCGGCGACCTCCCCAAGCGCGGCGAGCGGCGAGGTATCCAGATCGGGCAGTGAGAGCGGCGCCTCGCTCGCGGAGCGTTTCGCGGGAGAGCGGCGCCTGCTGCCCGCTCTCGCGGCCTCAGCCCCGCGCCCACTCGCTCGGCACGGTGCCGTGCGTGGCGATGATCCGCGAGCGGATGCCGCCGCGGCCGCGCCAGTCGGTGATGATCTGGAGCCACGCCGGGCTCATCGCTTCGGCGAGGTCGTCGCGGATCCGGTTGGTGACCGCCTCGTAGAAGATGCCTTCGTTGCGGAAGGACTGGTAGTAGAGCTTGAGGCTCTTCAACTCGACGCACACCGCCCGCGGCACGTAGCGGAGCGTGATCTGGCCGAAGTCCGGATGGCCGGTCTTGGGGCAGACGCTGGTGAACTCCTCGTTCACGTGCTCGATGACGAAGGGCGTGTCGGTCGGCGAGTCGAAGAACTCGAGGAGCTCGGGGCGCGGCATGGGAGGTCGGTCGGCCTGCGGCGCTGGCGCCTCAGGGCATGTACTTGGTGAGGATGGCCACGACCTTCGGTTGGTCGGGGTTGATCTGGAGCGACTTCTGGAACGCGGCGCGGGCCTCGAGCCTCGCCCCGTCGTCGGTCTTCCCGCTCTGCAGCCAGCGGTTGAGGGCGTTGGTGGCCACGCCGTTCAAGGACGGCCAGTGGCTCGGATCCATCTCGACCGCCTTGCGGTAGGCGGCGATCGACTTGTCGTATTGGCCCATGCGGAACTCGGCCCAGCCGAGCCGCTCGTAGGCGTTCGCGCTGGGGGCGAGCCGGATCAGTTCGTTGGCGGTGTTGATGGCCTCGACGTAGCGCTTCTCGGCGGCGTAGAGGTTGATGAGGCTGGTCAGGACCTCGGGCTTGGGCTCGGCCAGCTCAAGGGCCGTCTCGTAGCTCTTGATGGCGTCGGCGTTGCGGCCGATCTTCTCCTGGGCCACCGCCAAGTTGACGCGGGCGGCGGCGTCCGAGGGAGCGAGTTCGACTGCCTTCTGGGCGAAGGCCAGCGCCTCCTGGGCCTGGTTCTCCTTCAGGTAGGCGATGGCCATCCCGAGGTTCGCATCGAGCGAGTCCGGCCGCAGGACGAGGGCCCGGTGGAAGGCCTTCACCGCGTCGCCGTAGCGCTCCATGGCGGAGAGGATGCGGGCGTGGTTGTACTGGGCGTCGAAGTTCTCGACGTCGAGGGCCGCGGCTTGGGCATAGCCCTGTTCGGCCCGGGGCAGGTCGCCCATCGCCTCGTAGGTGCGACCGACGCCGAGGTGGGCGTCGACCAGGGTCGGGTTCTCGGCGAGAAGCTCGCGGAAGAGTTCGAGGGCGGTCTGGTATTCCTTGTTGTCGACCGCGGTGTTGGCTTGGTTGAGGACCGACTCCTGCGCTTCGGTCGGCTCGAGCACGACCGTCGGCTTCCGTTCGGCGGGCGATCCGCCAGCCGCGGGTGCCTTGGTGCGGTCGGACTTCCCGACGGCGCAACCGCCCAGGGTGGCACCCAGGGTGGCACCCAAGGTGGCAACGGTGGCGACCAAGGCCGCTGCCGCGACGCGGCGGCGAGGGAGTCGAAGGCGGACGGGGCGTGGGTTCATCGTGGCTCGGTGGATCGGATTGGCCGGCTCCGCGAAGCCCGGTCGGGCCGGGTCGGGACCGGTCTGGTCATCGTCGCTCGCTCACGACGCTCTGGCCTTATCGGCCAAACCCGAACGCTTCCCCAGCATAGCCCGCGGCAACGGGGGGCCTAAAAGGGCACGAAGCGAGCGGGCGTTCACACGGTCCCACGGCTCCCCCTGTTCGTCGTCGGACTTCTCTGTCTCCAGAATCTTGGGGACGAGGGCCAGAGCCGGGTCCTGCATGACGGCCCGGAACCAGGCCAGCCCGCAGGTGCCGCGCCCGATGTGCTCGTGGAGGTCCTTCCGCGAGCCGAGGGGGGCCTTTGAGTCGTTGACGTGGAGGACGAAGAGCCGGTCCTTGCCGCAGACCCGGTCGAACTCCTCGAGGGTGGCTTGGGCAGCCGCGTCGCTTGAGACGTCGTATCCGGCGGAGGCGACGTGGCAGGTGTCGAGGCAGAAGCCGACGCGGTCGGGGTCCTTGACCAGCTCCCGGATCCTCCGGAGGTGGGCGAAGTCGTAGCCGAGGTTGGTGCCGCTCCCGGTGGTCGTCTCGAGGCAGGTCACGACCCGGAAGCCCTTGAGGCTCCGATGGATCTCGTCGAGCGACGCGGCGATCCGGGCTAGCCCCGCCTCTTCGTCGGCGGACGGCGGCTGCCGGAGGGGATTGGGGCTCTTCGGCGAGCGGGCGGCCCCGAGGTGGGCCCCAGGATGGGCGACGCAGTAGGCGATGCCGAGGGCTTCGCACCGCTCGAGTTCGTCGCGCTGCTGGGCGATCGACTTCTTCCGCAGGGCTGCGTCGGGCGACGCCAGGTTGCAGAGGTAGGAGTTGTGGCTCACCGTCCGCTGCGGGAGGTCGTCCCAGCCGGCCTTGGTGCGGGCCGCCTTCCAGAGGGCGATGGCCTCGTCGGTGAGGGGCGGGGCCGTCCACTGCCGCTGGTTCTTGGTGAAGACCTGGACGCAGTCGAGGCCGAGGGCGACCGCTTCCTCGATGGCGTGGTGGACGCCGCCGGCGGCGGAGCAATGGGACCCGACCATGCCGCGGATCTCGCTCCCGGCGGAGGGCTTCGACGCGGAGGTCGCTCGTGGCTTGGCCATGGGTGGTTCGCTCGGCTCAGACCATGCGAGCGCCGGCGGCCTTGGCCGTCGCAACGATCCGCTCCGCCGTCCGCACCGCGGCGAAGCCGGCCGTGGCGTCGACGAAGGGCTTCTTGCCGGTCCGCACCGCGTCGACGAAGTCCTGGGCCTGGAGCCGCAGCGGCTCCCCTGCCCCGACCTCAAGTGGATCGATCGAGATGAGATCGAGGTAGTTCATGCTCGAGAGGTCGTCGCCCCGCTTGAGGGCCTCGCGGACCTCGGCGATCCGCTCCTCGTTGGCGGCCTTGCGGACCACCGTGCCCTTCCGCTCCACGAAGTCGGCGGAGACGTAGCAGTCGGGGGTGATGATGCGGATCTTGCGTTCGGTCTTCATCGCCAGGCGGCTGGCGGTGACGTTGGCCACGCAGCGGATGCCCGACTCGCCCGGCGGGAAGACGAGGCGTGCGTTGCAGACGTCCTCGGCCTCGCCCAGCACCGACACGGCGTTGGCGTGGATCTCTTCCGGCTCCTTCCCGAGCAGCATGAGGAGGACGTCGAGGTCGTGGATCATCATGTCGAGGACGACGCCCACGTCGACCGAGCGGAAGGTCATGGGCGAGACGCGATCGACTTCGATGAAGACCGGCCGCAGTCCGCCGCGGTCGGCGTTGATCTTCCGGATGGCGACCATCACCGGGTCGTAGCGGACGACGTGGCCGACCTGGAGGATGGCCCCGCTCGTGGCGGCGGCCGCGGCGATCGCCTCGGCGTCGCGGGCATCGGGGGCGAGCGGCTTTTCGATCAGGCACGCGACACCGGCAGCGAGGAGCCGCTCGGCCACGGAGCGATGGTGGACGGTCGGGGTGGCGATGGTCACCGCGTCGACGCCAGCGGCGATGAGGCCGTCGACCGAGTCGTGGGCCGTGCCGCCGTACTCCTCGGTGATCGCCTTGCGGCGGTCGGGATCGCGATCCACGACCCCGACCAGTTCGCAACCCGCAAGCTGGGTGTAGATACGGGCGTGGTGGCGGCCCATGCGGCCGACGCCGACCACGCCGCAGCGGAGGGTCGCGGTGGAAGTGCTGGCAGTCATGGACGGGAGGATATCCGCCGCCGGCCCTTGGCTTCGGCCGCCATCCGCTCGGTCGCCGAGGATCGCTCCGGCTTGGGCGGGCCCGATTCCCGTTCCCGCTCGCGGCGCTGGTCGCGGACCCGTCGCGAGCTGGCCGACTCCCATGCGTGCCACGCGAGCGTGGTGGAGCGCCAAACCAGCCAGAACGCGATGGCCAAGGCGAAGGCGTCCGCGGCGTCGACTCCTCGCCGGAAGAACCACGTCAGCAGATAGCACATGGACACCACGAAGATGCCGAGGAGCGGCGGCCCGAGCTGGGTGATCAGGCCGCCGTCGGAGGGGTCGTTCCCGGTCCACGCCGCGACGGCGGAGAGGCGCAGGCCGAGGGCGACGAGGAAGGCGATGCCCGCGACCAGGGCGACGAGATCGAGACCCGCTCCGGCGATGATCGACACCTTGCCCAGCAGGGCGTACACGGCCAGCGAGGCGACGACGATCAACCCGGCGAGCATGGCGATCCGCTTGGCCTTGCGGTCGCCGGCGGTGATGGTGGGCGGATCGAGGAGCGGCGAGCCGGCGACAAACGCTGCAGCGGCGAAGCTCCCCCAAGCGACCACGATCGAACCGCGGGCCACGAGGGTCTCGAACAGGGTGAGGGGATCGTCGATCGCCTGCCACCAGTGGTTGGTGACGGCGGCCCCCGCCACGATGGCGAGCCCGAGCATGATCAGGGCGTGCAGGGCCACGAGGTGGGCCCGCCCCGCCCCGGCTGCCATGAGCGTGAAGCCGGCCGTGTCGCGCGGGTGGTAGACGACGGCGACGCCCTTGCCGCACTCGGGACAGACCGATCCGAGCGGGAGGCCGCGCATGTCGTAGCCGCAGGCGTCGCACTTCGGCGGCGCGGGTTTCCCCTTCCGCTTGCCAAGCACCGGCTCCGGCGGCTTGGTCGTGTCGACCTTGGCCCGGGCCTGGAGGATCTCCCTGCTCAGCGGCACCTTGGGCGGATCGCCGCCCAAGCGCGGCGTGCCGCACTCCGGACAGATCCCGTCGCGCGGCGTGGCTCGAAGGTCGTAGCCGCACTGGCGACATCGCGGGCTGCTGTCGGCGTCGAGGTCGATGAGGACCGCCGATGGCTCCGGGGCCACGTGCACGCACGCCGGGCAGCGTTCCTCGCCGCTCGCCGGCTTGAATGGCTTGCCGCAGGAGACGCAGCGAAACGTCTCGTCGGCGAGCGGGATCGGCTCGTGCCCGGGATCGCGAGGCTCCTCCGGCATCGGCGTGGCTCCTCCCTCGGACGGTCGTGGCGGCGGGCCCCTGGCCCGGAGTCCATTACACCGTCACGCCGCCAGCGTAGGCAACCGCTTGGCGGAAGATGCGGAGCCCGGGCGTATCGCCCTGCCGCTGGGTGGCGTCGAGCCGGGTCCAGTGCGGATGCTGCGTCCAGCGCGTGTAGCGTTCGGGGTGCGGCATCAGGCCGAAGACGAGGCCGGAGGCGTCGCAGATGCCGGCAATCGCCTCCATCGAGCCGTTGAAGTTGTCGCTGGTGGCGTAGCGGATGGCGATCTGCCCGCCCGACTTGAGCTGGGCGATGGTCTCCGCGTCGCTGACGAAGCGCCCCTCGCCGTGGGCGCTCGGCA
This sequence comes from Phycisphaerales bacterium, assembly GCA_044224425.1. Taxonomy (GTDB): domain Bacteria; phylum Planctomycetota; class Phycisphaerae; order Phycisphaerales; family SM1A02; genus JAEUIT01. Next base: position 31,934 of record JBGAKK010000008.1, read on the forward strand.
GGAGATCGGTGCCGGGAGCGAAGCGCAGGCCGCGGGTCCAGATGCAGCGGGTCTCGGCGGGGATCTCGACTCGCGTCCACGCGTCGTTGAAGCGAGCCGTCGCGTTCTGGGTGAGGGCCACCACCGGGGCGGCGGGATCTTCGGGCCAACGGGCGCCGGCCGAGGGACCGGGCAAGAGGCCAGCCTGCACCGCGATCTGGAAGCCGTTGCAAGGGGCGATCATGGGCACGCCGCGCTCGATCGCGGCGGCCAGGGCGGGATAGAGCGACTGGCGGATGAGTTGGGCCATGACCCGGCCGGCGGCGATGTCGTCGCCGTAGGAGAAGCCGCCGGGCAGGCCGATCAGCCGGAAGCGGTCGACGAGCGAGGGCTCGCGGGCGAGGCGCTGGAGGTGGATCGACTCGACCGTGGCTCCGGCCAGCTCGAAGGCCCGGCAAAGTTCGAGATCGCAGTTGATCCCGGGAGCGGTGATGACCAGTGCGGGGAGATGCATCGCGATGCTCGCTCAGGCGACTCCAAAGGGAGAACTGGACCAACGCTCGCGGAGGCGTTCGAGCGGGATCTCCGCGACCTCGCCCGAGGCGTCGCGGAGGGAGAGGGCTCGCTTCTCGGTGCACTTCCCGACCATCGCGTGGGGGATGCCGGCGAGGACGCGCTCGAGCCCCGAGAGGTCGTCGTAGGAGACTTCGAGCAGGTAGCGCGAGGGCTCCTCGGCGAAGCACTTGGCGACGAGAGGCACCTCCGCACCGGCCGGCACCGGGGCCTTGGACGGATCGAGCTCGATGCCGACGCCGCCGGCGAAGGCCATCTCTGCGGCAGCGACGAGGAGGCCGCCTTCGCTGAGGTCGTGGGCGCTCCGGACCAGCCCCTTGGCGATCGCCGCGTGGATCGCCTTCGCGGTGCGCGGCCCGAGCTCGAGGTCGGTGACCGGCAGCGATCCGCCGTGCAGCCCGGTGAGGAGCTGGAAATGCGAACCGCCCATCCGGCCGTGGGTCGCTCCGACGAGGACCAGCACGTGGCCCGCTCGCTTGGCGTCCATGGTCACCGCCTTGGCGATGTCCGGCACGATGCCGAAGCCCGAGACGAGCAGGGTCGGCGGGATCTGGATGGTCCGTCCGCCCTCGGTCACGAACTGGTTGTTGAGGGAGTCCTTGCCCGAGATGAAGGGCGTGCGATACGCCTTGGCCCCGTCGTAGCACGCCTCGGCGGCCCGCACCAGCGAGCCGAGGTTGCGCGGGTCCTTGCAGGATGGCCAGCAGAAGTTGTCGAGGATCGCGATGCGCGTCGGGTCGGTGCCGACGCAGACCAGGTTCCGCACGCACTCGTCGATCGCCGCCAGCACCATGAGGTAGGGATCGCTGGCCAGGCCCGTGGCCAGGCCATTGGCGATCGCGAGACCCTTCTGGCTGGTGGCGACCGGCTGCAGAATCGCAGCGTCGCCGGGGCCGCCGGCTCCGACGCCGACCAGCGGCTTGAGCACCGACATCCCCTGCACTTCGTGGTCGTACTGGCGGACGATCCAGGCCTTGCTCGCGATGTTGGGATGCTCGAGCAGGCTCTCGAGCACCTTGGCCAGGTCGGCGGAGCGCTCGCTCACCTTGAAGCGGCCGCTCGCGGCGAGGGTCGGCTTCGGTGCCGCGAAGCGCTGGCCGGCGCTGAAGGCCGGGTCGAAGGTCGCTTCCCGCGAGGGCATCGGATTGCCCTCGTGCAGGAAGTGCATGTCCATGCGGCCGACCTCGTGGCCGTGCCAGCGGAGGACGAGCTCATGGCTCGGCGTGCCGAAGGTGCCGAGTTCGCACCATTCGACCTGATGCTCGGCGCAGAGCGCGGCAAGCTTCTCCAGCCGCTCCGGCGGGACCGCGAGGACCATGCGCTCCTGGGCCTCGGAGATCCAGACTTCGGTCGGGCTCAGGCCGTCGTACTTGAGCGGGGCCCGCTCGAGGTGGACCTCGGCGCCAAGCGACTTGCCCATCTCGCCGACCGCGCTCGAGAAACCGCCGGCGCCGCAGTCGGTGAGCCCGCGGAAGAGCGGGCCGCCGGGATAGTCGCGAGCCTCGATGATGCAGTCGAGCAGCTTCTTCTCGGTGATCGCGTTGCCGATCTGGACGGCATGGCTGAACTCGTCGGCGTGGGTGTCGGTCAGCTCGGCGCTCGAGAAGGTCGCCCCGTGGATCCCGTCGCGGCCGGTGCGGCCACCGAGGGCGACGATGCGGTCGCCCGCCTCCACTTCACCCTTGATCCGGTGGCGCGGCATGAGGCCGACGCAACCGCAATAGACGAGCGGGTTGCCGACGTAGTTGTTGTCGAACCAGACCGTCCCGTTCACGGTCGGGATGCCCATCCGGTTGCCGTAGTCGCGGACGCCGGCCACGACCTGGGTCAGGACGCGGGTCGGGTGGAGGCAGCCGCCGGGCAGTTCGTCGATGTCGGGGTAGGCGACGCAGAAGACGTCGGTCGCGGCGATCGGCTTGGCGGCCATGCCGGTCCCCATGATGTCGCGGATGCAGCCGCCGATCCCGGTCGCGGCCCCGCCGTAGGGCTCGATCGCCGACGGGTGGTTGTGGGTCTCGCACTTGAAGCAGACCGCCCACTCATCGTCGAAGGCGATGACACCGGCGTTGTCGACGAAGACGCTGAGGCACCAGTCGATGCCGTCCTTCATCAGCTCGTGGGTCGCCGCGGCGACGGTCGACTTCAGGAGGTTCCGGATCACCACGCTGCCGTCGGGTTGCACCTCGTGGCCGGGGCGGCCGGCGGCCACCTTGCCGAGCATCCAACGATGGTCGGCGCTGGGCGGGCCGGCCAGTTCGCGGTAGCGAATGGTCGACTTCAGGGTCTTGTGGACGCAGTGCTCCGACCAGGTCTGGGCCAGCGTCTCGAGCTCGATCTCCCGCGGCTCCCGCCCCAGGCGGCTGTACTCGGCCTGGATCGCCTTCATCTCGTCGAGCGAGAGGAAGAGATGGGCCTCGCGGCTGAGCTTCTCGAGCTCGGCGTCGCTCAACGGCCGGATGGCGACCTCGCGAACGGCCAGCGTGTAGGGCCGTCCGTGGGGGAAGGACGCCGGCATGTACGGGGCGTCGTAGACGGCGTGGATGACGGTGTTGGCCAGAAGCCGCTCGGCGATCGGCCGGGCGATCCGGCCGTCGATCCCGTGCAGGTCGTAGCGGTCGCCGGTCCGGACGGTGATGTCCTTGCCGAGCATGGCCCGGATGGCAAGCTGGACGCTCTCCGCCGCCGGATCGGTGACGCCCGGCAGCGGATGGACCTCGATGACCGCTGCCCCCGGCGGGACCTTGGCCTTGGCGGCGTGGGCCGAGGCGTGGATCTCGGCGGCCTGCGTCACGCAGTCGGCGAGGAGCTCGTCCGCCACGCGGGACAGTTCCTCATGCGAGAGGTCCCCCTCCAAGAGGTAGACCGCAGCGTGATCGATTCGCTTCGGCAGGCGCTCGAGCCCCAGCCCCTCGATCTGGCGCAGCACGCTCGCGCCTCTCGGGTCGGCCTGGCCGCGGCGCGGCCGGACTTCGATGCGATGGATGGCAAGGACGGGCGCGTCGGCGGCAGGTGCTGTGGGCATCGGAATGCGGGGGAAAGCCGCATTCTAGGGACTTTCCGTCCCTCGCCCATGCGGCAACCCCGGCCAGGTGGCCGGTCGTGCCGCGGGAGCGTCGCCGGCTCGGTCAGAAGACGAGCTGCATCTGGGTCCGGAAGACGAATTCGTCCCGCGACCCGTTCACACGCCAGCCGTCGGTCCCCGAGAACCAGGATGGGTCGAAGCTATCGAGTGCATACCCGATGTCCGTCGTGAACTTGATGTCCTGGCCGTCGAGGTACCAGTTGACGCCGGCCGTGATCAGGTTGACGTGGTTCTCGAAGCCGTACAGCGAGCCGGTGCCGCCCACCATGGGGATGTCGTCGGGGTTCGAGACCATGAATTGGCCGAGCTCGTAGCGGGCGAAGAGCTCCCACTTGGGCGCGATGTAGAACGCGCCCTGCAGGACCATGCCCCACTTGTTGCTGGCCCCCATGTCACCGAAGGTGGGCACGTTGAAGTTGTTCTGGCCGGCGTAGTAGTACGCTGCCTCGCTGTCGGAGTAGCTCCAGGAGAAGGAGCCGAAGAGGCTCGCTCCGCCGAAGTTCGCGCTGGCGTCGACGGTGAAGGCGAGCCACTGGTTGTCGCCGTTGTTGAAGCCTTGGGCCATGTAGCCGTAGTCCGGCCGCCACGATTGCCAGTGGGTGGCGAACCCGAACATGAGGCCGAAGTCGGATCCCGGCGGGCTGGTGAAGGCGTCGAACTCGTTCCACTCGCCGTAGGGCTTGAACTCGAGCCGGCCGGTGAGGGACCACTCGGATTGCCCGTTGTAGAACGGCTTGTTTTGGGGAAGGGTGCCGTTCACCTTGAGCTGACCCGCGACGTTGTCGGTGCCGCCATCCGAGACGGCGAACGCCCCGCGGAAGAGGTCGCTGACGTACTCGATCTCGATGCCTTGGGAGTACCCGAGCCCGAGGGACGAACTGATGACCGAGGGTTCCACCGCCATCTGGTACTGGCGGTCGACCAGTTCCTCGCGCGAGAACGGCAGCTTGAACTGGCCGCCCCGGACGAACCAGTTGGAGTCGAGCTCGCCCCGCACCCACGCGTCCTGCAGGCTCAGTTCGCCGCTACCGGTCTCGAGGGGGCGGACGTTGTTGATGGCCAGGTCGACACCGTTGGTGTTGGCGAACTGGCCCATGAACTTGTAGGTGAGCCCGGGTCCGAACAAATGGCCCTTGAGCCAGATCTGCGAGCCAGGCAGTTCGAAGCCGTAGCGCTCCGTCTTGGCGTCGGACCAGTAGGCCTGGATGGCATTGGTGCCGGTGGCCGGATTGATGGTGCGCATCTGGCTGTACACCCAGCGGAACTGGATCATGCCGCCGACTTCGAGGCGGAAGCGACCGTCGGGGCTCGACAGGAAGAACCCGTCGTCCCAGCCGGCCGTCATCCCCGTCGCCTGCAGGCTGGAGCGGGTGTCGGCGTCGGCGAGCGTGTCGCGCACGATCTCGCGGATCTCCTCCGCCCGCTGCTCGCTGAGCCATCCCTGCCCGTCCGCTTCGCGGAGCTGGGTGACCTCGCCCTCGAGCGCTTTGTTCTTGTTCTCAAGCTGCTGGAGCCGCCGGAGCAGATCCTCGATCGACACCGGCTCGCCTTGCGGCGTCGTTGCCGGCGGATCCTCAGCGAGCGCCGGAAGCGACGCGACGAGGCTGGCGAGCGAGCTAAGGACGACGGGCCATTGTGGCGTACGGACGTGACGCATCCTGCGATTCCCCTCGGGAGTGGGGTGCGAGACACCGAGTCGATCGACTCGGGGGCTGCCGGGAGAGCCGCTCCCGCATCGCGTCCGTTATCGGCCACCTTCCGTATCCCAACGTGAAAAGTCGCGCCGAGGATTGCGCGGCCGCTGCCGATGGCAGCGCAACGAAAAACCGGCCGGCCCCTGTGGGCCGGCCGGTCTGGCCGTTGAAAGCTCCGTACTGGAGCATTCGTCGGGTGGATGAATCGAGTCAGTCTCAGACCGTTCCGAGACTGGGATTCTTGGAGTCAGACCGCGAGGTCACGATCAGAAGTTGACCGTGAGAGCGGTACGGAAGACCCACTGGCCTTCCGCGGTGGCGGTGTCGTTGTACCAGCCGTTGCCGCCAACGGTGAACGCACCCATGCCCTGGAAGTCATAGCTCCAGTCCGTCTGCCACTTCGCGCGGTTCTTCGCGAAGTACCAGTTGAACCCGAGCGTGAGGACCGACTGACGGTCCTGATCCCAGACGCCGCCAAGGAAGTCGAGGTCGCTCATGTCGCCATACTCATAGCGAGCGACGATTTCCATGTCGTCGTTGATGAAGAAGCCGCCCTGGACCTGGAAGCCCCAGAGGTCGGTGTTCCCGCTGTTGGCCGCGGCGTAGTCGTTGCCGCCAGCGTAGAAGAACGCGCCGTAGAGGTTCCAGCCGCCGAAGTCGGCGGTGGCATCCACGCACAGGTCGTACGAATCGCCGCCGCCGGACGAACCGGAGACGTAGTTGTTACGGCCGTTCATCCAGGCGCCGCCGATGCCGAAGAGGAAACCCCACTCTTCGCCACGGAACGACTGCTGGTGCTCGAACTGGCTCCAGGTACCCGCGCACTTGACCTCGAAGCGGCCGCTGAGCGCGATGTTGTTCATCGGGGAGTTGTTCACGCCCGGGATGAAGCCGTTGTTCTGGCTCGGGCTGTCCGGACCGAGGTCATCGCTGTACGCGAAGGCCGCCCGGTACATGTCGCCCTGGAAGCCAGCCTCGATGCCCTGCGTGCGGCCGAGGCCGAACACGTAGGCGCTGTTCGAGCGATCGACGAACTGCATGCCGTAGTCGCTCATGAGGCGCTCGCGGGAGAACGGAGCGACGAACTGGCCGGCCTTGAGGTACCAGCCGCCGAAGTCCTTCATCGCCCACCAGTCGGTCAGGGTGGCCTGACCGCCGTCGATGGCGCCCGGAACGGCGCTAGCGCCGCCGTTGTAGTCGCCAGTCGCATCCCAGAAGCCGAAGCTGACGTTGTACTTCCAGCTCGGATCCACGATGTGACCGGTGAGCATGACGTTCGCGTGGCGGGACTGGAAGCCCCACTGCGTGGTCTGCTCGTACTGGGTCTGCTCATCGCGGTGGTTCAACGTCCAGCGCATCTGGGCGCCGCCGTTGATGTTCAGACGGAAGTTACCGTCCGCGCTCGAGATGAAGAACCCATTGTCGTAGCCAGCGGTCGAGCCGCCGCCTTGGAGGGAGGCGCGAGTGTCGGCGTCCGCGAGGACGTCCTGCACCAGGCCCTTGATCTCCGTAGCACGCTGCTCGGTCAGCCAATTCTGGCCATTCTGCTCCTTGAGCTCGGCGACCTGCTTCTTCAGGTCAGCGATCTGCTGGAGCGCGTCGTTGTCGGCCTCGGTCGACCCGAACGCCGCGCCGGTGAGGGCGAGCGTCGTGCCAGCGAAGAGGCCAACGGTCTTAGTCAGACTCATGTATGACTCTCCTGAACTGGTCGGGCCCGTCGCCAACTGTTCGGCCCACGAGGGGTTTTTGGCTAGGGACCCAGTTCATCCACCCGTCCGTCTGTGCCAGTGCCACGGGGAGGCGCTGGCCGGACGTGAATCCTCGATATCGGCCAGTCGAGGCCGCTCGAATGAGGGGCGGATCATAACGAGTTCCATGAAGGGCTCAAGTCGAGTGCAAGCCAAGCTGCCAATCCACATCCACAGCGGCGGCGGTTGCATTCCGTAAGCCTAACCGTTTCATGCCTTTACGGATCTTCCCTCGCGGCGTGCCGGATGTTCCACCGGAGCCGGGGCAAGAAATTCAATGGCCTCGCCCACGGAGCGGACGGAAAGGACTTGCGGTCGACCGAGAGGCCCCGCCCCCCCCTGCTTGACAGCCGGAGCGATTCCGCCTAGCGCCTTCGCTGCGTCGTCGGCTTGGCTCCGGGGGACGAGGACGACCTGCCCGCCGCGCCGCACGACCTCGGCGACGCGCTGCTCGAGCTGCCGCACCGGCCGAACCTCGCCAGTCAGGCCGACCTCGCCGATCGCGGCAAACGCCGGGGGCGCGGTGCGGCCGTAGTGGGCACCGGCAATCGCCAGCGCAGCGGCCAGATCCGCCGCCGGCTCGGCGACCTTGAGGCCGCCCGCCGCCTGGGCGAAGACATCTTGGTCGGCGAGCCGCAGGCCGCCGTGCTTTTCGAGGACCGCGATCAGCATGGCCAGGCGGTTGCCGTCGAATCCGCTAGCTCGGCGCTTGGCTGCCCCGAGGAAGCTGGTCGCGGTCAGGGCCTGGATCTCGGCGATGAGACAGCGGGAGCCGGCGATCGCAGGGACGAAAACCGTCCCCGGGCGCCGTGCCTCCTCCCCCGCGCCGAGGGAAAGCGAACCTTCCCGGACCTCGGCCAGGCCGCCACCGGTCATCTCGAAGAGGCCGATCTCGTGCGTCGAGCCGAAACGGTTCTTGATGGCCCGCACCACGCGGTAGGCATGGTGGCGATCGCCCTCGAACTGGAGGACGACGTCGACGAGGTGCTCGAGGAGCTTCGGACCGGCCAGCTCGCCTTCCTTCGTCACGTGGCCGACGACCGCCACGGCCATCCCCGTGGCCTTGGCCAACAGGACCAGCTCAAGGCACGCCCGCCGCAACTGAGCCACCGAGCCGGGGGCGGCTTCCACCCCGGATGTCCACAGCATCTGCACGCTGTCCACGACCAGGAGGGCGGGCTTCACCCGGCGGGCCTGCTCGGCGATGCGCGGGAGGTTCGTCTCGGAGAGGACGAAGAGGTTCCGCGACCGCCCCGACGACGGCCGCTGTCGTTTGGCGTCCGTCACCGCCGCCCCGTCGCTGGCGATGACCCGCTCCGCCCGGAGCTTGACCTGCTGGACGCTCTCCTCGCTCGAGACGTAGAGCACCGTCCGCTCGCCGTCGGCGAGGCGGGCCGCGGCCTGGAGGAGGAGCGTGCTCTTTCCGATCCCTGGGTCGCCGCCGAGGAGGACCACGCTCCCCGGCACGAAGCCTCCGCCCAAGACGCGATCGAACTCGGCGATGCCGCTTGGGCAGCGCGGGGCATCGGCTGTCGAGACCTCCTCGAGCGGCTGGGCCTGGCCGCCGACGCCCGACTCGGCTGAGAGCCATTGCGCCGCCGCCCCGATCGCACCGCCGGCCTCCTCCTCGGGAGGCGGCGTGAACTTCTCGAGGCTGTCCCAAGCCCCGCAGTCAGGGCACTTGCCCTGCCACTTCGGGTGCGAGGAACCACACGCCCGACAGAGGAATGTCACCCGCGTTCGAGCCATCGCCGCATCGTACGGTGCGCCCGCGGCGCTCCCTCGATTCCCCACCAAATCGGTTGCAAGTCAGGTCGTTCGCGAGCTCAGCGGGAGCGCGACCGTCGCAAGGCCCGCATGCTGGCCACCCAGTTGGCGTAGTCGATGATCGCCTCGCGCCGCTCCTCGGGCGGCGGCATGCGCGCCGGGTCGTGGCCGAAGGCCGTGACATGACGCCACGACCAATAGGCGCCGCGCAGGCGGAAGCGCGTCTTCCAGAGGAGGAGGAAGAGCTCACGGCAGGCGATCAGGCGTCGCATGAGCCAGCGCATGGCCTCGATGATACGTCCCTCACCTCCGCTTCATGGCGAGCGGACTGTGGACGAACGATCGGTTCGACCGCGGCGCTTGCAATCCGCGCCCGGCGCGGTCAGGATGATCGCAACTTGCGGACGCCGGTCGCACCACTCCGACGCGACCGGCGTTTGCTTTTTTCGCCGGTACCGTCAGTGGATCGACATCGGACCCTGCTTCGGATCCGGGATCGCCGCGTCGGACAAGGCCACCGGATGCGACGGACCGGTCCGCACATCCTCCTCGCGGACCGGCGAAAAGCGGCTTCCGACCAGGGCCACGCGATGGTTCGGGTTGTAGCGGCGGGGCATGAAGCCCTGGGCGATGTAGACCGCCGCGGCGCAGCCGATCGAGCCGATCCACACCCACTGCTCGAGCCCATAGAAGACAAAGAAGCTCGTCATGAGGACGACCAAGGTGGCGGTCGGGATCATGCCTTCCCACGCCAGCCGCATGAGCTGGTCGTAGCGGAAGCGGGGCAGCGTCCAGCGGACGGCCATGCCGAAGGCGACCATGAAGAAGATCTTGCCGAGGACGACGGCCACCTGGAGCAGGATGACGCCCAGTCCGCCGGCGGCCGGGATGTCAGGGCCAATCCCGATCGGGTTGACCGACCAGCCGCCCATGAAGAGGAGGGCGAAGAAGGCCCCGCCGGTGATCATGTGGAAGTACTCGGCGAGGAAGAACATCGCGAACTTCATCGAGGAGTATTCGGTGTGGTACCCGCCGACCAGTTCGCTCTCCGCCTCGGCGAGGTCGAAGGGGGCCCGGTTGGCCTCGGCCAGCATGCAGGTGTAGAAAAGGATGGCCGCGACCGGCTGGGTCAGGAGGTTCCAGCCGTGCGACTGCTGGCGGGCGATGATCTCGTAGGGCTCGATCGAGCCGCTGGTCAGGACCACGGCGAGGAGGGCGAGGCCCATGGGGATCTCGTAGGAGATCATCTGGGCGGCGGCCCGGAGGCCCCCGAGGAACGAGAACTTGTTGTTGCTGGCCCAGCCGCCCAGGCCGACGCCGTAGACGCCGAGCGAGGCGGTGGCCAAGAGGAAGATGATCCCGATATTGATCTGGGATCCGGCGATCGAGACGCTGACCCCTTCGACGCCAAGCCGGGAGGCGAGGCCGAAGGGCAGGGTCGACAGGTCGAGCTGGCCCCCGAAGGGGATGATCACGAAGCCGATCATGGCCGGGACCATGAGGAACCCCGGAGCCAGGATGAAGAGCCACTTCTCGACGCCCGGCGGGTTGTAGTCCTCCTTGAGGAGGAACTTCAGGCCGTCGGCGATCGGCTGGAGGAGGCCCTTGGGGCCGACCCGGTTGGGACCGATGCGGTCTTGCATCCACGCCGAGAGCTTCCGCTCCAGCATGATGGCGTAGGCGCACCCGCCGAGGAAGACGTTCAGCATCGTGAAGATCACGATGACCGAGGTCACGATTTGGGCGATCTGGGCGGTGGTCATTGGACTCTCGACGGGGAGGTCGGCCGAGGGGCCGCGATTGTACGGGAAGACCCGGGCCGTCGGCTGACGACCAGTCGCTCCGGACCCCGTCCCGGTCCCCGTCGCTGTCCGATCAGACGCCCACGGTCGCCGGCGTCACCCGAAACGTCTCCGTGGTCGTCCCCCGTTCCGCTCGCGGGCGGGCCAGATGGGGGAAGTAGTCCTGTGTCGCACTCACGTTCCACGCCCCGCTGCGAAGGGCGGCGATGGCGTGCACCGCAGCCTTGGCCCCGGACATGGTGGTGAGCATGGGCAGGCCGCTTCGCACCGCCTGGGCCCGGATGCGGCCCTCGTCGGTGTGACCGCCCTTCTTGGTCGGGGTGTTGATGATGAGGGCGATCTCGCCGTTCCGGATCAGGTCGAGGATGCTCGGTCGGGCCCCCTCGGAGAGCTTGCGGAGGAGCGTGGTGTCGACGCTGAAGCCCTTGAGGTAGGCATGGGTGCCGCGGCTGGTGAGGACGGTGAATCCCATGGCCACCAGGCTTCGGGCCACCTCGACCGCCTCTTCCTTGTCCCCTTCGCGCACGGAGAGGAAGACCTTGCCCGAGGTCGGCAGCGGGACGCCCGCCGCCATCTGGGCCTTGGCGAAGGCGACCGGCAGCGAGCGGTCGGCGCCCATGACCTCGCCCGTCGAGCGCATCTCGGGTCCGAGGACGACGTCGACGCCGGGGAACTTGGTGAAGGGGAAGACCGATTCCTTGACCGCGTAGAAGCCGGTCTGCGGGATCTCCTCGAGACCGAGCTCCTCGACCGAGGCGCCCATCATGACCTTGGCCGCGTTCAGGGCCCACGGCATGCCCTTGGCCTTGGAGACGAACGGGGCGGTGCGCGAGGCCCGCGGGTTCACCTCGAGGATGTAGACCGTCTCGTCCTTCACCGCCATCTGCACGTTCATCAGGCCGCGGACGCGGAGCCGCTCGGCGAGGGCCCGGGACTGGTCGCGGATCCGGTTCACGATCGACTTGGGCAGCGAGTACGGCGGCACCACGCAGGTCGAGTCGCCGGAGTGGATGCCGGCCTCCTCGATGTGCTCCATGACTCCGCAGACGATGGCCCGCGGCTTGGCGGAGGGGATCCGGATCTGCTTGGCGTGCGAGCGCTCGTCGGGCGGGAAGTCGGCCACCACGTCGACGTCCACCTCGATCGCGTCGCTCAGGAAGCGGTCGATGAGGACCGGGGCGTTGGTGAGGTCGGAGACGTTCACCGCGTTCGTCATGTAGCGACGGATGTCGTCGGCCGAGTTGCAGATCTCCATGCCGCGGCCGCCCAGCACGTAGCTCGGGCGGACCAGGACCGGGTAGCCGATGGCGTCGGCGCAGCGGACCGCCTCGTCGATTGAACGGCTGATCCCGCTCGGCGGCTGCTTGAAGCCGAGTTCGTCGAGGAGGGCCTTGAAGCGGTCGCGGTCCTCGGCGAGGTCGATCGAGTCGAGGCCGGTGCCGATCAGCGGCACGCCGGCGGCGACCAGGCCGTGGGCGAGGTTGAGCGGCGTCTGGCCGCCGAACTGGACGATGCAGCCCATCACCGACCCGTTGCGGCTGCTGACCTCTGGCCCGCCCCCGTTCAGGCGTTCGACGACGTTGAGGACGTCCTCCAGCGTGAGCGGCTCGAAGAAGAGGAGATCGCTGGTGTCGTAGTCGGTCGACACCGTCTCCGGGTTCGAGTTGATCATCACGCTCTCGAAGCCCATCTCCTCGCAGGCGAAAGCGGCCTGGCAGCAGCAGTAGTCGAACTCGATGCCTTGGCCGATGCGGTTGGGGCCGCCGCCGAGTATGACGATCTTCTCGCGCTTGGAGATGCGGATCTCGTCGTCGACCCGGGCCTTGCCGGTCGCCGCGTCGATGACCGGCGTCTCGTAGGTCGAGTAGAAGTACGGCGTGACGGCCTCGAACTCGGCGGCGCAGGTGTCGACCAGCTTGAAGACCGGTTCGATGCCGAGGCCCTTGCGCCAGGCCCGCACCTTGAGGATCGCCTCCACGCTGATCTCGCCGAGGTAGAGGTTGGCGAGCTGCGGATCGGAGGTAGGAGGCCAACACGTCTTCGAACTCGACGAGCTGCTTGATCTGGTCGAGGAACCAGGGGTCGATTCGGGTCAGGTCGTGGATCCGTTCGAGCGACCAGCCCATCTTGAAGGCGTAGCGGACGAAGTACATCCGCCCTTGGGAGGGGACGGTGAGCTTCCGGGTCAGGGTGTCTTCGGGGATCGGCCAGACCACGGGCGAGCGGTCGGCGCTCTGCAGCCCGGCGGCCTTCTCGGCGCTCGTGGCCCGAGCCGCCGCCAGCCATTTGTCGTTCTTGTCGAGGCCGTAGCCGAAGCGCTTGACCTCCATCGAGCGGATGGCCTTCTGGAAGGCTTCCTTGAAGGTGCGCCCGATCGACATGGCCTCGCCCACCGATTTCATCTGCGTGGTGAGCGTCTCGTCGGCCTCCGGGAACTTCTCGAAGGTCCAGCGCGGCATCTTCACCACGACGTAGTCGATGGAGGGCTCGAAGCAGGCGCTGGTCGAGCCGGTGATGTCGTTGCGGAGTTCGTCGAGCGTGTAGCCGACCGCGAGCTTGGCGGCGATGCGGGCGATGGGGAAGCCGGTCGCCTTGCTGGCCAGGGCCGAGCTTCGCGAGACGCGGGGGTTCATCTCCACCACGACCATCTCGCCGGTGGCCGGGTCGACCGCGAATTGCACGTTGGAGCCGCCGGTCTCCACGCCCACGGCCCGCATGATCGCGAACGACGCGTCGCGCATGCGCTGGTATTCCTTGTCCGTGAGGGTCATGATCGGCGCCACGGTGATCGAGTCGCCGGTGTGGACGCCCATCGGATCGATGTTCTCGATGCCGCAGACGATGATGCAGTTGTCGTTCTTGTCGCGGACGACCTCGAGCTCGTATTCCTTCCAGCCGAGCACCGACTGGTCGATGAGGACCTGTCCGATCATCGACGCCGCGATGCCGCGGCGGATGATCTCGTCGAACTCCTCGACGTTGTAGGCGATGCCGCCGCCGGTGCCGCCCAGGGTGAAGGCCGGGCGGATGATGGCCGGCAGGCCGATCTCCTGGAGGAACTCCCGGGCGTCCTCGAGGTTGGTGACGGTGCGCGAGCGGGGCTGCTTGAGGCCGAGCCGCTCGATGATGACCCGGAACTCCTCGCGGTCCTCGGCCCGCTGGATCGCCTCGCGGTTGGCCCCGATCATCTGGACCTTGAACTCGTTCAGGGTCCCGTCGTCCCACAGCTTGCAGGCGCAGTTCAGGGCCGTCTGCCCGCCGAGGGTCGGCAGGATGGCGTCGACCGGCGTGCCCATCGAGCGTTCCTTGGCCAGGATCTTGCGGACCGCTTCCGGCGTGATCGGCTCGATGTAGGTCCGGTCGCTGAAGGCCGGATCGGTCATGATCGTGGCCGGGTTCGAGTTGACGAGCACCACCCGGTAGCCCTCCTCGCGGAGGGCCTTACAGGCTTGGGTGCCGGAGTAGTCGAACTCGCAGCCTTGCCCGATGACGATCGGGCCAGAACCGAGGATCAGGATCGTCGAGATGTCATCCCGGCGGGGCATAGCTCTCCCGGCGGCACGTCGGGGGCGGAGATCGACGCGCGCAAATTGTCGGGAGTCTATCGCAACGCAGCCGGCATTTCGGCCCCCCCGGCGCCAGGAAGCGAGATGTTGACAGCCGATCCGCCGCCTGCGAGGGTTCGGGCGTGGAACTCGGGGACCTGCTTGCGACGCTTCTCCCCTTCGCCGCGGCCTATGTCGCCGGGGCCGCCCTCCTGTCGTGGGTGATCCTGCCCTACCTCGGCTCCCGCCTCGACACCGGGGTCCTCGACGGGCTCCTCTTCGTCGTGGTCCGTGGTTGGCTCCGGCTGTGGCATCACCCGACGTGGGAAGGGCTTGAGCACATTCCGGCGGGGTGGTCGAAGGGCATGGTGGTGGTCGCCAACCACGCCTCGGGGGTCGATCCCTTCCTCCTCCAGGCCTGCCTCCGCCGCCGGATCCGCTGGATGATGGCCGAGGAGCAGATGCTCCCCGCCCTGGATGCCGCGTGGCGGCACATCGAGGTCATCCCGATCACCTACGGACCGGCCGACGCGGGCGCCTTCCGCGAGGCGGTCCGGCACGTGCAGCGTGGGGGGATCCTCGGGCTCTTCCCGGAGGGGGGTATTGTCCGCCCGCCGAACCAAGTCCGGCCCTACCTCGGGGGGATCGGATTCCTGATCGCCCGCTCCAAGGTGCCGGTCGCCCTCTTCCTTATAGAAGGTACGCCGCAGGCAGCCACCGCCCGGGAGACCTTGTTCCAGCCAAGCCGTTGCCGGGTCCGTTGCCTGGGGTGGCTCGACTACAGCGGTACCCGCGACCCGGCGGCCATCAATGCCGACCTCCGGCGCCGCATGGCCGAAGCGAGCGGCTGGCCCCTGAACGACAAGCCGCTCAACCCGCCACCCCCCGACCCCCGGGGCGGCACCGGTACCATCCAGCCATGATTGCGCGGATCGAAGGCGAGCTCGAGGCGGTGGTCGACGGGGCCGCGATCGTCCGCTCGGGCGACATCGCCTACGAGGTCTTGGTCCCGGCCTGCGACCAGATGCGGCTGGGGGCGAGCCTCGGCAGCCGGGTCCGCCTCCACACCCTGCACTACCTTGAAGGCCAGGGCCAAGGCTCGTCCTATTGGCCCCGCCTGATCGGCTTCACCACCGCCGACGAACGGGCCTTCTTCGAGCTCTTCACCACCGTGAAGGGGATCGGCAACAAGAAGGCGCTCCGGGCCCTCCAGCTCCCGATCGCGACCGTGGCCGAGGCCATCGCCAACGGCGACACCACGCTCCTGCGCTCCCTCCCGGAGGTGGGCAAGAAGCTGGCGGAGACGATCGTCCTCGAGCTCAAGGACAAGGTCAATCGCTTCCTCGGCACGACCGCCATCGTCGAGCCGAAGATGGCGGAGCGCGGCGCCGCCAAGCTCGCCGCCGAGGTGACCACCATGCTGGTCCAGCTCGGCGAGCCGCGACCGCTGGCCCGGTCGCTCGTCGAGCGAGCCCTGACCGCCGACCCGTCGATCGACTCCCACGATTCGCTGATGGCCGCCGCCTTGGCCCTCAAGGCCTTGGGCTGAGTTCACGCCTCGACCGTCCTTTGCCGAAGAGAGGATGCTCCTCTCGACGGTCGCACCTCCTTCCTCGTCTGGACTTCCGATGCGCTACGCGATGATCATGGCTGGCGGCTCGGGCACGCGACTCTGGCCCATGAGCCGCGAAGCCCGCCCCAAGCAGCTCATCCCCTTCCTGCAAGGCCGCTCCCTGCTCGAACTCGCCGCCGGACGCCTGGAAGGCGTGGTGCCACCGGAGCGGCGCCTGATCTGCACCAACGAGCAGTTCCGCACCGCCATCCGGGCCGCCCTGCCGGTCTTCCACGACGAGGCCATCCTCGGCGAGCCGGTGGGGCGCGACACGCTCAACGCGGTCGGCTTCACCGCGGCGGTCCTCCACCGCAAGGACCCGAAGGCGGTCTTCGCTGTCCTCACCGCCGACCACCTGATCGAGCCGCAGGACGAGTTCGCCAAGCGGCTCGATGTCGGCTTCCGGCTGGTCGAGGAGGATCCCAACCGCCTGGTCACCTTCGGCATCACGCCGACCTTCGCCGCCACCGGCTACGGCTACGTGGAGCGTGGCGACGCGATCGCCGGCCACGATCGAGCCTTCCGGGCCAAACGATTCGTGGAGAAGCCCGACCGCGAGACCGCCGAGGCCTATCTCCTCCAAGGAGGATTTAGTTGGAATAGCGGGATGTTCGTCTTCGCTGCGGCGACGGTGCTCGATGCGATCCAACGTTACCGGCCAGACACCGCCGACGGCCTCGCTCGCATCGCGGCGGAGTGGGACACGCCGCATCGCAGCGCGACCCTCAAGTCCATCTATCCAAGTCTCTTCAAGATCAGCGTAGACTACGGCTTGATGGAGCCGGCGAACCGCGATCCACGACTCACGATTTGCGCTGTGCCGATGGACGTGCAGTGGATGGATGTCGGTTCATGGCCCACCTACGCAGCGACCTTGCCGCCTGACACCGACGAGAACCGCGCCTCGGCGCAGTTCGTGGGCGCGAGCGCGAAGCGTTGCCTGGTGGTGAGCGACGATCCCGATCACGTCGTCAGCCTGATCGGCTGCGAGGACCTGATCGTCGTCCACACCAAGGACGCCACCCTCGTTTGCCGCTCCGATATGGCGGAGCAGGTGAAGGGCATGGCCGGCAAGGTTCCGGAAAGGTTCCGATGATGCCTCGCTTTGTAGCGATCGACTACGGACAGAAGCGGACCGGTCTCGCCGTCGGTGATGACATCACCGGTCTGGTGCAGCCCTACGAGGTTCTCTCCGTGGCCCACGGCGAGCCGCTCTACGCGGCGCTGACCAAGGCCATCGACGAGATCGGGCCGGACGCGATCGTGGTCGGTCTTCCGCTCAACATGGACGGTTCCGAAGGGCCGGCCGCCAAGGCCGCCCGCGACTTCGGGGCGGTCATCGCCGAGCGGACCCGCCTACCGGTCGACTACCAGGACGAGCGGCTCTCGAGCTTCAGCGCCGAGACCCAACTGGCCGGCACAGGCCGGACCCGCAAGGAGAAGCGCGAGCTGCGGGACGCCTTGGCCGCAGCCGAGATCCTGCGGGAGTACCTCGCCGACCGCGGGGCCGTCCCGTTCGACGACCCGGACTGACGCCGGCGGCGTTCCCGGGCCAAGCCCCCCCCGTCAGGGCCTCGACCCGGCAAATCCCCCACGAAACAGCACCGGCTGGAGTTGCCGAGCAACCCAGCCGATGGGTAGACTGCCGCTCTCTTTGGGGACTGGTGTAACGGTAGCACAACTGACTCTGGATCAGTTTGTCCTAGTTCGAATCTAGGGTCCCCAGTTTTCGTGACGACCAAACGCAGACGGCCTCGCCAGTGGCGAGGCCGTGTGCGTTTCGAGGTGCGCGTCGCTCTCGCCCCCTACTTCACCTTCCCCTTGAACGGTCCCGCCGGCCAGCCGGCGCCGTTCACGAGGTTGGCCTTCACCGGGTTGTTCTGCCAGGCGTAGGCGACCTCGACCGGGTCGGCGATGCCCTCGGCCCAGACCACGACGCTGGCGTGGTCGGCCGGGTCGCTCGACTTGGCGTCGACCATGGCCTTGGCCCAGACGAAGGTGCCGTCGGGGCCAGCGATGGCGAAGCCGTCGATCGCCTCACCGGTCCGGGCCTTCAGTCCCTCGCCGTGCCGGAAGCGGACGCGGATCCCCTTCTCGCCGGTCGTCATCTGGGCCCGTTCGACCGATTCGACGACCGGGCTGCTCCAGACCGCGATCGGGCGCCCGTACTCGGTGGCCAAGGCCCATGCCGCGAGCCGCTCGCCGACTGTCTTCTTGTCCCGCGGATGGATGTCCTTCGCGTCGCCGATGTCGAGCGTCACCGCGAGGCCGCAGTGTGGCACGCTTGCCGCGACCTGGGCTTGGGCCTCGCGCAGTCCGCTCCAGCCGCCTTCGACCGGGTTGTCGGAGGGGTCCATGAACGAGGCGAGTTGGACGATCCCGAAGGGCATGTCGGGACGCCGGTACGCCTCGCGCCACCAGCCGATCATGTCCCGGAGCTGTCCCGCGTACTTGTCGCTCGCTCCGGCATTGGACTCGCCCTGGTACCAGATCGCCCCGCGGGTCGCGTACGGCGCGGCCGGCATGAGCATGCCGCGATTCATCCCGCCGTCCTTCATCCACTGCTCGATCGGCGTGCCGCCCCAGTTGATGTCGAGGAGGCCGACCGGCACCTTGAGGGCGTCGGCGATGGCACAGCCGAAGTGGTAGCCGACGCCGGTGATGGAGCCCACCGAGTCGCCGTCGGTGACTCGCCACGCCGCGTCGTTGGTGCCGAGCGGCTGCTCGGCGATGGTGTGCGGGAACTTGATGGCCCGGATGGTCCGTCGCCCCCCGGTCGACGCCTCGGCCTTGGCGGCGTCGAAGTCGTTGCAGGCGGCCATCGGCCACTCCATGTTGCTCTGTCCGCCACAGAGCCAGACCTCGCCGACCAGGACATCGTGCACCACGAGTCGCTCGTCCTTGGTCGCCACCACCAGCTCTGCCGGGGTCGCACTCGCCACCAGCGGATCAAGGCTGACGGCGAAGCGCCCGTCGGCTCCGGCCGTCGCCTTCTTGGTCTGGCCGGCAAAGGTGACCGTCACCTCGGCCCCGACCGGGGCCCTTCCCCACACCGGGAGCGGCAGGTCGCGCTGCAGGACGGCGTGGTCGGTGAAGACAGGCGAGAGCGTGATGGTCGCGAACGACGCTGCGTCGATCGCCCCCGCGATGGCGAGGGCTGCGGCCCCGATGAACGTGCGGCGAAGCATGGTCGCATGCTACCCCCGCGTCCAGCGCTCAGCGCCCCTGCTGCACCGCGATCGGAGCCATCGACATCGACCGCACGCCGTTGAGCGGCACCGCCGGCCCGCCGTCCGCTGGCTTGAAGGTGGCGACCAGGTCGACCGCCTGCATGTTGAGGCGATCCGTCCCGCCGTTGACGAGGAGGGACAGGGCGATCGCGTAGCACTCCCCGACCAGGGACTTCGAGCGGACCGTCCGCAACTCCTCGGGCGTGATGGTCCAGGTCCGGAGCGGCTCCTGCGGCTGGCCCCCGGTGGTCGGCGCCGCCCCGCTCGGATAGATGGCGAACTCGAAGGTCCCATCGCGCCACACCGGGGTCGGATAGGGGCGGGCGAACAGGTAGGCTTCGAGCTGGATGGTGTCGGGGAAGAGGTTGTTGTTCGAGTCGAGGGCCTTCGGCCCGAGCACCACCGCGATGGCGTTGATCGGGGCCTCGCTCGGCGTGGTCGGTGCGTTGCGTGGCGTGGGCGGCATCGGTCGCCCGTCGGAGGTCTCCCGCGTCGTCTCGCAGGCCGCGAGAAACACGGCCAGGCCCGCCGTCACCACGCCGCTCCGCCGACCTCGTCTCGTCAACCGCCACCTCCGTTGCTCCCGTCCGGTCCCGTCGGCCCGGACGGCTCCGGCTGCCGCTTCCCGTTCGGGGGCGACTTGATGGGGTCGATCATACGGCCGTTCTCGTCGATCGTCCCGCGGACGCTGTCGAGCTCGCCGCGCCGCATCTGATCGATGAGGGCGGGCGGCAGCGACGACTTCTCGAAGCTGCGGTTGGTCCGCTCCTTGATCTCGCCCGGCGTCGAGGTGACGTGCGGGGTGAGGACGATGAGGAGCTCGGTCTTGCTGGTGGCTTCGCTCTTGTTCCGGAAGAGGAGCCCGATGATCGGGATGTCGCCGAGGAGCGGGATCTTCTTCTCGATCCGCTCGTAGCGGTCCTGGATCAGGCCGCCGATGACCACCGTCTGCCCGTCTTTCACCGTCACCGTGGTCGTGGCCCGGCGGCGGTTGATGATCGGCGACTGGAAGTTCTCGGAGATCTTCGTGCTCTCCTTGCTGATGCGGGAGATCTCCGGCTCGATCTTCATGCGCACGAAGCCGTCCGGATTGATGGACGGTGTCACGTTGAGGATGACGCCGACCTCTTCCGGGGCCACCGACGACTGCTGGCCGGCGGAGTTGAAGCTGACCGCGGTCGGCAGGCGGACCGTGTCGCCGACCTGGATCTTGCCGGGGCTGTTGTTGGCCACCATCACCGATGGGTTGCTGAGGAGTTCGACTCGGTTCTGCGACGCCAAGGCGTTGAGGAGGAGGTCGAAGTCGGCGTTGCCGATCGCGATGTTGGGCACGGTCACCCCTCCGAAGAGGGCCGGGGCGAGGCCGATCAGGCCGGGCACGTCGGGGAGCGTGGAGGCGAAGTTGCCGCGAGCCAGGCCGAAGCCGCCGGCCACGTTGGTGTCGCCGATCGAGAAGCGGGCGAACTGGAGGCCGAGGTCCTCGCTCGTGTCGAGGGTCACTTCGGCCAGGAGCACCTCGATGAGGACCTGCGGCGGGTCGACGTCGAGCTCCTCGATCACCGACTTCACCTTCTCCATGTAGCGCGGGCTGGCATTGACGAGGACCGAGTTCGACTTCTCGTCGCCGACCACGGTGACCTCGGCCTCGAGCAGCTTCTGGGCGCTCGGCCGCTGGTCGGCGGCGAGGGTGGCCAGCACCTTCTGCTGGTCCTTCTGCACGAACTCGGTGAGCACCCGGGCCACCTCGGCGGCCGCCGCGTTCTTGAGGCGGTAGACCAGCGTGTCGCGGGTGTTGGCTTCCTGGGCGTCGAGCTCCTTGACCACCTTGTCGACCAGTTCGAGGTAGTTCGGCGTGGCCGAGACGAGGAGCGAGTTGGTGCGGCTGTCGACGGTGATGGCGAGCTGCTGCCGCTCGTCGGGGACGAGGGTGAGCTCGGTGCCGAAGAGGCCGATCCCGCCGGGGCCGGTGATGTTAGCCGGAGCCGGGGCCGCCCCGCCGTCCGTTGCCGGCGGCGTGCCGTTGGCCAGGGCCCGCGCCGCCTCGATCTCCTCGCGCGGCTTGAGGACGTAGAGATTGCCGCGGCGCTGCAGGTTGAAGAGCTCCTTCAGCACGTTGGCCATCTGGTCGGCGTCGGCGTTGACCAGGCGGAAGATGCGGATGTTCTGCGAGCCCGACGAACTGCCGTCGAGGTCCTTGATCATCCGCTCGATGAGGGCCATCGATTCCTTGGGGGCCCGGGCGATGACCGTGTTGGTGCGGACGTCGGGGGTCAGGCTGATCGACTGGCGGACCGCCGCCGAGACCTCCATCTCGATCGGGCCTTCGGTCGGCTGCCCGCCGATCTGGCGCAGGTAGTTGAGGACGATGGCCTGCTGGGCGTTGCCTGCGTTGCCGGCGATGCTGGCCCCGCTCAGGACGGTCTGGATCAGGTTGACCGTCTCGATGACGTTGGCGCTGGCGAGCGGGATGTAGCGGATTTCGACCACCGAGCTCGGCTTGGCCCCGTCGAGCTGGGCCACCATGCGGCGCATGGCCGCGATGTCGGGCTCGGAGCCGGAGAGGAGCACCGAGTTGAGCCGCGGCTCGGCCGCGGCCTTCACGGTGTTCGGGCCGCGACGGCGGTTCTCCTCGCGGACGTACATCTCGTCGAGCATGGAGACGATGTCGGTGGCCCGGCTCTTGGCGAGCTGGACGATCTCGAAGTTCTGGCCGCCGATCGCATCCTTCGCGGCCTGGGTCAGCACCTCGACCAGGTTGCGGACCACAGCCACATTCTCCGGGCTGGCCGCGACGATCAGCGAGTTGCTGGTGGTGTCGGCGGTGATGCCCACGGCGTCCGAGGGCTGCTGCTGCTGTCCGAGGCTCTGGAGCCGCTCCCGCATCAGGGTCTGGAGGCGCGGGGCGAGCTCCTCGGCCCGGGCGCTCTCGAGGGCGATGACCTCGACCCCCACCGCCGGGTTGGCCGGCGTGGCTTCGAGCTTGGCCACGAGGTCCTCGATGGCCTTGAGGTCGTCGGGACCGGCCGAGATGAGGAGGCTCGAGGTCCGCGGATCGGTGAGGATCAGCGGCCGCACGCGCTTCTTCACCTCGTTAGGCATGTCGGCGTAGCGCCGCTCCATGATCTGGTTGAGGGCCGCGGCCACGCGGTCGAGGTTGGCCTTCTGGATGGTGACCACCTGGAGGAGCCCGCTCTCGGCGGTCTCCGGATGGTCGAGGTCCTGGGCCAGCCGCTCGACCACGGCGTAGGTGTCTTGCCCGGCGGCGACGATGAGGGAGTTCGACCGGGCGTCGGCCACCACCGTGGCCCGCTCGAGGTCGGCCGTCTCCGGCTGCACCTTCCGCAAGCGGTCGAGGCGGGCGTCCATCAGCTGTTGGATCAACGGTGCGACCCGCGTGGCCGAGGCGTTGGTCAAGGCCAGGGTGTGGATCTCCTTGATCTCCGGGGCCAGCTTCTGGTCGAGGGACTTGAGGAGCTCTTCGAAGACGACGAAGGATCGCGGGCTGGTCGAGACGATCAGCGAGTTGGTCCGTTCGTCGGCGATGGCCCGCAGGCGGTCCTCGTCGCGGATTGTCTTGGCGGCCCGCTGCTGCTCGAAGAGCTGGGTGACCACCGGGGCCAGGCGCCCGGCCGAGGCGTTCGACAGCGGATAGACGCGGACCAAGGCCGCCGGCGAGGCGGCCTCGACGTCGAGCTGGCGGACGAGTTCCTCGACCACCTCGACGTTGGCCCGGCTACCGACCACGACCAGGGCGTTGAGCTGCGAGTCGGGCTTGATGACGAGTTGGGAGAGCGGCACGAAGACGTCGGCGTCGACGATCTCCGGCCCATGGTTTCCGTTCCCCTGCTTGGCCACCCGCAGGCGGCCGAACTGCTTCTGGATCGGACCGGCCTCGGGCGACGACTTCGAGCCGTCGACGAGGACGGCCTGCAGCGTCTTGGCCATGTCGTCGGCGTCGGCGTAGCGGAGCTGGACGATCTTGGGTTCGACCCAGCCCACGCCGACGTCGGAGTCGAGCCGCTTGTGCAGCACCTGGACGAGGGCCACCGACTCCTCGTTGCCGGCCACGATGACCGTGTTGGTGCGGTCGTCTTGGGTGATGGCGAGCTCGGCCATGAGGGCCCGGCCGGAGGTGCCGGCGGGGATGCCGACGATCTGGCTGCCCGGCTGCTTGCCGAGCTGCTTGCCCTGCTGGAAGAGTTCCTTGAGGACCCGCGAGAACTGGGCGGCGGAGATGTTCTCGAGGGGGAAGACCTGCACGATCACCGAGTCGGTGACGGGCAGGGTGTCGAGGAGCTTCACGAACTCCTCGATGGCCTTGACGTTCTCCGCGGTGCTCGAGACGAGGAGGGCGTTCATCGGCTCGTTGGCGACCACCTTGATCGGCTTGGTCAGGTCGAGCTTGAGGTCCTCGCGGACGGCCCCGTCGGGCTGCACGTTGAGGCGGCGGATCTGCTCCTGCAGGGCCTTGGCCATCCCCTTGGCGGCGGGGGCGGCGCCGGGCTCGAGCATGTCGGTCACCACCTTGGCGAGGGCCACGGCCTTGGCCGTCTTGAGCGGCAGGATCCGCACCGTGCTCTCGGCGATGGTCGGCTCGGCGTCGATGGCCTTGACCAGGGAGACGATGGTGTCGCGGTCGGCGGGGTTGCCGACGATGACGAGGGCGGCCCGGCCGGGGACGATCGAGACCTTGACCGGCTCAAGGACGACCCGCGAGGTCGAGCCTTCCGGCATCGGCTTGTCGAGGCCGATCTGCTGGATGACCTTGGCGGCGGCCTCCGGCTCGACGTGGGCCAGGTCGATCACGAAGATCGCCTGCCCGGCGGTCGGGGCCATCTTGTCCATCTGCTCGACGATCGACTTGACCTCGTCGAAGAGCGGCCCGGTCGAGGCGATGACCAGCGAGTTGCTGCCGTTGTCGATCTGCACCGAGAAGGGCAGCTTGGCCTGCTGGGCCCGCGTGGTGAAGGCTTCCTTGATGGCAGCGGCTACCCGCGGGGCCGAGGCCTGCTCGAGCTTGAGGAGGTGGACGGAGAGCCCCTGCTCGTTGGCCTGCTGTTGGAGGGCGTCGGCGATGGCCAGGATCTGCTGGTACTCGTCGTCCGGGGCCCGCACGATGAGCGTGTTGCTCGAGGCGTCGGCCACGATCCGCAGCCGCGAGCGTTGCTGGTCGCGGGTTCCGTTCGAGCCGCCGGGCGGAGCGTAGATGCGGTCGATGGCCTGGGCCAGTTGCTCAGGGTTGCCGAACTTGACCGGGATCAGCCGCGGCGTCGGCAGGCGGTCGAAGTCGGCGATGTCGAGCTGTTTGACGATGCCGTCGATCCGCTCGAGGTTGGAGCGGCTGGCCGAGACGACCACCGCGTTGGTGCCTTCCTCGGCGGCGGCGCTGACCCAGTCCTCGCCGCGGACGAGCGTGGTCGGCTCCGGCGGCTGCTGCTCGTTGCCGCCCCGGTTGGGCTGGGCGGGCTGCCGCGGGCGCTGCGTGTTGGGGCCGCGGAAGGCCTCGTTGATGGCGCTGGCCACGCTCCGCGAATCGGCGTGGAGGAGCGGGAAGACACGGAGCTGGAGGCCGGCGTCGTACTCCTCGCTGTCGAGCTTGGCCAACAGCTTGCGGATCCCCTCCCACTCGCTCTCGGCGGCCGAGATGACCAGCGAGTTCGAGGCCGGGTCGGCCACGATGCGGACGTTCTGCTTGTCCGGGGTGTCGGCCTCGGCTGCCCAGCGGCCGTAGAAGTAGGAGAGGGCGTCCTGCACCTTCTCGGCCTGGGCGTACTTGAGGGCGATGAAGTCGGTCTGCCGCGGGCGGCTGGTGGGGACGTCGATGACCTTGAGGATCTCCTCGATCACCTTGAACTGGTCGGCGGTGGCCCCCACGATCAGGGTGTTCTCGAGGCGGTTGGCGTCGATCGTGGGCGGAACCTCGTTAGCCGCGTCCTGTTGGGTCGGCCGATCGCGAAGGAGTCGCCGCAAGGTGCTCGAGACGTCGGCGGCGATGGCGCTCTTGAGGGGAAGGACGCGGTACTCGACCGGGCTCGCCGCGGGGACGTCCTCGAGCTTCTGGAGGAGCTGCTCGATGATCGGGTAGCTCTCGAGGGTGGCGGTGACGATCACGCTGTTCGAGCGGCGGTCGGCGGCGACGCGGGCCACGACCTCGACCGGCTGGCTCGACTCGTCGAGCTTGAGGCTGATCCCGCTGGTCCGGCCGCGGCTGTCGAGCTGGAGGGTCTGGCTCAGGATGCGGACGACCTCGTCGGCCTTCGAACGCTTGAGCGTGTAGGTGCGGATCACCGTCTCTTCCGCCGCCGAGGGGCCGTCGAGGCGGGCCACGAGGGCCTTCACCTGCTCGAGCTGGGCGGCGGGGGCGTTGATGACCAAGCTGTTGGTGCGGGCATCGGCGGTGACGATGACGCCTTGGGCCCCGGAGCCGCGGCCGCGGAATTGTTCGCCCACCATGCGAGCGATCTCCGTGGCTTGGCCGCGCTCGAGGGCGACGATCTCGACGCCGCGGTCGCCGGCTGAGTTGGGCTGGTCGAGCTTGGCGATCAGGTCGCGCAGCGTGGCCAGGTCCTCGTCGGTGGCGCAGACCACCAGGGCGTTCGAGCTACCGCTGGCGAGAATCGTCGGCATCGGGCCCTTGGTCCCGTCGCGGCGATCGCTGAGGAACTGCTTGAGCGTCCCGGCCAGTTCGCCCGCCTGGGCGAACTCGATGGGGATGACCTGCGTGGCCTGCTTGGCTCCGGCCATCGACTGCTCGAAGGTGGCGAGGAGCTGCGTCACTTCCTTGTGCTGGGCCTCGCTGGCCGAGACCACGATGGTCCGCGAGGCAGGCACCGGCACGATCCGGATCCGCGGGCCCTCGTCGCCTGGCCGCGGGTCGCGCACGCCGAGGGCGTCGCGGAGGAGCGTCGCCACGGCGTCGATCTCGCCGCGCACCGGATAGGCCTTCACTGCCAGGCGCTGCCCTTCCTTGGCCGGCTGGTCGAGCTGTTCGACGACCTGGTCGACGAGGGCGAAGGCCTCGCCGCGCCCGGTCACGATCAGGGCGTTCATGCGTGCGTCGGCCCGCACCGCTACCGAGGTGCGGTCCTCGCGCGAGCCGCGGCCGAAGCCGCGGGTCATCTCGGTCCAGAAGAGCTGGCCGAGCATGCCCTGCACGGTGCTCACGATGTCCTCGGCCCGGGCGTGCTCCAGCGGATAGACGCGGAACTCGAGGGCCTGGGTGGCCTTGGCGCTGTCGAACTGGGCTACCAGGCCCTTGATCTCGTTGAAGTCCTCGTCGTTCGAGGAGACGAGGAGCGTGGCCGAACGGCTGTCGCCGATGATGGCCACCCGCCGCGAGGAGTCGCGGCGCTGGCGGCCGCCGCTCGCGATGCGGGCCCGGTCGTCGTAGAGGCGCTGCAGGGCCTGGGCCACGTTGCCCGCATCGGCCCGCTCGAGCACGATCGAGCGCACCGGGAAGTCGCTGGTGGCCGGGCGATCGATCTCCTTGAGAACCGACTTGATCTCGGCCATGGTCGCCTCGTCGGCGCGGACGAGGAGCGTGCCCGAGGCGGCGTCGGCGAGGATGAGCGTGGTGTCCTTGCGGCCCTGGTTGTCGCCGATCACGACCCGCTGGAGGAGGTCGGCGGCGACGGTCGGCTCGGCGGCGGCGAGATCGATGATGGTGAGCGGTCGGCGATCGCGCTCGTTGGCGGCATCGAGCTTGGCGACCAGCGACTCGATCTCCTTCAGCGTGTCGGCGGGGGCCGTCACCAGGAGCGTGTTGGTGCGCGAGTCGGCGCTCAAGTCGGGGGCGGTGGCCCCGCCGGCCCGGGCCCGGGCCTGGAAGACGGCGCCGATCGTCGAGACCAGTTCGTTGGCCTTGGCGTGCTGGAGCGGGAAGAGCCGGACGGCGCTGGCCCCGCCGGACGCCGACTGGTCGGCGAGTTCGACGTAGCGATCAACGAAGGCCATGGCGTCGCCAGGGGCGATGACGACCAGCGTGTTCCGGCTGGCGTCGGCGATGGCCCGGACCATGCCCGGATCGAAGGTCGCGTTGATCGGCTTGCCGCCCTCGTCGAGGGTCAGCGAGAGGTCGTGAAAGCGGCTGTCGCGGCGCCCCCCCCGCTCTTGGCCCGCCTGCAGGAGCTCGGTCAGGCCGCGGGCGGCGCGATCGGCGCCGACGTTGGTGAGGGCGTAGCTCTTGATGGTCAGCCGCTCGGGCGTGGCGGCCCGGGCGAAGGTGGCGACGAGCTGGCCGATGAGCTCGAAATCGCGGTCGCTGGCGGCCACGACAATGGCCCGCGAGGCGGGGTCGCTGAGGACTGCCACGCGCTTGGCGACGTCGCCAGGCTTGCCGCCGGGCGGGGTCATGCGGGCCAGGGTCTCGTTGACCAAGCCGCGGATCCGCTCGATGTCCATCCCTTCCGGCATGGTGATGGCCCGCACCGCGGTAGCCTCGGCAGGCAACTCGCGCTGGGCCTGCTCGGCGAGGAGGCGCAGCCGTTCGATCGCCTTGGGCGAGCCAAGGAGTATGAGCGAGTTGGTCTTCTCGTCGACCGCGATGGTCACGTCCGGAGGCTCCGGCGCGGGCGCCGCCGGCGGATCCTCAGGGAGCGCTGCGAAGGCCATGGCCGCCACGCACTCGGCGAGCGAGCCGAGGTGAAGCCCGTGGAGCGAAGCGGCGCTCGAGGTCTTCTTGGGAGCGGCCGGCTCGGCCGGCGTGTACTTCTTGAGAAGATCGTCGAGCGGGACGACCTCGACCGCCGAGCCTTCCCGTTCGCGCAGCATGCGCTCGAGGAGCTTGGCCACGTCGGCTGCGTTGGCCTTGGCCGGATCGATGGCCAGGGTGCGGAGCTGGCGGCTGGTGAGAACGGTGGCCTTGTCGAGCTGCTTGACCACCTCCTCGATGGTCGTGAACTGCTCTTCGCTGGCCCGGACGATGAGGGCGTTGCCCGCCGCGTTCACCCGCACGGTGGGCGGCACCTCGGCCGCTGCCGCGTCGCGGAAGACGTCCTCGATGTTCTTGGCGATCTCCGCGGCATCTGCGTTCTCGACCGAGAGGACCCGCACGCTGCGCTGGCGATCGGAGGTCGGGGCGCTGTCGAGCTGGCTCACCATCTGCTCGGCGACGTTGAGGGTCGACGGGGAGGCGCTGATGATCACCGCGTTCAGCCGGGTGTCGGCCGTGACGCGGACCGGCGGCTCGAGGGGGCCGGATTGCGGGCGGGGCCGGCCGTTCGGAAGCGGCGGCGGCGGCACCGGGGCGAGGAGCTTCTCGACCATGGGGGCGAGCTGCTCGGCGCGGGCGTTCTTGAGGAAGACCGAGCGGACCTGTACGGCATCGGCGCGGGTGCCAGAGTCGAGCTTGGTGACGACGGTCTGGAACTCTTCGAGCTGTTCGGGCGTCGCCGTCACCACCACGGCATTGCTCGATGCTTCCGGGCTGATCGCGGCCTTGGGCTCGGCCGGCCGCGTCTTGGACCGGGCATCGGCGGCGAGTTGGAGCGTGCGGGCCACCTCGGCGCAGTCGGCGTTCACCAGGGTGAAGACGCGGATGTCGGTGGTGGCTCCGGCGCCGCGCGGCTGGTCGAGCCGGGCGATCATCTCCTGGGCCACCGGGACGAGTTCCTTCGGGGCCGCGATGAGGATGCGGTTAGCCGCCGAATCGGCGGTGACCCGCGGCTCGCCGACCGCGAGCCCGGCCTTGAGGGCGTTCTGCAATCCGACTGGCCAGCGCGAACGGTCCTGGAGGAGCGGCTGGATGCTGCCGGCGATGGTGGCCGCATCGCTGTGCTGCAAGGCGACCACGGCGAGATCCATCTGCGGCGGCGCGGACGCGGCCTTGTCGAAGCGCTCGAGGAGGGCGATGGCCCGCTCGGTCTCTTCCTTCGTCCCCACCACGACCAGCGAACCGGACTGCGGCTCGGCCACGACCTCGAGGGTGGCCCGCACGCCGGCCGGCTTGGTCGACTCGAGCACCTTGCGGGCGGTCTCGGCGAGGCGATCGGGCGCCGCGTTCGCGGGAGTGAACGTGGTGTAGATCCGGTCGGCGCTGGCGTCGGCCTTGTCGAGTTGGGCGAGGAGGGCCTCGGCCAGGGCCACGGTGCGCTGCGGACCGCTGACCAGGACGCTGTTGGTCCGGGTGTCGGCCTCGACCCGCACCTTGGGGGCGGTGTTGAGGCTGCCGCGGCTCATGCGGATCCGCTCGAGGAGGATCCGCGGATCGGTCTCCTGCTGCTCGTTGAGGAGCCGCTCCAAGGTCGGGGCCACGGTCGCCGCCTGGGCGAACTTGAGCGGGTAGGTCTTGGCGTCGACCGAGTCGTTGGCGGGCCGGGCGTCGAGTGGCTCGATGAGCTTCTCGACCTCGTCGAGGTCGGCGGCGATCCCGACCAGCATGAGGGCGTTGGCCCCGCCGGCGGGCACCACCCGCACGTTCATCGGTTCGCCGGTCGCCTTGCTCGTCACGTTGGGGAGCATCTGGGCCAGGCTCCCGGCCACCGCGGCCGAGTCGGCGAAGGTCAGCGGATGGACCCGCACCGTGGTCTCGGTGCCGGCGGCGCCCGAGTCGAGCTGCTTCACCAGCTCGTCGGCCAGCGGGAGGAGCGTCTCCGGGGCCGAGAGGATGAGCGTGTTGGAGCGCTTGTCGGCGGTCACGTCGAGGAGGCGATCGAGCTCGGTGGCGGCATCGGGCAATTGTTGGCGAAGTCGCCCGGAGAGGATCTGGCGCAGCATGGGCGCCACCGTCTCCGCCTTGGCGCTCTTGAGCTGGTAGCTGCGGAGAGCCGTGGCCGGGGCCTCCGAGCCGCCCAAGCCCTTCAGGACCTCGTCGACCTTGGCGAAGATCTCCTTGGGGCCGCTCACGATGAGCGTGCCGGAGACGGCTTCGGTCGAGATCACCGTCTGACCGCGGCCTTGCGGGGCCCCGAGCTGCGATTGCGTGGCCAGCGTGCGCAGGGTTTGGGCCACCGAGTCGAGCCGCGAGCGGTTGAGCCGGTAGGTGCGGATCTCGGTCTCCGCGGCGAGCTGTTGGCGGTCGAGCTGTTGGACGAGCTGTTCGAACCCGGCCATGCGGGCGACCGGGGCGTCGACGATGAGCGAGTTGGTCTGGGCGTCGGCGCGGACCACCACTTCGCGCGGCTTGCCGAGCTCGGGGCGCGGGCGGCCCCGCGGATCGACCGGGACCGGCGGCGGCGGGAACATCTCGTCGATCGTCTTGGCCAGTTCGCTGGCCTGGGCCACCTTGAGCGGGAAGATGCGGATCTCGCGGCCGTCGGCCGCCGTGCGCTGCACCTGGTCGGCGTCGTTCAGCTCGTCGACCAGCCCCTTCACCTCGTTGAAGACGTCAGGATGGGCGGCGACCAGAAGCGTGTTGGTGGCGGGATCGGCCGACACCGTCACCGGCTTCCCGGCCCGCTCCTCGGGCGGGCGCTTGGCGTAGTTGGCGGTGATGGTCTGGGCCAAGGTCACCGCGTCGGCGGTGCGCAACTGGAGGATGCGGAGCGGCGCGACCGAGCCGCGATCGACGTCGAGCCCCTTCAGAAGGATGGCGATCGCTTCCTGCTGCCGCGGCGTGGCCACGATGAGGAGCGAGTTGGTGCCTTCGACCGGCTTGATGCTCGGCGTGGCGCCGCCGAGATCGGCGAAGGCCGTGGGTCCGAGGGCGTTGAGCGACTCCTCGATCTCCGAGGCCTTGGTGAACTGGAGCGGGACGAGCCGGGTCTCCTTCGGGTCGCGCGGCTTGGCTCCGTCGCCTTCGAGCTCGCGGAGAATCTGCTCGCCCTCGGCGACCGCAGCCGGCTCACCGGCCAAGGCGATTCGGTTCGAATCCTCGAAGGCCACAATGGTGGGCCGCTTCTCGGGCGCGAGCGGGGCGTAGAGCTGCTCGAGCTTGGCCTTGGCCGCGGCGGGCGTCTGCCGCTCGAGGGTCACGGTGCGGATCGTCCGCGGCGTCTTCGGCCCGGGGCCGCGGCGTTCCTTGTTGGCGGGGTCCTTCTCGTCGGCCGGCACGTCGAGGAGGGCGATCGTCTCCTTCACCTGGTCGATCTTGGCCCGCGTGCCGCGAGCCACGATGGCGTTGGTGCGCGGATCGGCGGCGAGGACGAGGCCGGCCACGCGGTTCTCCTCGATCTTCGAGCGCTTGCCGTCGGCCGGGTTGATCACGTACTCGACCACCCGCTCGCCCATCAACGCGGTGAGCGACTTGAGCATCGCGTCGGCGTTGGCGTAGCGGAGCGGGATGAACTCGACGATGTTCTCGACGTCCTGCTGGTCGATCTCCCCGATGATCTTCTGGAGGCGGCGGATCTGGGCCGCGGTCTCGACCACCACCACCGCGTTCTGCTGTTCGAGCGGGGTGACCGAACCGTAGCTCGCGATGAGCCCCTTGAGCTGCTCGGCGACCGGCACGGCCCGGGCGTTCAAGAGCGGGATGAGGACGGTGACGATCTGGTCGTCGGTGACCTCGGCGGGGACCTGCCCGACGTACGTCGGCACGTTCTCCCGCTTCATGTCCTCGAGCTTCTGGAGGAAGAGCCGATCGCCTTCCATGCGCAGCATGACGTTCTGCGTCTGGAGCAGGATGTTGAGCGTCTGCAGGGCCTCGGGCAGCGTGTACTCGCCGGGGTAGATGTAGTCGACGGTCCCTGCCGGCACGGCCACTTCGCGCACGATCGGGTAGCCGGTCATGCGGCTGAACCAATCGAGGATCTGGTCGTAGGTCTGGCCCTTGAAGTTGAAGCGGATGCGGACGTCGGGGCGCGGACCGTTGGCCTGGGCCGGAGGCGCCGCGGGTTGGGCGGGCGGCGGTGTGGCCGATGCGGGCGCGGCCGGGGTCGGTGCGGGCGTTGGCGACGCAGCGGGAGCGGCCGGAGCCGGCGCGGCCGCCGGGGCCTCCTGGCGTGGAGCGAGGACGACCGGCACCGCCAGCGCTGGCAGCGATGCGGCGGGGATGGCAAGGACGCCTGCGGCGAGGGCGACCGAGCGGCACAAGGGGCTCAGTCGGGCGGGCGCGCTCTTCATCATGCTCGTCCTCCTATGGCGCCGAGCACCCCCACTGCACGCGATGCGTCCATGGGTCGCCCGACGAATCGGCCACACCGGCTACAGGAGCAACGACGACATGCGCCCCTTTAGCCCGGACCGTCCCGAGGCTTCCTGCCCCGAGCGGCCCTGGACCGGCAGTCTACCGGTCCCCACCCATTCCCTCGCCAACCGTCCGCTCATCCACGACGGACCGCCGCGGGATGACCGGAAGTTGGGCCGGGCTCGGTTGTTCCGGAGAGCCGCGGCGAGGATGCAATCAACCGTGCGGCTGGCGTGCGAGCAAAGACCGAACAAAGTTCGGTGGAGCGCCGATTCCGTCGCGGGAGAAGCGATTTACTCAGGCGAATGCCCGTGCGGCGCGACTTAGCGGCGCACCAAGTCCCCGCCCACTTGGACCTTGAAGCGATCCGTGCCGCGGGCGAACTCGGCCACATCGCCGTCGGAGCCGACGAAGACGAGCTCGCCCACCTGCTGGCCCGGAGCGAGCTGCTTCGACTCGCCGGTGGTCGCATTGCGGAGCCAGGCCTCGATCCCGAGCGGTCCGCTGACCAACCCGGTGACGTGCCACTGCTCGTAGGGGAATCCCGGCGGCGGCGGAGGCGGAGCCGGCTGGACGGGGGCTTGGGTGGCGACCGCCGTCGGCGGCGGCGCGGGCTTCGGGAGCCGGAAGGGATTGGCGGCCACGATCGGCCGGTAACGATCGAAGGCAGCGAGGTCGGTCTCGATCGGCTTCAGATCGCCCTTCCCCTTCTTGTTCGGGATGAAGAGGGTCGAGAGCCGGATCGTGCCCTTGATCCGCTCGCCTTCCTTGAGTTCCTCGATGCGCACCGAATCGATCCGCTTGATCCACGGCTCGACCTCGATGCGATGGACGAGGTGCAGGATCTGCTCGATCGAGCCCTCGCCCGAGATGGTGGCCTGGACCTCGACGAAGTCGACCTCGTCGTGGTAGCGCTTTTCGGCGTTCGAGCGGCCGAACTCGCTCTTGGCCGGGCTCTGGCGGGCGGTCGAGGTGCCGGTCGCCACGCGAAGGTCGAGGATGCGCAGCTCCTCGCCGATCCGGTTCAGCCGCGAGCGGAGTCCGCTATCGGCGGACGCGATGTCGGGGCCGAAGGTGCGGTCGACCACCGACTGAATGCTGCGGTCGAGGCTCGGCCGCTGCTTGGCCTCGGCGGCGATCTCGGTCAGCGTGCCGCGATAGAGGTCGCGGTTGGACTCGAGGGACGCCCGTTCCTCGGAGAAGGTCCCGGCGCCGATCACGTAGCCGCCCACGATGGTGAGGACGATGCCCACCGCTGTGCCGGTCCAGATCGCGGCGTCGCGAGGGCCGCGCGGCATGGGCAGGCGGCGGGTCCGCCTCACGAGCCGCCTCCTGCCTTGGCCGGCTCGGCGCCGGCCTTCGCGGCGTCGGGCTTGCCGCCCTTGGCCTCGGGGCGCGACCGGTCATTCGGCGAGCGCGGGTCGTTCGAGCGGAGGACGTAGCTGAAGGGCGAGGCGAGGCGATGCCCGCCTTGGGTGTCGGCCCCGGTCGAAGTGAGCGTGTAGCGGGCGTCGTCGACCAGGGCATCGCGCAGGGCATCGGCCACGGTCCGGTCCTTGGCCTCGCCTTCCACGCTGATCTTGACGTCCTTCACCACCGACCAGCGCTTCTCCTTGTCCTTCTCCCGCCGGTCGTAGCGGACGTCCGAGGCCTCGAGCGTCGCATTCCAGCTCTCGAGGACGACCGCCGACGAATCCTGGGCGAAGCCGTGGAAGAAGCGGAGGTGCTCCAGCCACTCGGGCTTCACCGATTCCCACGTCTTCAGGTGCTGGAGGCGAAGCGTGTCGCGCTTGAAGCGGAAGTGATCGGGCAGCTTGTTGGTGGCCCGCTCCTTGAGGTCCTCGACGTCGGCGGCAAGGTTCTGCCGGGCCTTGTTGCCCAACGTCCACCCGAGCAATGCGGCGAGGACGAGGACTCCGGCCCCGGCCAAGACCCGTTGCCGGCGACGGGCGGCGAGGTCGGGGGCCTTGCGCGGGGCGGCCAGGTTGATGGTCTCCTCGCCGTTGCCATCCTCGAGGAGAAGTCCGACCAGCGGCCAGCATTCGGCGAGGGCCTGGCGGTCAACCTCCGACCCGATGGTGATCGCGTCCGACGGCTGGTAGGCGACGAGCGGGGCGCCGAAGACCTTCTCGAGCGGGGCGAGGGCCGTGCGGCTGGCCTCGGTGCCGAAGACGATGACCGTTCCGATGGTGTCGTCGGGCTGCGAGAAGCGATAGCTCATCCAGGAGCGTTTGGCCTCGCTGGCCAAGGCCTCGCCGGTGCCCGCGGCGTCGGTCGCCGCCAAGCGCACGCCGCGGGTGTAGCGGATCTCGCCATCCCGCACCACGACCAGTTCGATCCCTTCGCCGGTGCAGTCGAGCCCGAGGACGGCCCGACCCTCGCTGGCCTGCTCGGCCAAGAGCCGGCTCGCCCCGAAGACGCGCAGCGAGACCATCGAGGGGTCGCACGCCGCCTGGCGGACTAGGGTCTGGATCTGGTCGATCGAGCGCTGCGGGGCTGCGGTCACCAGGGCGGTCGTACTCGTCGCCGACCGCTCCCGCGGCAAGAGGTCGGTGACCAGCGTCCCGGCTTCAGGCGGCGTCTCGCGCTGCACGGCGAGGCGGGCCATGTCGGGGAACTCCGCGTCGTCGACGGTCGGCAGGTCCATGCGCCGAACCGTGGCCTGCTCGCGGTCGAGGGTGACGATGGCCCCTCCGCTGCCGAAGCCGGAGCGGCGCAAGGTCTCGCTGACGAAGCGGCCCATGGCCTCGGCGTCGGCGGGATCGACGTCGCTCGGGAGAGGCGCCGCGATGGCCCGGGCGACGGTCACGCCGCCTCGCTCATGGCGCACGAGGACGGCACGCAGGAAGCGTTCGCCCGGGTCGATGGCCATGGTGCGCTTGGTCGACATCAGCGGAGGTCCATGCTACCCGGCGCTGCGCCAACGCCCAACACCCGGAACGTGTGGTACCGACGGCGCCGTCGAGGGTTGAGCCGCCGGCGCGGGCTCCGGGGCGGAAGGTGGCGGTGGCGGCTCGATGCTCTCGGGCTCGGGCGGCGGTGGTGGCGGCTCGGTCTCGGGCCGGTCGCTCGATGTCGCGGAGTCGCTGCTCGGCGCTTCGGGCGGCGGGACGGCGAGCACCATCTGCACCACGGTGTCGAGGGCGCTCACGTCGCGCAGGAGCGCGATGCGCGGCTCGTTGCCGCTCACGTCGATGACCGCCTCCATCACCATGGTGCGGCCGAGTTCGTCGCCTTCCTCGTCGGGCCCCTCGCGGCTCCCTTCCTCGTCGAAGCGGACCGCGACGCGCACCCGCCAGAAGAGGGTGCGGGTGCTGAGGCGCGGGGCGAGGTCGACGAAGGTGCCGGGCGGGATGATGCCCCGGGTGGCGAGCCATGCCGCGGTGCGCCGTTCCTCGGCCGGCACCGCGTCGCGCTCCCGCACGATTTGCCCGGCGATCTCGTCGGTCACGCCGGGCAGGGCCTTGAGGGCCGCGGCGCTGGCCCGCATCACGTCGACCTTGCCGACCACCCATTCGTTCGACCAGGCGAGGCGATCGAGGACGATGGCCCACTCCTTGGGATCGGGGTGCTTCGAGCGCCACGCAGCGAGGATCGCCGCCTCGTCGCCCTTCCCGTCCTTGATGCTGTCTTCGAGGAGCCGAGCCGAACCGGACCCGAGCAGGGCGTCGAGGCTGCCGCGCCGATCGTCGGTCCACTCGCCGGAGAGAGCGACCCGCGGCTCGCCGCTCGCGTCGAGCGGGGCGTCGTAGGCGAAGGCGGTGAGGAGGTCGGCTGCTCCGCGCGGCTGGGCACCGCCGGCGAGGAGATCGCGGAGCGCGTCGCCGGAGCGAACGCGGGCGTCCTCGTCGATCCCGAGGGAGAGCTCCTCGAGCGGTCCGTGCAGGTCGGCCATGGTGACCGCGTCGTCGCCCGCTCCGCCGAGCAGGGCGTCGATGTCGAGCGGACGCCCGACCGCGTCACGCCGGGCGAGCAGGCGGCGGATGAGTTCGTCGTCGAGGGCCTTGGTCGCCGCGAGCTCCTCGCTCGTGGCTTGCCCGAGGTCGAGCTTCGCCCCTTCCGGGACGAGCGTCTCGCCGGCCGGGCCGAGCGGGAGGAGCGTGGCGTTGGCGACTTCGCGCGGCGCTTCCCACAGGACGAAGTTCGGCTCGAGGCTCGGCGTGGCGCCGGCGAGGATCTCGCTCCGCTGGGCTCCGAGCCGGGCCGCTGCGGCCTGGACCGCGCTCCACGCCGCGGCTCGCATCCGCGTCGATTCCGCTGCGTTGCTGCTGCCGGCGACCTCGCCGCGGACGAGGAACGCGACGCCGGTCGCGATGAGGATGGTGGAGGAGACGATGATCAGGACCGCGACCAGGACGAAGCCCTCGCGGCGTCGGACGCGGCGGGTCATGGCGAGCCCTCCCCTGCGTCCTCGCCGGCCGGATCGGGGATGGCGATAACTCGTCGACGGTCGGGCGGAACAGTCGGGGGCGGCGTCGCGGCGGCGATCTCGTCGGTCTCGGGTCGCTCCTCGACCACCGGCTCGCCGCGCGGAGCCTCGAGCCAGATCGAGACCTCGACGGCGACGGGCAGGCGCCCCGCGGCCGCGCTGTCGAAACTCGTCACCCAGGCCTTGCCGTCGAAGTAGCGGAACGCGACACGGTGGAGCTCGCCGGGGATGGGCGTCGGCTCCCGTTCGTCGCGGCCGATCGCGACATGCCCTTCGCCAGGGAGGAAGCGGACCCGGCAACGCTCGATGGGAACGAACGCCTGGGTCGGCTCGAGCGTGCCCAGACGCCAGGTGGCGAGGCCGACGCGGAGGACGTCGATACTGCTCTCGTCGCCGCGGATGCCGCTGCCGAACTCGCGGTCGGCGACGATGCAGGTGGCAAGGGCCCGCTCGACCTCGGTGATGGTGGCCTCGGCCGCCAAGCCGCGCGAGACGCGATCGCCGACCCGAGTCCGGATGCGCAAGGCGTCCGAGAGGAACGCCGCCATGGCGATGACGAGGAGCGTGATCAGGCCGACCGAAACGAGCACCTCGAAGAGGGTGAAGCCGACCCGCCGGATCGACCGCCGCCGCGTCAAAGGCCTCCCCCGTGGCTGGCCCCAGCGGTGAGGGCCGCGGCGCGGACGAGTTGTCGGAGCTCGTAGAGGATCCGTTCGTCGCCGTCATCGCCCGGGCCGTAGACGATCACTTCGCAGAGGGACAGGCCCGGGAAGGAGCTCTGGCTCGTCTTCGACTCGACCCGCAGGCCGTCCGGATCGGCGGTCGCGGTGCGCTCGGCGGTGGCGTCGGCGGCGACCACGCCGGCCTCGATCTCGCTGATCGTGGTGCGGGCCAGGTCCGCCGCCCGCAGCTTGATCGCGGAGCGCTCGGTCGAGCCGAGGGCGCCGCGCAAGGCACCGATGGTGAAGGCCGTGGCCCCCGCGAAGAGGACGATCGCGAGCAGGATCTCGAGGAGGATCGAGCCGCGGCGGGTCACCGCTGCGAGCCCTGGTCCTCGGGTTCGTCCGTCTCGTCCGTCGTGTCGGTGGTGGTGTCCTCGTCCGTGGAGCCCTCGGCGGCTTCCACCGTCGAGGTGGCGTTGGTCGTTCCGCGGGCGATGGCCGGATGGCCGGTCCACGGATCGACCGAGACGCGGCTTCGCAGGCCGTTCTCGTGGAGCAGGAGGAGCGAGGCAGCGAAGAGGATCGAGCCGTCGGGCATGAAGACGGCGACCCGCATCGGTCCGCCGCGCGGCGCCGCGTCGGCCTTGGCCGCGGGCAGGTCGGGCAAGCCGGTCTCGGCGGCGAGATCGGTGCTGTCCATCGCCGCCTCGTTGGCCACGCGGATGGTCGAGGAGATGGGCGACTCCTCCCACCACGTGTCGCGCACGCCCCGGCCGCTGCCGGCGCTCGAGCGTCGCTTGGGTGTCGATTCGTTGGCCGCGTCTTGCCAGGCCTGGGGGTTGAAGTAGCGGAGGACGATGCGCGAGGGCTGGTCCATGACCACCACCTCGACCGGCCGCCCCGACTCCTGGGCCTGGGCCCGGGCCTTGAGCAGCTCCGACGCGAAGTTCTCCTCGGTCGCCGAGAGCTCGCGTTCCCCCATCGAGCGCAGGGTGAACGGGATGGCGATGGCGAGGATGGCGAGGACGAGCCCGAGGACGACCAGGAGCTCGATGAGCGACAGCCCAGCGACCCGTCGGGTCGTGCGCCTCGTCCATCGTCTCGTCTTGATCGCCCCCGTCATCGTCATGCCTCTCCCATAGCCGCACCGACGCGGTCAGCCGCCAGAACCGCCCGACGTGCTGCCCGAGCCCGAGGAGTTCGAGAAGTCCTTGAAGCTCTCGTCCACCTCGCCATCGGCATTCTTCTTGTCGTCGTGGTTGGAAATGTCGTCAGCGGTGCCTTCTTCCCCGTCCGGACCGACCGAGATGATGTCGAAGGGCAGCCCCTCGATCTGGCTCGGGATGTGGAAGACCCAGGCGTGTCCCCAGTTGTCCTTCGGCTTCGGCTCCTTGAGGTAGGGACCACCCCAACGGGACTTGTCCTCGTCGTTGGCGATCGCGTCCTTGCTCCACAGGACCGCGAGCCCTTCCTCCTCCGTCGGCCAACGCTTCATCTCGACCTTGAAGGCCTCGAGCGCCCCTTCGAAGCCCTTTATCTGGGCCAGGCAGAGCTTGCGATCGGCCTTCTCGCTGGCCCCGAGCACGTTCACGAGGACGAGGCCAGCGATCGCGATCAGGATCCCGATCACGATCAAGAGTTCGAGGATGGTGAAGCCGTGGACCGGACGGCGGCGGGTCGTTCGCATCGAGCGTTCTCCGAGGTCGGACGTCGGCAGGAAGCGCCGTCGCCCTGCAACCTCCGCGTGTTCGTCCGCAGAGGCGATCGGCCGTACCGCGGCCGAGTGCGGCGGATGCAGCCCTCCCCACGCCCGAGCACTGGGGGACATGCCTCCGATCCGGACCTGACATGGTAGCCGCAGCCCCGCCAGAACCGAAGCGAGGGCGGGAAGAAGGACCGGGCCGGCGACTACATGGCGGCGGAGAGCCGCATCATCGGAATGATGAGGGCGAGGAAAATGAAGAGGACAAGTCCGGCAAGCGCCAGCAGCATCGCCGGTTCCATGAGGCGGATCAGGAGCCCGATGGTGCGGTCCGACCGCTGCTCGAGCGTGTCAGCGAGACGCAAGAGAACCGTCGCCAAGTTATTGGCCGACTCACCCACCGCCACCATTTCGACGGTGTCGTCTTCCAAGAACCCGCTCTCGCCGAGCGGCTTGGCCAGCGAGTCGCCCGCCCGCACCGCTTCCATGGCGCGATCGACCGCCTCGACGAGGGCGGGATGTCCCGCCGCGTCGCGGCTGATTTGCATCGCGCTCAACATGGGGATGCCGTTCTCGAGCAACGTGCCGAGCGTGCGGGCGAAGCGCGCCACGGCCACGGCCCGCACCAGCGGCCCGACCACCGGGAGGCGCACGATCCAATCGGCCCAAGCCCGGCGCACCGCCGGTTGGCGACGCAGGAAGAGGAAGCCGGCGACGGCGGCCACACCGAGGACGACCAGGAGCGGCCACCAGTGGATGACGAGATCGCTCGACCCGAGCAGGATCTTGGTGGGGAGCGGCAACTCGATCTTCTTGTAGAAGTCGCGGAACTTGGGGACGAAGAAGATCAGGGCCACCAACACCACGGAGAAGGCGATGGTGACCAGGAGGACGGGATAGATCAGGCTGCCGACGACGCGGCTCCGGACTTCGTCCTGGTGTTCGAGGAACGTGCCGAGCCGGGCGAGGACCTGCTCGAGGAACGCGCCGCGCTCGCCGGCCCGGACCATGGCCGTCTGCACCGGGGGGAAGATCCGGGGATGACGTCCCATGGCGTCCGCGAGGCGCTCGCCCTGGGCGATCTCCTCGGCGATCTGGGCCACGACCGCGGTGAGCGCGGGATGCGACTTGCCGCGCCCGAGGAGCCGCAGGGCCCGAAGAAGCGGGACGCCCGCCCGCAGGAGGTCGGCGAGCTGCCGATAGACGCGAGCCACTTGGCGCACCGGCACCCGCGCCGACTTCGAGCGCCGCGCCGCTGCCTCGGTCACCCGCACCGGAGCAAGGCCGCGCGAGGAGAGCTCGGCCAGCACCGCCGACTCGCTGGCGGCATCGAGGCGACCGGAGATCTTCCGGCCGCCGCTGTCTCGGGCGACGTAGCTGAAGGCGGGCACGTGGCCATCATAAGGATGGGGCGAGGGTGGGTTCCCCACGTTTCGCGCCGACGACGCCCGCCGCGACCGCGCTCACGACCCCGGCTGCACCCTGACCGGCGTGACGCCGCCCGTGTGCTTCCCCGGCTGCCCCGGCTGCCCCGGCACCTCGGCCGGCGCCGCCCCGCGCCCCCACGGCATCACCTGGGCCGGCAGCGTCGTGCCGTCCCGCCAGGAGTTCGGGTCGGCGCCCATCTCCTCGCCCAGCTTGGCGAGCGACTCCATCGTCTCCTTCTGGAAGACGCCCGGCTTCGGAGCTCGCCAGTAGTCGGGGATCGCAGCGAAGTGGAACTCGGTCCGCACGCCCTCGATGAGTTGGAGAAGCTGGAGCTCGGTGGCCAGGAGCTCGAGGGCGGTGACGGTCGCCGAGCGCACGATCGCCTCGGTGCTCGCCGCGGTGATCCCGAGCCACGTCTGCTCGGTGATCCGCGGGATCTGCTGCAGCTGGTTGTTGATGATGACCCAGACCCGGATCGGCGGCAGGGCCCGACCCGGGAAGCGTTCCTTCCAGCGGTGCACGAAGCTGGTCGGCGACCGCATGTTGGCGTTGTAAAGGATGTTGCTCGTGACGCAGCCGTCGACGTAGAGGTTGCCGTCGATGACCACCGGCGGGAACGCGGCCGGCACGGCGGCCGAGGCCAGCAGCCGATCGTGCACCCGGGCCGCCGAGCCTCCCGGGGCGAGGGCGATCTCCGCCTCGCGGCCCAGGTCCCAGACGCGGCGCATGCCGAAGTCGAGGTTGGTGGCGCTCACCTCGCAGAGGCGGCCTTCCTTCCGGCCCTCGACCAGCCGCTCGAGCACCTTGGTGTCGACCTCGCGGGCCACGTCGCGGCGCAGGCCATCGATCGAGGCCAGCGACTCGTTGTGGGGCAGGAAGAAGAAGATGCCGCGAAGAAGGACCCAGTCGTCCTTCGGCTCCTGGTAGAGCTTGAAGACGCGGCGATAGGCCTCGTCGTCGCCCAGGAAGGCGAAGGGGGCGATGAGGGCCCCGGTCGAGACGCCGGTCACGATGTCGAACTGCGGGCGAACGTGGTTCCGCTGCGTGACATCGCCCCAACCGAGGAGGAAGCCGGCGGCGAAGGCGCCGTAGTCGCCGCCACCCGAGACGACCAGGATGTCGATCGCTGGCGGCTCGGTCGACTTGCCGGCGGCGTAGTCGTCCTGCTTGCGGGCGATCCGGTCGAGGAGGATCGTCCCGTCCTCGAAGTTCTGCTCGGCGATGTCCTGGATGTAGGCATCGCGGCGATCGAGGAGCGCTTCCTCGCTGCACGCGGTCCGCTCCTTGGCGTGACAACCGGCGAGGATCGCCATCCCCGCTACGAGCAGCACGCCGTCACGGAACCGGGTTCGCACCATCGCGCCTCCAGAGGGCGGGAGCGTACCGCAACGATGACACCAACGGAAAAAGGGCGGGCGGCCACGAGCCTGCCCGCCGGAAGGGAAATCGAGGGGAAGCGGATCAGGCCCGTCGCCGGCGTCCGCGACCAAGGAGCCCTGCTAGGCCGAGGAGTGGAGCCGCGGCCGGCGCCGGCACGGCGTAGCCGGTGAGTCGGATGACGTAGCCTTCGCCGAGGCCCGCTTCGGAGACGAGCAGCTGGAGTCCTTGGGTCGCTAGGAGGAGATTGGATGGCGTGCCGCTCCCGCCGCCCGAGCCGCCTTGCGTCTGGTCGGGACCGGAGCCGCCACCGCCGCCACTGCCGCCACCGCCACCGGAGGGCTGCGAGACGAGGAACGACGCGCTCAGCGAGCCGTTCAACCCCAGGGAGACGAAGTGTTGGCAGTTCCAGTCCTGGTCCCCGGTGACCGTATCAATGAGGCCGACGCGGGTGGCAAGCGAACTGGACGACTCGCCGATGTGGACCACGTTCGAGCCCGCGTAGGCCAGCGTGGTCGTGACGTTCGATCCAAGCCCCTGGAGCTGGAAGTAGTCGATGTCGGCTCCGGGGCTGCCCCCGTACTGGTTTCCGCCTAGGTCGAGGATCGAGACGC
Source organism: Phycisphaerales bacterium (assembly GCA_044224425.1). Classification (GTDB taxonomy): domain Bacteria; phylum Planctomycetota; class Phycisphaerae; order Phycisphaerales; family SM1A02; genus JAEUIT01. Next base: position 74,241 of record JBGAKK010000008.1, read on the forward strand.
TCTCCAGCCAGTTGAGGCCGGCGGCCTGCATGATCCCGTAGAGGTCGATCGAGACGAGCGTGTGGGAGGTTCCGTTCTCGTAGACCGAGCTCGTGTAGTAGGAGCCGTAGTTTCCGACGTAGGTGACGAGCGGCCGGGGCGCGACCTGTAGGTAGTAGCCTGCGTCGATCGTGTCGGCAAGGGCGCTACCTGCCGCCATGAGCGCGGTGATCGCGCTCGCCGTTCGGGCGAGTCCTAGCTTCATCTCTGGTTTCCCTTCCTTCTTCTGTCGCCGCCGGCGCGCAGTCCGTGCCGTCGCCTGCCGCGAAGCACCCACAGTGTGCCGCGAGCGGACCGCGTTTCAACGGTGCGTCGCGCCCTTCGCGCCGGTCGCGGTCCACGTGCGCGGGCGGTGCGGCCGGTAGCGTCTATGCAGGCGTCTCGCCCCGCGCACCTACCTTCTTATCGACGGCTATCCTCTGGCCATGAGCGGCCCGCGCGTCGTCAGCCTCCTCCCCTCGGCCACCGAGGTCCTCGCCTCGCTTGGCGCCGAGGACCTCCTCGTCGGGCGGAGCCACGAGTGCGACTGGCCGCCGTCGATCCTCGACCGACCGGCCCTCACCGCCCAACGGCAGCGCGAGCCGATCGCCGCCGCCAACGAGAGCCGGGCGATCGACGAGACGGTCCGGGCCAGCCTTGCCGCCGGGCAGTCGCTTTACACGCTCGACGAGACCCTCCTCGCCGAGCTCGCCCCGGACGTCATCCTGACCCAGGACCTCTGCGAGGTCTGCTCGATCGACCTCCCGACGGTCGAGCGGGTCGCCGCCCGGCTGCCTTCGCGGCCAACGGTCGTCCAGCTCCATCCGACCTCCCTCTTCGATGTCCTCGACGACATCCTCCGCGTGGGCGACGCCATCGGCCGCCCGCATGCAGCGATGGCAGCGATGGTGAGCCTCCGCGACCGCTACTGGCGGGCGGTCGACTTCGTGAACCCCTTCGTGCCGGGGCCCGAGGTCGCCTTCCTCGAATGGCTCGACCCGGTCTTCGTGGGCGGACACTGGACCCCCGAACTGATCGAGGCCGCTGGCGGGCAACACTCCCTGAACCGGCCCCGATCGAAGAGTCGGGTGGCCACTCCCGAGGAACTGCTCGCGGCCGCACCACGGCGGGTGATCGTGGCCCCCTGCGGCTGGCCGCTCGAGCGGATCCGGGCCGAACTCCCCGCCCTGACCGGCCAACGCTGGTGGCCGCTCCTCGCCGCCGGCCTCGAGGAAGGCCCCGACGCCGCGGTCCTCGTCGACGGCAACGCCATGTTCAACCGGCCCGGGCCCCGCCTCGTCGACGCCTTCGAGTGGCTGGTCGGCTGGATCAACGACCGCCCGGAGTTGGTGCCGATCGACTTCCCGGTCCTTCCGTTCCGCGCCTGAGGGCGCCTTCAATCACGAAGCGGGCACGCCGCTTGCGATGGCGTCCCGATCGCGCCGACCGCAGGCGATGAAAGGCACTTCCCCATGCAAATGGACCGCTTCACCACCATGGCCCAGGACACCTTGGCAGCCGCCCAGTCGGCGGCCGTGGCAGCGTCGCACGGCGAGCTCTCGCCGCTGCACGTCTTGGTGGCACTGCTCCAACCGGGCGCCGGCACCTCTGGGGTTGGCGGCGTGGCCCCCTCGATCCTCGCCAAGTCGGGCGTCGACGCCAGCCGCGTCCGCCAGATCGCCGAAGCCGAGCTCAAGCGCCTCCCGACCGTGAGCGGCACCACGCCGACCACGGGCTCCGCCCTGATGCAGGTCCTGGCCCAGGCCGACAAGGAAGCCAAGGGGCTGAAGGACGGCTACATCTCGAGCGAGCACCTCCTGCTCGCCCTGGCCGAGGTGAAGAGCCCGGCCAAGGAAGTCCTCTCCACGGTCGGCCTCGACCGCAAGCGGTTGCTGCAGGCGATCGAAGCGATCCGTAAGGCCTCCGGCGTCTCGAACGTCACCGACCCCAACGCGGAGAGCAATCTCGAGGCCCTCAAGAAGTACGGCATCGACCTCTGCGAGAAGGCCTCGGCCGGCAAGCTCGACCCGGTCATCGGCCGCGACGAGGAGATCCGCCGTTGCATGCAGGTCCTCTCGCGGCGCACCAAGAACAACCCCGTCCTGATCGGCGAGCCAGGCGTCGGCAAGACCGCCATCGCCGAGGGGCTCGCCCTCCGCATCGTCAACGGCGACTGCCCGGAGAGCATGCGCGACGCCCGCATCGTCGGACTCGACGTGGGCCAGCTCCTCGCCGGAGCCAAGTACCGCGGCGAGTTCGAGGAGCGGCTCAAGGCTGTCCTCCGCGAGGTCACGGCCAGCGAAGGCCGCATCATCCTCTTCATCGACGAGCTGCACACCATCGTCGGGGCCGGCCAGGCGGAAGGCGCCGTGAGCGCCGGCAATCTGCTCAAGCCGGCCCTCTCCCGCGGCGAACTCCGCTGCATCGGGGCCACTACGCTCGATGAGTACCGCAAGCACATCGAGAAGGATCCCGCCTTCGAGCGCCGCTTCCAGCCGGTCTACGTCGGCGAGCCGAGCGTCGAAGACACCATCGCCATCCTCCGCGGCCTGAAGAACCGCTACGAGACGCACCACGGCGTGCGGATCCAGGACTCGGCCCTGATCACCGCGGCGACGCTCTCGCAGCGCTACATCGCCGACCGCTTCCTGCCCGACAAGGCCATCGACCTCCTCGACGAAGCCGCCTCGCGGCTCCGCATCGAGAACGACTCGATGCCAGCCGAGCTCGACGAGGTCCGCCGCAAGCTCATGCAGCTTGAGATCGAGCGGGAGGCCCTCAAGCTCGAGTCCGACGCCGAAAGCAAGCGCCGCCTCGCCGCCATCGAGGAGGAGATCGCCGGCGTCTCGGAGAAGAACCGGGCCCTGACCGCCCAGTGGGAGATCGAGAAGGGCGAGCTCGACGCGACCAAGCGGATCCGCGACACGATCGAGCAGAAGAACGTGGAGCTCGAGCAGGCCAAGCGGCGCGGCGACTTCGAGACCGCGTCCCGCATCCAGTATGGCGAGCTGCGCGAACTCGACGCCAAGCTCGAGAAGGCCGAGGCCGACCTCGCCAAGCGCCGCCTGAGCGGCAGCACGATGGTCAAGGAAGAGGTCGATCCCGAGCAGGTGGCCGAGGTGGTCGCCAAGTGGACGGGCATCCCCGTCGCCAAGCTGGTCGAGGGCGAGCGCGAGAAGCTCGTCCACATGGAGGACGACCTCCGCAAGCGCGTGGTCGGCCAGCCCGAAGCGGTCCGCGCCGTCAGCGAAGCCGTGCGCCGCAACCGGGCCGGCCTCGGCGAGCCGCATCGCCCGATCGGCTCGTTCCTCTTCCTCGGGCCCACTGGCGTCGGCAAGACCGAACTATGCAAGGCCCTGGCCGAGTTCCTCTTCGACACCGAGGAGGCCATGGTCCGCATCGACATGAGCGAGTACATGGAGCAGCACGCCGTGGCCCGCCTGATCGGTGCCCCGCCCGGCTACGTCGGCTATGAGGAAGGCGGCCGCCTCACCGAGGCCGTGCGTCGCCGGCCCTATTGCGTGGTCCTCTTCGACGAGTTCGAGAAGGCCCACCCCGACGTGTCGAACGTGCTGCTGCAGGTCCTCGACGATGGCCGGCTCACCGACGGCCAGGGCCGAACCGTCGACTTCTCGAACACCATCGTGGTCCTGACCTCGAACATCGGCTCGCAGATGATCCTCGACATGACCGAGAAGGGCGAGCCGGACGCCATGATCGAGGCCCACATCACCTCGCTCCTCAAGAAGCACCTGCGGCCCGAACTCCTCAACCGAATCGACGAGAAGGTCGTCTTCCACCAGCTCACCCGCAAGGAGCTCGGCGGCATCGTCGAGATCCAGCTCAAGAACCTCCGCAAGCGCCTGGCCGACCGCCAGCTCGCCCTCGAGGTCACCACCGAAGCCAAGAACCACCTCGCCGCCGAAGGCTACGACCCGCAGTTCGGAGCCCGACCGCTCAAGCGGGTCATCCAGCAGCGCATCGAGAACGCCCTCGCCACCCGCATCCTGGTCGGCGAGTTCCAGCCCGGCGACACCATCGTCGTCGGCTACGCCGGCAAGAGCTTCACCTTCGAGGCCCGTCGCGGGGCGCCGGCACCGAGCGGCCAGGTGCGGACCCAGCCGACGGCGTAAGGCGCCTCTCTCCCAACGCGCTTCGCGTTGGGGGAGATGGTGAGCGAAGCGAACCAGAGGGGGCCGTGCCGGACGCGACGTCGAGCCGTCCACCGCCCCCTCAGCCTCGCCCCCGCGGACGGGGGCTCGGCAGCTCCCCCGCTTCGCGGGAGAGCGGCGCCTCTCTGCTGTCTGCTGTCCGCTCACCGCTCTCTCGCGGCGCAGCCGCGCCTCACGACGCCAGCTTGATCAGCAGCCGAGCGACGAGGAACCAGAATCCGAGCAGGACGAGGAACGACAGGAGATGCGGCCACATGACCGCGAAGAAGCCCCGCTCCTGAATCTGCCGTCGCGTGGCGATGACCGCTTCGCGGCTGGCTTCCTGCTGTCGGACCATCCAGGTGTCGCCGGCGGCGACGATCTCGCCGTTCGTCTCGTGGAGGAAGATCGTGGTCCGCGAGGTGGCCAGCCAGAAGACGAGGTAGAGGACCCCGCCGAACACCGGGAAGAAGATGACGACGAAGAGGAACATCCACCAGTTGAAGGGCCGCCTGCCGATCAGCGAGGCCGTCGTCTCCGTCGTGGTGTGAGGCTCCCAACCCAAGTCGACCAGGTCGTCGATCCTCTTCGCGAGCGCTGCTTGCATCGGTGTCGTTCTCCTGGCGTGGCCGCTCCGCGGCGCATCCGGGTGGCAGGGTCGGGCCCACCCGCGGGCGATGGGCGATCTCCACGGCCGAGCCGTTGGAGAACGGCCATGGTAACAGGCACCGACGCGTCCAACGGTGCGACGGTTGGAGCTGCGCACTGGAGAAGGCAGCGCCTCTCTCCCAACGCGCTTCGCGTTGGGGGAGATGGTGAGCGCAGCGAACCAGAGGGGGCCGAGCCCGACGAGCCGTCCACCGCCCCCTCAGCCTCGCCCCCGCAGACGGGGGCTCGGCAGCTCCCCCGCTTCGCTCGCGCTACGCGGGAGAGCGGTGCCTCTCTCCCAAGCACGCCGTGCTTGCGGCACCGGCGCCTCTCTCCCAACGCGCTTCGCGTTGGGGGAGATGGTGAGCGCAGCGAACCAGAGGGGGCCGTGCCGGACGCGACGTCGAGCCGTCCACTACCCCTCTCGCCTCGCTAACGCCGGGCCCAAGCCTTTCAAATCTGGCAATTCTGCGAACACGGTTGGCGCCCCGCACGGTGCCTTCTCGTATGGAAGCGATGGAAGCACTGCTCGTTCGGAGGAGCATCGGGGATGCGCTCGCACCTTCCATTCCGGAACCCGTGGCGTTGGGTGGCGATTCCCAGTCAACCCATTCGACGCTGCTCGGGCCGGTTGGGCCTCGGTCTGCCGCTTGCGTCGGCTCTTCTGCTCGCCGCCGGATCGCGGGGGGCGGAGACCGCTTGGCTCCTCCCGAATCCAGGGTCCTTTCTCGATCCGTCGGCCTGGTCGTCGGGCACGCCTGATGCGGCGACCCAGGCGATCTTCGGCGTCGGCTCCTCGGCCGAGCCATTCGACGTCTCGTTTCCGGGCGATGCCATCGCCTTCGGGCTCCGCGTCACCAACCAATCTCCAAGGTTCCTCCTCGCCGGCCACACCCTGAACCTGCTGGCCGGCCCGCAGTCGCTCGTGATCGGCGGGCCGCCGCCCACGCCGAGCGTCCGGTTCGAGGGCGGGACGGTGCATGCGAACGAGACCTGGATCGGATCTCCAGAGGGCGCCGGGATGGCGATCCTCGACGGCACCGAACTGGCGGGCGACATCCTCGTCATCGGCGCGGGGCAAGCGCCGGACCAAGGGGCGATCCACGGCGGGTCGCTCACGCTCACCGGCCCATGCACGATCGGTCCCACGGGAGGGATCGGCATCCTCGAGGTCGACGGCGGAAGCGTCTGCGCCTCGCCGAGCGTTCGCCTCGGCATCGATCCGGCCACGAGCCAGCAAGGTCGCCTCACGGTGCGCGGTCCGGGCACCGTCTGGACAAGCGACACGGTGAAGAACGGGAGCGGCACGCTCGAAGCGGTCGACGGCGGCGCCATCCAGACCAGCCATACCTCGGTCGTCGGGTCGACGTTTCCGCATGTCTTCCGCTCCCGGGGCGCCGGTTCGACCGTGGCCCTCGGCCTCGCCGCGCCGCAGGGCAGGTACGACTTGAGCGCCGAGGACGGCGGGGTCATCGGCGTGGCCGGCCTGACGCTCAACCCAAGCAGCACGCTGCACGTCTCGATCGGTCCGCACGGCGCGGGCCTGGTCAACAACTATGGCAACCTCGCCCGCGCCGGGACCCTCAGCATCACCTTCGAGCCTGGCTACCTGCCCGCACCGGGATCGGTGATCCCCATCGTCCAGAGCGCCGTCTGGTCCGGCCAGTTCGCGGTCGTCGAGACGCCAGCCCTCGGCGGCGAGCCTTGCTCCGTCCTTCTCGCCGGAAGCGCCCTCGTCCTGATCGTCCCGAGCGCCAGCGTGTCGCTCGATATCCAGCCGGCATCGATCTCGGTGCCAGTCGGCTTCAGCATGCCGGTCGCCGTCTCCGCCATCATCGAACCGGATGGCATCCCCGCCCCGCTGTACAGCGGCGTCGGATGGGCGTCCTCGGATCCGAAGGTGGCGATCGTCGACGCGTCCAACCGGGTCCACGCCCTCACCGCTGGTGAAGCCACCGCGACCGCCGTGTTCGGGCAAGCCAGCGCGACGCTCGCCGTGAACGCCGTGCCGCTCGTCGATCCTTGGATCCGTCGGGCGAGCGAATCGGCGGACGGCGTGGCGGCCAATGCCGACGCGGCTGCCTACGGCGATCCTCCAGCCATCTCGGGCGACGGGCGGTTCGTGGCCTTCGCCAGTCTCGCCTCGAACCTGGTTCCCGGTGATGGGAACGGCCGGAGCGACGTCTTCGTCAAGGACACCCAGACCGGTGCCATCGAGATGGTGAGCGTGGCCAGCGACGGCACGCCTTCGAACGGCGACTCGACGCGTCCAGTGATCTCAGCCGACGGTCGTATCGTCGTCTTCCACAGCCGATCGACCAACCTGGCCCCTGGCGCCCTGTCCTTGGGCAGCCAGATCGCCCACGATCGCCTGACGGGCGAGACGAGGCTCGTCTCGGCCACCACCGACGGCACCAGCTTCGGCGCCTCTTGGGACCGAGGCGCGATCGATGCCACGGGGCGCTTCGTGGCCTTCGTCGGCGTGCCGGAGCCGCAGCCAAGCGGCGGCATCCCCACCGCGGTCCGCAAGGACCTGGCGACGGGCGAGCTGGCGTTCGTCGCGCGAACCGTCGACGGCCTGCCTGCCTTCGTCACCACGGGGTCCGTCGCCATCTCCGACGACGGCCAGCGTGTCGCGTTCGGTAGCGGCGCCCACATCCTCCCCGATTCGCCCTCCTCCCCGATCCAAGGCTATCTCCGCGACCTCTCCGCCGAGACCACCACACCGTTCACGCGAAGGACGGATGGGACCTGGGCCAACGGCGCGCTGCAAGCCTGCGCCCTCGACGGCCATGCTCGGCACATCGTCATGCTCACCACGGCCACCAACCTCGCACCGGGCACCGTCGACGCCCACCGCGATCTCATCGTCTTCGACCGCCTGACCGGCTCCTTCACGCAGGGCAACACGACGTCGACGGGCGAGGAAGCAAGCGACGAGGTGATCCTGCCATCGCTCTCCTCGAGCGGCCGATACCTCGTCTTCGCATCGATGGCCAGCAACCTCGTACCGGAGCCCGGCTCCGTCCCGAGGATGCAGGTCTACCGCAAGGACCTGCGCACCGGCATGATCGAACTCGTGAGCCTGGGCCCGGTCGGATCAGGGGATCTCGATTCCGACCGTGGCACGAGCACATCGGCCGAGGGCGATCGCATCGCCTTCGGGAGCGAAGCCACCAATCTCGTGGCCTTCGACACGAACGGCAAGGTGGACACCGTCTGGACCACCATGCCCACGCCCGCACCGGAAGATCTCGACGACGACGGAGAGGTCGGCGGCGGTGACCTTGCCATCCTGCTCGCCGCCTGGGGCAGTAGCGACTACTGGGCAGACCTCGACCAAGACGGTGTGGTCGGGGCGTCCGACCTCGCCACGCTGCTCGGAGCGTGGGGTCAGCGCTGAAGGCGAGGGCCGACAGCGGCGGGGCCCCTCCACCGCCGTGCCTACGCCGCCTGACCGCGGGCCTGGCGGCCGTTCGTCAGCCGATACCGCCGGCACAGAAGGTCGAGGGTCGCCCGGTCCTGGTTGGTCATGCCCATGAACTCGACCGCGGTCTCGAAGCGGCTGGGTCCGAGGGCGGTGGTGCGGATGACCTTGGCGCGACAGCCGAAGGTGTTGGTGCCGTCGCTCAACTGGAACGGAATCGACTCCGCGACGTGCGGGCTTCGGCAGACCACGAGGGCCCCGAGGGCGGAGAGGTTGACCACCTTGCCGGCGGTGCAGGTGAGCGGGCCGCCCATCAGGTAGCGATGGGCGCGGCGGCCGTCGACGAGGTCGAGACTCGGGGAGGGGCGGTTCGGGGTCGCGGGCATGGCCTCTGCATCGACCCTTCCGCGGGGAAAGGCCAACCGGGTCACCCCACTGCTGCGTTGCCTGCGTCCGCCAACCGGCGCAACCGGAACAGATTGCCGAGGAAAAGCAGCGCCGAGGCTCCCCGCCAGCATTCCTTCGTGCGATCCTGCGGGCCGCCGGTATCCGCCCGCCGGGGTACCGCACTTCTCCAGGCACTCCTCTCCAAGGACGAGGCCCGCGGTGCAAGCCGCGGGCCTCGTCCGTTTTGGATCGGTCGCCTCCGGAGGCCGGACCGTAAGCGGGTTCGAATTCGACGTATGGTGGGCGCGACGCATGCTCCCGACCATCGTCTTCCACGACACCCTCTGGCTCGTCCTCGGCTACCTGCCGTACGCCCTGACCCTCTTGGCGGGGATCGTGCTCGCCATGGGTCTCCTCGGCACGCGCGGTTGGCAGCCGACCTGCCGAGCGTGCGGCCACGACCTGCGCGGTGTCGAGAGCCCCCGCTGCCCGGAGTGCGGTGGCGACCTCGCCAAGAGGAACGCGGTGCGACCGGGGCGCTGGGCCCCGCGCTGGCCGTCAGTGATCCTCGGCCTCGCCCTCGTCGCCATCACCGCGGCCACGCTGCCGCCATGGAGTTGGAACACGGAGTGGATCCGCCGCGGCCTGCTCGCTCGGCTCGGACCGCAGGACCTCCTCTCCGCTGCCTCAACCGGCAAGGGCTCCCGGGCCGCGAACGAGGTCAACCGACGGATCGCGGCCGGCGACGAGGCCTTCCGTCTCGCCTTCCTCGATGCCTCCATCGGTGAGATCGAAGCCGACGCCACCGGTTCGCCGCCCTCGGTGCGGAACGGCCTCTTCCGCCAGGCGACCAAGTCCGCGTCGCTCGACGAGGAGCGCCGCAATCGCCTCGCGGCGGTGATCGTCGGGCACGTGACGAAGGGCGACTGGACGCCGGCCGTGGCGTGGACCTTGGTCGGGTCCTTCGATCGGGCATTGCAGGAGGACCTCCTCCCCAGCCTGCTCGCCAACGACGCCCTGCTCCTCGCCGGGATCACCTGCGCCCCGCCGTCGAGCCTGGTGGTCGGCACCGGCCGCGGCGTGCAGGTGGCATGGCAGGTCCCAGGCATGGTGAGTTTCCTCGCCAGCACCGAGGTCGAGGTGAGCAAGGCGACGTGGCGCCCAGCCGACGCCGCCCCCGACGGGGCATGGACGCCGATCGCCCGCCGCGAGCAGTTCGAATTCGATCGCAACACGATCATGCTCCAGTTCTCCGAGCCCGGCACGCGCGTCGTCCGGATCGAGGGCGAGGTCGTGGCGACCTCCCCGGGCTCGGCAGGCGTGCGACGGGTCCCCTTCACCCGCGAGATGACGATCGACGTCGTCTCCGCCGACTCGATCCCCCTCACCCTCGTCCGAGGCGGCGAGGAGCGAACAGCGATCGAGGAGCTTCTCAAGAAGCTCACCGCTGTCGGCGATGCGGGCGGTGCGATCCACCTGCGGGCCGAGATGCCCCGGCTCGGGGTGAGCCGTTCGCGCGGCCAGAAGCGGAACGAGGTCGTCTTCTACGCGAAGCTCGACGTCTCGCAAGGCGGGCCATGGCACGAGTTCGGGTCGGCCCACCTGGCCCAAGGCAGCTACGGCATCGGCGGCACCCTCCCGCCAGGGAAGATCGATCCGACCAAGCCCTTCATCCTCCGCATGACACCCGACCCCGATGCGGCGCGCCGCTCAGGCCAACCGGCGGTCGTCCTCCTCGACGAGGTCGCGGAGCTCCACTACGAGCGAGCCAACCAGAACCCGGCGTCGATCACCTGGCCAGCGCCGGCGACCAACTAGCCGGGATCGCGGCCGGCGCCGAGGACCGTCGGCCTACCTCCGCTCCGCCAAGGCCTGGGCTGCTGCGAGAAGCTCCCGTCGCTCGGCGTCGGTGAAGTCGCGGGCCGCGCTGTTGGCGATGCCGAGCGTGCCGCGGAGCGTGCCGTCCGGGCGGAGCATGGGGACGACGATGGCCCCTTCCATGCCGGTCGCCTTGGCCCCCGGTCGGACGTCGCCGCTGGTGTCGGTCTGGATGTTGCACGCGGTGACCGGCTCGCGGCGCTGGGCGGCGAGGCCGGCCATCCCCTTCCCGATCGGGATGCGGCGGATGGCATCCATGACGGGCGGCGGGAAGTGCCCGCGGATGGCCCGCAGGACGAGCATGCCATCCTCGATGAGGTGCACGGTGCCGGTCTCGGCGCGGAAGCGCCCGATGACAGCGTCGAGTTCCCGCAGGAGCGCGGGGTCGTCGGTCGAAGCCAGTCCGGGGTCCTTACCGCCGTGCGGAGTGGTGCTCATGGCGGTCAGGATACTGCGTCCATTCGCTACACTCGCCGCATGCGCCGTGACGACGCCCGCTTCCTCCTCGCCGCCCTCGCCACGACCCTCCTGCCGGCCCTCCTCACCGGATGCTCGGAGCCCGCTCCTGACCCAACGTGGGAGTCGCTGGTCGGCGAAACCGCCCTGGCCAAGGCCAATTGCCTCGCCTGCCACGCGGCCAGCGAGGCCGCCCGCGAGCGCCTCAAGCCGGTGGTCGCCCCCCTCCTCTCGAACGCCGGCGGTCGGCTCACGCCCGAGTACATGAGGAAGTTCATCGCCGACCCGCTCACCACGCATCGCTCGACGCGGATGCCGGACGTCCTCCACGGCCTGAAGGACGAGGAGAAGAAGGAAGCGACCGAAGACCTCGTCCAATTCCTCGTCGCCAGCAAGGAGTCGGAGGCGAGCGGACCCGCACCGGTCGATGTCCTGCCCGCCGAGATCGCCCGCGGCGAGTCGCTCTACCGTTCGATCGGCTGCTCGGTCTGCCACGGCAAGGGCGAGCGCGGCCGCTACGCCCAGATGACCTGGCACGCCGCCCTCGCTGCCTTCATCAGCGACCCGACCGCGGTGCGGCCGGGCGGGCTGATGCCCAACTGCCACCTCGCCCCGGACGAGGCCCGGGCCGTCGCGGCGTGGCTCCTCGAGGCCCAGGGCGTCGACGAGACCTCCGAGGACGAGGACCAGCATGTCTACGTCCGCTCGCCCGGTCTCCTCGCCGAGTACTACGAAGTCGAGATGACCGACTACGGCGTCCCTGACGGCGCAGCGGTCGTGCGGAGCGGCGTCGCCGCCAAGGTCGACCTCGCCCTGCCCCATCGCGAAGACGAGTTCGCCTTCCGCTTCGTGGGCGAGATCGAGATCCCGAAGGACGGGAGCTACACCTTCTACCTCGCCTCCGACGACGGCTCCACGCTCGACATCGACGGCAAGCGGCTCATCGACAACGGCGGCCCGCACAGCTTTTCCTTCAAGCAGGCGACGGTCGACCTCACCAAGGGCTGGCATCCGATCGTGGTGCGCTACTGGGAGATCTCGGTCGACAACGACCTCCGGCTCGAGTGGTCGGGCCCCGACCAGCCGCGGGCGGAGATCGACCCCGGCCGCTTCGCCCACAAGGCGATCCGCCTCACGCCGCCCACCAAGCCGCTGGCCGCCGACCCGGCCCGCGCCGCCAAGGGCAAGGAGCGCTTCCACGCCCTCGGCTGCGCCGCGTGCCACGAGGCGGCGACCCCGCTGGCCAAGCCGCTGTCCGAACTCCGCAAGGACCAAGGTTGCCTGGCCGCCGAGGTGCCGGCCAAGGCCCCTCGCTTCCAGCTCGACGCCGCCGCCCGCGAGGCGATCGCCACCACGCTCGCCCACGTCCGCGACCTCGACGCCAAGCCGCCGGCCAAGGTGCAGGTGACGCACACCCTGACCCGGCTCGGCTGCGTGCAGTGCCATAGCCGGGACGGCGTGGGCGGCCCGACCAAGGAGAACGACGCTCTCTTCACCGCTGACGGCAGCGCCGAGCTCGGCGACCAAGGCCGCTTGCCGCCGCGGCTCGACGGGGTGGGCGACAAGCTGGTGCCCGAGGCCTTGGCCAAGGTGATCGAGACCGGCGAGAAGATCCGCCCCTACATGCGGACGCGCATGCCGAGCTTCGGCCCGGCCACGCAAGGGCTCGCCGCCACACTCGGCGTCGCCGACCGCGTGCCGGCCCACGACGTGAAGGTCGAGTTCACTCCCGAGTCTGCCGCCATGGGCCGCACCTTGGTCGGTTCGGGCGGCGTCTCCTGCATCACCTGCCACACCACGAACGGCCGGGCCTCGCTCGGCGTGCCCGCGGTCGACCTCGGCACCATGCACCGCCGGCTGCGGCCGGGTTGGTTCCTCGCCTTCCTCGAGAACCCCTCGGCGTTCTCGCCCGGCACGCGGATGACCCGCTTCTGGCTGCCCGACCAGCGGATCTTCCCCGAGCTCGCCGCCGGCGACGGGGCCAAGCAGCGCGAGGCGATCTGGAACTACCTCTCGCTGGGAGCCTCGATGCCGCTCCCGCCCGGACTCGCCGTCCAGAAGGGCCAGTACCAGCTCGTCCCGGGCGACGAGCCCCTCGTGTTCGGCACCTTCCTGCGCGGAGTGAGCCCGCGGACCTTCTGCGTCGGATACCCGGAGCTGGTGCACGTCGCCTTCGATGCCGAGCACGGCCGGCTCGCCAAGGCCTGGCGCGGCGAGTTCATCGACGCCAGGGGCACCTGGGACGGCCGGGCCGGACAGCTCGAGAGCCCGCTCGGCGAGCATGTCCTCGACCTCCCGGCCGGGCCTTCCTTCGCCAAGCTCACGAGCCGAGACAGCGATCCATGGCCCGCCCAGTCGGCCACCTTCCGTGGCTGGGATCGCGACGCTGAGCGCCGTCCGGCCTTTGCCGTCGTCCTCGACGGTGCGGTGATCCGGGAGCGGCCCATGCCGGTTCTGCACTCCGGCGGAGCGTGGCTCCGACGGGCCATCGAAGCGTCCTTCACCGAGGACCGCAGCGACCTGTGGAGGAGGCCGCGATGGGCACCTCGATCGTCAAGCAGGGCGACCTCTACGTCGTCGACGGCACCCTCCGCGTCGCGGTCGATGCCCCGGGAGCGATCGTCCGCACCATCGACGGGAAGCAGGAACTCCTCGTCCCCATCGACTTCAAGTACATCGAAGGCGCCGAGCCTCGCTACCGCGCCACCTTCAACGTGGACATGGATTGGTGACCATGACGACGCTCGCCCTCTCCCTTCTCGCCGTCGCCCTGTCGGCCCCGCCCGCCGGTACCCCGACCGAGGCGGACTACTACCGGATCGAGACCGTCGCCGCCCCCGAGACGATCGCCCTCGAGGTGGGCGGGATCGTCGAACTCGAGGGAGGCGCGCTTCTCGTCTGCAACCGACGCGGCGAGATCTGGACCATCGCCGACCCCTGGAGCGAGAAGCCGACCTTCACGCTCTCGCTCACCGGCTTGCAGGAGCCGCTTGGCCTCCTCGCCCCCGAAGGCACCGCCAAGGGCCAGCCCATCTACGTGGCCCAGCGCGGGGAGCTCTCGCGGATGTTCGATGACGACGGCGACCGCCACATCGACCGCATCGAGACGGCGGGCCAAGGCTGGACCCTCTCGGGCAGCTACCACGAGTACTGCTTCGGTCCGGCCCGCGACAAGCATGGCGACCTCTGGGTGAGCCTCAACATCCCCTTCGGGAACGAGTGGTTCGGCCCCCAGGATTGGCGCGGCTGGGCGGCCCGGATCGGGAAGGACGGCGTGCCGCACTTCGAGTGCGCCGGCCTGCGCTCGCCCTGCGGGATCGCCTCGAGCCCGAGCGGCGAGATCTTCTACACCGACAACCAAGGCGAGTGGTGCCCGACCAACAAGCTGGCCGTGCTCAAGCCCGGCGAGTTCCACGGCCACCCGCACGGGATCGAGAGCGCCAAGCGGCCCGAGTCGGGCGTCGCATACCCCGGCCCGATCCCCGACGGGATCCTCATGCCCGAGGCGGCCAAGAAGATCCCGCATCTTCGCCTGCCAGCTGTTTGGTTCCCCTACGACAAGGTCGGCAAGTCGGCGGCCGGCTTCCAGTGGGATCTCACCAAGGGCAAGTTCGGCCCCTTCGAGGGCCAGATCTTCATGGGCGACCAGCACCACGCGGCGGTCTACCGCATCTCGCTCGAGGAGGTCGGCGGCGAATGGCAAGGGGCCGTCTATCCCTTCCGCTCCGGCTTCCAGTGCGGCATCATCCGCGTGGCCTTCCTCGCCGACGGCTCGCTTGCCGTGGGCGAGACGAACCGCGGCTGGGGCTCACGGGGCATGAAGCCGTGGGGACTCGAGCGGGCGGTGTGGACCGGCCAGGTGCCCTTCGAGGTCCACGACATGACGGCCACCAAGGACGGCTTCCGCCTCCGCTTCACGAAGCCGGTCGACCCGGCGACGGCGGGCGATCCGGCCAGCTATCGCTTCACCTCCTACACCTACGAGCTGCACGCCAAGTACGGCAGCGACGAGATGGACACCAAGGAGCTCGCGGTCCAAAAGGCGACCGTCGCCCCGGACGGGACGACGGTCGATCTGGTCGTGGATGGCCTGCGCGAGGGGTACGTGCACGAGCTGCACGCGACGGGTGTGCGGAGCAAGGACGGCCTGCCGCTCCTCCACGCGGAAGCCTACTACACCCTCAATCACCGGCCGCAGTGAGCCAGCGGGCGATCAGCAGGTCCCCCAGTTGCCGAGAAGGATGGCGAGGTCGGCGGCGTTCACCACGCCGTCGAAGTTGAGGTCGCCCGAGCCCGGCCCGCCCCACTGACCGAGGAGCGACGCGAGGTCGGCGGCCCCGATCACGTGGTCGCCGTTCAGGTCGCCGAGGCAGGGGCAGTCGTAGCTGACCGTGAGGTAGCCGGTGCCGTTCGCACCGTTGTAGCCGCCGACGCGGATGAAGAAGCACTGGCCGGTCGTCACCGAGACGGCGAGCTTCGAGCTGAAGCCCGTGCAGCCGGGGTAGTCGTCGTTGCACGCCAGCGGCACGCCGAGGTTGCAGACGAAGAAGGGCGGCGAGTAGCCACAGCCCGGGTAGATGGCGATCTTGGTGTCGTAGTCGGCGTCGTTGCAGGTGCTGACGATCAGCGTGCCGTCGCACTCGGCGGTGTGCACGAACCAGATGTCAGGGCCCGGATCGTTGAACTCGTCGCAGTTGGGATCGGAAGCGCCCTCCTGGGCACCGATCGTCGTGAACGGCGTGGTGCCGGTCGGAAGGTCGACGACGGTGAAGGCGAGGCAGCCGTCGTTGGGGATGTAGCGCTCGAGGAAGGCCCGGCCGGCGTTCGGCGGTTCGCCGTTGTCTTCGGCGGTGAAGGCTCCGACGAGGACATCGCCGAGCCCGTCGCCGTTGCAGTCGGGGACGCCGGCCACAGCGTTGCCCAGCTGCCCGGTGGAGGGCAGGCTGGGCGCGATGGTCGCGATGATCGACCCGGTGGCCCCTGAGATCACGTAGGCCTTGCCGTTCCCTTCAAACTCGGCGCCGACGACCATATCGCCTCGCCCATCGCCGTCGCGGTCAGGCACGCCGGCGACACTGGCTCCGAAGTAGCCGCCGTTCTCCTCGTTGGGCGACGCAAGTTGCTTGAGAAGGGCGCCGGTCGTCCCGTCGAAGAGATAGGCTCGCCCAGCCTCGGCGGGACTCGCCCCGGGGTCCTCGCGTGCCGCCCCGACCACCACGTCGCCGCGGAAGTTGGAGGACGCATCGGTCAGTCCGCCGACCGAATTGCCGAAACGACCGTAGGCCTCGGCGTTCGGCGAGACGAGCGTATGCGTGAGGGCGTGCGTGTTGCCGCTGTAGATGTAGGCCCGGCCGCCTTCGAAGAGGTTGCCGGGGAGGTCCTCGTAGGGCGCCCCGATGATGTAGTCGCCACGCAGGTCACCGGTCGCATCGGGGATGCCGGCCACTGACGCGCCGAAGGATCCGCCCGTGCCGGCGTTTGGTGACGCGTGGACAGCCACCAGGATGCCGGTCGAGCCCGAGTAGACATACGCCCGGCCCGAGCCGTTCACGCCGGAGCCGTTCTCGTCGTAGGCGCCGACGATGTAGTCGCCGCGCTGGTCGCCGTTGAGGTCGGGTATGCCCGCCACCGCGGAGCCGAAGCGTCCGAAGGACTCGGGATTTGGTGAGGTGTGGACGTGGATCGCAAGGCCCGTGGCGCCCGAGTAGACATACACGCGCCCGGCGCCGTTGATGCCATTCACGATCTCGCCGGGGGCGCCGACGATGTAGTCGCCACGGCCATCGCCGTTCACGTCCGACACGCCGGCCACCGCCTGGCCGAAGTAGCCTTGGCTGGTCGCGAAGGGCGAGGCGTGGGTGCGGATGAGGGCTCCGGTCGCCCCGGAAAAGATGTACACGCGGCCGGAGTCGTTGATACCGGCGCCGTCCTCGGAGTCGGCTCCGATGATGACGTCGCCGTGGCCGTCACCGTCGACATCGGGGATGCCGGAGACGGAGACGCCGAAGTCGCCGAAGTTCTCCTGGTTGGGCGACTTCAGCTTGAGGATGTCGGCGGCGGCTTGGCCAGCGACCAAGGCGGTCGCCACCAGGGCAAGCCCTGCGACGGTGGAGCGCGACAGGACAGCCGCCGCGCGGGGGGTGCGATGGGTCACGGATTCTCTCCTCGGAAGGTGTCCCGGCCGCCCCTTCGGCGATCACACGCCGGGCGGAACCACGGGGGCGGGGACGAGGGACATGATCGCGAGCCTTCCGATAGAAGAGTCGGAATCCTCTCAGTTTGGGACAACTCGGCCGCGACCGCGGCCAAAATGCCACCGGCACCTGTCGTTCAGCAGGTGCCGGTGTGGAGAGCAACCGTGCGTCATACGGCTGCGAGATGGACTTTTCGGTGCGACCGCCGCGGCATTCCCGGCAGGCGGATCGGACTATGACAGCATCAACCTACTTCGGACCCCATAGATGTCAAAGATGATCTGCCTAGGGCACCGATAGGTGTTGCCTCTATGGAGCTCCACCAGCTTCGCTACTTCGTGGCCACCGCGGAGACCGGCTCGGCCAGCCGCGCCGCCAAGCGCTGCCACATTGCCCAGCCCTCCCTGAGCCAGCAGGTCCGCAAGCTGGAGCGCAACTTGGGGGTCGACCTCTTCCACCGGGCCGGCCACGGCATGGCCCTCACCGACGCCGGCAAGGCGTTCCTCCCCCGGGCCCGACGCATCCTGGCGGAGGTCCACGAGGCGGAGACCAAGCTCCACCGCGACATCGAATCGGGGGTCGGGGCCCTGAGCATCGGAGCCATCCCGACCATCGCCCCGTATGTCCTGCCCCGCTCGATCGCGGGGCTCCGCAAGGCCATGCCCGCCTGCGAGTTGCTGGTCCGCGAGTGCTACACCGAACTGGTCATCGAGGGGCTGGTCGACGGCGAACTCGACTGCGCCCTCACCAGCACGCCGATCGACCACGAACTGATCGAAGTCGAGGTCCTCGGCGAGGAGGAGCTCCTGGTCGTCGTCCCGGCCTCGCACGCCGCGCCGCACGGCGGCGAGATCACCATCGCCGAACTGCAGGAGGAGACCACCATCTCCCTGGAGGACGTGCATTGCCTCGGCCGCCAGATCCAAGGTTTCTGCTCCGCCCACCAGCTCACCCCGCGCATCGCCTGCCGCACCACGCAACTGGCGACGGTCTTCGAGCTGGTCGCCCTCGGGCTCGGTTTCTCCATCGTCCCGGCCTGCGCCGCCGCCCTGCACGGCACGAAGCACTGGCACTACCTGCGGCTGCGGAACGAATCGCCCACCCGCCAGATCGCCATCGCCTGGCGCCGCGACCATCGCCGCGGCCGGGCCGCCGAAGCCCTCACCGCCGCGGTGCGCGAAACGCTCGCCTCGCTCGAGCTGCCGCTGCCCCCCATGCCGCGGAAATCAGGTCGGAAGCGGTAGCCGCAGCGAACCTCATCTGCCGCATCATCGTCGCGGCCGTCGCCACGCCCCGCCGCACAGGCGGCAGACGAGGAAGTCGCCTTCCTTGCGCAGCCGCTGCTCGCAGGCCAGGCAGGTCCGGACCCGAAGCCGCCGGCGGCGGAGGACGGCGTCGATCCTCACGATCACCGCGGTGACCAGGAGCCCTGCCCCCAGGGCGGTCGCGAGGATCGTGCCGCCCACGATCCACGCGTTGTCAGTGCGAGCGGCGAGGGACGCGGCGAGGACGAGGAGGCCCAACCCGCCAAGCGGCGCTCCCACCAGGAAGGGCAGGAGGGGCAGCGTGATCCGCCGCAGCTTCCGCTCGACCTCCTTCGGCCGCCGCAGGTACATCGACGATTCAGCGGCCCACGGCCGGCCGCGGTCGTCGCGCCGCTTGGTGCGGGCCATGGCGCTGGTGTAGATCAGGGCCCGGGCCCCCGCCGGGCCTAACCGTTGGCTGGTGGGCACCGGGCTCGGCCCGATCCGGCCGTGCCGCCACGCCGAGCCGCACTCGCTGCAGCGGACCACCGTCTCGGGCGGCTCGCCCTCGCTCCGCAGGAGCGGATGCCCGCAGCTCGCGCAGCGCCCGATGCGGAGGATGGCGTCGACCACGTGGGAGGTGGTGCCCGCCAAGCCGCGCCCCTGGAGCTGCGGGATGATCCAGCCGAGGAGGAAGGCGCAGGCGGCCACCGAGCCGAACAGGCTGAGGGCGATCCAGATCGGCGCCACGTGCAGCTTCTTGAGGGCATAGATGTGGCCCCACATCAGCCCCTGGATCAGGACCAAGGGGGTGAGCACGATCGCAGCGAGGGCCAGCCGGGTGCCTTTGCGGCCGAGGGTGGCGACCGCCGAACGCAGCCGGGCCAGCGAGGCCCGGGCCAGCGGGTCGCTCATGTCCGGCACCTCGCCGGGCACGAAGTCGGCCAGGTCGCGCTCGCTGCCCTCGTCGTCCTGGACACGAAGGGCGATGCGCCCCAGCCGGTTGCGTCGGCCTGCCCGCGGCGGGATCAATCGAGCATCGTCCCGTCCCAGCGGACGAAGGCCTCGATGGCCTCGTACTCGGCGAGCCCGAGGGCATCGTAGAGCTCGGCCGTCGAGCGGTTCCGCTGCTCGGCCCGCTGCCAGAACTCGCGGTCGTCGGCCCCGGGGAACATGGCCCGGTCCTTCTGGCTCTGGTGCTTGAAGATCGCGTTCCGCTTGCGGGCCACCTCGTCGGGGGCGAGCGGCACGGCGATGTCGATGTCCTCGATCTCCCACTCCTGCCACGCCCCGCGGTAGAGCCATGTCTCGCAGTCGGCGAACCAGTCGTCCTGCCGGCAACGCTCGAGGGCCTTGAAGACCGCGGCCAAACAGGTGCGGTGCGTCCCGTGCGGATCGCTCAGGTCGCCCGCGGCGTAGACCTGATGGGGCCGGATCTTCCGCAGGAGGTCGACGGTGATGCGGACGTCCTCCTCGCCCAGCGGCTTCTTGCGCACTCGGCCCGTCTCGTAGAAGGGGAGGTCGAGGAAGTGCAGGCGGTCCTCCGGCACGCCGGAGTAGATGCCGGCGGCCCGGGCCTCGCCGCGGCGGATCAGGCCCTTGAGCTGTTGGACTTCGGGGGCGTCGACGGTGGCCGGGCGCTTGGTGCGCAGCAGCCGTTGGATGGCGTTCTCGAAGTCCGCGGTGCGCGAGCCGTCGAAGCCGAAGAGGCGGTTGAAGTCGGCGGCGAAGTCGGCGAAGCGGAGGGCCTCGAAGTCGGAGACCGCGATGTTGCCAGAGGTTTGGTAGGCGACATGCACCTCGTGTCCCTGGTCGGCGAGGCGGAGCAGCGTGCCGCCCATCGAGATGACATCGTCGTCAGGGTGCGGCGAGAAGAGGAGGACGCGCTTGGGGTAGATCCGGTCCTGCGGACGGTCGGGGTCCCCGGCCTGCTTGGCGGAACGCGGCTTGCCCGCGGGCCAGCCGGTGATGGTGCGGTGCAGCTCGCGGAAGACCTGCAGGTTGAGGTCGTAGGCCTTGCCCTTGGTGGCCAGGAGGTCCTGCAGGTGGTGCTCGTTGTAGTCCTCGGCGGTGAGCTTGAGGATGGCCTTCTTGGTGGTGCGGGCGAGCCACACCACGGCCTTGCGGACCAGGCGCGGATCCCACTCGACCGGCCCCAGCATCCACGGCGACTTGCAGCGGGTGAGCTCGGCCGCCGCGGCCCGATCGAGGTAGACCGCAGCGTTGGCGTGCTCCTGCAGGAAGCTGGCCGCGATGTGCTGGGTCACCGGCCCTTCGACCGCCTTGGCCACCACGTGGGCCTTGCCCTCGCCGAAGGCGACGAGGACGATGCGCCGGGCCCGGAGGATGGTGCCGACGCCCATGGTGATGGCCCGCAGCGGGACGTTTTCCTCGCCGAAGAAGTCGCTCGCCGCATCCTTCCGCGTGACGCGGTCGAGGGTGATGAGGCGGGTGCGGCTGGCCCGGCCGGAGCCCGGCTCGTTGAAGCCGACGTGGCCGGTGCGGCCGATGCCGAGGACCTGGAGGTCGATGCCGCCGGATTCCTCGATGGCCCGCTCGTAGCCTTCGCAGAACGCCCTCACCGCGCCCGGGTCGAGCGTGCCGTCCGGGATGTGCACGTTCGACCGGTCGATGTCGACATGGTCGAAGAGGTGCTCGCCCATGAAGCGGTGGTAGCTCTGGAGCTCCTCCGGCTTCATCGGGAAGTACTCGTCGAGGTTGAAGGTGACGACGTTCCGGAAGGAAAGCCCCTCCTCGCGATGCAGGCGGACGAGCTCGGCGTAGATCCCGGTGGGCGTCGAGCCGGTGGCCAGGCCCAGCACGCAGCGCCGACCGGCCGCGGCCCGGGCCCGGATCAGGTCGGCGATCTCGCGGGCCACCACCACGTTCACATCGTGGACGCGAGCGTGGACGAAGGTCGGGATGCGCTCCGCGTCGGTGCAGGCGGGCAGCGGAGCAGGCAGCGGCGGGACGGACGTTCCGGTCGGTCGTGCGGCGGTCGCGGACATGGCGCGATGATACCGGCAGCCCTCAACGCTCGGCGAGCGGCAAGCGGCCGGCCAGGTCGAGATAGGCGTCGTAGGCGGCGCGACACTCGATCATGGTGTCGCCGGGGAACTTCTCGAGGAAGGCCCGGGCGATCTCGAAGCCGACCACGTTCTCGAGGACCACGCTGGCCGCTGCGATGGCGCTGACGTCGCTCCGTTCGTACTGCGAGCCGGTCGCCTCCTTGGTGGCGAGGTCGATGCTCGGCATGCCGCGCCCGAGCGTGGCGATGGGCTTCATGGCGGCGCTCACCACCACCGGCATGCCGTTGGTCATGCCGCCCTCGAGACCGCCCGCGTTGTTCGACGGCCGCAGGAAGCCGAGGTGCGGCGCGCCGCGCAGCGTAGGCTCGTAGGTGATCGGATCGTGCACCGCGGAGCCGGTGCGGAAGGCGCTCTCGCGGCCCAGGCCGATCTCGACGCTCTTGATGGCCTGGATCCCCATCACCGCCCCGGCCAGGCGGGCATCGAGCCGGTCCTCCCAGCGCATGCACGAGCCGAGGCCGATGGGACAGCCGAAGACGTGGGCCTCGACCATCCCGCCGACCGTGTCCTTGGCCGCCTTGGCCTGGTGGATGCGCTCGACGAGGGCGATCGAGGCCGCGGCGTCCGGGCAGTAGACCTCGCTCGCCTCGCGGGCCGCGGCCAGCTCCTGCCAATTGTTTGGCTGGGGAGCGACCTCGCTCTGCACGTCGAGGGCTCCGCGCACGAAGCCGAAGACCTCGATCCCGAACATGCGGAGGAAGACGCGGGCCAGGGCCCCGGCCGCCACGCGAGCCGCCGTCTCGCGGGCGCTGGCCCGCTCCAGGGTCTCGCGGCAATCGGTGGTCAGCCACTTCACGCTGCCGGCCAGGTCGGCGTGGCCGGGACGCGGCCGATGCACGGGCGGCGTGCGCTCCAGGTCGTCGAGCCGGCTGTCCTTGTTGGGCACCTGGATGGCGATGGGCGAGCCGATGGTGGCCCCGCGGCGCACGCCGGACAGGAAGGTGGCCTGCCGGCCGCCGCGCCCGTAGCCCCCTTGCCGCCGCCGCAACTCGCCGTCGATGAAGGCGAGGTCGATGTCGAGCCCGGCGGGCATCCCCTCGACCAAGGCGATGAGGGCCGGGCCGTGCGACTCGCCAGCGGTTCGATACGAGAGGGCCATGCGGCGATCATAATGGAACCGTGACCGCCCCCCACCCTGCGTCCGACCAGCGGCCCGCCGGACGTCCGATCGCCCTCATCACCGGCGCTTCGGCGGGGATCGGCGAAGCCTTCGCCCTCGAACTCGCCCGTCGCGGCTTCGACCTCGTCCTCGTGGCTCGCCGCCGCGAGCGGTTGGCGGTCGTCGCCGCCAAGGCAGCGCCGCTCGGGGCGCGGAGCGAGCTGGTCGTCGCCGACCTCGGCGAGCCCGGGGCCGGGACCCGCGTGGCGGAGGAAGCGGTGCGCCTCGCTGGCCGCGTCGACTGCCTGGTCAACAACGCTGGTTACGGGTTAGCCACCACCTTCTGCACCACGCCGTGGGAGGAGGAACTCCGCTTCCTGAACGTCCTCCTCGTCTCGGGCGTCGAACTCACCCACCGCCTCCTCCCCGCCATGCGCGAGCGGCGCTCCGGACGGCTGATCCACGTCTCGTCGGTCTCGGCTTGGGCCCCGGAGACGCCGGGCTCCCTCTACTTCGCGGTGAAGCGGCACCTCAATTCCTTCTCGCGGGCCCTCTCCGCCGAGCTCGCCGGGAGCGGCGTGACCAGCACCGCGGTCTGCCCCGGCTTCACCTACTCCGAGTTCCACGACGTGATGGGGAACCGCGAGCACATGCGGAAGCTACCCGGCTGGATGTGGATGGACGCGGCGACCGTGGCCCGACTCGGCGTCGACGCCGCGTGGCGCGGCGACGAGGTCTACATCCCGGGCTTGGTCAACAAGGCCATCGCCGCCATCTGCCACTGCGTGCCGCGGCCGATCCTCCACCTGCTCGCCCCGCGCGACCTCATGGACCGCCACCAGCACGCCCGACCCGGGCCGCCGGACTGACCAACAGCTTGTCGATCCGCTGCTGGTCCATGTCGACCACCTCGATCCGCCAGCCGCGCCACACCACCGATTCGCCCACCCGCGGCAAGCGGCCGAGCAGGGCGATCAGGAGCCCCGCCGCGGTCGACGCCCCGTGCAGCTCGTCGGGGGCGACGTCCTCGATGGCCAGCGTGCGGACCAGCTCGTGCAGCGGCATGCGGGCCTCGACCAGCCAGCTTCCGTCGGCCCGCCGCGTGGCGTCGGGCTCGCTCGCCTCGCCGTGCCGCAGCACCTCGCCGAGCAGGGCCGTCACCACGTCGTTCAAGGTGACGATGCCCTGGATCGATCCGTACTCGTCGACCACGAAGGCGAGGTGCGTGCGCTCCTCCTTGAAGAGCTGCAGGACCTTGAGGGCGGTCGAGGTCTCCGGCACGTAGAGCGGCGGCTGGGCCACGGTGGCCACCCGGAAGTCGGTGCCGGCGAGGAGGCCGTAGGCGATGAGGTCCTTGATGTGGACCACCCCGATCACCTCGTCGAAGCTGCCGCGGCAGACCGGGTAGTGCGAGAAGGGGCTGGTGCCCAACAGCACGCGCACATCCTCGGTCTGCATCGACTCGTCGATCCACAGGACATCGGCCCGCGGCACCATGAGGGAGCGGGCCTGGATGTCGTCGAGGCTGAAGGCCCGCTGGAAGAGCTCGTGCTCGCGGGCGTGGAAGACACCGGAACTCGCGGCCCGGGCCACCATGGCCCGCACGTCCTCCTCGGAGACGTCCTCCCGAGCCTTGCCCGGCACGCGGAGGACGGCGAGGACGAGGTCGCTGGCCTTGGTCAGGACCCACACCGGCGGCGCGGCCAGCACCGAGACCACCTTGAGCGGCAGGGCGATGACCGAGGCCACCTGCTCGGGGTAGGCCAGGGCGATCCGCTTCGGCACCAGTTCGCCGAGGACGAGCGACAGGAAGGTGATGACGAGGACGACGCTGCCGAAGGCGAGGAGGTCGGCCCGCGGGGCGAGGGCAGGGATGGCGGCAAACCACTCGCGCAGGTACTGGGCGATCGACTGCTCGCCGAAGGCGCCGGCCACGATCCCGATGAGCGTGATCCCCACCTGCACCGTGGAGAGGAACCGGGCCGGCTCGCGGGACAAGGCCAGGGCCGCCCCTGCCCCGCGGCTCCCGCCGCGTGCCGAGCGCTCGAGCCGGGCCTGCCGGGAGGTCATGATGGCCAGTTCCGACATGGCCAACAGGGCGTTGACGAGGAGGAGCGCGGCCAGGATGGCGATCGTGGTCAGCATGGCGCTCCTCCCTCCCGCCTAACGTCCGCACCAGCGGATGGCCTGCCGCTCGGCCTGGGCCTCGAACATGGCGAGCCCGCCGACCGCAGCTCGGGCCACGAGGCGCGTCTCGCGAAGGAGCGGGGTCTCCTCGGGGGCGTAGACCGTGTCGAAGACGACCGCCCCGCGCACCAGCTCGGGGCCGAAGCAGCCGCCCGCCGCCTCGAGCAGCGAGTCGAGCGGATTGCCCTCCGGGTCCGGTCCGCCGGCCATGCCGACCGGGGTCGCGTTGACGTAGGCGTCGAAGCAACCGCAGCCTAACAGCGTGCCGCGGCCGGCCTCGACCCGGCCCGGCGGACCGTCGGCAGCGAGCGATTCGCAGCCGTCGAGCCCGCGGCGATCGAGGGCCGCCAGCCCGGCGGCGAGTTCCCCGGCCACCTGTTGGGCGCGATCCGCGCTACGGTTGACGAGGATCGCCTGCCCGCCGGCGAGGGCCACGCCGCCCGCCACGGCCCGGGCCACGCCACCCGCCCCGAGCACCGCGACGCGAGCCCCGTCGAGCCGGCCGTCGCTTCGTCCGAGGGCCTGGGCCAGGCAAGCCACCGCGGCCGGGGCATCGGTGTTGCCGCAGGCGAGCGTGCCGTCCTCCTCGACCACCAAGGTGTTGGCGGCCCCGAGGGCCTTGGCCAAGGCCCCGACCCGGCCGCCGCGCTCGGCGACGAAGCGGAGGCAATGCTCCTTGTGAGGCAGCGTCACGCTCGCCCCGCGGAAGTCGAGGCGGCGATGGTCGACGAAATCGCCGACCGTGGCCTTGAACTGTTCCCACTCCGGCCGCACCGGCAGCGGCAGGTAGACGCCGTCGAAGCCGAGCCCGGCGAAGCGGTCGTTGTGGAAGCGCGGGCTGCGGGAGTGCCCGACCGGCCAGCCGATGACGCCGTAGGTCCGCGTGCCGCGCCCGATCCGCCCGAAGCGATAGAGATCGCGCAGCTCCTCGAGGCTGGGCTGCCCCGGCGCCGACTCCGCCCCGCTGGCCAAGGCCGCGAAGGTGAAGAGCCCGCCGAACTTGGGGGCCAGCACCCGCGAGGGCAGGCCGTACTCGCCCATGCAGAGGACGACCGCCGGCTTGGCCCGCTCGGCCAGGAGGTCGAAGGCCTCGAGGTTGTCGCGGAGCGAGCGGGCCATCCACGCCACCTTCATCACGCTGCACGCCGGTTCCGCGGCCATCGCCGCCACCCGCTGCAGGAGGTCGCCCGGACGGCCGGTGAAGTCGTGGGTCGAGAGGATCAGCTTGGGGCCTACGTCGCGGACCTGGCTCTCGTGGTCGACGGCCAGGTTGACCTTCTGCCGGCGGTTCCGACTGGTGCGGTAGGCGTCGAGCTCGACATCGATGTACTTCGGCGTGTCGTCGCCGGTCCCGATCGCCTCGAGGAGGCTGATGCGGTCCGTCTCGCTGCCCCCGTAGGTGCCGCCTTCCCACGACGGCCGGATGGTCACGATGCACGGCACCGGGCAATCCCGCACCAATCTCCGGATTGCCGCCAGGGCGACCGGGGCGTCTTCCTCGGCCAGGGCATCGACGCGCCACTCGACGAGCTTGGCGCCCTTGGCGAGCGCCGACGCGGCCCTGGCGAGCGAGTCGTCGACCTCGTCAGGCACCGTCACATGGATGGGGCAGCAAATGAGCGACATGGGGCGAAGCCGGGATCGCGGGAGGATCGCTGGCGGCCCAGCATATGCGGTTCCGGGCTTACACTCCCGACGTGGCCCATGACGACGATCTCGGCAGCAACGAAGCCCTCGATCCGGCGATCGAGGACGCCATCGCCTACCTCCGCGGGCACCTGAGCGGCCTGCTCCGCTTCGACGGCGACCATCGCCCGGTGAAGGTGATCGTCGCCGACGACGGCAAGCTGGTCGCCCCGGCTATGGTCTCCATGCTGCGCTCGCTGGAGACGATCCTCTTCCTGCCGGACGAGGAAGAGACCTCGATGCACCTCCAGGTGACCCTCGACCAGTTCGAGGAGTCCGGCGAGCGAGGCGCCCTCTGCGACCGCTGGCGCATCTACCACGGCGATCCGCCCGATGTCCGCTGGGCCGTGATGTCGATCGATGCCGCCCGCTTCGACGGCCTCTTCATCGACGGCGAGGCGATGACCCGCCCCAACCCGCTGGCCCGCCAAGTGCCGGCCATCTGCCGCACGCTCAACGCGACGCATAGCGAACTCCTCCGCAAAGCCTGCCTCGCCCACGCCAAGATCGGCGTCGAGAAGCCGGTCGCGGTTGGCGTCGACCCCTACGGCATCGACGTCCGCGGGGCGTTCGACATCATCCGCCTCGAGTCCCCGATCGTCCTCCGCCACGAGCAGGACACGCTCGAGGCGCTGCTCGAACTCGTGGGGTGAGGTCGCAGAGGGGCGCGGCGGGGAGCCAGATCGAAGCGGGAATCGGATAGCCGCAGAGTCGCAGAGTCCGCAGAGCTCCACGCAGAGGAAGGCGGGGATGCAGGGTGGCCGTC
>JBGAKK010000097.1:0-15780 GCA_044224425.1 Phycisphaerales bacterium
GCCGCCTTCGACCACCCGCCTCGCCCTCGGCGCATGGAAAACGGCGGCCGTTCGATCGGCCGCCGTCTGGAAGGTCGGGTTCCCCGACAGGGGGTGTGGGCTGGTCGGGGTTGCGGTCGGGTTCTGGTGGGGGTGCTCGCCGGATAGCACACAACCGCGGGGCCCGCGGGATCCGGCACCCGCTCAGATCTCCTCGACCTCGTGGATCTTCTTGCCCGCCACCTCGTCGATCTTCGTCGAGTAGCTCTTGGTCAAGTCGTCGACCTCCTTCTTGGCCTTCTCGGCCTGGTCGTCGGAGATCGGGTTCTTCTTGTCCGACAGGAGCATGTCGATGTGCTTGTTGGCGTCGCGCCGCTCGTTACGGATGGCGACCTTCTGCTCCTCGGCCATCTTCTTGATCTGCCCGACCAGGAGCTTGCGGCGCTCGGCCGACGGCGGTGGCACGTGGATGCGGATCACGTTGCCCTCGACCTGCGGGTTGAGGCCGAGGTCGGCGACCTCGATGGCCTTCACGATGGTCTGCTTGCTGCTCGGGTCGAAGGGCTTGACCAGAAGCTGCGTCGGTTCCGGCACGGTGATGCCGGCCAGTTCGCGGAGGTCGGTCTGGCTGCCGTAGTAGTCGACCTTCACGTAGTCGAGAAGGGCGGTGGTGGCTCGGCCGGTGCGCATGCCCCGCATCTCGCGCGACAGGTAGTCGAGCGACTTGGACATGCGGTCTTCGGTCTCGAAAAGGATCGTGTCGAGGTCCATCGTCGGTAGCTCCAAATCCGGGTCCGGGCCGCGGCCCGGGAGGTCACTTGTCCACGAGGGTGCCGATGCGGGCCCCTTCGACCACCTTGCGGATGTTGCCGGCGGTCTTGTAGTCGAAGACGCAGATCGGCAGGTTCCGCTCCATGCACATGGTCATGGCGGTGAGGTCCATGACCCCCAGTTGCTTCTCGATCGCCTCGGCGTAGGTGAGGGTCTCGTAGCGGCGGGCGTTGGGGTCCTTGCGGGGGTCGGCGGTGTAGATGCCGTCGACCTTGGTGGCCTTGAGCAGGACGTCGGCGTTGAGCTCGATCGCCCGCAGCGAGGCGCAGGTGTCGGTGGTGAAGAAGGGGTTCCCTGTGCCGGCCACGAGGATGATGATCCGGCCCTTCTCGAGGTGGCGGATGGCCCGGTTCCGGATGAAGGGCTCGGCCACCGCCGGGACGTTGATCGCCGACATGACGCGGGCCTCGCGGCCGAGCTGTCCGAGGGCTTCCTTGAGAGCCAGGCCGTTGATGACCGTCCCCAGCATGCCCATGTAGTCCGCGGTGGACTGGTCGATGCGGCCCTTCGCGGCGAGCTGGGCCCCGCGGATGATGTTGCCCCCGCCGACCACGACGGCCAGTTGGGCCCCCGTGTCGGCTGCGGCGACGATCTCGGCGGCGATGACGGTCATCTCTTCGGGGGAGATCCCGAGTTGGCCGGGGGGGGCGAAGGACTCGCCAGAGATCTTGAGAAGGACGCGGCGGGGTCGTCCGCCGGAAGCTCGTGGTGAGGAAGCGGTCATGGAGGGGTGCGTCCGGCTGGGCCGGCCCGGGCAGACAGGCTGCGGGGGCAGGCAGGTGCCTGTCCCATCCCGCCGCTCCGCCACCCGCTGGGGGTCCGCGCAGAAAGGGAATTGGAACCGAGCCCCCGGGGAAGGGCAAGCGGGTCGGGGCGTGGTGGGACGCCGCGGCCGCGGTCCCCGAGCGATCTCCCGTTGGTCTCCGAGCGGTCTCCGCCGGGCTCGGTCGGCGGAGAACAGGGCCGGCTGCCACCTCGGAACGCGTTCCGTTCGCCAAGCGGGAGATCGGGGCAACGATCGCG
The DNA here is from genome assembly GCA_044224425.1 of Phycisphaerales bacterium. GTDB lineage: Bacteria > Planctomycetota > Phycisphaerae > Phycisphaerales > SM1A02 > JAEUIT01. The sequence continues at coordinate 1,834 of JBGAKK010000097.1, forward strand.
GATCGTTCCACGTACAAATTGGGGGCAATCTGGAAGCTGGATGCTCCCCGGCCGGACCGATCGCGACGACGATTGGCTGGGCCTCCGGTTCCCGCCGCCCCCGCCTAGGGCCCCGCGATCGAGCGGACCCGGCTCGGACCAGTCCCCTCGGATGCACCCGCCGCCAAGCACCTTCGCTGAAGACCCTCGGTGAGCCTCTCGTCCCCTCCACCATCCTTGGCCCGAGCGACCCCCTCTGGTGGTCGCGGCTCGGACGCCATCCGCATGGCCCAGTTGCGGGCCACGGTGGTCGAGCTCGAGGAAGAACGAGTCCGGCTCCTCCGCGAGCGGCGAATTCACCTCATCCTGCTCGGCCTCGCCGTCTCGCTTCCCGTCCACATCGCGATCATCATCTGGCTCGCCTCGGTCTACCTCCCGGGCCAAGTCGGTTTCGGCGCCCCCTCGGTCAACTTCGAGATGAGCATGCTCGGCGATGACTCGCTGGCCGAGGCCTCCGGCTCGGAAGGCGACGGGATGGCCGTCGAGGACAGCCTCGGTGGACCTTCCGGGAGCGAGGGGCCGGTGAGTCTCGAGGCATCGTCACCGGCCATCGGGCTGGGCGGCGGCACCGGCTCGGGCTCCCTCGAAGCGGGCGGCAGCGGGCCGTCCGGCGAGGGTGGATTCGGCGGCGGCGGCGGTGGAAGCGGCGGGGGCCTCGGACCGGGCGGCGGCTCTGGCGGCACCAGCTTCTTCGGCGTCGGCGGACGCGGCACGCGCTTCGCGTACATCGTCGACATCTCCGGGAGCATGTCGACCGGCAACCGCATGCAGGTCGCGATGGACGAACTGAAGCGGTCGGTGAGCTCGCTGCCGGACTTCGCGAGCTTCGCCATCTTCCTCTACAGCGACCACTCCCTCGAACCGCCCTTCCAGGAGGGCTTCATGCGGGCGATGCCGGGCAACGTCACCCGCGTGAAGCGGTGGCTCGACGAGCAGAGCCCGATGGGGGGAACCGAGCCGGGCACCGCGTTCGAGCGGGCCTTGGCCCTCAACCCGCCGCCGGACCTCATCTTCTTCCTCACCGACGGCGAGATCCCCGACAATGTGCCGGGGTACCTGGCCTCCCGCAACGGAACCAACGGCAAGAAGCGGATCGTGATCCACTGCATCGCGTTCTCGACCGACGCCTCGCAGGACTCGCTGCGCCGCATCGCCCGGGAGAGCGAAGGGACCTTCCGGTTCGTCCCTGTGAACGGGATACCGTGAGACGATTGGCTCGCCGTCAGCTCCCATGCGATCGCTCGCCATCACGATGATCCTCTTTGCGGCCGCCCCGAGCCTCGCCGGGACGGTCGACCTGCGCGGCGGTGGCGAGCCGCTGTCGACCTCGACCGCCGTCTTCAAGGCCGACGGCTTGGCCATCACGCTCGCCGCGGGCGGCAGCCGCACCGTGCCGTGGGACATGGTGGCGGGCGTCGAGGGCGTCACCATCGGCGCTGCCGAGAAGGAATGGCTGGCCGTCGCCGAGGACCTCTGGCGAGCCCGCTCGCGGGCCCAACGCGGCGACTTCCTGATGGCCCGGCCGCTCTTCGAGAAGCACTTCGAGCGCTTCCGCGGCGGCAACTCGGAGTCCGCCCTGATCGTCGCCGAGGGCTTGCTTCGCTCGCGGCTCGCGGCGGGGGAGTTCGAGAAGGCCATCGTCCCGGCCATCGAGGTGGCCCGCCTACGCCGAGCGGGGGTGACCACCGATCGATACGCGGCGCTCGTTCCCGTCCTCGACGAGACGACGCTCCTCTGTCCGCAGTTGGCGCCGGCGTGGGCCCCCGACGACCGGACCAGGCTCCTCGCCACCGAGGTCGGCGCCGTGGGCGGCGATCCGGCGGTGGCCCGCCTGGCCCAGCTCTACGCGATGCTCCTCCGCGGCGAGCGTGCCGCAGCGGGCTCGGAGGGCGATGCCGGCACGGCGCTCCTCGCGGCCATCGCCTCGATCGACTGTTCGAGCGAGGAAGCGCGGGCCAAGGCCCGCAAGGACCTCGCCGCGGCGACCAAGGAGCTGCCGCCCTGGGCCAAGGCGTGGGCCAGCCATGCCCTCGGCCGAGCCTTGGTGGCCCAGAGCGACGCGGCGCGGCGCATGGACGGCACGCTCGAACTGCTGCGGGTCGCCGCCGAGCACAGCGGCGACGCCCCGCTCCTCGCCCGCCGCTCGCTCGAGCTTGCCGCGGCCACCCTCCGCGGTCTCGGCGACACGGAGAGCGCCGCCGCCATCGAGCGCGAGGTGGTGGTCCTCGGCGGGCAGCCCGCGAGCAAGGGCAAGACCGCGCCGCCCGCCAAGCCCGCACCAGCCGCGGCTCCGCCAGGAAAGGCCGACCCGTGAGCCGCCGACCGACCCGCCACCATCGTCCTCCTCGCTGCCGGCGTCGCCGCGCTGCGAGCTGTTGGGCGTGGCTCGCTGCGGCCTGGCTGGCGGCGAGCGGAGCCTTCGTGCCGCAGGCCGGAGCCGACGAGCTGGCCGCCTATCTCGAGCGGCTCCGGCTCAACCGGCTCCTGGTCGAGCATCTGGAGCGCGAATTGGCGAGCGGCCTCGGCAGCGAGGATCGCTCCCGGCTCGTCGAGCGGCTGGCCGAGCTCTACCCCGAGCTGTTGGAACGGGAGCAGGACCCGGCCAAGCGGGCCGAACTGGCCAAGGCCTCGCAGGCGTTCCTCGAGCGCGAGAACCCCAAGCAAGGCGACGTGCTGCGCCTCTCCCTGCTCCGGGCCCGCTACCGTTCCGCGGCCCGCGCCGCGGAGGACGTGCGGGTGGCCCTGGTCGATGACGCGGCAGGCGGCGTGGCGAACCAACAGCTCGAGGCGATCGCCAAGGAAGCCGGCCAGCTTCGGCAGCGGCTCGAGCTGCGGGTCCGCGACCTCGAGCGGCGCAGCGACCGGACCGGCGGGTTCGAGGGCGAGCTCGCGGTTGGCAAGACCGACCGCGTGCGGGGATTGCTGCAGGAGGCCCTGAGCCTCGAGGCGTGGTCGCTCTACTACCGGAGCGTCCTCGGCGGCGACCGCGGTCTGGCCGATGCGGCCCAAGGCCTGTTCGCCCGCATCCTCGACACCGGCTCCGCCTATCCGAGCCCGAAGGACGTCTCGCTCGACCTGCGGGCGAACGAGTTCTACGCCAACGCCGTGCTGGGCATGGCCCTGGCGAAGAGCCGGACCGAGAGCCTGCCGACGGCGCTCGAATGGCTGGCCTTGCTGGAAGAGCCGCGCACCGCGGAGTCGATCCGGCGTCAGCTCCCGGCGTGGCGCTTGGTCGCGGCCATCGATCGCCGCGAGTTCGCCCAGGCCCGGGAGATCCTCAAGCCGCTGCTGGCCGACTCCTCGGCGCCCGTGCCGTGGCTCCGCCTGGCGGCGGTCGGAGGCCTGCGGGCCGAGGGCGAGGCGGCGGCGAACCCCGATGCCCGGGCCCTCGCTCGCGAGGCGATCGCCGGGCTCGCCTCGCGCCGCGAGCTGGGCCAAGTCGCCGACCTGGCCCGCCGCTTCGGCGACGCGGCCCTCGGCACGAACGGCTTCGCCCCGCTCTACGTGAAAGGGGTCCTCGCCTTCGAGCGGGCCAAGGGGCTCGGCGATCGCGGAGCCGCCCTCGAAAGCTACGGCGAGGCGGTCGAGGCCCTCGGTCTCGCCTTGGGCAGCGGCGATGCCGGCGACTACGGCCCGGCGGCCGCCACCTGCCGCTCGCTCCTGGGGTGGGGCCACTACGAGCGAGGCGAGTACCAAGCCGCGTTCGAGGCCTTCGACAAGGCGTCCGAGCTGGCCGCGGCCCGCGACGAGGAGGCCGATTGGATGTCCCTGGTCTGCCTCGAGAAGCTGTTGCCCGGGGCGGGCGACGGGCGTTCCGAGCTCGAGTCGCAGCTTCGCTCGCGGATGGACCGCTTCCTCGCCAAGCACCCCTCGAGCGACAAGGTCCCGCAGCTCTTGCAACGCCGCATGGCCCTGAGCGACGCTCCGCGCCGCGAGGACCTCGATCGGCTGTTAGGCATGGACGACCGCACGCCCGGCGCCGCGGAGGGCAAGCGGCAAGCGGTGGCCGGCTACTACCGGCTCTTCCGGGCCACCGCCGAGGGCGACGCCAAGATCGAGATCGGCCAGCGCTTCCTCGATGCGGCCAAGCACCTCGGTCCGGACGACGGCCACCACTTCGACGGGCTGCCCGGCGGCGACGTGGTCATCGCCCGCCAGGTGCTCGAGGTGGCCCTGGCCAGCGGGATCGGCGACCTCGAGTTCGCGTCCGGCGTGCTCGATCGGCTGGAGGCCCTGGTCGCCGCCAAACAGGTCGATGCCAGCAGCTTCGTGGGCGAGCTTGCCGTGCGCCGGGTGCAGATCGAACTGGGTCGCGACCGCCTCGACCCGGCCCTCGAGCGGCTGGCTGCCCTCGAGGCGGGTGGCGAAGCGATGGCCAAGCCGCTCGACGTGGCCCGGCGCTATGTGTTCCGCTGGGCATCCTCGCACTTCGGAGACGCCCAGCCGCCCGTGCCGCGCAAGGCGATCGTGATGGCGGCGTGGCGGACCGGCCAGGCTCTCCTCGCCACGGCTGCCAACGGCGCGCCGCTCGAGCAGGCCCTCTCGAGCGATGTGGCGTCGGCGGTCGCCCAGCGCACCTTCGAGGCCGGCGTCGAGGCCTTCCTCGCCACCGACGACCGGGCGGTCGGGGAGCAGGCCCTGGCCATCGGCAAGGCCCTCTTGTCGCGCTCGCCGCGCGATCCGGCCCTGCTCGAGTCGATCGCTGCCCTGGCCGGACCCTTGGGCGACCGGGACCTCGCGGCCCAGTCCCTGCGGCGCATCGTGGCCGGGACCAACCAAGGGAGCGACCGTTGGTTCCGGGCCAAGCTCGCCTTGCTCGAACTCCTCGCGGCCAGCGATCCGGCCCAGGCCCGGGCGGTCCTCGAACAGCACAAGCAACTTCGCCCCGACCTTGGGCCGGCGCCCTACGGGGACCGCTTCCGCGAGCTCGATCGCACCCTGCCGCCGGCGCCCCCGCAGCCTGGGGAGAGCCCGCCTGGGGAGAGCCAGCCGGCGCCGAGCCCGCCTGCTGCTCCCGCCCCGGCCGGAGGGTCGCAGCCGTGAAGCTCCCGCCGACCATGCGCTTCCTCGGGGTGCGAAGCAGCTCGACGCCGCGCGAATTGTTGGGTCTTCCCGATGGCCGGCTCGACGGGCGTCAGATCGACCAGGCCCTGCGCCGCCAGCGGGAGAAGATCGTCCGCCACCCGGCGGGGAAGGAGCCGGAGGCGGAGGGCCTGCTCCAACAGCTGGTCGAGGCCGCCAACCTCCTGAAGTCCCAGCCCGAGCCGCCACCCCAGGCGCGTCCGCGCCGCGGCCCGGGCCGGCCCCGTCTCGAGCTCACCGATTTCGACCGCGAGGTGTTGGCGACGCTCGCCTCGAGCGGGGGATGGACGCCCGAGAGCCAGCCCAAGCTCCTCGCCGTCGCCGCCAAGCATGGCGTGGGAGGCAAGGGCTTGGCCAAGGTGGTGGCGGGGCTCGGGGCGGCGATCCAGGCTGGCGAGATCGAGGCCGATGTGCCGCCTCCCTCGCCCGCCGCCGATCTCGTCGCGTGGCGGGCTGCGGAACGCTCGACCCTGGCCACCGCCATCGAGCACTTCGACGAGGCCTTCGCCCGCGAGGTGGCGGGGGACACGCCGGCCCGCATGGTCCGGCTGGTCGTCGTCTTCGTGATCATCGCCGCCGTCGCCGCCTGGCTCCTGGTCGGGGCCCTCACCGCGCCGCCGGCCCTCACCGCTCCGCCGCCGCCGGCGGGGACGACGCTGAGCCCCGAGGAGGCCAAGCGCCTGGTCGAGGTCCCGCAGGTCCCGGCCGTGCCGCTCGACCGTCCGGATGTGGTGCGCCCGGCCAAGTGGCCCAAGCCGCCGCGGCTCGATGGCGGGCCGCCGCCGGTCCGGGCCCACGACGCTCTGCGCGAGGCCTCGCTGGCTCCGGAGCGCTTGGCCGCCCTCGGCCGCAAGCTGCAGCTGGCCGCCAACCGCCCGAGCGCCGCCGACGAGCGGGAGTGGGAGTACCTGCAGCACACGTTCGGCGACTGCTGGCCGCTGCTCGATCCCGCCTCGCGGGCCGCGGCGATCGAGGGGAGCATCGCGGCCCTCAAGCCCATCGAGAACGACGACGTGGCCCGCCGCTTCCTGGCCCCCTGGACGGTCGACCTGGCGGCGGCCAACGAACCGTTAGGCGTCTGGCGCGGGGCCTGGAACGCGGGGCTACTGGCCGAGCTCGCGGCCCGGCCCTCGACCTCCGCCTCGCTGGCGGCCCAAGCCATCGACCGGCTGGACACCGTGGTGCCGCGGCGAGCCCTGGTCCGCGGCAAGGGAGCGACCGTCTTCGAAGGTGCAGCGGGGGCGTGGCTCGACAAGGCGGCCACGCCGCTGGCCCGCGCCGTGATCAGCGATCCCGAAGCCCCGCCCCGCTGGGAGCGGTGGTTCCAGGCCCAGGCTGCGGTCCGCAGCAATGCCCCGTTGCAGGCCGCATACCTCGACGCGATCGGGGTGAGCTTGGCGAGCGGCGCGGACTTCGTGAACCAGGGCAACGCGGCCGACCTTCTGGGCCGACTGGTGCAGGTGGTCGACTGGACCGAACGTTCGCCCGACCAGCAGCGGGCCCGCGACGCGGTCACCATCTGGTTCACCGACGATCGCCTGCCGTCGCAGCGGCTGTGGGTCCTCACCAGCCTGCTCGACCTCTCCTACGACGCGGCGTGGTTCGTGCCCGAGCTGGTCCTCGATCCGGACGCCCCGCGGGACGTGCGGACCAAGGGCCTGGAGCGGATCCTCGCCACCTGGCCCGCCCCAAGCGGCGCCGTCCTCGCCGGCGGCGGGATCAAGGTCGACAGCCGTTCGCTCGACCACTGGATGCGGCTCCTCGAACAGGCCAACGGTTTGGCCGGCTCCGACGACGTCAGCCGCATGCGGGCGGCGGTCGCCTTCGCTCGCCTCAATGCGGTGGCCCAGGCCTTCTCGGTGGGCGACGAGGACACCGCCCAGTCGGTGCTTGCCGATCTCGAGAAGGAACTCGCCGCTCCGAGCCCGACCGGCGGGACGGGGTCCTCGAGCGCCGGCCGTCCCTCCGGCTCCGATGGCGAGTTCGCCGCAGCCTACGAGGCCGCGGGGCGCGACGAGGCCAAGCGGAAGGACGAGTTGCGGGCCCTGCGCACGAGGCCCACGGCCAGCGACCTCGGACCGCGGGACGCCGAAGTGCTGGTCGAGGAAGCGATCAAGGGCACGCCGCAAGAGGTCCGCCAGCTTGCCCAGACCGTCTTCGCCGAGCGGTTTGCGACCGGGCCGATCGCGATCCAGGAACTGCTCGACCAGTTGCCCAACGCGGTGATGAACGACGCGATGCTCCGCTTCCTCGAGACCGTGGCCGATGAGCGGCTGCCCGAGGGGGGACGCGGTGGCGAAGCGACGCGTCTGGCCCGCCTGGCCCTGGTGCGAAAGCTCCTGGCCCTCGAGCCGAACGAGGCCCAGTCGATCGATTCCTACGCCGAACAATTGGCCAGCGCCTACGCCGATCGCGGACGTCTGGCCCGCGTGGCGTTCGAGGAGCCGCCGGCGGGCATCGCCCCCGAGGCCATGCTGGCCCGACTCGTCCAGCAGTGGCGGGTGAAGGCGGGATCGATCTTCCTCTCCGAGCCCTTCCCGGCCACGCTCGACGAGATCGACCGGCGGCGGGCGGTACGCCTGCGCCTTGCCGATGGCGCGATCCAGCGAGCGGTGGCCGAGCAGGCCACGCTGCTCGAGCTCGCCGCCACCATCGCGGTGGCCGAGAAGCCCGCCATCCGGCAGCAGGCCGAGGCGATCCTCAACGAAGCCGTCGAGCGGCGGGGCGGGGCGGGCAATGCCGTCGAGCAGATCGTGATCGGCGAGCGGGCCCTGGCCAAGCTCTCGGCGCTCCTCTTCGAGTCGACGGGCGGCGTGGTCGAGGTGAAGGAGGGCGCGACGTGATGCCGAACCGTTTCCTGCGAGCTGTTTGCCTGCTGTTGGCCGCGGCCACGGTGCTGCTGGTCGCGGCGGGCCAGGCGGCGGGTGGCCGCGACTGGTCGAAGCGGCTTGCCCAGCTCGATCCCTCCCGCCCGGCCGCCTACTTCGAGCTGGCCGAGGAGGTGGCCGACGCCGCCAAGACGGGGCAGGAGGAAGAGCTGGCCCGCACGCTCTACGGACTGGCCGGCGCCCTCGATCGCGATCGCTACGCCCGCTCGGCGGCCCTCGGCATCGCCTCCCTCACCGACGACCCGCGGGTGCGGCGGCGGCTGCAGGCCTTGGCCTCGCTCCTGGCCCGCGGCGAGGCGGAGCTGTTGGCGGAAGCCGCAGCGGCCCGGACCACTGCCATCGCCGCGGTGAGCCTCTCGGAATCGTTCTCCTTCTTCCGTCGTGGCCAAGGACCACGGGCTCTGGGGCTCGTGAAATCGCCTGAGACCGCTGCCCTGCTCGAGCGTTTCGGGGCCGGTCTGCCGGGCGGGGCGGATCGCTTCCGCGAAGACTGCCGAGCCTTCAAGGGCGGGCTTCGTCCAGAGCTCGCCCCGCCGCAACGCCTCGCCATGCTCGCCATCGAGGAAGCGGTCCTCGCCTCGGCGGGCTCGGGCCAAACCAGGGGGTGGGGCTCGGTGCTGGTCGAGACCGGTGGCCAGCCGCTCCTCGAGGTCGATGCCGCGAACCTCGACCAGGCCTTCGGCGTGGACCTCCGACGTCCGTATTGGCGAGGCGGACACTGGGTGGCCCAGCCCTAACGCCTTGCAGGGCAAGGGACGCCGGCGTTCCGTGCCGCCTGGCACGAATTCCCGGATTCGCCGTAAGAACCGGGCGAGCGGTACGCAGTCGATTCCGGCCGAGGGCTCCCAACGCACGCCAGTTCGACCTCGAGTCGGGTGGACGCACGCGGAAGTGCCTTCTGACTCCCGAGCCGCCCTCCTCCCCTCCGGGCGGATCGGGGGCCGCTGGCGTGGGGGGCGTGCCCTTTCCCTCTTTTCCCTCCCGTCCGGGGGGAGGAGACGGGATGGCAGGGGACCTCGCCCAAGACCGGCCCCGATCGGCTGGTCGGCAGCACGAAAGCAGCCGCGGCTCACCGCCGCGGCTGCTTTTCGTGCTGCTGGACCTCGCGGCGTCGGCTAGCGACCCGCCTCGGTCCGTTCGGTGCCGGCGGCCGCGGCGGCCGACTTGTCCGCCTCGTCGCGGCAGGCCGCCTCGGCTGCCGCGTAGCGGGCGAGGGTCTGTCCCTTGTCGGCCTCGGGGGCGTCGGAGACGACGATCAGTTCCTTGGCCTTGGTGAAGTTGGCCAAGGCCTCGTCGAAATGGCCTAACCGTTGCTTGGAGAGGCCGAGGTAGTAGTACCCCATCGCCTTGTGCCAGTTGTAGGTGCGATCGGCGCCGGCCAGGGCCGCGATCCCTTCCTCCGCCAGGGCCACGGCCCGGGCCGGGTCGCCGGCGAGATATTCGTGGGAGGCGCTCTCGATCTGGAACCAGCCGATCTGCGGATGGTGGGGCGAGAAGTTGCGGAGGATCTCGATGGCCTCCTCGTCGAGGGCCCGGAAGCGATCGGGCTGGCGGTTGAAGGAGTAGAACCCGGCCAACTCCTTGATGCGGGTGGCCAGGTGCATGTCGTCGCGACCTTTCAGGATCGGCCGCAGCTCGGCGATGATCTCCTCCATCAGGATCGAGGCGTCGGCGATGCGGTTCATGCCGCCCAGCGTGCGGGCCCGGAGGAACTTGAGGTCGGCTTCGCCCACCGTTCGGGCCACGCCGTCGGGCATGGCCAGGCGCTCGGCCTCCTCGAGGTGGGGGAGCGCCTCGTCGAAGCGGTCGAGCTGGTAGAGGCGCTCGCCGAGCGTCACCGTGGTCTCCAGGAGGTCGGGATGGTTCGCTCCTAACAGCGATCGCTTCTCGGCGAGGAGGGCGGAGATGACCGTGGGGTCGGCGTTGATCAGCGGCCCGGCCTGCAAGGCGCCGGCGATCGCTTGCAGGCGGCCGGCTTCCTCGGCCCGCTCCGGAGGCATGGTGGCGGCGAAGGCCAGCACCGCCCGACGCAGGGCCGGATGGGCGTCGCCGTAGCCGACGAAGCAGGTTCGCAGCCGCCACTCCGCGGCCTTGTTGGCGGCCGGGCGATCGCCGCGGGCCAGGGCCAGGTCGCATTCCAGCTCGGCCAGGCGATCGGCGAGCTGGGTGTCGCTCGAGGCCGGTCCGCTGGCCCGAGCTGCCACGGCGGCGGTGATGGACTCGGCCGAGCCGCGATCGCCGCAGGCCAGGGCGATCGAGGCCAGCGTGCAGCGGCCGCGCAGCGTGTCGGGATGGTCGTCGCCCAAGAGCCGGGTGCGGATCCGGTCGGCCTTCTCCGCGAGTTGCGACGCCTCTTCCGGGCTGCTCCGCTGGACGAGGAGGAGGGCTAACCGCTCCATCGTGCTGGCCGTCGAGCTGTCCTCGGGCTCCTCGCGGGAGAGCAGGATGCGCAGGGCCTGGCGGTATTCGACCTCGGCCCGCCGCAGGGCCCCGCGGTCGGCGCAGAGGTCGCCGATCGCCATGCGGGTGGCCGCCGCAGCTTCGGGGTCGTCGGAGAAGAGCCCTGCCTCGAGCCGGAAGCTGAGCGAGTTGAGGGCGGCGTGGGTCTCGCTGCTCGCGTTCGTCTCGGGGTTCGGATTGCCGGGAGGGACGATCTCCCGCAGCACCTCGGTGACCGCCTCGCGCCGCTTGCCTTCGGCGAGGAGCCGGGATCGCTCGGCCTCCTCCCGCAGCCCCGCCTCGCGGGCCCGGATGGTGCCGACCGCGGTGGCCACCAGTCCCGCCAGGACGGCGAGCGCCGCGACTGCCGCCAGGCTCACCCCGCGACGATGTCGGCGCAGCGACTTCATGAGCAGATAGACCGCGCTGTCGCGGCGGGCGTCGATCGGCTCGCCAGCGAGGTAGTGGAGGACGTCGGCCTTGAGGGCCGCAGCGGTCGCGTAGCGCCGCTCGGGATCCTTCGACAGGGCCTTCATCACGATGGTGTCGAGGTCGGTGTCGATGGCCGGATCGTCGACCGGACGCGGCAGCGACGACGGTGCCGGCGGCGGGGCCTCGGTGATGCGGGTGACCAGGTCGGCGATGCCGGTCCCGGTCTCGTGCGGCAGGCGGCCGGTGAGGAGTTCGTAGAGGACGACGCCCAGGGCGTAGACGTCGGAGCGGGCGTCGACCAGGCCGGAGTCGCCGGTGAGCTGTTCCGGCGCCGCATAGGCCAGCGTGCAGGCGATCTCGCCGGTGACGGTGACCCGATCTTGGCGGTCGGCGCGATCCTCGTCGCCGGTCTCGCGGGCGATGCCGAAGTCGAGGACGCGCGGTTCGTCGTCGGCGTCGATCAAGATGTTGTCGGGCTTCAGGTCGCGATGGATGATGGCGTGGCGGTGGGCGTGCTCGATGGCGTCGCAGATCTTGGCGAAGGCCCGCAGGCGGCGGTTGCGGCGGATCGGTCCGTCCAGGCGGCCGTCCTCGCCGAGGCGCCGCGACCATTCATCGAGCGGCACGCCGTCGACGAGTTCGAGGGCCAGGGCGTAGCGACCGTCGGCCAGCTCGCCGCAATCGTGGATGGCCACGATGTTGGGGTGCCGCAGCCGTGCAGCCAGGCGGGCCTCGCGCTCCAGCCGGGCCCTTCGCCGGTACGAGCCGGCCCGCACCACCTTGAGGGCCACCGATCGGCCCGACGCCTCGTGCACCGCGTGGAACACCACGCCCTGCCCGCCGCGGCGCAGCTCCTCGACCACCCGATAGCCATCGAGCGAGGGCGGGGCGACGGCGTGCGGCGGCGGGGCCGGCGAGGGGGCCTCGGAGAGGTCGGAGGCGAATCCCTGCAGGAACCGTTCGCGGGCCACGAACTCGTCGAGGGCGGCGCGGCAGGCCGGGCAACGGGCGAGATGGGCCGCCTCCGAGGCCGAGGCGGCTGCGCCTTCGGCCAGCCGAGCCAACTCACCGGGGGTGAGGCACGCCCCGGCTCCGTTCATGGCGAGCCGTCCCGGAAGACGACCTCGAGGGCCTCGACCTCCTGGCGCAGGCGGGCCGCGACGCGGTGCTTGGCGACGTAGAGATGATCGACGCTCATGCCGCACTCGCGGGCCGCCTCGGGGGCGGGCACGCTGCGCAGGGCGACCAGCTCGAAGGCCCGCAGCGTCCGCTCGTCGAGCTGTGAGGTGTCGCGGACCCGCTGCCAGGCGACGGCGGCGATGGCCCGTCGCTCCTCCTCGTCCCACATCGCTTCGAGGGCCGGCTGGTCGGTCGGGACGAGCGGGGGCAGGGCGCTCGCGTGGCGGTCGCGGATCTGGGCTCGCCGCCGCAGGTCGCGGCTGCGGTGCTCGGCGATGGCCACGATCCAAGAGCGCAGCCGGCCGCGGGTCCGGTCGTACTTCCCGCTCCGCATGTCGCGCACGAACTCGAGCAGGGTCTGCTGGGCGATGTCCGCCGCGTCCTCGTCGCCTAACCCTAGGCGCCGGGCCACGGCCTGCAGGATCGGGGTGTAGCGGTCGATGAACGTGGACCACGTGGCAGCGTCGTCGCCGACGCGCAAGGCATCGAGGAGAGCAGTCGTGGTCGTCGTGCGCGCACCGCTCATGTCGTCGGCCACCCACCTGGACATCGATCGGGGTCCGCTCCGCACGGCGTGCGGGGCGGGGGCGACCTATCGGACGACGCGTCCCTGGTCCCAAAGATCCAGTGTACGCCAGCCTGCGCGGAAGCCCAGCGGTCTCTGGCAGATACGGCCGTTCTGGGGCCCGATTGGCCAGCCCGACGAGCGGATCAGGGCAGCGCGGTCAGCTCGATGCGGCGCCAGCGCACCCGGAGCGGGTCGGTGCGGTCGCCGACGGAATGGACCTGGAGGGCGATCAGGCCGCTCGCCGCAGCGTCGTCGGTCAGGGCTGCGGCGGGGACGCCATTCAGCCAGGTCCGCAGGTGCGGGCCGTCGGCCTCGATGCGGACGTGGTTCCACGCCCCGTGGCGGAAGGCTTGCTGAGCCGCGACGTTGTCGGTGAGGGGGGCGAGCCAACCACGGAGCCCTTCCTCGTAGATCCCCGCGCTCCACGCCCGCGACGAGGGATCGATCTCCACCTGGTAGCCGACGACCCGTTCCTTCTGCCCCTCGCCGTCGATCCGGGAGCGGATCTGGATGCCGGAGTTGAAGCCCTCGTCGATCATGAAATCGAGCTCGAGGACGAAGTTGGAATAGCTCGCGGTGGTGCAGAGGAAGGAGTTCCGCGTCTTTGGGCGGCTCTCGCCGACGATGCAGCCGTCGACCACGGTGAACTCGGCTGCGCCGCCGCGGCGTTCCCAGCCGGCAAGGTCGTGCCCGTTGAAGAGGGCCACCGGGGCAGGTCCCGCGGGCTTCGCCGTCGTGGCATCGCGGGAGGCGCAGCCCGAGGCGGCGAGGGCGAGGACGGCCACGGTGGCCAGGCAACGGTTAGTCGATGGCATCGAGTTCCTCCCGGGTCCAGGAGCGGGCCCGCGTCGAGGTGGCGGAGCGGATGGAGGCGACCTCCTCGGGACTCACGGGGCTGGCGGCGTGGCCGAAGGAGCGTCGCACGTAGGTCATCACGGCGGCCAGGTCGGCGTCGGTCAGGCCGCTCGGCTGGGGCATGGTGGGCCACGGCGCGCCGTCGGCGGCCTGCCCTCCGGCCAGCCCTTGGAGGAGGACGCGGGCGAAGCGGCGAGGGTTGCCGGTCGCAATCGGGGAATCGACGAGCGGCGGGGCCTGGCCGGGAGTGCCGGTCGCATCGATGTGGTGGCAGCCCGCGCAGAGGGTGAAGATCCGGCGTCCGCGCTCGACGAGGGCCTGGCCCCCGGCGTCGAGCGGGGCCGCGGCCTGCTGGTGGGCAGGATCGCCCGGCCACGAGGCCCGAGCGAGGATCGCCTTCAGGGACGGGGCGCCGGGCGAGTCGCGGCCGGCCACGATGGCCAAGGCAGTCGGCTCCTCGGCCAG
>JBGAKK010000098.1:0-15450 GCA_044224425.1 Phycisphaerales bacterium
ATGGTGGCGTGGGTGGTCGACGCGGCCAAGGCGGCCGGCGCCGACCAGGTGACCTTGATCATCGGCCACGGCGCCCCGCTCGTCCGGAGCGCCTTCGAGCGGGACACGGCGATCCGCTTCGCCATGCAGGAGCCGCAACTCGGCACCGGCCACGCGGTCGACCAGGCCCGGCCTCACTTCATGCCGGCCCGGGCCAACGACGACGTCCTCGTCCTCTGCGGCGACGGCCCGCTCATCCGGCCCGCCACCCTCGACACGCTCCTCCGCACGCATCGCGAGCGTGGGGCGAGCGCCACCCTGGCCACCGCGGTCATCCCCGACCCGAGCGGCTACGGCCGCATCGAGCGCGACGCGAAGGGCGACTTCCGCCGCATCGTCGAGCAGAAGGACGCGACCCCGGAGCAGCTCGCCATCCGCGAGATCAACCCCTCCTACTACTGCTTCCGGGTGGGCGACCTCTTCCACGCCCTCTCCAAGGTCGACAACAAGAACAAGAGCGGCGAGTACTACCTCACCGACGTCTTCGAACTCCTCCTCCAGGAAGGCAAGCGGGTCGCCGTGGTCGACGCCGTGCCGCCGGAGGATGTCCTCAGCGTCAACACCCCCGAGCAGTTGGCGGAGGTGGATCGCATCCTCCGTTCGCGCAAGGAGCACGCGGCATGAGCGCCGGTGACCGTGAGCATCTGAAGATCTTCGCCGGGTCTTCCGCTCGGGCCCTGACCGAGGACCTCTGCGCCCACCTCGAGCTCCCGCTCGGGCAGGCCACGCCCAGCCGCTTCCCCGACGGCGAGGTGTTCGTCAAGCTCGAGGAGGACGTCCGCGGCCGCGATTGCTACGTGGTCGTCTCGACCTGCGATCCGGTCAACGACAACCTGATGGAGCTCCTCGTCTTCATGGACTGCTTGCGCCGGGCCAGCGCCAAGCGGATCACCGCGGTGATCCCCTATTTCGGCTACGCCCGCCAGGACCGCAAGGACGAGGGCCGCGTGCCCATCACGGCCAAGCTGGTGGCTAACCTCATCACCACCGCCGGGGCCCAGCGGGTCCTCTGCATGGACCTCCACGCGGCCCAGATCCAGGGTTTCTTCGACCTGCCCGTCGACCACCTCTCGGCCTCGCCGGTCATCGCCGAGCACTTCCTCGCCATCCGCGAGTCGCTCGGCGACGCGGTGGTGGTCAGCCCCGACGTCGGCAACGTGAAGGTCGCCAACATGTACGCCAACGTGCTGGGGGCCGACCTCGCCATCATCGACAAGCGCCGCCAGTCGGGGTCGAAGGTGGTCATCAAGAACCTGATCGGCGAGGTGGCCGGCAAGACCGTCCTCATGTTTGACGACATGATCTCGACCGCCGGCACCATCTGCGAGGCGGCTCGCCTCGTGATGGAGGAAGGGGCGACCGACGTGATCGCCACCGCCACCCACGCCGTCCTGGTCGGCTTGGCCATGGAGCGCCTCGCCGACAGCCCCATCCGCCGCGTGGTGGTCACCGACACCATCCCCGGCGGCCCGCGCATGCGGCCGCTCGAGCAGAAGCTCACCACCCTCTCCGTCGCCAAGCTGTTGGGCGAGGCGATCCACCGCATCCACCACGACCAATCGGTCTCGGCCATGTTCCGGACCGGCGTCGGGACCAAGCGCTAGCCGCGCCGCGTCCCATTTCCCTATCCAGTTCCTCATCCAGTTTCCAACGTTTCCGGAGTTCACACGATGGCTCATGACACCCCCACCCTCGAGGCGCAGAAGCGAGACCGGTTCGGCTCGCGCTACGCGAAGCGCCTTCGCGCCGCCGGCCAGCTGCCGGCGGTGATCTACGGCCACGGCAGCGCCCCGCTGTCCGTCACCCTCAACGAGAAGGCCACGCTGACCGCCCTCAAGCACGGCTCGCACGTGGTCAACGTGAAGCTCGACGGCAGCACCGAGACTTGCCTGGTCAAGGACCTGCAGTTCGGCTACCTCGGCGACAACGTGATCCACCTCGACCTCGCTCGTGTGAACCTCGACGAAGTCGTCACCGTGAACGTCGCCCTGCAGTTCGTTGGGACGCCGGAGGCCGCCAAGAAGGCCGGCAACATCGTCACCCACGACATGGCCCAACTCGAGGTCCGCTGCAAGGTGCGCGACATCCCCGAGCTCATCCGCATCGACCTCTCGATGGTGATGACCGGCCAGATCCTGCACGTCGGCGACATCAAGCTCCCGGCGGGCGTGACCGCTTCCGTCCCCGCGGAGACGGTGCTCACCCGTATCCAGGTCGTCCACGAGGAAGTCGTCGTCGGCGAGGCCGCTCCGGCCGAAGCGGCGGCTGCTGCCCCCGAAGTCATCACGGCGAAGAAGGAGGAGAAGCCCGAGGCCTGAGCCCCGGACCCTCCGCCACGCCCCGCACCCGCTGCCCAAGATCGTGGGCCAGCAGGTTGAGACCACGTCATGAAGCTGCTCGTCGGACTAGGCAACCCCGGCATCGAGTACGACCGGACCCGGCACAACGTCGGGTTCGAGGTGCTCGATCGCGTGGCGCGCCGGACGGTCGACCCCTCGCGGTCGATCGCCCGGTCCCGCTTCTCGGGGGCCCTGCTCGAGACCGACGTGCCCGTCAAGGGCGGCAGCGAGAAGACGCTCCTCCTCAAGCCGCTGACCTACATGAACCGTTCGGGCCAGGCGGTCGCCGAAGCCCTTCGCTTCTACAAGCTCGATGCGGCGAAGGACCTCCTGGTCCTCGTCGACGACCTGGCCCTGCCCTGCGGAGCGATCCGCCTGCGGCCGGACGGGTCGGCCGGCGGCCATAACGGCCTCGCCGACATCGAGGAGAAGCTGGGCTCGTCGACCTACTCCCGTTGCCGCATCGGGATCGATGCCCCCGGAGCCATCCCCCAGAAGGACTACGTCCTGGGGAAGTTCCGGCCCGACCAGCAGCCGCTCGTCGAGAGCGCGATCGAGCAGGCCGTGAAGGCTTGCCTCTGCTGGATCGAGTCGGGGATCGAGACGGCGATGAACCGCTTCAACACCTCGAGCAAGAAGGCAGAACCCGCCAGCCCCGCCAAGCAGGCGGGACCGAAGGGGGAACCGGGCCCGTCCGGACGCCCCAGCTCGAGTTCCTGACTCGCCACCCGACGCGGGCCCCGGCCCGACGTCCGCACCAAGCAAACATCACGCAACCGAGAATCACCATGAGCGAAGCCCGCATCCACATCTACGAAGGCCTCTTCCTCTTCCCGCAGGCCGCCACGTCCGACCTCCAGGCCGCGGTCGACCACATCACCGACATCCTCACCCGCGGCCACGCGGAGGTCGTCGCCCTCCGCAAGTGGGACGAGCGCCGCCTGGCCTACGACATCCACGGCAACAAGCGTGGCGTCTACTTCCTCGCCTACTTCAAGTGCGACTCGCAGGCCATGGCGGCCATCGAGCGCGACTGCCGGCTCAGCGAGAAGATGCTCCGCACGCTGCTCACCCGGGCCGACCATGTGCCGGCCACGGAGGTCGCCTCCCACGACGGCCGTCAGCAGCTCGCCGACGAGATCAAGCTCCGCGGCACCCAGCCGGCTGCCGCCGCCGCGGCTCCGGTCACGGCCGAAGCCTGATCCTGGGGGCCTGATCCTGGGGGCCTGATCCTGGGGGCCTGATCCCGGCGGACAGCCCACCGGGACCGCCGCCTGAGATGCGTCCAGCATGAACGCCGCAGCGACCGCCCACCTCGGGCGGTCGCTGTGCGTTCCGGTGCGCGATGTCAGAGGTGGGGCGAGACAGCGACCAGGGCCTCGGCCGAGGTGACCACGGGGAGGACCTCGAAGTCGACCAGGTCGCGCCAACGATCGATCCAGGCGTCGAGCAGCGCCCGGTCGGGGCACTCCATGACCTGGTAGCAGGTGGCGAGGTCGGCGGTGACCCAGCTATTCACGTAGCGGAGTCCCTCCGGGGCAAGCCGGCCGCTCTCGCGGAAGCGCCGGTAGACCGGGACGGGATCGCCGCCACGGAACCGCTCGATGACGAGGAAAAGCATGGCCCGCGTTCGCCACAGAGGCAGGAGGCGTTCGACCACTTTCCGAAACCCGAGCGAGGAGCGAGGTCGAGGCCGAACAACCTGTCGGTTGCCCGCTTGACAGCAGAAAAAGATGGGCAAAAGAAGGGCCGACCCGAACACCTTGCTACCATCCCGCCGTGCGACCGGCCGCACCCGGTGCGATCGACGCCCTTTGCGAGTACGCACAGCGCCAGGGGCAGGAAAGGATGCCGCGATGCCCAATCTGAACAAGGTCATGCTGATGGGGAACCTCACTCGGGACGTCGAGCTGCGACAGATCCCGAGCGGGCAGCAGGTCGCTAACCTCGGTCTCGCCATCAACCGCCGCTACAAGACGAAGGACAACGAAGACCGCGAGGAGACCACCTTCGTCGACTGCGAGGCCTGGGGCCGGCAGGCGGAGGTGCTCGCCCAGTACATGAGTAAGGGCAAGCCCATCTACATCGAGGGGCGGCTCAAGCTCGACACCTGGGACGACAAGGACGGCAAGAAGCAATACAAGATGCGGGTCGTCATCGAGGACTTCCAGTTCCTCGGCAGCCGCGAAGGCGGTGAAGGCGGTGGTGGTGGCGGCGGCGGCGGCCGCTCGCGCAGCCGCGGTGGCGACGACGAGTACGCCCCGTCGGCACCGGCCTCGCGCGGGGGTTCCCGCAGCGCTGGTGGCGGCGGCCATGTCGCTCCGCAGGACGACGACATCCCCTTCTGACCGACCGGTCGACGAAGCGTGCGTGCATCGACAGCGCCGAGCGAGCCCAAGCTCGACGTCGTGGTCGGGCGGCGATCGCATGGACGACGAACGCCACAGGTCGTGCTTCGTGGGATGGTGTCGCCGCGCGAGCGAGGCGGACGAAGCAGGGTACTTCGAGGACAGCGCATGTCGATGCGAGGCCCAATGACGCAAGCAGTGACGAGTCGAGCGGCGGAACCAAGGACGGGCCTGAGGCTCGCGCTGGGCCTGAGGCCCGCGCTGGGGCGGGGGCCGCGTGCGCCGCGAGTCGGGCAACTCCCGCGTGGCGGCATCCGGGGCAATCGCGGGGCGTTGGGCGCGATCCTCGTCGTCCTCGTCCTCGCCGTCGTCGGCCTGACCAGTGAAGCCCGGGCCCAAGGCACCGCTGCCGACTACGAACGAGCCGCCCATCTCGGCCAGCGCTTCAACCGCGGAGCCGCCGGACAGGCCCTCGCCGCCGAGTCGCTCGCCCCGCACTGGATCGAGAGCGGACCGGAACGGGATCGATTCTGGTTCATCCGCCCCGAGTCGCCACCGCCCGACGGCACGACGCGAGCGGACGGGCGGCGCTACGTCCTCGTCGATCCTGCGAACGGCAGGGAGTCCCCGCTCTTCGACCACGCCTGGCTCGCCGCCCGCCTCGCAGAGCGGCTCGGCAAGCCGGTCGGGGAGCGATCGCTGCCCCTCGAGCGGGTTGACGTCCTGCCTGAAGGGGTCCTCCTCCTCGTCGACGGGATCGACGCCCCGCTCCTCGTGAGTGGCGGCGGCGGAGCCGGCGACGGGGCGACGGGGGCCTCCCGGCCCTCGCTCGCCGATGCCCCGGAAGGGTTGGGGCGGCGCTTCGTGCTCGCCCTCCGACCGGAAGCGAATGCAAGCGGCGACAACCGACGCGTCCGATCCCGCAACGGGAACGACGAGACCTCGCTTCGATTCGTCAACCGCACGCCGTCCGCGGTCCGCATCGTGTGGGTGGATGCGTCGGGAGCGGAGCGCGAGTACGCCACCCTGCCGCCTGGCGGCTCGCACCGCCAGCACACCTTCGCCGGCCACGCCTGGAAGGTGCTTGGCGACGACCGCCGCTCCCTCGGCTGGGTGCGAGCCGTCGAGGAGCCGACCATCGTCGTGATCGGAGGCGACGCCCCGCCCGCCGAGCCGCGCACCGGGTCGGCGGCGGGTCCGACCTCCGACGACTCCGCCGAGCCACCGGCCCCGTCGCCCGCGGCGCCCGCGGCGCCCTCGCCACCATCGCCTCCCCCGCCGCGCCCGACCGTCACCGCCACGATCGAGGGGGGCAACCTCGTCCTCCGAACGGGCGGCGGCCAAGAGGTCTACCGCAGCACCGACGGCACCGACGACTGCCCCTACGTCGAACCGATCCATTGGTCGCCCGACCGGTCGAAACTGCTTGTCTTCACCGAGCGGAAGGCCCAGTCGCATCCGGTCCACATCGTCGAGAGTTCGCCCCGCGACCAGGTCCAGCCCAAGCTCCGCACCTTCGAGTACCTGAAGCCAGGCGATCGCATCGGGGAGTCTTCGCCGCGCATGATCGATGTTGCCGCTGGGCGGGCGGTCCCCTTGAGCGGCGTCCTGCCCGAGCACCCCTGGTCCCTCGACCATATCCACTGGCGCCCCGACAGTAGCCGCGTCGACCTCCTCGACAACGAGCGCGGCCACCAGGTCATGCGGGTCCTGTCGATCGATGCGGCAAGCGGAGAGTCGAAGGCCATCGTCGACGAGCATGTCGCGACCTTCTTCGACTACGCCGGCAAGCTCTACCTCGAGCACCTCGACGACACCGACGAACTCCTCTGGACGAGCGAGCGCGACGGCTGGAACCACCTCTACCTCGTCGACCGGGCCACGGGACAGGTGAAGCGTCAGCTGACCAAGGGCCCGTGGGTGGTGCGCGACGTGGAACGGCTCGATCGCGATCGCCGTGAGCTCCTCCTTCGGGTTGGCGGCATCGACCCCGAGCAGGATCCCTACCACGAGCACTGGATCCGCGTCTCGCTCGACGGCGGCGAGCCCGTCCGGCTCACCGACGGCGACGGCACGCACCGCCTCCACTTCTCCCCGAGCGGGGCGTACGCCGTCGACA
This sequence comes from Phycisphaerales bacterium, assembly GCA_044224425.1. GTDB lineage: Bacteria > Planctomycetota > Phycisphaerae > Phycisphaerales > SM1A02 > JAEUIT01. The sequence continues at coordinate 6,846 of JBGAKK010000098.1, forward strand.
CGTGGTCGCGGGTCGACCTCGCTCCGGTGAGCGAGCTGCGCGACGGACGGAGCGGCCGGCGGATCCTCGAACTCGCCCGCGGCGACACCTCCGCACTCGTCGCCGCCGGCTGGCAGGCGCCCGAACGATTCGTGGCCAAGGGGCGCGACGGCACCACCGACATCTGGGGCGTCCTCTGGAAGCCCACGAACTTCGATCCATCTCGGCGCTATCCGGTCATCGAGTCGATCTACGCGGGGCCCCAGGACAGCTTCGTCCCGAAGTCGTTCCGCGTCCTCTATCCGCAGTCGGCCTTGGCCGAACTCGGCTTCGTCGTGGTCCAGATCGACGGCATGGGGACGAGTAACCGCAGCAAGGCCTTCCACGACGTCTGCTGGAAGAACCTGAAGGACGCCGGCTTCCCCGACCGCGTCGCCTGGATCAGGGCCGCGGCGAGCACGCGCCCCTGGATGGATCTCAGCCGGGTCGGGATCTATGGCGGCAGCGCCGGCGGCCAGAACGCCTTGCGGGGACTGCTCGACTATCCCGACTTCTACAAGGTCGGTGTCGCCGACTGCGGCTGTCACGACAACCGCATGGACAAGATCTGGTGGAACGAACTCTGGATGGGATGGCCCGTCGACGAGTCCTACGCGACGAGTTCGAACGTCGTCGACGCCCACAAGCTAGAGGGAAAACTCCTCCTGATCGTCGGCGAGCTCGATCAGAACGTCGACCCCGCATCGACCATGCAGGTGGTCGACGCCCTGGTGCGGGCGGACAAGGACTTCGACCTCTTGGTCCTCCCCGGGGCCGGCCACGGCGCCGCCCAATCGCCCTACGGTGCCCGGCGGCAAATGGACTTCTTCGTGCGGCACCTGCTCGGCGTCGAGCCACGGGGGCGTTCGCCTGAAACACCAAACCCCGCGGGGTGATTATCCTTTGCGCTACGCTTCGGGGTCGCCAGGTGTGTGTGGCGCGACCTTCGATCGACAGCGAACGTGTGCGGGACAACCGGTGGGGCCAGGAGCCAGCGCAGCGTCGCCCGCTGCAGGAACGGAGTGTCATGCGGCTCCCGGTCGGGGCAGGAGGCACCGCTCGGTGCCACGAGGAACCCTCCCCCCGACTCATCGCCCGCTCGCTGACACCCTGAGGCGCGGGAGCGACCGGGACAGGCCTCGACGGCAGCCTGTCCACCCAGCGGTCGCGTGATCGGCTCACCTCCCCCTGCATGCACCTGGGCATGGCACGCACCGCACACCTCCTCCTCGTCGATGGTTTCGCCGACTGGGAGCCCGCCCTCCTGGTGGCGACGCTGCGCCGCTACGCCGGCTACCGCACCATCGCCCTCGGCCGAAACTCCTTGCCGGTCCTCTCGATGGGCGGGCTCCGGGTCCTTCCCGAGTCGAGTATCGGCTCCGCTTCGTTCGGACCCGAGGACATCGTGGTCGTCCCCGGCGGCGACTTCTGGACCCGCGGCGAGGACGTCGACACGAGCGCCTTCCTCCGCCGGGCGCGCGAGGCCGGAGCAGTGGTCGCGGGGATCTGCGCCGGCGTCGCTGCCCTCGCCTGGGCGGGACTCCTTCGCGATCGCCGCTACACCGCCAACACGCCGGAGGAGATCCGCTCCTTCCTCGCCGGCGCCCGCCCCATCGGCACCTACGTCGACGCCCCGGCCGTCGCCGACGGCGACGTGGTCACCGCCAAGGGGAACGCCCCGGTCGCCTTCGCCGAGTCCGCGATCGCTGCCCTCGGAGTCTTCGACGCCTCGCAGTCCGACGCCTGGCGACGGGTCTTTCGCCCTGCCTAGGCCGACGCGGGTCCCCCGCCTCGTCGCCGCCCCATTCGCCGTTTCCGGCTCGATAACTGCGAACACCTGCCCTTTACGAGCTGCCTCCGGGCCCACCGGCGAACCCCTTGGCGGCACGCTCCCGCTCTGTCATACTTCGCGACCCGCCCCGCTGGGGCCGCCTGGGGTCGAGCGTCTCGACCAGACCGGCGGCTCCTAACTGAGGCCCGGCGCGACGTCTGTCGCACCAAAGGGCCGAAAGGACAACGAGCCATGGCTCGTCCCATCGAACTGCTCCTCCTCCGGAACGTCGAGAACCTCGGCATCGTCGGCGATGTCGTCAAGGTCAAGGCTGGCTACGCACGCAACTACCTCCTGCCGCACGCCCTCGCCGAGCATCCGACGCCGGAGAAGATCGAGTCCCTGAAGGACGCCCGGGCCAAGGCCCAGGCCGAGCTCGCCGCCCTCCGCGCCCGCCGCGAGGACACCGTCACCCGGCTCGTCGAGCACAAGATCACCCTCACCCGCAGCTGCAACGACCAGGGCCTCCTCTACGGCTCGATCACCCAGCGCGACATCGCCGACGCGCTCGTCGCCGAGGGCTTCGCCGTCGACATGCGGGCGGTCCGCCTCTCGCAGCCCTTCCGCCGCATCGGTTCCTACCACTGCCTCATCCAGTTCGAGCGCGACCTCAAGGCCGACATCACGATCGACGTCAAGGCCGACCGCGTCCTCGAGTCGGTCATCGAGGCCGAGCGGGCCGCTGCCGAGGCTGCCGCTGCCCACGAGGAGACCGAGGGCGCCGCTCCCGAGGCCGGCGACGCGAAGCCCGCCAAGGGCGAGAAGAAGTCCGAGGGCAAGGACGACGCCAAGGCCGGCGCCACCAGCGAAGGCCGGGCCGGCAAGGGCGTGAAGAGCATCAAGAAGTGATGCCCGGGGCGTTCGGCCCCTGCTTCCATTCAGCATCCACTCAACGGGCCTGGCTCATGCCGGGCCCGTTGTTCGTTGCCTTTCGATCGCCTTCCTCGTGCTCGCGGAAGTGGTGCAGCAGGAGCCCGTAGCTCGGCACAGGCTCGCCGTCGCGATCGAGCCGGAGATCACGGGCCGCGCCCCAGCGGGCCGCGAACGGCTTCACACGCAGCGGCGAACGCAACGGCGAATTCGGCCAGGCCCGCACGTCAGGGAGGAGAGGCGGGTCGGTCGGCCGGTAGCGGAGGACAACGCTCGTCGGAACCGCTTTCCACGGCGTGACCGCATGGAACGAGTTGCCGAGCGGTGAGCGCCCAAGCCGCACGCTCACGCCGTCCGCCTCCGCCGTCCATTCCCCTGAGAGCAGCGTCCCGCGCGTCCCGAGCGGCGCCAGCCAGACCATGATGGCGCCGGGCGACTCGACGACCTGCATCCGCACGGTGCCGCTCGGATCGGCAAACGGATCGAAGGCGGGATCGACGATCAGGGCCGGCCGGGCGTCCGACGCGGTCACCGCGTCGACGACGAAGCGTGCCGTCCGACTGCCGCTCGCGCCGGCGAAGAGCGCAGCGAGTTCCTCGTCGCTCTCGGGTTCCTTTCCCCAGGACGGGCTCGCCGCGAAGCTCGCCACCGGCAGTGCCCGCGTCTCGGCATCGACCGTCATCCGCTCCGGCGCCGCCGAAGCAGGCACCGTCACCTTGTCCTGCCCATGCCGACACCAGCGCTCGTCGACCCGCCCGTCTTCGTGCGTCACCTGCAGCCGGGAGAGGAAGCGATATCCCCCTTGGACTCCCCCTTCGATCGACCACGCCTCGCCGACCGCGACGTGCGTGGGGACCGACAATTCGACCGGACCGACGAGCTTCCGATGGAGCTCGTCCGCTTGGGCTCGGTCGAGCCGCTCGAGGTCGACCAAGCGTTCGACATACCGAGGGAGCGACCACCGCCAGCAATCGGCGTCCCTGCCGCGGGGGTCGGCCGCCACCCGCTCGGCGATCGCCAGCACCTCCTCGCGCAGGGCGTCGGCCGCTTCCTCCCGCGGCCGCTCGAAGCCGAAGAAGATCCGCTCAAGGGCCTGCTGGGCCCGCCCCGATCGCTCGTCGAGGTCCCGCACCTGCCCCGCCAGCCGGTGCACCAATTCTCCTGTCGCCCCCACCTGCCGAGCGGTCCAAGTGGCCATGGCCGGGCGAACAACGAGCCACGCGAGCAGGAACGCCGCGAAGGTGCCACCGAAGAGGACGACCGGCACGGTCACGAGGAGGCTGGCCACTGAACGCTGTCCAGCGATCCACCGCACGTTCCGCGGCGTGCACGCCATGCCGCATTCCGAGCAGATCGCCGGCGGACGATCGTCGAGCCCGCGCAAGAGGGACGCGCAACGCATGCATCGCGGCGGCGCGAGGCACACCCGCCCACGCACCAACGCCCACGCGTAGAGCAGGCTCAAGGCCGCCCCCACCGCGACGGTGCCGCAGAGGACGAAGGCCTCGAGCGACGGCGCCGTCGCCTCGTTGGCAGCGACCGGGGCCAAGGCCACGCTCCGTCGATAGAAGATCGACGAGGTGTGCGCAACCCCCCTCGGCGGAGCGGTCGTCGTCGGCTTCACCGTGCCGCCGTAGCTCGACCCGATCCACGGCCACTCCGATTCAGGCAACCCGAACGCTGCGTCGAGCGGCAGGAAGTTCGCGGGAATCCGCGCCACGCGGATCTCGATCGCGAGTTGGATCGGTCCCTGCACCGGACGCACCGGACCCTCCGGCCGGAGGACGAGATCGGCCAACTGGACGCACGTCCAATCGTCGGGCCCGATCGTCACCGGTGGTCGATCGCCGACGAGCCGGAGCGTCCCGAGCGGCCCGACCGCGTCGCTCGCCTCGCGGATGCGGACCTCGGTGGCCCAATCGAGCGGCGCGTCCCAAACCAGCGTCGCGCCCCGGGCCTCGCCATCGAGGACGACGGCCGGAAGGGCGTCGCCCAAGACGACGACGATGACGCGCGAGGCAAGGTCTTGGTCGCTCTCCAGATCGAATCGCATGCCCCCCGCTGCCATGGCCACCAGATCGCCCGAAGCCCCGAGCGGGCTCGGCTTCCCCGGCTCGACCTCGCTCGTCGCGCTTTCGAGGAAGGCTCGCGCAGCGGCCGGCGAAAGGCCTTGCGAGATCGAGACTCCCAGCGCCTCGAGAAGGACCGCGTCGCTCGACTCCCGCGCCACGCGCCCTTGGATCGACGCCGGCAGGAACTCGACCCAATGCCGCCCCTCGATCCGTAGCCACGCCGCGAACCGCGCCGTGCCGAGCCCGACGAACAAGGCGACCGCCGCCAGGACCAGGATCCACGCCCGCCGCCGCCGACCGACCCGCACGCTCCGCGGCCGGCTGAGGTCGGCCCCGCAGCCGCAGAGCGGCGGCTCGCGCCATGCCACCGGCCGGGCATCGGCCCGGCAGCGCCGGCAGCGCGGGGCACTCGGATCGGGCCGCCCCGCCACTCCGATCAGGAGGAGGAAGAGGCCAAGCCCCATGGCGACTCCAACGACGAGCGGCAGTCCGACCGGCATGTCCCGCACCGTACCACCTTTGGGCAGCGTTCCCATGCGCCGAGCGGTTCTAATGGGGGGGGCCCGATGCCGAGCCACTACTGCGTCATCGACTTCGAGACCACCGGCTGCTCGCCGGAGAGCGATCGCGTGGTCGAGGTCGCCGCCGTGCGCGTGGACCAGGAGTTCCGCGAACTCGAACGCTGGGACAGTCTCGTCGATCCCGGCTGCCACGTCGGGGCCACCCATGTCCACGGCATCACCAACGAGATGGTGGACGGCGCCCCGCGCTTCGAGGAGCTCCTCGTCCCCCTCACCCGCCTCCTCGACGGGGCCGTCCTGGTGGCCCACAACTTCCCCTTCGACCGCGGCTTCCTGGTCGGCGAATGCACGCGGCTCGGCATCCACTTCGGGGCACGCGGCCCGACGCCCACGCGACTCGTCCCGCCCGGCGAGCCCGATCCCTCGCTTCCCCGCACGCGGACCGTTCGGCGGATGACGAGCCGCGACCCGCGGGTGGTGGCCGAACGCCTCGTCCGCGGCGTGAGCGGCGATCTCGATGAGCCTCGCCTCGTCCTCGACGTCGACGAGCGCCGGCCCACCCGCCGCCCGCCCGCCCCGCGGGTCGCGTTGCGCGAGACCGACGTCCGCGCCGTCCGTGGCGTCTGCACCGTCCAACTCGCCCGCCGCACGCCCGAGCCCGGCAGCCGCTCGCTCGCTGCGTGCTGCCGCCTCTTCGGCATCGAGCGGTCCTACGCCCACGCCGCCCTCGACGACGCCCTCGCCACCACCGAACTCCTGCGCCGCCTCCGCGACCGCGGCGTCCTTCCCGACGAGACGCCGCCCCTCGCCTTCCTCGATCGCGTGCCGCTCCTCGCCTTGACCGCGCCGGCCGCTCCGCGCCGTGCGCGGCACGCCTAACCAGGCGATGGCCAGGAAAAAAAGGATCCCCCGCGGGCCGCTCGGCTCGCGGGGGAAAGGCCGCCGACGACCACCGCCGCACGGCCCGAGGGGTACGGTCGGCGCTCGCCTCCTACTCGACGTCCTCGGCGTAGCGCGTCGCTTCGAGGATCTTCCAACCTGTCTCGCGGAACGCCGGGAACCGCCCCATGGCTCCGGCCAAGACGCGGACATCGTCGGCGTCGAGCACCCACTCCGAATCGAACCCCGTCTCGTGCAGGGCCCGCGAGCGGCGCACGTACTCCATGGTGAAGACCCGCTCGCGGATCGGCCAGTGCCCGAGCCGCTCGGCGATCTCCGCCGCCTTGTTGCTGCACACCGCCATCACGCGATGGAGATCGGGGCCGCTGAGGTGCCGCAGGGCGATGTTGCAGCCGGCGATCGCCCACCAGCCGAAGGACTCGAGCCAATCGCCGTGCGGGGCCCGCTCGAGGTCGGCGACTTCCTCCAGTCGATCGAGGACGATGGTGACCGCGTCGAGCGGGGCGATCTCGCCCAGATCGACGCTGCACTCGAGGAGCCCCCCGCGGCAGGTATGGGCCACCGCTTCGTAGGTCTCGTCGAGGTGCTCGGCGGCGAGCAGCATGTACCGATCGCGGGCCCGCTCGAGATCGTGCACCGCTCGCCGCAGGAACTCCGCATCGTCCGGCCCCCGCTCCGAGGCGATCGAGCGCCGGTGGCTACTCCCCCGCACGTAGAAGGCGAAGGCCTCGACCACCCGCTCGAGCCGCGTCTTCGGCTCCCCTTCGGCGAAGCGGTCGAGGACCACGGTGGCGATGGAGCGGGCCTCGACCAGGTGCCAGAGCGTGTAGTGGCTGTTGGCGAGGTTCGCCTCCAGCATCAGGCGGACATCGGGGCGGATGCCCGGCTCGCCGAGTGCGGCTTGGATCGCCTCGAGGCTGCGCACACACCGTCCGCGCAGGTCCCACCCCCCGGCCTCGCGGTTCGCGGCGACGGCCCGCTCGGTGGGATTCGCGGCCACCTCCCGCAGGCGCCGGGCGATCGCGATCATGGCCGCCGCATCGCCGGCCCGGTGGGCGGCGCAGGCGGCCAGATCGAGTTCCGCGAACCGGGTCGGGAGCGGTTCGGTCCCGCTCCCGATCCCGGTTGCCGGCCGGGGGGCTCCATGCCCGAGCCCCCCGTCGGGCCCCGCCCGATCGTCCACGCGCGTGCAGCCTGCGTCGTCCCCGGCGGTCTCGGGGTCGGCGGCCGCGCGATCGGGCGTTGCGGAGGAGAGACCGTCAGCTTCCCGGCCGTCCACCCCGACTTCGCCGCCGTCGTCGGGCCAGACCGCTTCGGCCACCTCGCCGAGCGGCCAGTCGAGGGCCCGCGCGATGCCCACCACGAAGTCGAGCTTGGGATTGCCGCTGAGGGGGATGATCTTGCTCGAGTCACGGCCCAAGCGCTCGGAAAACTGCGAGCGCGACCAGCCGCGATAGCGGCGAGCGAGCTCGACGAAGCGATCGAGCCGGGTCCGCCTGCCGAGCGCCAAGCCGTCGTCCTCGTTCCACCGCCCCCGCCGCTGGGGTCGTGATCCGTTTCGGTCGGAGCGACCCGGCACCTTCGGGCTCCCGTCCCCTGTCGCGTTCGTCGTGGCACCACCCGCCGCCATCGTCAACCCCCAGCGTTGGCCTTGGCCGACCTCGCATGCCCGCTCGCGTCCGTTCGCGACGGGCTTCAGGGGAAGAAAGACGCCCGCGACCGCGGCATGCGCGCGGGGTCAGGATTTTTCCGTGCATGGAGCGAGTCGGGCCGAAGTAGAAGGGCCGGTTCGGTTGGCCCAGCGCGGTACCATCCCCCCTTCCCACCGCTCCCCCCTCTGACCATGCCAGCGATCCAGACCTACAGCCGTCGCGAGGTCCTCCCTGAGACCCGCCACTCCCAGACCCACAAGTTCTGCATCGGCGGCCACGAGGGCTACCTGACGGTCGGTCTGTTCGACGACGGCCGCCCCGGTGAGATCTTCATCAAGATGAGCAAGGAAGGCTCGACGCTTTCCGGCCTGATCCAAGGCTTCTGCCGGGCTTTCAGCCTCTGCCTGCAGCACGGCCTGTCGATCGAGGACGCCGTCGACCGCTTCCGCGGCATGCGCTTCGAGCCCATGGGCCCGACCACCAACCCGCGGATCCCGGAGTGCTCCTCGATCCTCGACTACGTGGCTCGCTACCTGCACAGCGAGTACGTGGTCAGCGACTGAGTCGACGCGGCTGCCCCGTTAGCGCCGCGCTCGCACCACGTCCCCGAGCCGATCGGGAAGCGTTGTCAGATCGGGCCACGGTTCCGCTCCGCGGCGGGTCCGCAGGGCGGCCTGCTCGATGATCGCTGCCGGGACGTCCCCGACCGGGATGACCCTGGCCACCGTGTCGGTCGAAACC
>JBGAKK010000099.1:0-15426 GCA_044224425.1 Phycisphaerales bacterium
CGAAGACGGGTTTCACGCGAAGCCGCGAAGACGCGAAGGGGAGCGGAACCGACGCCGGGGATGCAGGGTGCCCGTCCGCGCTGCCTAACCGCTGCTTGTGATCGAACGTCCACGGCAGCTTGACCCGAAGCCTCAGTTGCCTTTCTGCTCTGCGAGGGACTCTGCGCCCTCTGCGCCTCTGCGGCTATCCGGATGCGAAGACCGGTTTCACGCGAAGCCGCGAAGACGCGAAGGGGAGCGGAACCGACGACGGGGATGCAGGGTGACCGTCCGCGCTGTCTAACCGCTGCTTGGGATCGAGCGTCCACCGCAGCTCGACCCGAAACCCAATTCGATTCACTGCTCTGCGAGGGACTCTGCGCCCTCTGCGCCTCTGCGGCTATCCGGATGCAGGGACCGGTCGCCCGCTCAGCCCCACGCGCCCAGGAGGATGGCGAGGTCGCTCGCGCTCACCTGGCCGTCGCCGTCGAGGTCGGCGGCACAGCACGGGTTCGGGCAGGGGCCCCAGGCGCCGAGGAGGATGGCGAGGTCGGCTGCGTTCACCACGCCGTCGCCGTTCAGGTCGGGGCCGCTCGAGGTCGATCCGCCGGTGAAGCGGACCTTCACGCTGGTCGCTCCGTAGATCACGTCGACCGCCTCGCAGCCGGCTACGCTCGAGAAGGTGCCGCTCCGGCTCGCGCAGCTGAGGATGGTGAACTCGTCGCTCGGCGCCGGGCGGAAGCCGGGCGCCAGGCTCACCGCGAGCGTGCCGCCGAGCGTCGCCTGGCCGGTGACGACGAGGCGGTCGGTCGGACCGGCTCGGTCGTAGTCGGCGACGACCGCTTCGAGCCCGCCGTTCTGGCTGAGGCTGAGCGAGCCCTGGATGGTGAGGACGCCGAGTTTCGAGCCCGGTGCGACGAAGCCGCCGGTTGCCGCGAGCGAGCCTTGGATCGTCCCGTCGCCGCTGACCGTTCCGCCGGTCGCGACGAGCGTCGCTGCGCTGGCGGCGAGGGTGCCGTCGACTTCGAGCAGTCCGGAGGTCGAAGTCGTGCCGCTCCCCAAGGTCAGCGTCTGGCCCGGTCCGACCCAAGTCGTCCCTTGGTTGGCGAAGGTCGTGGTGGGGTCGATGGTCAGCGAGGCCTCGGAGACGTCGATCCATCCCTGGTTGACGAGGTTGAGCTGCGTGTCGAGGCCGAGCTGGCCGCCGCCCGAGCCGCTGGCGGCAATGGTGTGCGCGGGGCCGTTGGTGAGCGTCCGGGTGCCGCCACTGCCGTAGACGCGGGCAGTCGGTCCGGAGAGGTCGAGCCTCCCCGCGCCGTCGAGCGTGGCGTCGGCCACGACGCGGAGGTCGGTGGGGGAGCCCGCCGACTGGACCAGGACGGTGCCGTCGTCGGTGATCGTGTCGGCTATCTCGAGGACCTGGCCATTCGGGACGCGGAGGGTGCCTTCGACTCCGGTTCCGACCAGCTTGGCCACGCCGGAGACGCTGAGGTCGCCGCCGGGCGCGCTCGCGATGTCTCCGCCCGCGATGGTCGAGTTGGCGATGGTCAGGTTGCCGCCGGTGTCGGCGTACAGGAGCCCGCCGGTGTTGTCGAGCTCGGTCCCTTGCACGACCAAGGTGCCGAGCGGATGGGCGACGAACAAACCGGTGTTGGTGTTGTCGAGGCTGGTCCCGACCAGGTCGACGGTGAGAGTGGTGCCGTCGGTGGCGGCGACCGTCCCCGCGTTGGCGAGCGTCAGCAGGGTGTTCGCCCCGAGTTGCCCGATGCCGCGGATGGTGTGGTCCGGTCCGTTCGCCAGGCGCCGCACCATGGTCGAGCCGACGATCCGGTTGGTCGAGACGTTGAGGAGTTCAACGGCCCCGAAGCCGCTGAACGCGGTGTCGGCAGCAAGGCGAAGCTCGGTGACGCTGCCGGTCGACTGGAGCGAGAGGATCCCGTCGTTGACCAACGAGTCGGTCACCTCGAGAGCCTGCCCGTTGGGGACGCGAGCCGTGCCCACGAGCTCGATCTCGTCGAGGACGGTGCCCGACTGGAAGGTGGCCGTGCCGCCCGGCTCGACGAGGAGGACGCCCCCGTGGAGCTGGCTGTTGGCCATGCTCACCGCGCCGCCGGCGGTCGCCTGCACCGTGCCGCGGGTGTTGTCGAGTTGCGTCCCTTGGAAGGCGACCGTCCCGCCGGCGACCGCCTCGATCAGGCCGAGGTTGAAGTTGTCGGCCACCGTGCCGGCAAGGTCGATGGTCAGCGTGCCGCTCGACCCCGACTGGATGAGCCCTTGGTTCGAGAGGAGGAGGAAGAGGTTGGCCCCCAGCTGGCCGACCCCCTTGATGGTGTGGTCGTCGGCGTTGGTGAGCCGCCGGGGGGTGCCGGTGCCGTAGATCCGGTTGCCCGTGCCGGTCTGGAGTTCGATCATCCCGCCGCCGGTGAGGAGGGCATCGCCCGAGAGTCGCACGTCGGTGTTCGCTGCTGCCGACTGGACGGCGATCAGGTCGAGGTTGAGGACCGTGCCCTTTAGGTCGAGGACCTGTCCGTTCGGGACCCGCAGCGTGCCTTGGAGAATCGGGTCGATCAGGATCCCGGTCGAGACCACGGCGAGGTTCCCGGTTGGCTCGCAGGCCAGGAGGCCGCCAACCACCGTCGAGTTGGTGATGTTGAAGGTGCTGCCGGCCGAGCAGTAGAGCTCGCCGAGCGTGTTGTCGATGGCCGTCCCTTGCAGGACGAGCGTGCCGCCAGGATTGGAGAGGATCAGCCCGTTGTTGAAGTTGTCGGAGCTCGTCCCCACCAGGTCGATGGTCAGCGTGGCGCTCGTCCCCGACTCGATGTAGCCGTTGTTGGTCAGGTGGAGCGAGGTGTTGGCCCCGAACTGCCCGATCCCGTAGATCGAGTGGAACTCGTTGTTGGTGAGGCGGCGCACGGCGTTCGTGCCGTAGACGCGGTTGTTCACGCTGCCGAAGAGCTCGAGGTAGCCGATCCCGTCGAAGACCACGTCGCTGTTGAGCTTGAGGTCGGTTAGCGCCCCGGTCGAGCCGAGCCGGAGGTCGCCGTCGTTGAGTTGGAGCGGCGCGGCGAGCGTCAGGGAACGCCCGTTGAGGACCACGATGTAGGCGTCGGGCTCGATGTCCACGCCGTCGATCGTCACGTTGATGTCTTGTTGGACGAGGAGCGGCGAGGGGATGGCGGCGACGAAGGTGGTTCCGCCGGCGTTCATGGGGATGCCGGCGTTCCAGTTGGCGACGTCGTTCCAGAAGCCGAGGTCGGGCCCGACGTAGGTGCTGGTGATGCTGCTCGCAGCCATCGAGACCGACGCGACGAGCGTGCTCCCTGCTAACGAGACGAAGCCTGGGCGCGCAGGACTGGCCATTTCTCACCTCACACGAGTTGGGCTACGGGGCGCGGGGCAGTGTAGCAGCGGGAATTCCGCCGCTTGGCGCTCAGAAGGGGCAGGGGGCGCTGAACGACATCCGGACCCGCGTCGCGGGATGGGTGACGACGAGGACGCGGGCGTGGAGGGCGAGTCGCGGGGAAAGGGCGTGGAGCTCGGGGGGGGCGTAGAGCTCGTCGCCGAGGATGGGATGCCCGAGGGAGGCGAGATGGACGCGCAGTTGGTGGCTGCGCCCGGTGATCGGCTTCAACTCGAAGCGGGTGCGGTTGGGGGACGAGAGCCGCTCGAGGACGCGATACCGCGTCTGCGCCGGGCGGCCCAACTCGGGGTCCACGATCTGGATCGCGGAACCAAGCGCGTTTTTTCGGAGCGGGAGGTCGATCAGGCCCTCGTCGAACGCGGCGTGTCCGCCGGCCAGCGCCTCGTAGGTCTTCTCCGTCTCCCGATCCTGGAACTGCCGGGAGAGTTCGCGGTGGGTATCAGCATCCAACGCAAGAACGATGACCCCGCTCGTGTCGCGATCGAGGCGATGGACGATCCGGGCCCCGGGAAACTCCCCTTGGGCTCTGGCCACGAGGCAGTCGGCCTTCTCGGGCCCGATACCCGGGACGGAGAGGAGGCCGCAGGGTTTGTCGTAGACAACGATCCAGCGGTCGTGGTGGAGGACCTGCACCGCCCGTAGACTACCTCTTCGCCCTTTTCGGAGCCGTCGGTCATGTCGTTGAGCCTCTTCGTCGCCCTCCTCGCCCTCCAAGCGAGCAACCCCCACGCCCAGACCTCAGGTGGCGCCGCCAACCCGCACGCCGGTGGCCAGGCCGCCCCGACTGGCGCTCCAACTGGTGCCCCAACTGGCGCCCCGCCGGCCGAAGCTCCCCTCGACTGGAAGACCCTCGAGGCCGGGATCCTGGCCGACGAGACGCCGCTGACCACCCCCGAGCGGTTCGTGAAGGCGGGTGAGGCCTACTTCTCGGCCGACGACTCGAAGATCGTCTTCCAGGCCGTGGAGCGGCCGACCGACGGTTCGGAGCCCGAGGACTTTTACGCCATGTACGTGGGCGATGTGGTCCGCAAGGGCGACGCCATCACCGGGATCGCCAACATCAAGCGGGTCAGCCCCAAGGGCAGCGCCAACACCTGCGGCTGGTTCGACCCCAAGGACAACAACACCCTCTACTTCGCGACCACCGTCGGCAAGCCGACCGAGAGCGCCCCGCCCGGCTACCAGCGCGGCAGCGGCCGCTATCGCTGGATGTTCCCGCCCGAGATGCGGATCGTGATGGTCGACCTCAAGAAGGCCGACGGCTCGCCGGAGTCGCTCATGCCGGTGGTCGGCGACGGCAAGGCGTATTGCGCCGAAGGGTCGATCTCCCCGGACGGCAAGTACCTCATCTATTGCGACCTCTCGCAGAACCAGGGCGACCTCTTCCTCCTCAACCGCCAGACGGGGGAGAAGAAGCCGCTGGTCGTGGCCCCCGGCTATGACGGCGGGCCCTTCTTCTCGCCGGAAGGAAAGCGGATCGTCTACCGCTCCGATCGCCGCGGCGACAACCTCCTCCAGGTCTACGTCGCCGACCTCGCCTTCGACGGGCAAGGGCACATCACGGGGATCGCCGAAGAACACGCCGTCACCCGCGATGCCAACGTCAACTGGTGCCCGTTCTTCCACCCCAGCGGGAAGTTCGTGGTCTTCGCCACCTCCGCTGCCAGCCATCGCAACTACGAGGTCTTCGCCATCGATGCCGGCGTCATCGACCGTGACGGGGTGAAGCAGTCCCGCTACGGCACCTACCCGCGGCGGGTGACCTTCGCCGACGGGGCGGACGTCCTCCCGGTCTTTAGCCACGACGGGAAGTGGATGATGTGGACCGGCCAGCGCTCCGCGGACAAGAGCTCGCAGCTCTACGTGGGCCGTTGGGTGATGCCGACCGATCCGCCCGCGGCGCCGGAAGGGCCGCACGGCTCGGGCGGGCCGGGCGCCGGGAAGCCGGCCGGCGAGCCGAAGAAGCCCTCCTGATCTCCGGACCGCGGGGCACCTCGATGACCGAAGCGCTCGTCATCCGCCGATACCTCATCCCGTTCCGGAGCATGCTGCTCCCCCACATCGTCACCGACACCTTGGTGATCGGGACCGGGGTGGGCGGCCTGCGAACGGCGCTCGAGGCGTCGGAGCATGGCGACGTCATCGTGGTGGCCAAGGACGCCCTCGACTTCTCGAACACGGCGTGGGCCCAAGGCGGGATCGCCGCCGTCTTCGGGGCCGACGATTCGAGCGTCCTCCACGTCGAGGACACCTTGGTGGCGGGGGCCGGGCTCTGCTCCGACGAGACCGTGCGCACCGTCGTCGAGGAGGGCCCGGCCGAGATCGACCGCTTGATCGGCTGGGGCATGCGGCTCGATCGCGATCCGCAAGGCGGCCTGCTGCTTGGCCGCGAGGGCGGGCACCACCGGAACCGGATCGTCCACTCCCACGGCGATGCGACGGGCAAGGAACTCGCCCGCACGCTGCTCGAGCGGGCCCGCGGCGTGGCCAGCCAAGGCGGCAACCTCCGGCTCTTCGACCGCTGCTTCGCCCTCGACCTGATCACCGCTGGCGGGCCGGGCACGCCGGTCCTCGGGGCTATCACGCATCACCCGCGCTACGGCCTCCAGATCATCTGGGCCAAGGCCGTGGTCCTCGCCTCGGGCGGGGCAGGGCAGGTCTATCGCGAGACCACCAACCCGAAGGTCGCGACCGGCGACGGCATCGCCATGGCGTGGCGGGCCGGGGCGATGGTGACCGACCTTGAGTTCATGCAGTTCCACCCGACGACGCTCTACATCGCCGGGGCCAGCCGGGCCCTCCTCTCCGAGGCGATCCGCGGCGAAGGCGGCCATCTCGTCGATCGCCGCGGCAACCGCTTCATGGTCGGGCAGCACGAGCTGGCCGAGCTCGCCCCCCGCGACATCGTCAGCCGGGCCATCATGGCCCACCTCGCCCGCACCCAGGAGTCGAACGTCTTCCTCGATGTCCGGCACCTCGGAGCGGAGCGCTTCACCAAGCGCTTCCCGGGCCTCGCTGAACTGCTCCGGACCTACGACCTCGATCCGGGCCGCGACCTGATCCCCGTCCATCCCGCCGCCCACTACACGATCGGCGGGGTGTGGGTCGACCTCCACGGGCGGACCAACGTGCCGGGGCTCTACGCGGTCGGCGAGGTGGCCTGCAACGGCCTGCACGGGGCCAACCGCCTGGCCAGCAACAGCCTGCTCGAGGGCCTTGTCTTCGGGGCCCGCGTGGGGCGGGCGGTGGCAGAACGGATGGATGCCAATCGGGCCCCGGTCCAGGTGGTCAGCGACATCCGGCCGAGCGACAAGGCGGAGCTCGACGTGGTCGACGTCCGTTCCAGCCTGCGGAGCGCCATGTGGCGGAACGTGGGCATCGAGCGGCACGGCGGTCGGCTGGCCGACGCCGAGGACATGCTCGGCTTCTGGAGCCGGTACTCGCTCGACAAGATCTTCGACGACCTTGGCGGCTGGGAGGTCCAGAACCTCCTGACCGTGGCCAGCCTCATGGCCCACGCGGCGTGCTGGCGGAAGGAGAGCCGGGGAACCCATTGCCGGGTCGACTACCCGGCCAGCGATCCGGCGTTTGCGGTGCATGCCCTCTGGTCGATCGATCGGTCGCAACCGATGATCCACGGGCTGCGGAAAGAAAGCGTCACGGCCGGCTGAGGCCCCCACGGACTCCGGAGAGACCCCCGCGATGGCGGAAGCGAGGCGATGGTCGAGGTGGCCATGCGGCGCCCTGGCGGCGCTCGCTGTCCTCGTCGCCATCGGCTGCCAGCCCTACCGCATCGAGTACCACCAGCGGCCGTCCTTCTACTACCAGGCCTCCGAGACGGAGCTGCAGGACGAATGGACCGCCCCCGACGGCACCGTGGTCAAGTTCTCGACCGAGCCCTTGCCGAGCGAGCAGGAGGCCCTCAAGTCGAAGACGAGCGGCGCCACGCGGGCGGTCGACAAGGACGGCGACGGCAAGCCGGACGCTGAGGAGCCCACGCCACTCTGGGAGGAGCACGAGGACGGCACGGTCACCATGCGGGCCTTCCTTCCCGAGCACGTGATCGGGAACTTCATGCAGTCGATCCGCGACGAGCGCTACGCGGAGTTCTACGACCAGATGGTCTCGAAGGGCTCCCGCGAGCAATACGAGCTCGACTCCCGGGGCCAGGGCAAGAAGGCCTTCAGCACCTGGTGCAAGAAGAACCGTCGGCAGCTCATGGAGACCTTGAACCGCATGGGCTTCGGCTACCTCGGGCCGGACGTCCTCCTGCGGAAGACTGGCAGCAACAGCTTCCGCGTCGGATTGACGCCGCGGGTCGCCACGCAGTTCAAGTTCACCACCGTCGACGTGGTCTACGAGGACGGCGGGGCGAGGCTGGTGTCGGTGAAGTAACGGGGTCAAGGAGCGGGGATCAGCCGCCGCAGCACCCCGAGCCGCTGCCGCAGCCGCAGCCGCCGCCGCAGCAGGCCTTGGGCTTGAAGGCGATCACTTCGAGGCTGGTGATGAAGTCGGCGGCGGTGGTGCCGGTGGGGAGCTTGGCGAGGATGGCCTGGTAGAGCGGGTCGTGCCAGCTCTCCATGCTCTTCACGTAGTCGTCGTGGGGCAGGAGCTCGAGGTCGCGGAGGCCGGCGTCGAGGGCGAAGCGGGTGGTGTCATCGACGGTCACGGCTCCGGCCACGCAGCCGACCAAGGCTTCGACCATGGAGCGGACCTCGGCGGGCAGCGGGCGATGAAGGGCGAGATCGGAGATGACCGCGCGTCCACCGGGCTTGAGGACGCGGTGGATCTCGCGCCACACCTGCGGTTTGTCGGGGGAGAGGTTGAGGACGCAGTTGGAGATCACCACGTCGACGCTCTCGTCGGCGACCGGGAGGTGCTCGATCTCGCCGAGGCGGAACTCGACGTTGTCGAGGCCGGTCCGCTCGCGGTAGCTGGCCAGGTTGCGGCGGGCCTTGGCCAGCATCTCGGGCGTCATGTCGACGCCGATGACGCGGCCCTCGTCGCCGACCTTGGGTCCCGAGAGGAAGCAGTCGAAGCCGGCCCCCGAGCCGAGGTCGAGGACGACTTCGCCCGGCTGAAGGGCGGCGATCGCTCCCGGGTTGCCGCAGGAGAGCCCGAGGTTGGCTCCCTCGGGCAGCTTGGCGAGGTCGTCCGCTGCGTAGCCGATCCGGGCGGCGAGGGTCGCCGCGTCGACGGTGGTCGGGCCGCAGCAGCCGCCGCCTCCGCAGCAGCCGTCCTTGGCGGGGGCGTCCTGCGGTCCGTTTGAACCGAGCCAGACGCCGGACTTGGCGATCTCGGCGTAGCCGGCGCGGACGGTGTCGCGGACGGATTGGGGGTCGGTCGGGTGGTGGGTACTCATGGCGCTGGGACCTTGGTGGAGCGAAGGGCCTCCATCCTAGACGCCGACTCGCGGTGGACCAGTGCGTAGCCCACCGGAACCACGATCAAGTTGAGGGCGGTCGAGGAGAGCAATCCCCCTAGGACCACCACGGCCAGCGGGGCGAGCAACTCGCTCCCCGGCTGGCTCCCCGCCCAGGCCAGCGGAAGGAGGCCGAGGGCAGCAGTCAGGGCGGTCATCAGGATGGGGACGAGCCGTTCCTCCGAGCCGCGGACCACCGCATCGCGGACGCTCGCTCCTTCCACCGTGCGGAGGTGGTCGTAGTGGTTGACGAGGAGCAGTCCGTTCCGCACCGCGATCCCGAAGAGGCTCACGAAGCCGACCATGCTGGCGATCGAGAGGACCGGAGCGACAAAGGGCCGCGAGGAGAGGCCGGCGAGGGCGAGGGTGTTGCCCACGATCGAGGGCGACTCGGACAGGTAGATCGCG
Source organism: Phycisphaerales bacterium (assembly GCA_044224425.1). Classification (GTDB taxonomy): domain Bacteria; phylum Planctomycetota; class Phycisphaerae; order Phycisphaerales; family SM1A02; genus JAEUIT01. The sequence continues at coordinate 9,231 of JBGAKK010000099.1, forward strand.
GCGACGCCGCCGATCAGGGCGAGCGGCAGGTTGACCATGACGAGGGCCGCGGTCCGGGCCGAGCCGGTCGAGAGTTGGAGGAGGAGGAACATGACGAGGGCGACAGCGGCCCCCAGCAGCCCGATGGTCCTCGCCGCGGAGCGCTGGGCCTCGAACTGGCCGCCGTAGCTGACGTCGCACCCGGCCCGCCGGACCAGCGGGTCAACCCGCTCCCGGACCTCCGCCACGAGGTCGCCGAGGTTGTGCCCCTCGGCCACGTTGCAGGAGACGACGGCTTTGCGCCGGGCGTTCTCGCGGGCCACGAGATTGCTGGTGCGCTCGGGGCCGATGTCGGCGACCTGGCCTAGCCGCACGCGAGCCCCGCCGCTCCCGTGCAAGGGCAGCTCGGCAAGCTGCTCGACCCGTTCCCGCTCCTCGGGGGCAAGACGCACCACGAGGTCGATGCGGCGGGCGCCGTCGGCGATCTCGGCCACCTTCTCGCCGTGCAGCATCCGTTGCACTTCGCGGGCCGCGGCGGCCGGGGTGAGCCCGGCGGCGGCGAGGTCCTGGTGCCGATAGCGGATGGGGAGCGAGGTGACCATCACCTCGCGGTTGGCGTTCACGTCGCGGGCTCCCTCGATGCCGCGGAGCTCGGTCTCGATCTCCTTGGCCACCGAGCGGAGCGTCTCGAGGTCGTCGCCGTACACGTTGATGGCGATCGCCGCCGGCGTCCCGGAGAGCATGTGCGAGAGGCGGTGCTCGATGGGCTGGCCCACCATGGTGGTGATGCCCGGCACGCCGGCGAGGACCTCGTCGATCGCTCGCCGCACCGCGTCGCGATCGTGGCCAGCGCCGAAGGTGACCTCGATCTCGGAACTGCTCACCGGTTCGGCGTGCTCGTCGCGTTCGGCCCGCCCGGTGCGGCGGGTGACGCTCTCGACGCCGGGGATCGCGGCCAGCCGCCGCTCGACGCCTTTGGCGAGGCGATCGCTCTCCTCCAGGCTCGTCCCCGGCGGGGCCATGAGGAAGACGGTGAACGTCCCTTCGTTGAAGGTGGGAAGGAAGGCGGTGCCGAAGCGGCTGCCGAGGAGGAGCGCCCCGAGGGCCAGGGCGGCGCTCGCCCCCAGGACGAGCCAACGGCGGCGCAGGGCGTGGGCCAGGCTGGGGGCGTAGGCCGCCTTGAGCCAGCGGACGACGAAGCCGTCGGCCGAGGCATCCGTCGCCCCGGCCCGACCGCGGAGGACCAGTCGGCAGAGGGCCGGGGTCAGGGTCAGGGCCACGGCGAGCGAGGCGAGGGTGGAGACGATGTAGGCGATGGCGAGCGGGCGGAAGAAGCGCCCTTCGAGCCCATGCAGGAAGAGGAGCGGGACGAAGACGAGGCAGATGATGACCGTGGCGAAGACGATCGAGGGGCGGATCTCGTTGCTTGCCTCGAGCACCACCGTGGCCAGCGGCCGCCGCCGGTCGGCCGGTCGGGCGGCGTTCTCGTTCAGGCGGCGATAGACGTTCTCCACGTCGATGATGGCGTCGTCGACCAGGGCCCCGATGGCGACGGCGAGGCCGCCCAGCGTCATCACGTTGAGGGAGTGCCCGAGGGCATCGAGGACGAGGATCGCCGCCGCCAGCGAGACGGGCAGGGCGGTGAGGGTGATGATCGTCGTCCGCAGGTTCATCAGGAAGAGGACGAGGATCGCGACCACGATGATGGTCGCATCGCGCAGGACATGGACCACGTTGTCGATCGAGCGGTCGATGAAGCGCGAGGCCCGGAAGACCTCGCGGTTGAGCTCCATGCCTGGCGGGAGCGTGGGCTCGATGCGGTCGAGGAGGCTGTCGAGTTGCTCGGTGAGGAGGAGCGTGTTGGTGCCCGGGGCCTTCTGCACGCTCAGGACGACCGCGGCCATGCCGCGATCCGCCGCGGTGCCGCGCTTGGGGGCGGGGCCAAGGACGACGTCGGCGACGTCGCCGATGGTGATGGCGGCGCCCTTCTCGGAGCGGACGAGGGTGGCCCGGATGTCCTCGACGGAGCGGACCCGGGCCAGTTGGCGCACCGGGAGCTCGAGGTGGTCGACATTCGCCAGGTAGCCGGCGCCCGCGGTGCTGTGGGCCTCGGACGCCGCGGAGACCACCTCGTCGATCGAGATGCCGTGCAGGGTGAGCCGCTCGGGGCGGACCTCGATCTGGTACTGGGGGAGTTCGCCGCCGATCACCGAGACCTGGGCGATCCCGGACACGGCCAGGAGGCGAGGCCGGAGATCGAACTCGGCGTAGGTGCGGAGGTCGAGCGGCGAGACGGCGTCGCCCTTCGAGCGCAGGGCGAGCAGCATGATCTCGCCGGTGATCGAGGTGAGAGGGGCGATTTCGGCGTGCACGTCGGCGGGAAGGGCGTCCTGCACGCCGGCCAGCCGCTCCGCCACCATCTGCCGGGCCAGGTGGAGATCGCTGCCCCAGTCGAACTCGACCCACACGATGGAGAGGCTGGTGGCGCTCGCGCTACGCACGCGACGGGCGCCAGGCAGGCCGTTGACCGCGGTCTCGATGGGGATGGTGACGGTCGACTCGACCTCATCGGCGGCCAGGCCGCCGGCTTCGGTCATCACTACCACGGTGGGGGCGTTGAGCTCGGGAAAGACATCGACCGGCATCGAAGCGATGCGGGCCACGGCGAGGGCGAGGAGAAGCCCGGCGCAGACCACGACGAGACCCGCGTGGTGGATGGAGAAAGCGAGGATACGGCGCAGCATCAGTGCGTCTCCTTTCCGTGGCCATGGTCATGGTCGTGGTCGTGATCGGCCTCGCTTGCTCCGCCGCCAGCGGGCGAGGGCGGGGCGTCGCCCTCGTGGGAGCCCTCGTGGAAGGTGCCGTCGGCGTGGAAGTGGCCGCCCTTTTGGGCGGTGGCGGAGGTCGCCAGGGCGAGCGGATAGGCTCCGTCGACGACCACCTGGTCGCCGGCCGCGAGGCCAGACCTCACCACCACCCAGCGTCCGTCGTGGATGCCGAGGTCGACCGCGACCCGTTCCACTTCGTCCGGGTCGTCTGCCGCCCGCCGGAAGACGATCGCCTTCAGCCCGTCGCGCACGATCGAGGACAACGGGACGGCGACTTCGGCGGTGCCGCCAGCAAGCTGCACCTCGAGGTGGGCCGAGACGCCGTCGCGGGCCCAGCGCTCGAGGGCGCTCGGGGTGACGAGGAGGTCGATGGTGCGGGTGGTGGGATCACCGCGGAGGTCGATGGCGAGTGGACCGGCCATCGCCGTGCCGAGGCTGGCCACCCCGCGGGCCGGCACGATCGCCGTGGGCATCCCCGGGGCGAGGCGGTCGAGATCGGCCTGCAGGGCGACCGCTCGGAAGCGGAGGCGGTCCGGTTCGACCGTGGTGAGGACGAGGCTGGCTGTCTCGACCACGCTGCCCGGCGTCGCCTCGAGCGAGGCGACCACCCCGGAGGCCAGCGCCCGCACCTCGATCGCGGTGAGCCGCCGCCAGCGCGGTGCGCCGGGCGTGCCCTCGACCTCGCGCAGGGCCTCGATGGGGAGGCCGGTCATGCTGGCGGCGCTGGCGAAGAGGAGGTCGAGCCGGGCCCGATCGGCCTCGACCTCGACGCTCAACTCGCGGGTCCGCGAGGCGAGCTCGGCATCCTTCTCCATCACGTCGGCGAGCTCGGCTTGGGTGGCATTGAGCGACGCTTGGGTCTCCGCGAGGTCGCGGGCCGAGCCGCCGCCTTCGTCGCGCAGCCTCTTGAGCTGGTAGACCCGCTCGTTGAGGAGGTCGACCTTGGTGGCAAGGCTCCGCTCGTGGACGCGATGGGCCTCGCGGAGGGGCACCATCGAGTCGCGGCGGGCGATGGCCTGCTCGAGTTCCGCCTCGGTCGCGGCGAGCTTCTCTTGGAGCTCGCGCCATGCCGGGGCGTCGAGCCGGTAGAGCGGCGTGCCGACCTCGACCGGGGTGAACTGGGCGACGAGGAGTTCGACCCGTCCGGCGGCTGGGGCGCGGTACTCGCGGCGAGCCTCGGGAAGGAGCTCGAAGCGACCCGGGAAGCGCCGCGTGGTGGCCACGGAGCGGACCTCGGCGGTGGCGAAGGTGACGCCGAGGTTCTCGCGGACCGCGGCAGGCAGCTCGATGTGCTCGGCCTCGCCTCCCGCGCCGTGATCGTGGTCGTGCTCCGCTTCGGCAGCGGGCGAGGCGGGCGGGGGCGGCATTCTTCGCTTGGAGCAGGCGGCGAGCGGAAGGAGCGCGGAGAGGACGATCGCCGCGGCGACCAGACGATGGAGGGTGCGGGGAGCGAGCATCATGGGGCGGACCTCCGGTCGGAGGGAGCGGGACCAAGGAGGGCGAGAACGGCGAGGCCGGCGACGGCCTCGCGTTCGTGGGCTTCAAGGAGAGCGTTCCGGGCCTCGACATCGCGGGCCAGGGCATCGAGGAGGACGACCGTGTTCATCTCGCCGAGTTCCGCGATGCGGCGGGCCTCGGCGTACTCGGCCTCGGCGAGCGGGACGAGATCGGCCTCGAGCAGTTGGCGATCGACCGTCGCTGCGGCGAGCCGGGTTTCGCGGCGGGCAAGTTCGCCGTGGCGGGCCTCGACGGTCGTCTCGAGGACGACGCCGGCGTGATGCCGCTCGGCGAGGGCGATGGCGACGCCCGCTTGGTTGCGGTTCCAGAAGGGGAGCGGAAGCGACAGGCCGAGGAGCACCTGGCCCGGGCCCTGGTCCGCGCCGCCGCCGGGAGCGATGGTGAGGTCGGGGTATTGCTCGCGGATCTCGCGGGCCAGCTCGGCCTCGGCGACCTCGTAGGCGGCTTGGGCCACGGCGATCGTCTCGTCCCGTTCCAGGAGGAGCGCGGTGCGCCCCGCGCGGTCGCTCGGCAGGGTCGGGCACTCGACCGTAGGCTGGAAGGCCAACGGCGCCTCGGGGGCGAGGCCCAGCAAGGCTCGCAGGGCGAGCTCGGCGTCCACCGTGGCCGCATCGAGTTGCGAGCAGGCCCGACGTTGCGAGGTCTCTTCCATGCGGAAGAGCCGGGCTTCGACCCGGGATAGCTCACCCGCTGCCTCGAGCCGCGTCGCGATGCGGCCGACCTCCTCGATGCGAGCGAGGAGTTCGCGGGCCAGGGCAGCGCGGGCCCGCAGCGTGCTCCACCGCACCCACGCCTCGCGCACGGCGAGCCGCGTCGCCCACTCCGCCTCCGCCACGCGGCGGAGCTCGAGTTGCGTGGCGAGGTCGGCCACCGCTTGGGCCGCGGCGAGGCGCCCCGAGATCGGCAGGGTGAAGCCGAGCGAGATCCCGTAGGTCCAGGGCTCGGCGACCGAGGGGACGATCTTCGCGATGTCGGCGGCGAGGACGGGGTCGTCCCACAATCCCGCGGTGGACCGCGTGGCCTCGGCGACACCGAGCTTGGCCCGGGCCAGGCGCAGGTCGGGGTTGAAGACGAGGGCGATGAGTTCGCCCTCGTAGGGCGAGACACCGTCGGCGAGTTCGACAGCGGGCGAGGCCGAGGCGGCTCCCTGGGAGCCGATCGCGGCGAGTTGGGTCGGCGCTGGCAGCCGAGCCACGAACCCGTCGCGATGGGCGAGGAGGTCGATCGGTTTCGGCTCGTAGCTGGCGCAGGCCGCGAGAGCGAGGCTGGAGGCGAGGATCGCCCCCGCCAGTCGCTGGCGGGCGCAGGTGGGGATCATGGTGGGTCCCTGGCAGGTGACTCGCCGCGCGGGCGCGGCGACAACAGCCCGCGCCGCGACGGGCGGCGCGTGGCAGGTCAGGCCTGGCAGGAATTCACACCTGGAGCTGGATGATCCGGATCGCCGGCAGGTCAGGCGGCGGGCGGACGATCCGGGCCGAGGCGGTGTCCGAGCGCACCTGGACCGGCTCGACCGGCGTGGTGCCTGGCAGCATCACCTCGATGGCGACCGGCGGGGGCGGGAGCGGCGTCGAGCCGCTGGGCCGCGTGGCGTCGTCGAGCGGGCGATGCGAGCAACAGGGGCCCTCGTCGTGCGTGGCCGGCTGTGGCAGGCAGCCGTGGTCGTGGGCCGCCGCCTCGCCGCGTTCGCACGCCGTCGGTGCCTCCGCCGTGGCGGGGCTCGCCACGCAGACCCCGGGCAAGCGCAAGCCCGAGACCCAGACCTGAAGCACGATCAGGAGGGCCACGATGCATTGCCGGGGAAGCTGGGCGGGGAGCGATGCCACGGTGGGTGCGGACTATATCGAGGCCCGGCGGGGCGATCGTCGGCAAAA
>JBGAKK010000100.1:0-15037 GCA_044224425.1 Phycisphaerales bacterium
CGTCATGGCGGTAGGACACCGCGGTCGTGCCCGAGGAGAAGTCCGGTGGTGCCAAGAGGCTCCGAGCCTCGCAGTGCTGCCGAGCCCGGCTCGCCTTTGGCGGTGCCCTGGCGGGGCAGGCTACGTTTGGAGCCATCGCGATGCCGACCACAAGCGCCGTCTGGTGCACCTCCACTGATCGGGGCTATCACCAGTCGAGCGAGCCCTCCGCGGGGAACCGCTCGGACGAGTCGATCCGGTAGTCGTGTAGGTACGCGACGAATGGCCACCAACCGACAACCACAAGCTCCTGGCTAGGCGAGGCCGAGTGGGCGATGTGCAGGATGAACGGCTTGATCCCGCCGTCGTACCCCGGTGGCAACTGCACCTGGGTCCACTTGCAGTTGTCCAAGAGGTCCAGGATCTTGACCAGCGAAGTGCCTCCGCTCTCGGGCTGATCGAGGGACCAGTGCCCCAGAAGCTTGCCGTCAGAGAAGCGAGTGGCAGTGATGGCCGTCACGTCCGCCCGGGGCACCCTGCTCGTCTGGGGTGCTGCCGGCCTGCCGCGATCGCATGCGAGGAGCGAGCAGATTGCTGGCGTGAGAGCGAGCCCGACTAGGACTCGCGGTCCGCGTTGCGCGAAGAGCGTCACTGGCATGCGCACGATCCCTTCGGAATGCTCGACGTTGCGTCGTTCGACGGCAGGATCTGCGGAGTCGGTTCCGGCGGATTGAGGACGCCGTCTGGGCCTATGTATCGCAGCATGCCTGGCTCCAGTGGCTCCTCGCCTTGTAGGTAGCATCTGTAGGCAACGAACCTGCGGCGCTTGCCGAGGACTGACTGAGCCTTCTCGAGAAACCGCCCGCCGAAATATGCTGCGCCGACGTTGCATCCGAGGAACTGCACTTCGGCGTCGTCGCAGAGGTACTCGTCCAATTCGGCGAGTCGGTCCAGATTCGAGCCTGTCGTCCGCCAGAAGAAGCTCGATTCGCCGTCTGTACCGTACTGTTGGTCGCCCCAGAGATTGATCAAGCCATCGAGGCCATGGCCGTGGAACCTAAGCAAGCGAACGCAGCACTTGGAGCAGCAGGATCGGGATCGGCAGTGCTGAGCCACGGCCTGTATTTTCTGGATTGCATCGCTGACGCCGCTCACACGCAGCGCCTCCGGATGTATCGTAGTAATGTAGTCGAAATCTGGTTCGATGCCCGCTTCGCCCATCTTCAGGCTGCCAGGATGCGTACCTTGCACGTCGATTACGATTGAGCATGGGTTGGTGGGTGGGTTGCCTGCAACCCCCGGGCGCCGAGTCCAGCCCGGCTCATCGGAAAGACCCGTTGGATCAACGCGATCGCAAGGCGATGAACCAAACCCATCGAAGAGTGATGTGTGCTCTGCATAGCCCTTGGGATCCCTCTCCATCCACCTCCCGAGCCCCGGCTCGTAGCTCCTGAACCGCACCGTCAGGACGCCGGCCTCCTGGTTGGCGACGTACCCGTCCCAGCCGATCACGTTGTCGGGCCCTCGGGAGGCGTCGATGCTGCTCAGCCGCCCGGCGGCGAGGGCGGCCTGGGCCGGGGTCACGGCGGCGGTGTCGGTGGCGTTGACCACGCCGTCGCGGTTGAGGTCGGCCTCGGCCCGGTAGGGGTAGGTCCCCGCGGTGTCGCCGATCGTGTTGTGGCCGCCGCCGGCGATGTCGCTGACGATCTTCTTGTCGCTCGCCGCGGCGCGCGAGGTGTCGACGTCGCCCTCGCCCTCGACGACCAGGGCCCAGAGGTGGCGGGCGACGCCGTAGGCGGAGTAGGTGACGCGCTCGACGACCTTGGCGGTCTTGTCCCGGAGGCAGACGCTCGAGGCCCTGTTGTTCGATGGGGCGTCGGTCAGGTGGTACCAGGTCCCGTCGGTGGAGTCGACGTAGTCGCCGTCCTTGTTGCGGTCGATGCGGTGGAGGAGGAGGTCGTCGATGTAGCGGGGGCCCCAGAGGTACTGGTGGCGGCGGTCGACGCCGGAGAGGGCCCAGGTGCCGTCGTAGACCTTGGTCAGGGTGGTGGTGGAGGCGGCGTCCTTGTCGACGCGCTCCTCGAGGAGGCGCCAGTCGGGGCCGTGGTACATGAGGCGGACCTGGTCGACGGAGCCGTCGGGGACGTTCCCGGTGCCGGTGGCGTCGGCGACCTTGAGGGTGCGCCAGTGGAGGGCGTTGTAGGCCATCGCTGAGCGGAGGGTACCCCCGAAGGCGACCTCGACCAAGCGGTTCCTCTCGCAACGGAGGGCGTCATGCCGTTAGGACACCGCGGTCGTGCCCGCGGTGAGGCCCTGCTGGATGGTCTGCTGGCTCATGTTCGACGCGAGGTCGTAGGTGGGGGCCGTCAGGGTGAGGATGGGCCCGCCCGAGCCGTTCGCCTCCGCGTCTGCTTCCCCCGGAGAGGCGTCGGGCTGACCGAGCCCGACTCGGCATCGTCCTTCGCAACGCACGCCCGCCCCGGAACTCCGCGTTGGCGGGTCCCGGGGCGGGTGGTGCGTTCGGCGCCGGTGTGAAGGCGGGAAGTTCAGTACTGGCACGCCCCCCACGCCCCGAGCAGCATGGCGAGGTCCGCGGCGTCGACCGCTCCGCTGGCGTTGAGGTCGGCGTCGCATGCCTTGCAGGGGCCCCACGCGCCGAGCATCATCGCCAGGTCCGACGGCCCGACTTGGCCGTCGCCGTCGAGGTCGCCGGGGCAGGGGACGGACTTGGCGAGGGTCAGCACCACGCTGTGCGGCTGGGTGGCGACGGTCCACAGGTAGACCATGCCGGGGACGAAGGAGACCGGCGAGTTCTGGAAGGCCCCGGCCACCGGGCCGTCCGACTCGATGATGGTGAAGGAGTCGCCGGGGTGCGGCTCGAAGTAGCCGTTGCCAGTGCTGGCGATCGAGACCACCAGCTTGCCGGCCAGGGTCGTCCCCTCGCCGGTGACGAGGAGGGCGTCGTGCTCGGCGCCCTGCTGCGGTCCTCCGATGTCGACGAAGAGGGCCCCGGTCGAGGTGTTCTCGAAGCGATCGACGAAGGCCACACCGATCGGCTCGCCGATCCGGGCGATGCCGGCGTTCTTGAGTCCGACCAGGCTGAGCGAGGCCCCGCTGGCGAGGGTGAGGTCGCCGCCGCTCGCCGTCTCGACCATGCCTTCGCCGAAGAAGCCGGCGTTCGGGTGGACGAACCCTTGGGCGTTGAAGCGGAGGGCGGCGGTCGGGCTGGTGAAGGTCACGTCGCCCGAGTCGCGGACGACGATGGGGGCGGCCGAGGCCACGCGGCCGGTGACGTTCATGTCGCCGGTGAGCCACATGCTCGACCCGGCGAGGCGGGTCGAGGTGAGGGCCCCGACGCCGGCCACGTCGAGGGTGCCGCTCATGAGCCAGTGGGCGCCGGGGGCGGTGAGCTGGACGGTGAGCTTGGCGAGGAAGTTGGCGGGGAGGTCCATGGTCCCGTCGAAGGAGTCGATCTCGATGGTGTTGTCGATGTGGTCGACGTTGAGGACGAGGCCGTTACCGATCGTCCACGCCGTCGTGCCGTCGCCGTCGAAATCGAAGCGGTCGCCGCTGATGGTGGTGGGTCCGAAGACGGTGGCGTCGCCGATCTGGCGGAGGATCCCCTGGACGGTCACGTCGCCGTCCCAGGTCGTCGGGCCGGCGAGGCGCACGGAGCTAACGTTGGCGTCCTCGCTGGCGGTGCTGAACGCCCCGCCGTGGACGGTGGTCGCGGCGAGCAGGTTCAGGATGCCACCATCGGCGACGAGGAGGTTCCCGCCTTCGATCGTCGTCGCCCCGGAAATGTCGAGGAGATCGTCCTCGCCGATCGTGACCGTGCATCCGGGGTGCAGGCTGAGCGGAGCGGTGATGAGGGCATGGACGCTGGAGCCGCTCGCGTTGATCGTGCCGTACATGTCGAGGTGGCTGCCCGCGAGCTTGGCCGGATCGGGGGAACCGCCCGCCCACTCGAGGAAGCGGAGCTCGGTGCCGGGTCCCATGGCCCATCCCTCGTCGAGCGACATGGTCAGGACGTTCGAGCCACCGATCAGGATGTCGTCGTCGAACTGGTCGGCGAGGGCGGTGCCGTCGATGGTGAGGTGGGAGTAGAGATCCTGGCTGAGGTTGGCGAGGGCCACGGTCAGCGTCTGGTCGCCCCCCACGTCGCCGTCAAGGTCGATGAGGCCGGTCCCTTGCTGGAGGATGGTCAGCCCGGCGAGGCCGGCGCCGATGCCGCCATTCACTTTCATCGCAATGGCTTGGTCGCCGCCGAGGCGAAGCGTGCCTTCGCCGTTCAAGGCGCAGTCTGTACCGATCAGGAAGTAGTCGTCGACGTACGCCGTGCCGCCGTCGTTGAGGCTCAGCCACGCGCCGTCGCTGAGCGTGAGATCGGAGGTCCAGAAATCGGTGGCGAAGGGGCTCTGCCCGACTTCGACCCGCGAGGGATAGGCGAACACGCCGTCGCTGTTGTAGCCCGAGACGGTGGTGGCCCCGGTCACCACGAGTTGCGCCGTGTCGGTGAAGACGGCCATGCCATCGGTGACCGCGAGGCCGGCGATCGTCGCGTTGGCATCGAGGACGGCCCAACTGTTCTCGGCCTGGGCGGTGTTGCCCACGGAGACGAAGTCCGCCGCGCCGGGGGCGCCGAGCGGGGACCAGTTGGTGGCGAGGTTCCAGTCACCCCAATGGTCGGTGCCGATCCAGTTGCGGTTGACGGCCAGGGCCGTCGAGGCGGAGCACAGGATCGCCGCGGTCGCACCGACCGAGGCGATGAAGCGGGGGGCGCGGGGGTCGATCGAGAACCGGGGGCGGGACGAGCTCATGGCGCAGGCCTTTCCTCTGGTGAAGCGGGTGCCGGTGCCCCGGAACTGGTCGCGGGGCCCTTGGCCGGCAAGACGCGGAGGGCGTCGCCGCCAAGCGCCACGGAAAGTCGCGAGCTTTTCCTTGGCGGCTGAGGCGGGCTTCGGAGCGAGGAGGTGCGACCAAGGGGGGGATCGGGATTCGGCTTGGCTCGGAGCGAGTGCCTCGCGGGGGGTTGATCGAGGCGGATGCCCGTTGGCGGGGATCTCGTTCGACATTGGATGTCGGAGGGCGCTCCCGCCGTGCCGGCCAACGCCGCCGTCGACGCCCTCCATGTGGCACTGGCCGCCGACAACGGGATCGACTACCTGCTGACCTGGAACTGCAAGCACATCGCCAATGCCAAAACCCGGACGCTGATCGAGCGTTGCCTCCGGTCGCGCGGGTACGATCCTCCCGTCCTCTGCACGCCAGAGGAGCTTATGGAGCCGTGACGGTGGCCGATTCACGCCCTCAGGACCAGATCATCGACGAAGTGCGCCGCAACCGCGAGCAGTTGCTTCGCGCCTCGGGCGGCTCCATCGACGAGCTCTGCGCCGCCCTCCAGGAAGCGGAACGACGAGAGTCGCGCCCGGTGGTCAAGCTGCCGTCGCGCCCGGTCCGCGAGCCGGGCTCCGACGCGGCGTGAGGGCAACTGGGGTCCGAAGGTCGGGACGTGCGTGGGTCATGGGTCGGGGCACTGTGCCGGGCGAGGCCAGCGGGGAGCAGCCCGATGGAGCGCCTCTGAAGAGGATCCGATGTCCGAACCTGACCAGAACGTCACCCAGTTGCTGCGGGCCGCTGCCTCGGGCGAGCGTCGGGATGTCGACGCCCTGCTGGGGGCGATCTACGCGGACCTGCGGCGTCTCGCCGCCCACGAGATGGCGGGCGAGCGGGCCGGCCACACGCTGAACCCGACCGCCTTGGCCAACGAGGCCTACCTCCGGCTCATCGACCAGCGGTCCACCGATTGGCGGGATCGCCTCCACTTCTTCGCCGTCGCGGCCCGGGTCATCCGCCGCATCCTGATTGACCACGCCCGGGCCCGGCATGCCGCCAAGCGGGGCGGCGATCTGGTGCGGGTCCCGCTCGAAGAGATCCAACTGGCGACCGCCGGCATCGACGTCGACGTCCTCGCCCTCGACGAGGCCTTGCGCGAGCTCTCCGAGCTCGATCCGCGCCAAGCCCAGATCGTCGAACTCCGCTTCTACGGCGGCCTCTCCAACGACGAGGTCGCCGAGTACCTCGCCATCAGCCCGCGCAGCGTGGACCGCGACTGGAGCTGCGCCAAGGCCTGGCTCTACTGCCGCCTCGAGCCGGACGGAGGGGCCTCGAATGGCTGAGCCGATTGGCCGGCGGGCCCACACCATCCTGAAGCAGTTGGTCGCGATCGACGAGGCGATGCGGACGGAGGAGGCGGAGCGGCTCTGCGACGGGGACGCCGAACTCCTGCACCGCGTGCGCGGGCTCCTGACCGCCCTCTCCCGCACCGACCGCTTCCTCGAGTCGCCGGTGGGGAAGACGGTGCGCGACGCCATGCGCTCGAGCGACCAGCCGGGGCTTCCCGTCATCCGCGGATTCCGCCTCGAGCGGCTGGTCGGGGTGGGCGGGATGGCCGCGGTCTACGAAGCGACGCAGGAGGTGCCGCGACGACGGGTCGCCCTCAAGGTCCTCCGCCGCAGCATGGCCGGGACCGCGGCCCTGCGGCGCTTCGAGTTCGAGACCGAAGTCCTGGCCAAGCTCCGCCACCCGGGGATCGCCCCCATCTACGAGGCGGGCACCTTCGACGACGGGGCCGGAGCGATCCCCTACTTCGCGATGGAGTTCATCGAAGGGGCCCGCACCCTGACCCAGTTCTGCGAGGCGGAAGGCCTCGATCTGCGGGCCCGGCTCGAGTTGATGGTCAAGGTCTGCGACGCCGTGCAGCACGGCCACCAGAACGGCGTGATCCACCGCGACCTGAAGCCAGGCAACGTCCTGGTCGACGCCAACGGCTCGCCGCGGGTGATCGACTTCGGCATCGCCCGCTCGACCGCCGACGAGGCCCGCGGGCAGCACACCACGCTCGGGCAGATCGTCGGCACGCTCAACGCGATGAGCCCCGAGCAGTGCACGCCGAACGCGACCGTCGACGCCCGCACCGACGTCTACTCCCTTGGCGTCCTCCTCTACGAACTCCTGTGCGGCCGGCCGCCGCACGACCTCGGGGCGCTTCCGGTCCCGGAAGCGCTCCGGATCATCCACGACGTCGCTCCGCGGCGGCCGTCGGCCATCGACTCGCGGCTCCGGGGCGACCTCGAGTCCATTCTCCTGAAGGCGATGGAGAAGGACCCCGAGCGGCGTTACCGCACGGTGGCGGCGCTGGGGGCCGACCTGCGGCGGCACCTCGACCACCAGACGGTCGAGGCCCGGCCGCCGACGATCTTCTATCAGTTGCGGCTCCTCGCCCGCCGTAACCGGGCGGCGGTCGCGGCGGCGGCGGTGGTGGCCTTGGCCTTGGTGGTCGCCACCGTGGTCAGCATCGTCTTCGCCCTGCAGGCCAACGACGAACTCCGGAACCGCGAGCTGGCCGAGGCCCGGGTCCGGTCAGAGCGGGACACGGCGATCGCCCGCACCTACGCGGCGGACATCGCGGCGGCGATCTCCTCGCTCCAGTTCGGCGACCACTCCCGCATGCGCGGCTACCTCGATGAGGCGCCCGAGCAGCACCGGGGCTGGGAGTGGAACTGGCTTGACGCCTTCACCAACCGGAGCATCCTCGAGTTCCAGGCCTCGCGTTCAGGGTTCCTGCGCCTCCTTGCGAGCCCGGATGGATCCCGGCTGATGGCGGTCGCGATGGACGGGCGGGTCCGCACCTTCTCGGGACGCGGGCTCGCCGCCGAGCAGAGCATCGACCTCGGCATCCGGCCGCTCAACGAAGGAGCGATCTCACCCGATGGCGGCACGCTCGCGGCTGCTTCGGAGCGCGGCGAGATCGCCGTGGTCCGGGCCGCCGACGGGGCCATCCTCCATCGCTTGGCCGAGCCGGCGGGAGCGCTCAGGGGCCTGGCCTTCGCCGACCCCGACACGCTGGTGGTGGGCAATGGAGCGGGTGGCCTCGCGGTGTGGGATTTGGCCGTCGATCCGCCGACGCGGCGGGCGATCGAGGGCATCACCGGCGTGGTGGGGCTGCGTGCTGCCCCCGACGGGTCGCGACTCGCCACCTGGACCGCGGACGGGGTGGTCACCCTGCGCGACACCGAACGGTTCGCCAGCCTGCGCGACTGGACGACCGGCGGCGAGGTCGGATCCGTGGACCTCCGGCCCGACATCGATCGCCTCGCGATCGGCTGCCTGGAGGGCGAGATGCGGGTCTACGCCATCGGCACGGGCGAGGAGATCGTGAGCGCCCATTCGCGGGACCAATTGAGCTTGGTGAGTTCGGTGGCCTTGAGTTCCGACGGGGCCTTCCTCGCCGCCGGGCAGCGGAGCGGCCCGATCACCATCCTCGACGTCGCCGGTCGCAAGCTTCGGTCGGCGTCGGTCGGGCACCGCGGGGCGATCGACGGATTGGCCTTCCTCGACGGAAGCGAGCGGCTGGTCTCGGGATCCTGGGACGGAACGATTCGGATGTGGAAGGCGAGCACGTCGACGGTGAACGCCGCCCGCGAGCTTGCCGGGCACGACGGGGCGGTCCTTGCCGTGGCCTTCGCGCCGACGGTCCGGAAGGACCAGCCCGCCCGCCTCCTCTCCTGCGGCGTCGATCGGACGGTGCGGGTCTGGGAGGCCGACCACGCCCTGCCCCAAGGTGTCCTCGCGGGCCACGAAGCCGGGGTCTACGACGTCGCCGTCTCGCCGGACGGCACCCTCGTCGCGTCGGCGAGCCAGGACGACACGGTTCGCCTCTGGGATCTCGCTACCCAGAAGGAGGTCGCCGTCCTCCGCGGGCATACCGGCCCGGTGTGGGCGGTGAGCTTCAGCCCCGATGGTTCCTTGCTCGCCTCGGTCGGGAGCGACAAGACGGTGCGGGTGTGGGACGTGGCCACGCGGAGCCTCCGCCAGAGCTACGAGGGCCACACCGATCGGGTGATCGATGTCGCGTTCAGCCACGACGGGCGGCGCCTCGCATCGGCCTCCCGTGACGGCACGGTGCGCATCTGGTCGTTCGACGGTTCGAGCGAGCCGAAGGTCCTCTCGGGCCACGATTGGGACGTCTTCGCCGTGGCCTGGGGGATCGGGGACCGCGAGCTCTACTCGGGCTCGCGCGACCAGACGGTGCGGATCTGGTCGCCAGCGTCCGGCGAGTGCCTGGCCACGCTCGACGGGGCCCGGCAGTTCGTCACCTCGCTGAGCGTCTCGCCTGACGGGTCGCGCCTTGCGGCCGGCACGTGGTACGGTGCAGTCTGCCTCTTCGACATCGGGCGGCGTGAACTGGTCGCCTCCTTCCGCGCCGTCAACGGGACGATCCGCGGCCTGTCCTTCGGGGCGGATGGGCGCTTGCTGGCTGTCGCCTCGGGCGACGGGTCGGTGCGCGTCCTCGACGCCAATCCCGACGCCCGTCGGTAGGGGAATCGCGGCAGCGGCACACGCTCGGCTACCATCTCCTCGGGTCGACCGAGAAGGGGCCAGCCATGCGATACCTCATCAGCCTTTCGATCGTTGCCGCGAGCGCCCTCGCGGCGGGATGCCAACAGACCACGCTCACCGGGCCGGATCCGGCGGCGGGGGCGACGAGCTCGAACCTGACCGTCGGCAAGGTCCAGTCGGAGATCAAGAAGGGGATGACCGGCGGGCAGGTGGCCGAGGTGCTCGGCAGCCCGAACATCGTCACCACCGATCCCGACGGCACCGAGGTCTGGATCTACGACCGGGCCGCGACCGAGGTCCGCTACGCCGACTCAAGCGGCGGTGTCTGGCTCATCCTCGGGGCCATCGGCGGGGCCTCGGGCGAGACGCGGAAGAGCCAGTCCACGCTCACCGTGATCGTGAAGTTCGACACCGAGCACCACGTGCGCGATCTCGCCTACCACTCCTCGAGGTTCTGAGCGATGGGCGGGCTGCTGCGAGCCGGGGTCGGGCTGGTGCTTGGGGCGCTGATCGGCGTGGCGATGGCCGTGGCCGGCTGTTCGCAGCCGCCGGGCGACGCCCTCGTCGCCAACCGGGTCACCGAGGAGATCCGCACCCTCCAGACCCGCACCTTCGAGACGAGCGACTCGCCGCTGGTCCTCGCGGCGAGCGCCCAGGTCTTGCAGGATCTCGGGTTCACCTTGACCGAATCGGAGCCGAAGCTCGGGCTGATCATCGGCGAGAAGATCCGGCCGCTCGCCGCCCCGGGGACGGTCGACGCGGTGTTCGCCAGCCTGGGAGCCGGCGACGAGTCGAGCCAGCGCTTCCACGTCTCGCTCGTGGTCTCGCCCCAACCGCGGACGACCGTGGTGCGGGTCACCTTCACCCGCACCCTGTTCGGTGAATACGGTCAAGAGCTCACCACCTCGCGGCTCGACGATCCCGAGCTCTACCAAGGCTTCTTCGAGAAGCTCTCCGAGGCCTGCTTCCTCGAGGTCCACAAGGTCTGACCATGGCTGTGCCCAACGCCCATCGCCTTGCTCCCCTCTGGTGCGCCGCGTTCCTCCTCGCTGCCACCGTCGCAGGGTGCGGTCCTTCGACGGCGAGCATGGTGCTCGACGAGGGCAGCGCGGTCCGGTTGCGGATTGCGGATGACGGTGAGCGTGCGCCCGCGGGGGACGACGCAGCTCCTGGTGCGGGCCAGCGCCGATCTCCGCAACCGCATGGTCGACGACCCCGAGTTCTACCAGCGCTTCTTCGCCGCCTATTCGAAGGCCATGTTCCTCGACGCCCACCTCGCCGACTGAGCGGCGGAGCGCGGCACCGCCTCGTGCAAGGCTTCTCCCATGGGACGCACCATGCTGCCTCGGACCGCGTTCGCCTCGCTCGCCTTGGCCATCGCGTCGTGCGCGTCGACGCCCCCTGACCAGTCATCGGATCGGTCACCGGACCGGCCATCCGATCCGCCGGCCGAGGCCCCCGGCGAGCTGGGGCGACCCGGACCTCCGCGGACCCGCACCACCGTGCCGAGCGACCTGCGCGGCTCGTGGACGCTGGCGACGATGGACGGCCGCTCGGTGGCCATGGCCTCGGGGTCGGCCCAGCGCCCGACGCTCGACGTGCAGGCCGACGGCACGGTCGGAGGCTTCGGCGGCGTGAACCAGTGGGGATCGCGGATCGACCTCACCGGCCTCGAGGCCAACCGCTTCGAGATCACGGCGCCCTTCAGCACGATGATGGCTGGCGAGCCGGCCTCGATGCGCCTCGAGAGCGATTTCCTTCGGGCCCTCGGCCAGGCCCGCACCTACGAGCTCCGGGTCGGGACGCTGGTCCTCCTCGGAGCCGACGGTCGCGAACTTCTCGGCTTCCGGCGGAGGTGACGGGGAAAACGAGACGGGCGCCGACCCCCGAACGACTCGGAGGTGCGGCGCCCATCGTGACGGCACTCCGTGATCGTCAACCGGTCCAAGCACCGAGCAGGATCGCCAGATCGAGGGCATCCGTCGTCCCGTCGCAATTGAGGTCCGCGACCCCGGGCTGGCCCCAGGCGCCGAGGAGGATGGCAAGGTCGGCGGCGTCGACATCGCCGTCGCCGTCGAGGTCACCGAGGAGGTCGAGCTCGGGCATGGGCACCGAGACGATGGCTTCGACCGACGAGCCGTTGATGGTGAGGTCGACGCTGACGAAGGCTTGGCAGCGATCGGGCAGCCGCAGGCCCGGGGCGATCGTGGTCGAGGCGTTGAAGTCGGTCACCGGGCTGTCGCCGATGCCGTCGCCGTCGGTGTCGACGAGGTCGCCGTTCTTGAGGAGGATCTGGGCGTCCCAGCCACCGGCCACGTTCTGCGTGAAGAGGTAGAGGGCCTCGCCTGCGTTGGTGTTCCAGATCGCCCCAAGCCGGCCGTTGTTGGCGATCGAGACGGAGCGAGGATTCGCGCTCAAGGTTAGACCGGCCAGCGTCTGGCCTTCGCTGGCGACGATCGATCCGTTGTAGGCGAGGAATCCGTCTCCCGCAGCAGCGGCATCGGTGTCGCCGCCGACCACCCAGTCGCCGGCGTCGTTGACGCCGCAGTCGTCGAAGTTCTGCCAGTTGCCGGCCGCGCCGCTCGCCGGCTGCCCCGACTGCAGGACGTTGGCCCCGTCGAGCACCATGAAGAAGGTGAAGGGGGAGGGGCCGGAGCGGGCCCGCACGATCCAGTGGTCGCCGTCCGGCGAGAAGTCGTAGGCGAAGCCGACGCCGACGTCGTCGACGGTGAGGTTGCCGAAGAGGTCGCCCGTCTTGAGGAGCGGCGTTGTTCCCGCGTAGAGGACGCGGCCGCTCGTCGATCCGCCCGGCGTGGTCGTCGTGCCGGAGATCCAGGTCGGCGTGCCGTCGGCGTTCATCTGGGGCCGGCTGGCGAAGGTGATCTCGAGGCCGGGCAGGTTCGGGGCGGGATCGCCCGCCACGAGGAGGGCGGCACCGTTCGACCAGACCGAGTCTTGGCCATCGTCGGAGGGGCTGTAGATCCACTGGCCGTCGTTCCCGATGCCGCAGGTGCCTTCACCGCCGGTGAGCACGTCGGGCAATCCGTCGGTGTTGAGCCAGACGATGCCGTCGTGCACCCAGACGAAGTGCACGGTGCCGACGCGGGTGGTGATCGAGCCGGTGAAGCCCGGGCGACCCAAGCCGTCGATGTAGGGATCGTTGACGGTGGCGACGTTGTTGCCGCCACTTCCCGGCGTCGGAGCGCCGACCCTGGCGACGACCGATGGAACGTCCGCCGAGGCGACGCTCGCCACGGCGAAGACCAAGCACGACATGCCACGCATTGCTGTACGCATCGCAATCTCCACTTCCTGAAGCCAACCCCCGTAGGGCGATGGCGCTCCTCCGAAGCCGGGAGGCCAGCGAGGCCTCCCCCCACGCCCGTCCCGAGATGGGCGAGGATCACCGGTCGAGCGGGGCGCCCGCTAGGCCGGCATGTCTTGAGATGCTACCGACGCCCCTTACCCCGACTCCAGCCCCGAGCGGCCGAACGGCCGGCGGCCAAACTCGCGGGAATTGGCGGCGCTACGTATCCAGACCGGCTCGCCGTCGCTCCACCCGAGCGTGCGCTCCAGCCACGGCAACGAGCCGGGATCGCCACCGTCTCGACTTTCGAGGTCCTCATGCCCCAGCTCTCCGGAAGGCCAATCGTCGCCGTCGCCAGCTTGCTCCTCGCCGCCGCCCATTGCCAGGCCCAGAACGGCTGGGTCGTCTGGTCCCAACCCCAGAACACCAACTGGGCGATCGTGCCGAGCTACCGCTCCGAGAAGCCAGTGGCTGACATGGAGGTGGCGGACGACTTCGAACTCACCGCCGCGGTGCAGCGGATCGTCGCCACCGGCTACGACTGCTTCCAGTGCGCCCCGCCCGAGGTGGCCGGGGCGTATGTCCGCTTCTACGGCTGGCTCGCCGGCAATCCCGGGGAACTCGAGGCTGAGTACTTCGTTCCGGCCGACGATCCCGGGTTTGTGACCGGGGCGGATGGACCGGGCACCGTCGACATCACGTTGCCCGCCGCGTTCCGTGCGACGGGGAAGCACTTCGTCTCCGTGCAGGTCGTCCTGACCGGCGCCGGGAGCTGGTACTGGTGGATCACCAACCTCGACGCCCCGAACGGGAGTGCCGCCCTGACTCGTGATCGGACCGACGGGCCGAACGCCGACTGGGCGCCGCTCGCCGATGTCACCGGAACGCTGACGGCGGATGTCACCTTCATGCTGTGGGGCGACGACGGCAATCCGCCGCCGGCGGGAACCGACCCCTGCGGTCCGTGGGTCCTCACGCCGGCGGTCGATCCCGCGGGCACCGATCACGCGATCCTGCGCGATGTGCACGCCGTCGGTCCGGATGACGCGTGGGCCGTCGGCGAGTACACCGCCCTCGTCCAGGGTTCCTACCAGACGTTCACCTTGGCCGAGCACTGGGATGGCACGAGCTGGTCGATCGTCCCATCGCCCAATCCGACTGCGTGCTCCTCCTGCACCTACGCGACCTTCGACGCCGTGGACGCGGTCGGTCCGAACGACGTCTGGGCGGCGGGCGGCAAGCGAGTGCAAGGACCCGACGGGTTCCTCGGCACGCACATCTTCGTAGCCCGCTACGACGGGAGCAGTTGGACGGTGATGAACACGCCGCTGACCAGTGGCGCCTCGGGCTCCCATGTCCAGGACGTCGAGGTGGTCGGACCGGATGACATCTGGTTCTTCGGCGAATTCGTGAGTGGCAGCGGCGCCCCGGCCTTGGCCATGCACTGGAACGGGTCGACCTTCACGGTCGTCGCCACGCCATCGCCTGCTGGCGGCACGCCGGGCTGGGGACTCGAAGCCGGCTCGGCGGTGAGCGCCGACGACATCTGGGCCGTGGGTGGCGGGAGTGACGGCGACTACTCCGCTTCCGGGTACATCGTCCACTGGAACGGGAGCCAATGGACTCGCGTGCAGGGGCCCACGCCTGGCACCTACCAGCGTCTGTGGGCGGTGAAGGCCATAGCGAGCGACGACGTCTGGGCCGTCGGCGACTACTTCCAAGCGGGCGCCGGCTACTTCCCCCTCTTCCTGCACTGGGACGGCTCGGCGTGGACGCAGGTCGCGAGCCCTGGCGGCGGCATGTCGCTCGTCGCCTTCGGTAGCGACAACGTCTACTCGGGCGGGGCGGGCATCGTCCACTGGGACGGCGACTCGTGGCAGACCGTCGAGGACTTCTCGAGTGTCATCGGCCCGAGCGTCAGCTCAATCTCGGCCTCGACGCTCTGCGACATGTGGGCCGTGGGCCGGCAGATCGTCGGCGGCGACCTCCTCACCTTCACCGCCCACCTCGCTCCGGAAGAGGTCGGCAACTTCAGCCTAACCGGTGACTTGGACGGCGACGGGACAGTGGGGGCGGCGGACCTGGCGATCCTGCTCGGAGCCTGGGGCACCGGGAGCGCGGACCTCGATGGCGATGGGACGACCGGCGGCGCTGACCTAGCCCTCTTGCTTGGGGCGTGGACGGGCTGACGACGGCTCGCGTCCTCGCCGAAACGCAAGACGCCACCGCCCAGGTGCAAGTCCTGGGCGGTGGCGTCTGCTGCCGCTGCGGTTCCGGCGCAGCGGCGGGCACGGGCGATGGCCGGTCGATCGGCGTCCTCCTCTCCGGGGAACGCCGATCGCGCCGGTC
>JBGAKK010000009.1:0-95900 GCA_044224425.1 Phycisphaerales bacterium
CCCCCCGCGGGGGGGGGGGGGGGGGGGGGGGCCCCCCCCCCCCAACGGGGGGCGGGCGGGGGGGGGGGGCGGAGCCAATCTGACCGCGATGGCACAACGGCAACGGCCCGACCGAGTGGTCGGGCCGTTGGCCGCAGTCCCGGCCGTGGCCGGATCTGTCGTCGGGTTCAGCGCTTCGGGGGCCTTATGGGCAGGGGCCCCACTGCCCGAGCAGGATCGCCAGGTCGGCCTGGCCGACGAGCCCGTCGCCGTCGAGGTCGCTGTTCGGATCGTTGTTGCCCCAGTTGCCGAGGAGGCGGGCCAGGTCGCCGGCGTCGGTGTCGCCGTCGTGGTCGATGTCGCCGAGGCAATCAGGCACCGTCAGACCGATGTCGAGAAGTTGCTCCGGCAGGATGTTGTTCCAGGCCGGGGTGTCGTGGATCGCGGGGTCGACGTTCGTGCGGCTCGTCTGCATCGAGATGCGCCCGGCCACCTGCTGGTTGAAGAACGGCGAGTCGGTGTCGAAGGTCCACACCGCACGGCCGTCGCCGGTCTGCTGGAGCACCTTGAGCTGGGAATTCGAGCTGACGAAGAGCTTGCCGTCATCGGACGCACCGATCCCCTTGGGAAGGGTGAGCCCGGCCACGTTGAGCGTCTCGAAGCTGAAGATCGGCCCCATGCCGTAGAGCGAGAAGAGCGAGTTGGAGCCGTCCGAGCAGCAGTAGACCTTGCTGTCGAAGGGGTTCACCACCACCGAGCCGTCGCCCGACATGGGCGTATTGGTCGGCATGTTGAAGGTCGAGACGAGGCTCAGGTCGCTGTTCAGGCGGGTGAGGCGCTTCGGGCCCACGCTGAGCACGATGAGGTCGTCGTTGGCGTCGTCGTAGGCGAATGCGGTCGGCGAGGGGACGCTGCTGATCGCGCTGATCAACTCGCCCTCCGCCGAGATGCGGTAGATCTTCGAGTTGTCGTGGGCGTAGATGTCGCCGTTGCGGCCCACGCAGCAGCGCTGCAGGGTGTTGAAGCCCCCAAGCGGCGTCTGCTCGCCGGTCACCAAATCGATCCGCTGCAATCCGGTGAAGCCGGTCGCGGCGCCGAGCTGGATGATGGCGACGGCGTCCTCGCCGTCGGCGTCGAGATGCAGGTCCTTGATGGCAAACCCCGTGGCCAGCTTGACCGGGTTCGATCCCTGGCCCTCAAGCCCCACCGGGTTCACCTTGCTGAGGGTCAGGCCGTCGCCGTTATTCTGGAAGCTCAGGCACCAGATCGGCTTCAGGGTCATGAAGCCGTCGATGATGCGGATCTTGCCGTCGTCGGACGGATAGGCGATCGCGGTCACCGTACGGGGGGTGATCGAGCCGGAGAAGATGACCTGGATGGCGACGGCGTTGACCTCCTTGTTCACGAAGGTCGACTGCACGGCGTCGTAGGGGGCGTCGGCCGGGTCGCGGTAGCGGATGACCGTGCCGTTGCCGAGGTTCCACATGTCGGTGAGGGTCACCGCGTGGCCACCGGTGCGGCTGACCACGGGCACGCCGCCGATGCTGCCGATCACGTCGTAGCGGCCGTAGACGAACTCGACCAGCGAGCCCTGCACCGCCTTCTTGGCCATCTTGTAGGCCCGCGGGGTGTAGTTGCCGTTGAGGTAGTAGTGCGAGCAGGTGAGGAAGCCGAGGCCGTAGGAGTTCAGCCAGATCTGGGCCCCGGCCTTCCAGCCGCTGCCGCCGGTACCGCCGCCGGCGGTGGTGCCCATCAGCATGCCGAGTTGGAGGAGCCGCGACGTCGCTTCGTCGTAGTGGCCCTGGAGCTGCCAGTTGGCGGCGCCGGGATCAAGCCAAGGGAAGCCGTGGTTCGCGGCGTAGGCGAAGGTGTTCATGGCCGCGGTCGGCACGCAGTACATGCCGCCGTCGCCGGGCAGCCCGGGGTGCCCGCAGCAGTTGTCCCGCTTCTGGTCGAAGTCGGGCATGTGGTAGCACTTCCAGTGGTAGTTGCTCGAGCTGTTGTAGTAGCTGACGACGACGTCGGCGTGCAGGGCCGAGGCGATTCCCAGGGCTCCGGCGAGGGGCAGGATGAAACTTCTCATGGCATGTCTCCGTGCTGGTTGGGGGTGGCTGGTTGCGCGCACTGCCGCCGCTTGGACATTCGACTGACTTCGAACGCGACCGGGTGACGTCGCGTGCTCCCCGCGGTCCGAACCCCGCTCCGATGACTGGGGGGCAGGCCGCCGAGGCGGTCCGCTCCGGAGGGAAGAGCGCACTTCCCCGCCGGAGCGCCCGGCTCAATTCCGACTTTTCTGGCTGTCCCCTGCATTCGATCCCTGGTTGGTAGCCTGCCCGCCGTGGAACCGAAGACCAAGCGGTGGCTCCTCGTCGCGGCCATGGCCATCCTGGCCGTCGTCGCCTACCTCCCTGTGGCCCATGCTGGCTGGATCTGGGACGACGACTCCTACCTGACCGCCAATCCGGCCCTCCGGGTCGAGGACGGGCTCCGGCTGATCTGGACGCCGGGCGGCACGCCGCAGTACTACCCGCTCGTCTTCACCAGTTTCTGGCTCGAGTCGCGCGTACTGGGGCCTGACTTCGACCTCTCTCCCTTCCTCTTCCATGCGGTCAATGTCCTCCTCCATCTCGCGTCGAGCATCCTCCTCTGGCGGCTCCTGAGCCGGCTCGGCGTGCCGGCGGCTTGGCTGGCCGCAGCGATCTTCCTCGTCCATCCAATGCAGGTCGAGAGCGTGGCGTGGGTGACGGAACGGAAGAACACGCTCTCCTTGGTCCTGGCCCTGTGCTCGCTTCTGGCGTGGTTGCGATTCTCCGAGGACGCTGAGGACCCCGACGACGCTCGCCCGTGGGGCTGGTGGTGGACCTCGCTTGGGCTGTTCATCGCGGCCATGCTGGCCAAGACGACCGTCGCTGCCGTGGCCCCGACCCTCGTCCTGATCGAACTCTGGCGCGGGCGAAATTGGAATTGGAGCCGGCTCGGTCTGATCGCTCCGTTCTTCCTGGTGGGCGTCCCGCTTGGGCTCCTGACCGCATGGCTCGAACGCTCCCACGTCGGAGCAGGCGGCGAGGAGTTCGGTCTCGGTCCCATCGATCGCCTGCTCCTCGCCCCGCGGGCGGCCTTCTTCTACCTGACGACCTTCGTCTGGCCCTCGAGGCTGGCCTTCGTCTATCCGCGTTGGACCATCGATCCCTCGCAATGGACGCAGTGGATTCCGCTCCTCCTGGCTCTCGTTGCGGCAGTCGCAGCGGTGATCGGGTGGCGCCGCGGCCAGCGCGGACCGCTCCTCCTCCTCGGGCTCTACGTCGTCGCCCTCTTTCCCGCCCTCGGTTTCATCGACGTCTATCCCTTCCGCTACTCCTACGTGGCCGACCATTTTGCCTACCTCGGGGCCATCCCCCTCTCCATCGCCGTCGCGGCCCTCGGTTCGCGGATCGCGGCCCGCCTGAAGCCCGCCGGACAGTTAGGAGCGGGCTTCGCCTTTCTCGTGGTGCTGGCCGGCCTGAGCCATGCCCAAGCCACCGCCTACCGCGACGAGGAGACGCTCTGGCGAGCGAGCTTGGAAGCGAACCCCGAGGCGTGGATGCCGGCCAGCAACCTCTCTGGCCTTCTCCTGGCCCAAGCCGGTCGGGCGATCGACGGCGGGCAGGCGGAACGAGGCCAGGACCTGGCCACGGAAGCCGAGCAGTTTGCCCGTCAGGCGATCGACCGCTCGCCGCGGCAATTCACTGCTTGGACCAACCTGAGCGAGGCCCTGCGGCTGAAGGGGAAGCTGGATGACGCCCTGGCCGCGGCCGACAAGGCGGCGGAGCTCGCTCCCGCGGTCGCCGACGCCCACTGGCTGCGGGGCCGCTTGCTCGAGGCGAAGGGCGACCTACCCGGGGCGATCGAGGCCTACCGAAAGGCGGTCGAGGGCCCCGAAGGACAGCGGGCGCCGCGCCCCACCGGCCCCGGGCCGCGCGGCCGCAGGCTCGACCTGGCCCGGGTCCTTTCCAAGTCGGGCCGCGACGCGGAGGCGGTGCCGGTGTACGAGGCGCTCCTTGCCGCCAATGCAGCAGACGCCATGGCGGCGGCCAATCTCGGGTTGATTCAGATGCGGCTGGGCGACCCGGCCAAGGCCCGGGCATCGTTTCGGACCGCCCTCGCGGCGGCTCCCGACGAGGTCTTCGTGGTGCGGCTCGTCCCCGCTTTCATCGACAGCCTGCTCGCTCCGCCCTCGGAACCGACCGCGGCCAAGGAAGCGTGCGACATCGCCGAGTGGCTCTGGTCGAGCGGACCGGCTCGCACGAGCCGCTCTCCTTGGCCCTCTTGGCTCGCTGCCAAGCTGCTGCCGGAGAAGGGGAAAAGGCTGCTGCGACAGCCAAGGAGGCGACCGCCCAAGCGGCCCAGGCCTCGGTCGAGGTGCAGCGCGAGGTGGCGAAACAGTTAGGGGCGCTCGCCCCGCCCGCCTCGCCGGACAAGTGAGCGCCGGCGGGCTGGCTTCCTCTACACTGGGGTGCGACGGGAGCGCCCGACGACGGACGGCCTTTCGTCGGCGCCGATGGCGCGAGGAGGTTGTGGTGACGGTGGCGACGACGCCTGGCGCCCCGCTTCGCGTGATACTCGTCGAAGACGACGACTCCGACGCCCAATTGGTGGCCCATCGCCTCCGGCGGGAAGGCGTCGATGCGACCGTCGTCCGCATCACGAGCCGTGACGAGCTCGAGCATGCCCTCGCCGAGCGGGCCGACATCCTGCTCTGCGACTACTCGGTGCCGGGACTCGACGCCCTTCACACGCTCGAGATCCTGCGGGCTCGCCAACCCGAGCTGCCGGCCATCGTGATCTCCGGGACGATCGGCGAGGAAGTCGCCGTCGCCACCATGCGGGCCGGGGCGGTCGACTACCTGCTCAAGGATCGCCTGGAGCGATTGGTGCCGGCGGTGCGGGCCGCCATCGAGCGGCGGCGACTGGAGCGTGAACGCTCCGACGCCCTTCGCTCGGCGGAACTCCTGCTTCGACTCATCAACGCGGCCGGACAGGGGATCTGCGTGGTCGGCGACGGGGCCGGCACGGAGCGCGTCGTCTTCGCCAACCCGATGTTCTCGACGCTGGTCGGCCGGGCCCACGCGGCGTGCATCGGGGAGCGCTTTGTCGACATCCTCGGGCTCTCAACGGACGACGCGGAGCGCATCGAGGCCGACCTCCGGACCGGCACCTTCGTCAGCACCGAGGTGCAGACCGTCGGCCCGGGCCGCGAGCGGCGCTGGCTGCAGATCACGGCCGACCCCATGATGGAAGGCACCGAGCACGCCGGGCACCGCGTCGTCCTCTGCACCGACACCACCGATCGCCGGCGGCTCGAGGAGGAGTACCGACGGGCCCAGAAGCTCGAGGCCTTGGGCCAACTCGCCGGCGGCATCGCCCACGACTTCAACAACCTGCTCTTCGTGATCAACGCCTACGCCGGTCAGCTCGCCCAGCAGGCCGACCTGCCCGATCCGGTGCGCGAAGCGGTCGGAGCGATCCGCGAGTGCGGCGAGCGCGGCACCAGCCTGACCAGCCAACTGCTCCAGTTCAGCCGCAACGAGTTCGTGGCTCCGACGGCGATCGACGTGAACGCAGCCCTGCGCCACGCCGATCGCATGCTGGCTCGCCTGCTACGGCCAAACACCAAGCTCGAGTGGGCGCTCGCCGAGCGCCTGCCGCACATCCTCTGGAGCGTGGGCACGCTGGAGCGGGTGGTGACCAACCTCGTCACCAACGCCCGCGATGCGATGCCCGATGGCGGCACGATCCGGATCGCCACGGCGCTCCTCGAACTCCTAGCGCCGCGCGAGCGGGGCCGGGTGCGGGTGCCGGCCGGCACCTACGTGACGATCGAGGTCCGCGACACGGGGACCGGCATGGCCGAGGAGGTCCTCGAGCACATCTTCGAACCCTTCTTCACCACCAAGTCCGCGGATCGTGGCACCGGGCTCGGGCTGGCCGGCGTCTATGGCATGGTGACCCAGGCCGGCGGCTGGATCGACGTGGCCAGCAAGCCAGGCGAGGGGACGACCTTCACCGTGGGCCTGCCGGCGACGGTGGTGGCCGAGGGAGCACCGGCTGGCGACGCTCGCGATCTCGCTCCGCGGGGCAGCGAGCGGGTCCTCGTCGCCGAGGACGACTCGCGGGTCCGCGACGTCCTCCTCCGGATGCTCGAATCGCTCGGCTACCGGGCGACCGCGGTGCGGAACGGAACGCTGGCCCTCGAACAACTGGCCAGCGATCCGTCGATCGATCTCCTGGTGAGCGACGTGGTCATGCCGGGCATGGATGGCCGGGCCCTGGCCAAGGAAGCCCGCCTCGCCCACCCGGGGCTTCGCGTCCTCCTCATCTCGGGCTACTCCGACGACGCCGGATTCCGCGACGAGCAGGCCGACCCTAACTTGAGCCGTCTGCTCAAGCCCTTCGACCGGCTGCGCTTGGCCACGACGCTGCGCGAGCTCCTGGCCCGTTCACCGCGCCGCGACTGAACGCTCAAGCCGGGGGCGGACGCGTGGTGTCGGTCAATCCCATCCGCGTCGCGATCAAGGCCAGCTTGAGGCGGTCGCGCACCCCGAGGCGGTCCATGAGCCGCTCGACGTGGCGCTCCACGGTGCGCGGACTCAGGCACAGCGACTCGGCGATGGCCCGGTTGCTGTCGCCGCGACCGATCGCGGTGAGCACTTCGAGGGCCCGCGGGCTGAGCTGCTCGCCGTCGCGGGGTTCGACGTCGAAGACATCGTCGCCTTCGAGGATGCGCTCGATCGAGGCCACGATCGCATCGGGCGGCGTCGACTTCCCGAGGAAGCCGGCGGCCCCGACCTTGCGAGCCGTCGCCGCGTAGTCAGGATGCTCGTGGCCGGTGAGGAAGATCACCGCGACCGGCGGCTGCCGGCTGGTGAGCAGGCTCGCCACGTCGAAGGCGTTGCGGCCGGGCATCTCGATGTCGAGGAGGACCGCATCAGGGTGCAGTCGATCGACCGCCGGGATGAGCTCGTCCGCGTTGTCGAGTTCGCCGATCACCTTGAGGCGTGGCGACTGGCTGATGAGGCGAGCAATGGCTCCACGCACGAGACGATGCTCGTCGACGAGAAGCAACGTGTAGGGCCGGGCGGCCTCGGACATGCCTGACACTCCATGCACCACTCGGACCCCACGACGCACCCATCGAGCGAGGGTGGACGACGCGGAGCGTACCGCGCGGGGGGCCTGCGATGCGAATGACTTTCGGGGGGCAACCGCCCAACGTTGGCGCGGCTGCTCGAGACCCGCCCACCATGCGACTCGCCTGCCACGCCGGTCGGAGGTCAGAGGGTGCCGGCCCCGGCCCGCTTCTTGATGGACTCGGGGTGCCGAGCCATGGAGATCGCCGACTCGTAGGTGATCTCACCCCGTTGGTAGAGATCGAGCAGGGCCTGGTCCATGGTGATCATGCCGTGCTTCTTCCCGGACTGGATCTCGCTGTAGAGCTGATGCGTGGCGTTCTCCCGAATCTGGTGCCGGACGGCCTGGGTCCCGATCATCACCTCGCAGCAGAGGGCTTGGCCCGAGCCGGTCGCCCGGGGCAGAAGCTGTTGGGCCACGACGGCCTGGAGCGAACTCGAGAGCATGTGCCGCACCTCGCCTTGCTGCCCCTCCGGGAAGGCCGAGACGAGGCGCTGGACGACTTCCGCCGCGCCCGGCGTATGCAGCGTGGCGATGACCAGGTGCCCGGTCTCGGCCGCCACGAGCGCGGTGTAGATCGTGTCGGGGTCGCGCATCTCGCCGACCGCGATCACGTCGGGGTCTTGGCGAAGGACGTGGCGGAGGGCGCTCGTGAAGTCGAGCACGTCGACCAGGACCTCCTGCTGCACGACGATCGACCGCTTGAAGGTGTGGACGTACTCGACGGGATCCTCGATGGTGATGATCTTCGACGACCGCTCGGCGTTGATCAGGTCGAGCATGTAGTGGAAGGTCGTCGTCTTCCCGACCCCGGTCGGGCCGGTGAGGATGATCAAGCCGTTGGGCTTGCGGGCGAGGTCGTCGACGATCGCCGGGAGGCCGAGCTCGTCGCGGCTGCGGATGCGCTTCTCGCTGAGCCGGATGCTCAGCTCGAACTGCCCCGAGCGGCGGTAGACGGTGATGCGGGCCCGGCCGTGGTCGCCGAAAACGAGCGACACGCAGAGTTGCCACTCCCGCTCCAGCCGTTCCGCCTGGTGCTCGGTGAGGCATTCGAGGAGGAGCGAGCGGATGGTCTCGGCCGACAGCCCCTCGCCCTTGGCCGGGACGATCGAGCCGGCGATGCGGAACATGGGCGGCAAGCCGGCCAAGAGGTGGATGTCGCTCGCGTTGTGGCGGCGACCGGCCTCGATGATGGTGTGGATCTTCATCGCCGGAACCAACCAAACAATCGCCGCAGGAGACGGGTCCCGCCCGACTCGCGCTCCAAGGCATCGAGAGCCGCGGCCGCAGCATCGAGCCGAGGGGTGAGTTCGAGGGCCCGTCCGAAGGTCTCCTCGGCCTGGTCGTTCCAGCCGAGCGCCGCTTGGCAGCGCCCGAGGACGAGCCACGCGTAGGGCGCGGTGGGTTGGGCGGCCACGCCGGCCTGGGCGTACTCGATCGCAGCCGCCGCCTTGCGATGGAAGAGGTGCATGGTCGCCACCAACGTTCGATCGAACCAATCGGCGGTCGGCTCGGCGAGGGCCTTCTGGAACGACGTTCGTGCGAGGGCTTCGCCGCGGGCGAGGAGAGCCTCGCCGCGCACCGCCCATCGCCACGCCGATGTCCCCGGGCTCCGCATCGCCGCATCGCAGGTGGCTTGGGCCGTGGCCAGGTCGCCGACGCGGATGCAGGCTTGGGCCTTGGCGGCGAGGAGATCGCCGTTGTCGCGGAAGAGTTCGAGGGACTTGTCCGCCCACAGCCGAGCCTCGTTGTACTCGGCGAGTTCGACCAGCATCTGCACTTGCCCGACCCAACCGACGATCGTCGCCCGATCCTCGCGCACCGCCCTCGTGAAATGCTGGAGCGCCGTCTCGTGGGCGCCGATCCGCCTGGCGTCCACGGCCAGGGCCACGTAGTGGGCCGCATCGCGCTTGGGCGTGCCGTAGAGATCGACGGTCTCGCTCGGACGGAGCTCGCCCTCCTTGCGGGGGCGGTTCTTGCCGTCTTCGAACTCAAGGCGCGAGAAGCGTCCGCTCATGGGGCCGATCGAGGAGTGGGTGTGGTGGCGGGTGCAGCACGTCCGCTTGCAGTTGCGTCACGGTCGGCGAGCGGCTCAATCCTACCGAAGCGGGTCCAGGGGCGCACCCGCCAGACGACCCGGCCGTGGACGCGATCGACGTTCACCATGATCGCGTTCCCGACCAAGAGGCCCGCGCCCCCCCGGAACTGGGCGGCATTCCCTCCGATCTGGAGGGTGCTCGGCACGAGCAGCACGCAATCCGGACGGACCTGGATGCGGAGCGTGGCGGGGAGGAGGCTGGTGCCGTTGATCGGACCTCGCTCCTTCGGCAGGGCCACTCCGTTCACGCGAATCGTGCCATCCTTCAGCTCCACCACGTCACCAGCCACGGCGATGATCCGGTCGACGGTCTGCCCGGCGGCGATGCGGAATCCCGGCCCAGACTCGGGAGCCACGTCGAAGAGAACGAGGTCGCCCGCCTGCCAGCGATCAGATCCCGTCCACGGGCCGGGGAAGACGATCACATCGCCGTTCTCGAGGATCGGGTTGGTGGCCACCCCATGGACCAAGACGAAGGTCGCACAACGGGAGACGAGCCAGTACGCCGGCAGGTAGACGACGGCGTTGACCGCCGCCCAGAGGAGGAGGCCGACGGCCATGCGGCGAAGCACCCCCACCTCGTGCAAGCTCCGAGCGAAGAGGAGCGAGAGGGCGAAGGTGTGGAGACCGATCGCTAGGAGGAGCAGCAACCAAGCGGTGGTGCTGGCCACGGTGAGGCCGATGCCGAGGAGGAGGAGGAGCCACGTCGCGAGAAGGGCGATGCCGATGGCTCGCTGGCCAAGATGCCACTGCCCGAGGCCTGGGAGGATCGAGAGCCCGACCGAGGCCCAATCGGGCGGTGTCGCCCCGAGTCCGGCCAGGGCTCTCCGCAGTCCGCGTCCGACGCGATCGACGTCGCGGCCCGTGGCCAAGAGCTCCCGCCCGATCGCCGTCGAGATCGCCCGGCTCTGCTTGGAGCGAGCGGAGCGGGGCGGGACGAAGTCGACGTTCGAGAGGTCGAGGAGGCTCGAGCAGCGACCGCACCGCTTGAGGCCAGGCATGTTCTGGAACGAGCAGTTCGGGCATTCCATGCCGGGTGCCTCTCGACCTCAGCTCGGCCGCTGGGCCCGCACGTGGGTCTCGATGCGGACCGCGCCGCCCGGGCCGTAGAACTCCGAGGTCATTTCCCTCGACTCCTCGCGGCCGATGATCTCCTTGAGCATGTCGGAGAGCTGCAGGCACTCCTCGCCGCTCACGCCGTGCACCCGCACGGTGACCTTGCCGTCCTTCCCGATCGAGATGTCGAATTCCGGTTGGCTCATGGGGGCGCTCACGCGTTCATGGGATTCAGCGATCGAGCCGCACGCGGACGCGGATCGACTCGTCGCCTTCAACGTGCTCTTCGACGATCTTGTAGCTGCGGTTGGCGAGCTCAGTCATCAGCTTGTGGTAGGCGAACTGCTGGACCAGGCGACCGGCGACCTCTTGGCCGATCGCTTCGAGGGCCTGCTTCGAGTGCTTCTCGCCGGTCACGCAGACCGTGCACGCTCCGCGGGCGTCGCGGCCGAACTCGACGACCACGTCGTCCCGCTGGATGCGGATGGTCTGGCCGCGCTCCATGAGCTCCTCGACCACCTCGCTGTGGGGGACCTCGGTCTCCACCTTGCGGGCCCCGCGATTGGCGGCCTCCTCGCGCTGCGGAGCGACCACGGTGAAGCCCATCGCAGCGGCCACCCCGCTGATGGCGAGCGAGATGGTCGGCCAGCTGGCGACGACCATGGGAGTCAGGACGCAGACGGTGCTCATCGGGGGCTCCTTTCGGGCGGCCTCAGAGTTCGAGCTTGCGGCGCGGCGGCGGGGCGCTTGCCGCATCGGACCCCGACGCGGGGCGGGCCCGGCCCTGGGCCCAAGCCCGAAGCTCGGCGATCCGCTCGCTCATGGTGCGGGACAGGGGCACGGTCTCCCCGGCGGCGCGGAGGAGGTCGGCCGTGGCCAGTTCGCGCCCGGCGTAGAAGACGTCGTAGAGGGCGCTGATCAGGGCTTGCTCGATCTCGGCCCCGCTGAAGCCGTCGGTGGCTGCCGCGATGGCCTCGAGATCGAAGCGGGCCGGATCGCGATCGCGCTTGCGGAGGTGGATCTCGGCGATCGAGGCTCGCTCCGGCAGGCTCGGCAGGTCCACGAAGAAGATCTCGTCGAGGCGACCCTTGCGGAGGAGTTCCGGCGGGAGCTGCGAGATGTCGTTGGCCGTGGCGACGACGAAGACCGGCTTCCGCTTCTCGCTGAGCCAGGTGAGGAAGGTGCTCATGACGCGAGCGGTGGTGCCGCCATCGGTGCCCGCCGAACCCGCCGAGCCGGCGAAGGCCTTGTCGATCTCGTCGACCCAGAGGACGACGGGGGCGATGCTCTCCGCGACCTGGAGGGCGCGGCGGATGTTCTCCTCCGAGGACCCGACCAGGCTCGAGAACATGCGGCCGACATCGAAGCGGAGGAGCGGCATCCGCCACTCGCGGCTGACTGCCTTGGCGCAGAGGCTCTTGCCGCAGCCCTGCACGCCGACCAAGAGGACGCCCTTGGGGGCGGGGAGCCCGAAGCTCGCCGCCTGGTCGGTGAAGGCGAGGGAGCGCTTGACCAGCCATTCCTTGAGCCGCTCGAGGCCGCCGACCGACTCCACGCCGCTCTCCGGATCGCAGTACTCGAGGAGCCCGCTCTTACGGATGATCTGCTGCTTCTCGGCGAAGACCACCGAGATGTCGTCGGCCGAGAGCCGCCCGTCGTTGACTAGCGTCTTGGCGAAGACGTTTTCCGCTTCTTGCAGGGTCAGTCCGAGGGCGGCGCGGATGAGGGCCTCGCGCCCCGCCTGCTCGAGGTGGATGGCGACCTTCCCATGCTGGGAGACGTCGGCCACGATCCGGTCGAGGAGGGCGCCGAACTCGGACGGTCCGGGCAGCGGGTAGTCGACGACCGTCACGTCCTTCTCGAGCTCGGGGGCCACATCGAGCATGGGGGCGACGATGACCAGCGTCTTGTAGCTGTCGCTGAGTGCCGCGGCGACTTCGCGCAGCTTGCGCACCACGGCCACGTTCGCCGCGTTCGAGCGCATGAAGGGGTGGAAGTCGGTGAACAGGTGAATCGCCGGTTCCTTGTGCTCAAGGACCGTGTCGAGGGCCTGGATCGGATCGGAGAGGCCTTTCTGCCGCGCCGCCCCGCTCGCCCCTGGCGGGGGCGGGTACTTCCGCATGCCGGTGGTCACCGACCAGAGGTGGAGCTCCTTGTTCCGGGCCGTGGCGATCCGATGGAGATGCTGGGTGACTCGAGCCTCTTCCCAAGAGACCACATAGAGGATCGGGTAGCGGGCCCGGATGAGGAGCTCGAGCTGGTCGGCCGGGGGGGAGCTGCCCGCAGCGGGACGCTTCGACGTGATGGGCCGGTCGTTCACGGGCATCGTTCCTGGTCGGCGGAGTTCACGGGACCCGGAGGTTCGGCGGCTCGCGCCCGCATCGCCTCGGCGATCGCGGCCCGCCGGGCGAGGTCGGGGTCGTCTGGACACAGGGTACGGAGCACGGGCAGAAGATCGAGGGGGATGTCGTGAAAGTGGACGCGACCGTCGCGGGTGAGGCGGATCTCGATCTCGAGGTCGCGCCCCCAGAGGTCGGACGGCGCCTGGCCAGCCGAGGGAGGGTTCCCTTCGCTCATGGCTGGCCCTCCCGTCGAAGCCCGAGCCCCCGCACGATCGCCTCGGCCTCTGCCGCTTCCTCGAGGCTCGTGCTGCGTCCCAGCTCATGGCCCACCGTCGCGGCTCGCCATGCCGGGACGTAGCTCGTCATCAGGGTGAAGGTGGCCTGCGGCAGGTGCCGGGCCACCCACTTGGCGACGGGCCGGAGGCAACACTCGAGGTGCCCCGGCATCAGGAGGTGCCGCACGATGATCGGGGCCTGGCGGGCG
Organism: Phycisphaerales bacterium; assembly: GCA_044224425.1. GTDB lineage: Bacteria > Planctomycetota > Phycisphaerae > Phycisphaerales > SM1A02 > JAEUIT01. The sequence continues at coordinate 13,127 of JBGAKK010000009.1, forward strand.
GCGATCAGGAGGTTGGCCTCGACCACCTCGCGGTAGCGCGGGGCGCCCGCGATCCGCAGGGCGCAGTCGTCGTTGCCGAACTTGAGGTCCGCGACGTAGACCGCGACCAGCCCGTCGAGGAGTTCGAGGGCCTCCTCGCTCAGGTACATGTTCGAGTTGAAGGCAATGGGCAGGTCGGCCTCGGCGGCCATGGCCAGGACCGTGTGGAGGTGGAGGCTCGGCTCGCCCCCCAGGAGGTTCACGGTGCGGGCCCCCCGGGTCACCACGGAAGCGCACTCGCGGGCCAGCTCGGCGGGCTCGATGGCAACGCCGGCCTGCGGCGAGAAGCAGGTCGGTCCTTGCACGCAGAACCGGCACCGGAAGTTGCAGCCTGCGAAATAGACCATGTAGCTCGGCAGGAGCTCGATCTCCTCGGCGAAGCTCACATGGCGCTTGAAGACGCGGGTCTCGACGCCCAGCCCGCAGGGCGTCTGCTGACGGTGGTTCGGGCTAGCGGTGCGGTCGGCGCCGCAGCGGAAGGCGCACAGCTCGCAGCGGGCGAGCGAGGCTCGCGCCTGCTCCGCCCGTCGCAGGATCTCCTCGCGGCCGGGGCGGGGCGGCGAGATCACGGACGCCCCAGCCGAGGGCCGATCCGTGCCGAGAGGGCTCTGGCTTCCGCTGCACACGCTGGCTATACGGCTCCCGTCGGCAGGGGATGCCCCGATCTCCCGGACGGCAGCTGGCTGGTCAGACGCCGTAGACCGCAGCGCTCCCCAACTCCTCGGCGATCCGCAGGAGCTGGTTGTACTTGGCGTTCCGGTCGCTTCGGCAGGGGGCTCCGGTCTTGATCTGGCCGCAGTTCAAGGCCACGGCGAGGTCGGCGATGGTGGCGTCCTCGGTCTCGCCCGAGCGGTGGCTCATGATGGTGCGGTAGCCCGAGCGGTGGGCGAGCTGGACCGTCTCGATGGTCTCGGTGAGGGTGCCGATCTGGTTGACCTTGACCAGCACCGCGTTGCCGCAGCCCTTCTTGATCCCCTCGGCGAGGATCGAGGCGTTGGTGCAGAAGAGGTCGTCGCCGACCAGTTGGACGCTCTTCCCGAGCCGATCGGTGAGGGTCTTCCATCCCGCCCAGTCGTCCTCGGCCAGGCCGTCCTCGATGGAGCGGATCGGCCACTTCTTGCACCAGCGTTCCCAGAGGTCGACCATATCGTCGCTGGAGACGATCTTCTTGGGGTCGCTCTTGAAGTAGCGGTAGCCGATCGTCTTGTCCTTGGACTTGTCCTTGGGCTTGAGCGCCTTGGCTTCGTTGGCCAGTTCGCTCATGGCCGGATCGAGGGCGATCTGGACCTGGCGGCCCAGGTCGTAGCCGGCCTTCTCGACGGCCAGGGCGATCAGCTCGCACGCTTCCTCGTTGGTCTTGAGGTCGGGGGCGAAGCCGCCCTCGTCGCCCACCGAGGCCGAGAGGTGCTTGTCGTGCAGGATGTTCTTCAGGGCGTGGTAGATCTCGACGCCGCAGCGGAGCGCCGACTCGAAGTCCGCGAAGCCGGTCGGCTGGACCATGAACTCCTGGAAGTCGACGGTGTTGGTGGCGTGCTTGCCGCCGTTCAGGATGTTCATCATGGGGGCCGGCATGCGCCGGGCGGCCACGCCGCCGACATAGCGGTAGAGCGGCTGCTCGGTGGCGCTGGCCGCGGCGTGGGCCACGGCGAGGGAGACGCCGAGCATGGCGTTGGCCCCGAGCTTCGACTTGTTCTTGCTGCCGTCGAGCCCGACCAGCAGCCGGTCGATCTCCACCTGGTCGAGGGCATCCATGCCAAACAGCTCGCTGGCGATGGTCTCGTTGACGTGGGTCACCGCCTTGGACACGCCCTTCCCGAACCACTTCTTCTTGTCGCCGTCGCGAAGCTCGGCCGCCTCCCGCTCGCCGGTCGAGGCCCCGCTGGGGACGGCGGCCCGTCCGCTGGCTCCGCCCGAAAGCTGGACTTCGCATTCGAGGGTCGGATTGCCGCGGGAATCGAGGATCTGCCGAGCGTGGATGTATTCGATGTCGAACATGGGGTGGCTGTGGATGGGAGGCGAAAGGGACAAGGTAGCACCGCGGGAGCGGGCCGTGGGGGCGCTGCAACGCTGGGAAGAGGGCCTCAGGCCTCGAGGGCGGCCACCACGTCCTTCACCACCCAGCTCATGTTGTCCATGGCGGTGAGGGTGCGGCTCGCGAGGTGGGCCGTGAGGAAGGCGTTCTCGACGCCGAAGAGAGGATAGTCCGCCGGTGGTGGCTCGGGGTCGTGCACGTCGAGGAGGGCCATCGCCGCCGGATTCGACTTGAGCCACGCGGCCAGCGCCGGCTGGTCGATGACCATGCCGCGGCTCGTGTTGAGGAAGACGAGGTCGGGCTTGCAGAGCTCGAAGAGCTCGCGGCCCACGAAGCGCCGGTTGGAGGGGCGCCCGTCGATGTGCACGGTGAGGACGTCGCTCTCCCGGAAGAGCGTGGCGAGGTCGACCGGCTCGGCGCCGTGGCGGTCCTCGTCGGCGATGCCGAGGATGTCGTGGAAGATCACCTCGAAGCCGATGGCCTTGGCCACCTGGGCCACGCGCTTGCCGATCCTGCCGAGTCCGAGGATGCCGAGGGTCAGCTCGTTCATCTGCCAGAGCCCGACGTAGTCCTCGTCGCGCAGGCGATCCCACTCGCCCTTGGCCACGTGGCTCTCGAGTCGAGCCCGCGGCCGCAGGGCGTCGCAGAGGTAGCACAGGACGAACTCGACCACCGCCTGGGTGTTGGCGTCGGGGGTGTGGACCACCGTCACGCCGCGCCGCTCGCAGGCCACCAGGTCGATGTTGTCAAGGCCCACGCCTCCCCGGCCCACCACCCGCAGCTTGGGCAGGCAGCGGAGGAGGGCCTCATCCACGGTGGTGTAGGTTCGCACCACCAGCCCTTCGATCCGATCGGCGAGGGCGGCGAAGGCCGGCTCGCAGGGGCGGGCCCGCACCGCCTCGCACCGTTCGGCGAGCCAGTCGAAGGCCGGCTCGGCCAGGTTCTCGGTCACGACGACAAGGGGGCGGTGGGTCATGGGGCGGGGGATCGGAGAGGGGCAGGCAAGCCGTACCCCACGATAGCCGAGGAGATTCCTTCGCGCCGGCGTCGGGTCCTGCGGGTCGTTCCACCTGTCCGGGTTGGGCGGGTCGCAACAACTGCTCTTTCCGCGCCGCTGGCCGCTCCGCTGGAGGTGGCCGGAGCCGCCGCCGATACCTCCCCGGCCGCTTCCACATCGCGCCGCGCGGGCGCGGTCGGCGGCGCCGGACGTGCCCCAGCCGACGGCGAAGAGACCGGAAGGGAAGTTCGATGGACAAGGCAAGCCTCATCGGGACCATCCTTGGCGTCTTGGCCTGCGGCTGGGTCGGCTTCCGGGCCTCCCACGGTCACTTCGAGATCTTCTACTCGGAGAAGGGCCTGGTGATGGTGTTCGGCGGCACCCTCAGCGTCCTCTTCATGGCCATGCCCATGGAGCGCCTGAAGTCCGTCCCCGGCTACATCCGCCGCTTCATGTTCGACAAGGGCATGTCGCCGGTCGAGACCGTCAAGCTGATGAGCATGCTCTCCGACAAGGCTCGCCGCGACGGCATCCTGGCCCTCGAGAGCGAGGTCGAGAAGATCAACGACCCGTTCCTGGTGCAAGGCCTCAAGATGGCCGTCGACGGCACGGACGAAGAGACCATCGAGTCGACGCTGCGGCTCGAGGTCATGGCCATGCAGGAGCGGCACAAGGCCGGCAAGAAGTTCTTCGACCTCATCAAGCTCTACGGCCCCGGCTACGGCCTGGTCGCCACCCTCATCGGACAGATCGGCATGTTCGGCTCCCTGGGTGGCGACATCGAGACCCTCGGCCACATGCTCGCGGTCGCCGTCGTGGCCACCATGTACGGCACGGTGCTGGCCAACGCCGTGGCCGGTCCGATCGGTGACAAGCTCGCCCTGCGCTCGGGTGAAGAGATCCTCTCCAAGGAGATGATGCTGCAGGGCATCCTCTCCATCCAGGCCGGCGACAACCCGCGGGCCACGCAGGAGAAGATGCTGGCCTTCGTCCCGCAAACCGTCCGCACCACGCTCAAGGCAGCGTGAACCGCTAAGGGAGTCCCATGAGCGACCACGGCGGCAAGCACGACGACGGCCACGGCAAGAAGCACAAGTCCCATGGCGGAGGCCATGGCGGCCACGGCGGAGGCGGGCACGAGGAGCACGAAGGCGCTCCCGAGTGGCTCATCTCCTTCGCCGACATGGTCATGCTCATGATGGGCTTCTTCGTGATCATGTTCGCCTTGAACGTCCAGCCCAAGGGCGGCAACGCGGGCGGCGGCGGCGAGCAGGCCGAAGGCGTGGCCAACGAGCCCGACTTCGTCGACTTCGCCATCGCCGTGCGACGGGCCTTCCACACCCTCGACAACCTCGACCCCAACGATCCTTCGGACCGCAAGCTGCTGGAGCGGATGGAGCAAGCCCAGGGGGCTGGCGACAGTCGCGACGAGGGAACCAAGGGCAAGGACCGCGACGTCAAGAGCGTGCGCGATTCGAACTACTACGGGAAGGGGACGGTGGTCACCTTCAGCCACCGTTCGACCCAACTCGACGAAGACGCCACCCGGGTGCTTGCTGAGTTCGCAGCCAAGAACCGCGGTCGAAACAACGTGCTCGAGGTCCGTGGCCACGCCTCGCAGGCCGAGGCCTTCCGCAAGCCGGAGGAGGCGATGGCCATCGCCTACGACCGGGCCATGGCTGCGGCCCGGGCGTTGGCCGCCTCGGGAATCGACTGGTGGCGGCTGCGGATCGAAGTCTGCGGCGACCACGACCGGGTGGCGGCGAACCCGAACACCGCTGACGCCGACGCCCAGAACGCCCGGGTCGAGATCACGGTGAGTAACGAGATCGCCCCGCCGCAGGTCCCGAGCGGACCCGCCGACCGACCGGAGGGTCCTGCCGCCGGCAGCCCGCCGGCGAGTGAATCCGGGGGAAGCGGGGAAACCGCCCCGGCTCCCGCCGCGACCTCCGGCCACGATTGAGTCCCGAATCGGCTCCCACCCTTTGTGCCTCGCCGAGCCCGTGCTAGGGTGGACCTGCTCGCGGCGTTGGTGTGGACCCAGAGGCCCGAGCGATCTCGGACCTCCTCCATGCGTGGCACCCTGCAGAGTCGGCTCGGCACCGCTGTTCCCGCCATCGCCTCGGCCCTCGGCCCGGCCTTGGCCCTCGGGGCGGCTTCGACCCTCGCCTCGGTCGCCTCGGCGAGCGTCTTCGACGACATCGGCTACACGGCCCTTGTGGCCCGCCTCGGGGCCGGCAACGTCCCGACCGGGGCGGGCATCGGCATGGGCCAGGTCGAGGCCGAGGAATCGGCCGGCAACTACGGGCCCAACACGAGCTACGCCGACTTCGCCGGCACCACCTTCACCCCCATGACCGGGGCCTTCGGCGTGAGCTCGCACGCCACGACGGTCGGCGTCAACCTCTACGGCAACACCGGGAGCGTGGTCCCCGGCGTGACCGGCGTCTACGTCTGGTCGGCCAACCTCTGGGCCACCACCAGCTTCCTGAAGACGAACCAAGGGGCGACGGCCCCGGCGGTCCCGCCGGCGGCGATGCGGCTCTTCAACCACTCTTGGGTCGGCTCCTTCGGCAGCACGTTCCTCGACAACGACGCCCTGCGGCGCTTCGACTTCGAACTGAACCGCGACAACATCTTCGCCGAGTGCGGCACCAACAACGGAGCCGGAAGCCCGGCCTACGCCTTGGTCGGGTACGGCTTCAACGCGGTCACCGTCGGCCTCGCCAACGGCAACCACTGCAACGCGGTGACGCCCTCCGGCCTCGACGGTCCGAACCGCCGCAAGCCCGAGCTGGTCGCGCCGGCCGACTACACCAGTTTCTCGACGCCGATCGTCGGGGCCTGCGCTGCCCTCCTCATGAGCACCGCGGACACCGATCCCGGCCTCCTCCTGAACCCGAACGCCGACAAGGCCGTGGTGGTGAAGGCGACTCTGATGGCAGGGGCCACGCATCGCGCCGGGTGGAGCAACGGCGCGGTGGCCAGCGGTCCGACCCGCGGGACCACGTCGACGCCGCTCGACCCGCTCTACGGGGCGGACCTCGTCAACATCGACCGGGCCCACCTGATCCTCACCGGGCAGGAACAGCCCGGCTCGACCACCGTCCCGACCGTGGCCACCATCGACGAGAGCGGCTGGGACGTGGTCGACGCCATCGCCTCGAACACCAGCGTCTACTACCGCTTCCGGATCTTCCAAGCGGTCGACGAGGTCTCCATCCTCGCCGCCTGGAACCGCTCGGTGGCCGCCAACTTCGGCAGCTACACGTTGATGGACCTCGATCTCCAGCTCTGGAAGGTGAACGGCACCGCTCTCCAGTCGCTGGTCGGCGACCCGGGCCTGGCGGTCTTCACCTCGGGCAACGTCACCAGCACCTCGACCATCGACAACGTCGAGCATCTCTTCCTCCGCGGCCTCGCGGCGGGCGAGTACGTGATCGAGCTGAAGCGGAAGGCAGGCGCGCAGACCACCATGCCGGTCGCGATCGCCTGGTCGATCCCCAAGACCACGCGCTTCGGCGACCTCAACGACGACGACGCGGTCGATGCCGCGGACCTCGCGATCCTGCTCGGGGCGTGGGGCACGAGCGGGCCGGGCGACCTCGACGGGAGCGGCTCGGTGGACGCGGCCGACCTCGCGATCCTGCTCGGGGCGTGGGGGATCTGAGCGCGGAGCCGCGGTCGCGGCGGCCTCCGGGGACGCCTTCGACTGCCTGCTACACTCGCCGCCCCATGCGCGGCCGGGCCGGCCACTACTTCGTCCTGGTGACGCTGCTCGCGTTCTTGGCGGCGTTCCTCGTCTATCCGATCGCCCTGACCCTGCGCGGCGCCGTGATCGACGAGCGAGGCCGTTTCGTCACCTATTCGCTGCTCGAGGTGGTCCGCGACCCGACCTGGCGGCAAGGACTCGTCAACGCCGCCCTCATCGCGACCTGCGTGACGATCCTCGCCACGCTGATCTCCCTACCCCTCGCCCTGGTCAGCGCCCGCTGCGAGTGGCGCGGGAAGACCATCGTCTCCGCCCTCCTCCTCGCCCCCATGATCCTTCCGCCCTTCGTGCCGCGGCGGGTTCGCGGCGATCGTCCTCCTCGAGGCCTTCGCCCTCTATCCGATCATCTACCTGAACCTGACCGCGGCCCTCGCCAACCTCGACCCGGCCCTCGAGGACGCCGCGACCAACCTCGGGGCCTCGGCGTGGACGCGGCTGCGGCGCATCGTGCTGCCGCTGGTCCGTCCCGGCCTCTTCGCCGGTGCCACCATCGTCTTCATCTGGAGCTTCACCGAGCTCGGCACGCCGCTCCTCCTCGAGTTCCACCAGGTCACGCCGGTCCAGATCTTCAACGGCATCAAGGAGATGGAGGCCAGCCGCCAGCCCTACGCCTTGACCGCGGTGATGCTGGCCTGCGCGGTCGGCTTCTACATTCTCGGGAAGTCGGTGCTGGCTCGGCAGAGCTACGCCATGTACTCGAAGGCGTCGACCTCCTCCCGCGAGCGCGGGCTCGGGGGCTGGCGGACGCTCGGGGCGAATGCCCTTTTCCTCGGCGTGGCGGCCATCGCGACGCTGCCCCATCTCGGCGTCGTCCTGGCCAGCGTCTCGGCCAGCGGCCAGTGGTACCACTCGATCCTGCCGCGCGAGTTCACCCTTGGCCACTACGCGACGGCCCTGACCCATCCGCTGTCGGCGGGGGCCATCCGGAACAGCCTGCTGTTTGCCGGCACGGCGGTCCTTCTCGACATCGTGGTGGGCGTCCTCGTGGCGAGGCTCTTGGTCCGCACCAAGATCGTCGGACGCGGTCTGCTCGATGCCCTGGTGATGCTTCCCCTCGCCGTGCCCGGCCTCGTGATGGCCTTCGGCTACATCGCGATGACCCTCGAGTGGCCCTTCTCCGGCAGCATGCCGGGCGGCCTCGCGCGGCTGGTCGCCTGGCTGCCTGAGGGCGTGGTGGCCTGGCTCGACCACGCTCCGCTCAAGCCGCTTGGCGACATCCTCGGGGCCGAGCCGAATCCCATCCCGCTCCTCATCCTCGCCTACGCCATCCGCCGCCTGCCCTACGTGGTGCGTTCCGCCGCCGCCGGCCTCGAGCAGACCAGCGTCGAACTGGAGGAAGCCGCCCTCAACGTGGGGGCCAGCCGTTGGACCCTGACCCGCCGTATCGTCCTGCCGCTCATCGTCGCCAACCTCGTGGCCGGCGGGCTCCTCGCCTTCGCCTTCGCCATGCTCGAGGTCAGCGACTCGCTCCTCCTCGCCCAGCGCGAGGCGGACTTCCCGATCACCAAGGCGATCTACACCCTCTCCGATCGCCTCGGCGACGGCCCCTACGTGGCGAGCGCCCTCGGGGTCTGGGGCATGGCCCTCCTCGGCACCTGCCTCCTCGGGGCGAGCATCGTCCTCGGCAAGCGGATGGGCCAGCTCTTCCGGGCCTGAGCGGCGCCGCGTCAGTCCGGGGCCGAGGCGATCCAACGCTGCATGCGGGCCTCGAGCACCGGCAGCGGAAGCGGCCCTTCGCTCAGGATCGCGTCGTGGAAGTCGCGCAGCGAGAAGCGCTCCCCGAGGGCCTTCTCCGCTTCCTCGCGGAGCCGGCGGATGGCCAGGTACCCGATGGTGTAGGCGCAGGCCTGGCCCGGCCAACTGATGTAGCGGTCGACTTCGTTGCGGGCGGCGAGTTCGCTGAGGGCGGTGTTGGCGAGGAGGTAGTCGATCCCCTCCTGGCGGGTCCAGCCCTTGGCATGGATGCCGGTGTCGACCACCAGGCGCGAGGCCCGCCAGATCTCCTGGAGGAGGAGCCCGGCCTCGAGATACGGCGTGTCGTAGAGGCCCATCGGGATGCCGAGTTCCTCGGCGTAGAGGGCCCAGCCTTCGGTGAAGGCGGTGGCCTCGACGTCGCGGCGGAAGTCGCGGAGGTTGTCGAACTCCTGGGCCAGGCTGCGCTGCAGGTGGTGCCCCGGCACCGACTCGTGGAGGGCGAGGGCCACCATCTCGTAGCGCGGCCGCTGATCGAGGGCGTAGGTGTTGGCGTTGAACCAACCAGCCTCGCCGTTGGCCAAGGAGCCGGCCTCGTAGTACGCGGTCGGTTGGGTGGGGGCGACGAAGGCAGGGACCGCCCGCACGCCGTAGGGGAGGCGCGGGAGGCGGCCGAAGTAGCGGGGGAGTTCGGCGTCGATCCGCTTGCAGATGTCGCGGTACTCGCGCAGGAGATCGTCCGGCGTCGTGTGGTAGAAGCGGGGATCGGCCCGCAGGAAGGCGATGAAGCGCTGCAGGAGTTCCGCGGGCGGCAGGGCGGCGAGGCCGGGGTCCTTGGCGAACCACTCGGTGCGGCGAATCACCGCGTCGAGGGCGGCGTGGAGCCGGGCCACCTCGGCGATGCCGAGCTCATGGATCGCTTGCGGGGAGAGGGAAGTGGTGGTCTCCCGACCGAGGCGGAAGCGGTAGAGCGCCTCGTTCGCCGCGATCGAGTCGCGGCACTTGGGGAGGTACTCCGAGCGCACGTAGATGGCGAGCTCGCGAAACGCGTCGAGGATCGGCGGGAGGGCTTCCTCCTCGAAACGCCGCTCGAGCTCGGCCCGCATCTCCTTGGGGATCGACGCCGGCCACTGCAGGAAGGGCTCGCGCAGCTCGTCAAGTCCGCCGCGGAGGACGGCCTCGAATTGGGCGGGCACCCCCTCGAGGACCACCTTGGGAGGCGTCACGCCGCGCTCGATGCCCAAGGCGAGGAGTTCCTTGGTCGCCGTCAAGTTGGCCGGAAGCCAGGTGAGCCGGGCGAGGTAGTCCTCGTAGTCGGCGACCCGCTCGAAGCGTGCCGCCTCCGCGGAGCGCGGGACGGTGAGCTGCGGGCCGTGCAACCGTCCCACCGCGAGCAGCCACTCTCCCGCGTCGAACGAACGGATGGCCTGCTCGAGTTCGCGGCGGAGCAGTTCGTAGTCGACGCGATCCCGCTCCGCCAGCCCGCTGGCGTCAATGGCCAGGAGATCGTCGAGGAAGATCTTCCGTTGTTCGTAGCGTCTCGTCTCCGGCACCAGACCACGCTGCGTGATGCGCCGCGGGTCGAACGGGCGACCGCGGTTGCGGGCCTGCTCCGGGAACTCGTGGGCTCGCCACGCGTCGTAGTCTCGGACCAGGTCTTCGAAACGGGTGGCGGGGGTCGGTGCCGCGTCGACCGCGGAGGCTGCCGGTGCTGCTGGCGGGTCGGCAGCGGCGGCGCGCGGCCCCGCTGCGATGGCCAAGAACAACAGGCTGCCCGCGGCGACAAGGGGAAGCATGGTCGGAAGGTACGTCCTCGCCCCCCATGCTGCCAAGGCTTCGCTACAGTGATCGACGATGAGCCAGGCGATGCCGCCCGACACGGAGCAGGGATACGCGCCGCCGAGCGTGCGTCAATTCAGCGTCTTCCTCGACAACCGGGTGGGGAAGCTCCTCGAGCTGGTCCAGCTCTTCGACGACAACCCCGAGGTCAACCTGCGGGCCTTCAGCGTCCTCGACTCGAGCGACCACGCCGTGGTCCGCCTCATCTTCGACAACGCCGACGCCGCCCGGCACCTCATGCGCCGGAAGCAGTTCGTCTTCAGCGAGACCGACCTCCTGGTGGTCGAACTCGGAAAGAGCTACACCCTGAAGCACATCTGCATGTTCCTCCTCGGGGCGGAGCTCAACATCCGCTTCGCCTACCCCGTCCTCCAGTCGGAAGAGGACCGCCCCACCATCGCCTTGGCAGTGGATGACAACACCCTCGCCGGGCAGATCCTGCGGCGGAAGGGCTTCCGGCTCCTCGGCGAGGAAGACCTCGTCTAGCGGGTCGGTTGGCTCGGATTCGCGGGCGGTGCGTTGGGGCGAGGCCCGAGCGGGTTGTTGTTCGGGTCGAGCGGGGTGCCGGCGGGCATGACCGGCGGCGAGGACGGCCGCGGCTGCTGCGGCGGACGGGCGATGGGGGCTGGCGACGCGGCCCGCGAGATGTTCGGGGTCTGCGGCTTGGGGCCGGGGGCGGGCGGGATGGTGACCTCGAGCGGCTGGGTCAGCTCGGGCATCGGGACGTTCTTGTATTCGTTGCCCGGCCGCTTGCGGACCACGGTGGCCGAGGTGATCTCGTCGCTCGTGGTCAGCTCGGCGAGGACGTCCATGCCGTCCACGATCCGGCCGGCGACGGTGAACTGGTCGTTGAGGTGCTCGGCCGGCGCTTGCAGGAAGAAGAGCGTCTGGCCGCCGCTGTTGGCGACGGTGGTACCGGGCTTGGCCGGATCCATCGCCTTGGCCAGGCCGATGGTGCCGCCGAACGCGACGCGGCGGTCGCTACGGGCGCCTTCATCGACCACCCGCCAGCCGGGCGAGCCCCAGCCGGGGCGACCGGTCGATCCTGCCTTCGTGTTGGGATCGCCGCCCAGGATGCCGAGGCCGGGCACCCGCTTGTGGAAGCGCGTGCCGTTGTAGGCCCCTTGCTCGACGAGGGTGACGATCGCCGCGGTGGTGGCCGGGGCCTGGTCCTCGAAGAGCTCGATGAAGACGACGCCCTTACTGGTGATGAGCTCGATCTGCGGCAGGTCGTTCTTCTGGGCTTCGGCGGCGCGGAGGCCGGTCTCCTGGGCGAACTTGGCCGCGAGGTCGGCGGACCGGGTCTGCAGCAGCTTGGACGGCCCGGTGAGGTCGGCCCGCGGGGCGATGGCCGCGCTGAGCTGGGTGAGGAGCTCGCTGGCCTCGGTGAAGCGGTTGAGGTCGATCAGCGACTCGGCGACCACGAGGCCCGACTTGGGCATCGCGGCCATGTCGGGGGCGAAGCGGTTGGCAAGGGCGATCGAGGCCTCGTAGCGGGAGCGCTTGTTCTGCGACGCCATCCACTGGGCGAGGGCCGTGTCGTTGCTCGGCTGGATGGTGAGGATCCTCTCGTACGCGGCGTCGACGTCGGCCCAGTCCTCGAGGTAGGTGGCCGACTGCACGACCATCGCCGCCCCGAGGGCATCGTTCGCCACGCTCGAGGCCTTCACCTTGGCGATGAACGCTTCCAACAGCTTGCGGTCGTCGGGATTGAGCGTCTGCTTCTTGCTCAGGTACTTGACGATGTCGTCGTATTCCTTCTTGAGCACCGCAGCCTCGGGAGGCGGTTGGCCTCCGGCAGGCGGCGTCTGGGCCCAAGCGGCGGCGGCGAAGGCGGCGGCAACGACGGTGCAGGCGATGAATCGGCGCATGGTGCGGTGTCGGCGGGCGAATGCGGATCAGCCGGGATACGTGCAGCGGGTCTTCTCGGTCTCCCAGACCGTCACCCGGCGGAGCTCGGCCCCCGCGGCCCGGATGGGCTCGGCGAGGAGGTCGTGGCAGGTGCGGGCGATATGTTCGACGCTCGGGTTGGTGCTGGCAAACTCGGGGCAGTCGCGGTTCAGGTGCCGGTGGTCGAAGCGCTGCACCACGACCTGATCGACGATCGCCTCGAGCCTCATCAGCCCGAAGCCCGGCTGGCCTGCGGGGGGTGCGTCGAGGGGCACGGCGACCGCCACGTCGAGGCGGTAGTTGTGGCCGTGGCCCTCCGGGTTGTTGCACTTCCCGAAGATCCGGCGGTTGGTCGAGTCGTCGAATTCCGGGCAGTGGAGCCGATGCGAGGCGGAGAACTCGAAGGACTGGGCCAGTTCGACGACGCTGGGCATGGCGGGGCGATACTCGACGAAGGCGGTGGGCGTGAGGCGCCAGGCGAGGGCGGCGAGGGGGACGGGCAGTTCGCCGGCCAGCCGACGGGAGGCCTCCGCCACCAAGACGGGCGGATCGGCCGGACGGCCCTCGAACTGGCCCCCGTAGGCCGCGATCCCGGCAGTCGTCGGCCAACCGGCGTAGGCGTTGTGGCGGGGGGTCGACCAGCCGTCGCCGGCGGTCGGCGGAAGGAGGGAGAAGCGGACGGTGCGTCGAAGGCGGACCACGGCGGAAGGGGCGGCGGGGAGGTGGCGGCGGCCGGCTTGGCGGGGGCCGGGGTTGCGGTTGTACCGCGTATCCGAGTTGGCGGGGGCGAGAACGGTCGGGGGCTCGCCCCGATTGGCCCCTCTGGTGGACTCGACGCGCCCAGTCCGTAGGTTTGCAGTGTGCCGTGCAGATGGAGCCCTCGGAGGGGCGACCCGCACGGCCCCGGACCCCCGGAAGGGCCTGGGCGACGGCAACGCCTCGCTCGGGCCTTTTTCTTTTTGGCTCCCGCGGTCTCGACCACGCGGGCATCCCGTATCGTCGTGCCGGATGCGAGGCTTCGCCGCTGCCAGTCTTGCCGTGCTGCTCGCCGGGTGTGCCGCGACTCCGCCTCAAGCGGCACCGTCGCCCCCGGCGCGGACGTCGGGCGAGCCGGCGGCCGCCATGCCGGCGCCGCCACCCCCTCTCTCGCCACCCCCTCTCTCGCCACCAGCGCCTCCGCCTCCCGCCCCGCGACCACCTTCTGTCGTCCACCTCCAGCACGGCATCGAGGTGGATCGCGAACGGTCGGAGGTCCGCATGCCGGCCTCCATCGCCTGCAACAGCGGCTGGCTCGAGCAAGTCGCCTGCATGGTCGGGACGCGGGAGCACGAATCGCTCGTCGTGGTCGAGGCCAAGCCGAGCGAGGTGCATGCGGCGCTCCTCCTCCTCGGACTCGAGCCTGGAACGCCCGGACGATGGAAGTGGAACGGCGAGCGGATGGAGACCACGCCGCCGCGCGGTCCGCGGCTGGAGCCGATTGTCCGTTGGCGGTCCGCGGGGGGAGAGGAACGCGAAGCAAGGCTCGCGGATTGGATCCGCGGCGCCGACGGCCGCCGCTTTCCGGCTGCCTGGGTCTTCAGCGGGAGCATCCTGGCCCCCAACCCGCGCTCGCTCGGGCCCGGCGAGCACTATGTGGCGGACTTCTCCGGCTCGCTGGTCGGCCTGGTCACCTTCGGCGACGAGACCATCGGGGCGGTGACCATCTTCGCCGACCAGACCGAGGTCGAGGCGGCCAATTGGGAAGCCTGGACCGAGCGCATGCCCGCTGAGGGTTCTCCGGTGACGCTCGTCCTGCGGGTGGCCGAGCCGGCGATCGCACCGGCTCCCGCTGCCGGCGGGGCGTGAGTCGGTACGATGCGGCCATGGCTCGCAAGGGCTCCCAGCCAGCGCTCTACGAACTGATCCGCACTCGGGCGGCCCCGGCGCGGAGTGACGCACCGAGCCCGCGCCCTCGCGAACTGCCGCCGGCCGCCGCTCCGCCTGCCGTCGGCCCGCCGGCCCGAGCCCTTCGCGTGCCGGTCGGGAGCTTCTACGTCGCCGTGGCCGGGGTCCTCCTCGCCATCGTCCTCGCCTACGTCTACGGCGTCTCCGTGGGCCGCCAGGACCGGGAGCTCAGGCGAGCCCAGCAGCACCAGGACGAGATGAACGCGGCTGCCCAACTGCCGGCGGTCGATCCCCTCCAGGCTGGGAAGCGGCCCCCGAATCTGCCCGAGTCCGGGGATGGGCTCGGAAAGCCCGCCGCCGGGGCCGCCGGGGCCGCCGGGGCTACCGGGGCCACCGGGGACGGAGGTCGGAAGGTCGCCCCTCCCTCGAGCGGGGTGGAGAGGGCCGGCGGGGCCGAAGATCTCGGGCCTGCCCCAGGGGGGGACCCGCGGCAGGACGGCCTCAACTACTTCGTGGTCGCCCATACCGCCAACCGCAACGGCGAGGCCATGGTCGACTTCTGCCGCAAGAACGGACTTGATGCGCATCTGGTTCCCGATGACAATGGGGAGCTTCGCCTCGTGATCGTCGCCCCCGGCTTTGCGTCGGGGGAACGCCAGTCCGCTGTCGTCAAGACGCTCGAAGCGAAGATCCGGTCCGTCGGGCTGAAGTGGAAGAACGCCGCCCGTGGCAACCGCGACTTCGGGGATGCCTACCCGAAGAAGTTCGTGGCCGACGGTTCGGCCTCGAAGCAGTCCCGACAGCCCTGAATCGTCTATCGCATCACCCGAGGCCCGATCGTCGAGCGATCCGGCCGCAGCCCCCGCCAAGCCATGACCATCCACAGCAGCCTCAAGACCCGGTCCGGCGCCCTCAGCCAGCACCGCAACGTGCTCACCCGCGCTGAGCGCATCACCAAGCTCAGCTCCCAGGAGAAGTTCAAGTCGGGCGCCAACAGCCCGCTGGGCCTGGTGAAGGTGGGCAACATCATGGCTGCCGCCGGCAAGAAGCCGAAGAAGGCCGAGGGCGAGGCCGCTGCCGCCGGCGCCGCTCCCGCCGCGGGCGCCGCTGCCCCGGCCGCCGGTGCCAAGCCCGCCGCCGGCGCCGCTGCTGCGAAGCCCGCCGCTGGCGCCAAGCCCGCTGCCGCCGCCGCTGCCCCGGCCGCCAAGAAGAAGTGATCCGCGCGGATCGCTGCCCACACCGAGCTACTCGGCTGCGCGGGCCTCGTCGACGCATTTCGCGCCGGGCGAAGTCGATCGATGCCTCGGGCATCCGCAAGGTCTTCGACCTCGCCGCGAAGCTGAAGGACCCGATCAACCTCTCGATCGGGCAGCCCGACTTCCCGGTCCCGGAGGCGATGAAGAAGGCGGCGGTCGACGCCATCCTCGAGAACAAGAACGGCTACACCGTGACCCAGGGGATCCCGCAGCTCCTCGCTGCGATCTGGACGCGCCTCGGAACGGAAGTCGGCTGGCAGCGCCCGACGGGCGACGGCAAGGGCGGGCTCGGGGCGATCGTCACCAGCGGGACGAGCGGTGCGCTCCTCCTCGCCTTCATGTGCCTTCTCGACGAGGGCGACGAAGCCATCGTGCCCGATCCCTACTTCGTCATGTACCCGCAGCTCGGCACCTTGACCGGCGGGCGCATCGTCACCTGCGACACCTATCCCGACTTCCGCATGACCGCGGAGCGCGTCGAGCGGTTGCTCACGCCGCGCACCAAGGTCGTCCTCGTCAACAGCCCGAGCAACCCCTGCGGCGTCGTCCTCAGCGAGCGCGAGCTGGCCGACCTCGTCGACCTCTGCCGGCAGAAGGGCGTCCTCCTCATCAGCGACGAGATCTACGACGAGTTCGTCTTCACCGACGCCAAGGAGAACGGCCGCTTCCCCACCCCGGCCCGCTACA
The DNA here is from genome assembly GCA_044224425.1 of Phycisphaerales bacterium. Classification (GTDB taxonomy): domain Bacteria; phylum Planctomycetota; class Phycisphaerae; order Phycisphaerales; family SM1A02; genus JAEUIT01. The sequence continues at coordinate 29,215 of JBGAKK010000009.1, forward strand.
GCCAGGACCTCCTTCTGATCCGCGGCTTTGGCAAGAGCTACGGCTGCACGGGATGGCGGCTCGGCTACGCCGCAGGCCCCAACGACCTGATCCAGGCCATGGCCCGCCTGCAGCAATACACCTTCGTCTGCGCCCCGTCGATGGCCCAGTGGGGGGTCCTGCCGGCCTTCGAGGTCGACATGTCAGGCGAGGTGGAGCGCTATCGGCACCGGCGGAACATGGTCCTCGAGGCCTTCCGCGGGGTCACCACGGTGCCCCAGCCGGGCGGTGCGTTCTACTGCTTTGTCGAGGTGCCGCAACGACTTGGCCTCACCGCCACCCAGTTCGTCGAGCGGGCCATCGAGCGCAACGTGCTGATCATCCCGGGCAAGGTCTTCAGCCACCGGGACACCCACTTCCGGCTCTCCTACGCGACCAACGAAGCCAAGCTCGAGCAGGGGCTCGGGGTGCTCCGCACGCTGATGACCGAGGGCTGAGTCGGCTCGGACCGAGAAGCGGGCCGAGGCAGACGATCCACGAATCTGGCGGCGGAGGCTTGAAACGGCCTCGCCGCTGAGGGATTTTGTGGGTGTCCCCGGCCGTCGCGCCGGCCTCGCCCGAGCCATCCACCCGCCGCCGATCCGGACGGTTGTCCGATCGGCGGTTTGGCTTTCTCGAGGCGTCGGTCAGCGCCCGGGCAGCGTCGCCCCTTCGGGGTGCTGGAAGTTCGAGCTCGGCGACTCGATGGTCTGGGTCGGGCTGGGGCGAGGATGCACCGCGGGGTTCGCGGCGCGTGGTCCTCCGCGGGCCATCACGAAGGCGAATCCTCCGACCAGGAGGAGGAGAAGGGCGCCGATCACGACACGTCGCTTGTTGTCCATGGGTCGCTCCGAGAGTCCGCCTCCCATGGCCGATCAAAAAGGACGACGCCCGGAAAACCCGGGCGTCGTCGAAATGGACTCGATGATCGTGGCTACAGGACGCTGGATGCGTCGCCTCGCGCTGCGATCACTTCTTCTCGCCGCCAGAGGGCGGGGCGCCGCCGCCCGCGCCGGGCTTGTCGGTCGCGCCGGGGTTCTTGAACTTCTCGCCCGGGGACTGGACCTGCTTGCTCTCGTCAACCGGCTTCACGTTGACGGGCTTCTTGGAGGAGCCGCCGTCGCAGCCGGCCAGGGCGAGGCAGGTGAAGGCGGCGACACCGAGAACGAGCGTCTTCATTGGGGGTGTTCCTTGGATACGTCCGAGCGTGGCCGTTCGCGAATGGCCGTGCGTTGGGATGCTGATGTCGGCGGTCGGGGTCACGAACCGGCGGCACCTTGTGGCGACACACCACGAGGACGAGGCAAGTGCCTCGCTTCCAAACATGATCCGAGCCGAGCCCTCCCCGGTCAAGGGTGGCGGGCCGGGCGAGTGGCTCGATGGCCGGTCCGGACACGAAAAACCCCGTTGACTCGTGAGGAATCAACGGGGCGGAGGGGAGAAAGATGCTTGGTAGGTGTCGCGAGCGAGTCCCGGCTTGGGCTTGCCCTGGCCACCGGCTCGACCGATGCGGGCCACGCACAACGCTCTCGACGGCTTCCTTCGTCGGTCACGCTCCCGCCATTTCACTAGTTTTCCCCATTGCTCTTTTCGCAGGATTTGACAAGCGGACGCACCTCTGCTTGCAAATCGAAGGAAGCCCGGAGCTTGCGCCGCTCAGTGGGGCGAATACCTCAGGGGCGAGCCGTGCAACAGATCTTGGGCCGCGCCGAGGCACGCGGCCGCGGCCACCGAGCTCCGATGCCGGGCCCAAACCAATGACCGACCGCGCTGGGCCAGGCTCCGGGCCTGCCGGGGATGTTCCAGGGAGCGCAGGATGGCCTCTCCCCACGCCGCGGCTCGATGCTCGGCAGGACCCAGCAAAACAGCGGTTTCCGCATCCAACAGCACGTCGGCGAGGGGGTCGCTGACGGCGATCGCCGGGACGCCCCGACCCAAGGCCTCGAGGACCTCGCAGCGCGGACCGCCCCGGCTCTCGGCGACGACGAGAAGGTCGCTGGCCACCATGGCCCGCGAGGCGAGGCTCGCGCCGGCCAAGGCGGTGAGGCGGGGCAGAAGCCCCAGTTCGCGGGCCAGGCGCCATCCCGCGGCGTCGCTTGAGCGCGGGAACTCGACCGCAGCGAGGAGTCCCGGGAAGCGATCGCTTGCCACCCGCAGTCCGGTGAGGGCAGCCGCAAAGGTCGGTTGGTCGGCGAGCTCGCCGAGGATGGTGACCACCGGCGTCTCGGCCGGGAGATCCGAGTCGAGTTCCGGCAGGGCATCCGGCACCGGCACGCCGAGGGGGACGGCCCGCACCATGGCCTCGGGGATGGTGCCTCGCGCGGCGCGGGCCAAGGCCTCGCAGGGGGCGACCGCGGCGACGACGTGGTCGTCGCGGATCGCCTTCGGCAGGAGCCGCAGGTCGTGGCGGGACCGAAGCTCGAGGACGGTGGGCCGATCGAGGGCCCGGGCCAGGGCCGTGGCCAAGTCCCACGCCGCGGCCCCGCTCGCCCATACCAAGTCGGGCTCGGCGCGATCGAAGCGGTTCGCTAACCGCTCGAGGCGATCGCCCCGCAGCCAGAAAGGGACCCGCGGTCGGTAGCGCACGCGGCGCGGCAGCTCGAGGCCGCGCTCGGGTCGATCGTTGTCCAGCTGGGTGGCCTCGGGGTCGCGATCCGACTCCGGCTCGATCAACGTCGCCGTGGCCCCTTCCGCGACCAGGGCCACGGCGCGGCGCCGCAGGTGCGGGGCCTCGGTCGCCCACAGCTCGGCGCTGGCGAGGAATGCGATGGAAGGCAGGCTCATCGTCCCTCCGGGGCGCGAGCCGGTGCCTCCAGGGGTTCGAACGCGGCCGCCATCTCGCTCGGCACGCGGGCCGGGCGCCGCGTGGCAAGATCGATGTAGGCCCACAGCGTGCTGGCCTTGGCCACCACGGTGCGGTCGGATGGACGGTGGATCAGCGTGTCGCGCCAGGAGGTCGTCCGGCGGATGGAGCGGACCCAGGTGAAGAGGAGGAGCCGCTCGCCCTCCCAACACTCGGCCAGGTAGTCGACCTCGTGGCGGACCACGAACCAGCAGCGGTCTTCGCCGAGGAGCGCATCGCGGGTGAAGCCGAGGCTGTCGGAGTGGAGTTCCGCGACGCGGTCGAGCCAACGCACGTACTCCGCGTTGTTGGCGTGGGGGACGGCCCGGCTCAGGTGCTCCTTGGCCACCACCAGCTCGGCCACGAAGGGCCGCGGATGCGGGCAGCCGAGCGAGGCGGCCAGGCCGGCCGGGCAGTCGTGGTCGGGGAGTCGACGCACGGCTAACCATTGCCTCCCGGCGGGCTCGCCTTGGGGGCGTCGGGGTCGATCTCCCGCAGGTAGCGCCAGGAGTAGATCCCGGTGTCGTGGCCGTCGGAGAAGCGGATGCGGATCGCGTAGCGCCCCACCAGCTCGGCCGACTCGGCGACCAACGGGCCGCTCGAGCGGCTGGCCGGCAGCACGGTGAGCGGGTTCGCGGCGATCGCCTCCCGGAGTGCCTTGGCGTCGGCCGAAGGCGACATCCGGCGCAGGTAGGCGACGGGGTAGAAGGACCGGCGCCCGTCGGGCCAGGTCACGGTCAGTCCCTTGGTCCGCTCCAAATCGAGGTTCGTGGGCTGGGCATCGTCCACGGGGCGATTGTACGGGCCGCTACCATGCGGGCGAAGCCGTAGCGAACGGCCTCCCGCCCACCGCACGAGGGACGCACGTGACCGCAGCGACCGCCCTTGCCGCCCATCCCGCCGACGCCCTGCTGCACGCCTTCAGTCGGGTGGGGGCGCCGGTCTGCGTGGGTCTCGACCCGGTCTACGAGCGGCTTCCGGCGGCGCTGCGGGGCGCCGACGGCCCGAGCTCCCACGCCGATGCCATTCGCCGCTTCTCGCTCGGAGTCGTCGAGGCCATCGCCGATCGCGTGGGGTGCGTCAAGATCCAGTCGGCGTGCTTCGAGCGCTACGGATGGCCGGGCCTCTCCGCCTTGGCCGATGTCGCGGCCCTGGCCCGATCCAAGGGGCTGGCGGTGATCCTCGATGCCAAGCGCGGCGACATCGGGGTGAGTGCCGAGCACTACGCGGCCGCCAGCGTCGCGATCGGCGCCCACTGGACGACGGTCAACGGCTACCTCGGCGAGGACGGCATCCGTCCCTTCCTCGCCGACCAGCGCGGTGCCTTCGTCCTGGTGCGGACCAGCAACCCCGGCGGCGACGCCTTCCAGTCCTTGCGGCTCGCCGACGGCCGATCGGTCGCCGAGGCCATGGCCGATCTCGTGGCCGAGCTCGGGGCGTCCTCGGTCGGGGCCTCGGGCTACAGCTCGATCGGAGCCGTGGTGGGGGCCACCAAGCGTCAGGACGCCGCCACGCTGCGGGCCCGCATGACGCGGCAGATCTTCCTCGTCCCGGGCTACGGGGCCCAGGGCGGCGGGGTGGACGACGTGCTGCCCTGCTTCCATGCCGATGGGCGCGGAGCGGTGGTGACCGCCAGCCGCTCGGTGATCTACCCCGCGAACGGCGGCGAGGCGTGGGAGGCGGCGATCGCCAAGGCCGCGGCTTCTTTCGCCGACGAGATCCGGAAGGGGCTCGGCCTGCGATGAGTTGGGGCCGCCTCGGTCTCGGCGCCGTCCTCGTCGTCCTGCTCGGCGTGCCGGTCCTGCTTGCTCCGCGCGGGGAGGCGGCCAGGCGGGCCGCCGCGGCAAGCGACGCCTCGACGGTGGTCATCTTCACGCCGCACAACGAGCAGATCCGCCAGGAGTTCGCCGACGCCTTCAGCCGTTGGCACCAGGAGCGCTACGGTTCGCCGGCCAGCGTGGCATGGAGCACGCCGGGCGGGACGAGCGAGATCCGCAAGATGCTCGAGTCGGCCTATGCCGCCGACCTCCGTCGCGGGGCTCCGGTGGGAGGGCAGGGCGACCTCCTGTTTGGCGGCGGCTCCTACGAGTTCACCCGCCTGGCCAAGGACCTCTCGGTGGAGGTCGACGGCGCCAAGCGGACCACCACCGTGCTCCAGCCGCTGCCCCTCGATCGCGCCTTGTTAGACGAGGTGTATGGCCCGGGCCAGGACGGCAAGCCGCCCTTGATCGGCGATGTCCCGCTCTACGACGCGAAGGGCAACTGGTACGGGGCGGCCATGAGCGGCTTCGGCATCGTCTGGAACCGCGATGTCCTGGCCACGCTCGGCGTGCCCGAGCCGCGAACCTGGGCCGACCTCGGCGACCCGGCCCTCGAGGGTTGGATCGCCCTGGTGAATCCAGCCCAGAGCGGCTCGGTGACCACCGCCCTCGACGCCATCCTGCAGCGCCGCGGTTGGACCGACGGCTGGCGCATCCTCCGCCGCATGGCGGCCAACGCCCGGACCTTCTCGGCGAGCTCGCCCAAGGCCCCGACCGACGTCAGCATCGGCGACGCGGCAGCCGGCGTGTGCATTGACTTCTACGGCCGCTACCAGGCCCAAGCCGTGAAGGACGCCGGCGATGGAGGCGACCGCGTCGGCTACATCGATCCAGCCGGGGAGACCACCATCGATCCCGACCCGATCGCCGTCCTCCGCGGGGCGCCGCACCCGGAGCTGGCCCGCCGCTTCGTCGAGTTCGCCCTCTCCCGCGAAGGCCAGGCCCTCTGGCAGTTCCACGCCCGCTCCAAGGTGCCCGCGGCCGACGGGCTGGGGCCGGAGCGCTACGAGCTCCGCCGCATGCCGGTCCGCCGCGACCTCTACGCCAAAGACCGCTCGCGCTTCGTCGACGACGTCGATCCCTGGGCGGTGGCCACCGCGGTCGAGAAGCCGAACCCGAACTTCCGCGATCTCCTGCCCAGCCTCTTCGTGGCCATGGCCATCGAGAACCGGGCCGGGCTGCAAGCGGCGTGGCGAGCCATCGTCGAGCATCCCGCCTATCCGCGCGGCGAGCGCGGCATCGTGGGGGCGGAAGACGTGAGCGACCCCACGCTGAAGGCGATGCTGGAGCGCTTCGACGCCATGCCGGCGATCGAGGGCCCTAACGGCGCGACCTACGACCTGGCCCGCGAGGAGTCGCTCGGTCCGGTCCGCGACGGCTGGCTGAAGCGAGGGTGGAAGGACGCCAACATCTGGCCTGCCGACGCGGCGCCGGCCGAGGAGTTGCGGGCCCGCATGACCCGCGCCTTCCGCGATCGCTATCGCGAGATCGTCGAGCTCGCCCGCGGCGAGCGAGGAGCGGACCGTTGAGTGCGACCGCCTGCCTGACCCGGATCGTGGCCACGGTCGGACCCGCCAGCCGCGAGCAGTCCACGCTCGAGGCCTTGCTGCGGGCGGGCGTCTCGATCTTCCGCCTCAACTTCAGCCACGGCGACATCGCCAGCCACCTCGCGACGCTGCAGGCGATCCGGGCCGCCGAAGAGGCCACCGGGATCCTCGCCGCCACGCTCGCCGACCTGCCCGGACCGAAGATCCGCGTCGCGAAGCTGCCGGCCCCGTGGGACGCGAACGGCATCGACCTGCCCACCGGCCGCGTGGTGCGCATCGGGGCCGGCGACGCTTGCCGCGGCGGCGACACGCCGCGCCTCGGATGCACCTACGCCGGCATCACCGACGACGCCCTGCCCGGGCACCGCCTTCTGATCGACGACGGCGCCGTGCGGCTCCTGGTCATCGATCGCGAGGTCGGGGCCGAAGGCACCGAGCTGGTCTGCACCACGGTCCGCGGCGGCGTGGTCCGATCGGGGAAGGGGATCAACCTGCCTGACAGCTCGGTGGCCGCCGATCCGATCACCGATCGCGACATCGCAGCGATCCAGGCCGCGGTGCCGGCGGGCGTCGACTTCCTCGGCATGAGCTTCGTCGAGGACGCCGAGGGGCTGGAGCGGCTTCGCCACATCGCGGCCGGCGTGGCTCGTGCCCACGGGCGCGAGGTCCCGCCGATCGTGGCCAAGATCGAGCGTCCCAAGGCGGTCGAGCACATCGAGGCCATCGTCGAGGCCTGCGATGCGATCATGGTGGCCCGCGGCGACCTCGGGGTCGAGATGGACTTCACCAAGGTGCCCATCCTCCAGAAGAGGATCATCGCCGCCGCCCGCGCCGCCGGGAAGCCGGCCATCGTCGCCACCCAGATGCTGCAGTCGATGGTCGAGAGCCCGATCCCCACGCGGGCCGAGGCGTCCGACGTGGCGAACGCCATCCTCGACGGCTGCGACGCGGTGATGCTCTCGGGCGAGACGGCGGTCGGGCGCTGGCCCATCGCGGCGGTCGAGGCCATGGTCCGCATCGCCCGCGAGGCGGAGGCCTTCCAGGCCGAGTCGCCGCACCGCGAGCCGCCGGAAGCCTTGGTCCGGGCCCGCAATCGCGTGGCAGCCCTCGGCCACGGGGCGTCCCGCGCCGCCCGCGACCTGCGGGCCGCGGCGATCGTCGCCTGGAGCCAGACCGGGGTGACCGCCCGGCTCCTCTCGCGCTACATGTTTGCCGTCCCCATCCACGCCGTCTCCACGGATCGGGCTGCCTTGCGCCGGACCCGCATCCTCCGCGGCGTCGAGCCGGTGCATGTGGCGAGCGAGCCGGCGAGCTTCGCCGAGTTCGTCGCCAAGGTCGAGGCGGAACTCCTCGCCTCGCGGCTCGTGCGGCGCGGCGACCTCTGCCTCCTGGTGAGCGGCGAGCGGTTTGGCGGCGGACCGAGCGCGATCATGGCGGTACGCGAGCTCGGCGCCGACGACGAGCCGGCCCCGGCGGGCGGGGGCGTCCTGTGAAGGCCGCCACGCTCTCGATCGGGGATGAACTGGTCCTCGGCCAAACCGCTGACACCAATGCCTCGTGGATCGCCGCCCGGCTGGCCGAGGAGGGGCTGCTCCGCGAGGAGCATCGCACCGTGCCCGACGACCTCGAGGCGATCGCCGCGGCGATGGAGGACCTGGTCGCGGGGCGCTCGCTCCTCGTGGTGACCGGCGGGCTCGGCCCGACCGCCGACGACCTCACCCGCGAGGCCCTCAATCGCCTGGTCGACGGCGACGCGCCGCTCGTCGAGGACGCCGCGGCGCGAGCCTCGCTCGACCGTTGGTTCCGCGGCCGCGGGCGGAGCATGCCGCCCTCGAACCTGGTGCAGGCCTTGCGGCCGCGTTCCGCCCGCTGCCTCGACAACCCCGCGGGCACGGCTCCCGGGCTGGCGGCCCGGGCCGGGACGTGCCAGGTCTTCTGCCTCCCCGGTCCGCCGCGGGAAATGGAACCGATGTTCGACCGCGAGGTCCTGCCCGCCGCCCGCGCCGTGGCTGGACCGGTGTCCATGCCGACCGTCGCGGTGCATGCCTTCGGGCAAGGCGAGTCAGCCCTCGCGGAGCGGTTAGGCGACCGGATGCGGCGCGACGCCGATCCCCTGGTGGGGACCACCGCGAGCCGCTCCATCGTCTCGGCCCGCATCCGGAGCCAAGGCCCGCGGGAGGAGGCCACGGAGCGGGTCGAGCGGATGGCCCTCGAGGTCGAGCGGGCCTGGCATCCCTATGCCTACGGCCGCGGGGAGACCTCGCTGGCCGAAGCCACGCTCGGCCTGCTCCGGGAGCGCGACGAGACGTTGGCCACTGCCGAGAGCTGCACCGGAGGCCTGCTGGGAGCCGCCCTCACCGCGATCCCCGGTTCGAGCGATTCCTATGCCGGCGGCTGGGTCGTCTATTCGAACGACATGAAGGAACGGCAGCTGCACGTGTCGCCCTCGATCCTCGCCGCCCATGGCGCGGTGTCCGAGCCCGTGGCCCACGAACTCGCCGTGGCCGCTCGCAGCACGGCCCGGGCCACCTGGGGGATCGGGATCACCGGCATCGCCGGCCCGGGCGGGGGCAGCCCGACCAAGCCGGTCGGCACGGTCTTCATCGGGCTCTCGGGACCCTTGGGGGCCGCGGTGCGGCGCTTCCACTTCCCGGGCGAGCGGGAGACGATCCGCGATCGGGCGGTGAAGGCAGCCCTGCAGTGGCTCCGCTGCACCATGCTCGGGTTCCCCGACACGCCGCTCCTCTGGGGCTTCGCCGAGGCTCCCAAGGAGGAACGGCGGTGAGCGGCGGACGGCTCGTCCACGTCGCGCTCGGCTCGAACTTGGGTGACCGGCTCGGGCATCTGGTGGCGGCCCTTGAACGACTCGATCGGACGCCCGGCATACGGGTGGCGAGCGTCTCGCACGCCTACGAGACGGAGCCGGTCGGTCCGCCGCAGGGCGAATACCTGAACGCGGCGGCGAGCTTGGAGACGACCTTGCCGCCTCGCGTCCTCCTCGAGGCCTTCCAGGCGGTCGAGCGAGGGCTCGGCCGCGATCGCCGCCGCGAGGAGCGGTGGGGTCCCCGGACGATCGACCTCGATCTCCTCCTCGATGGGGAATCGGCCTTCGAAGAGCCGGGTCTGACGGTGCCGCACCCGCGGCTCGCCGAACGCGCCTTCGTCCTCGAACCTTTGGCGGAGATTGCCCCCGACGCCCGCGTGCCGCCGGCGGGTCGCTCCGTAGCATCCCTGGCGTCGGCGCTCCGCAGCGAGCAGCGATCGCGCGTCGATCGCCACGCCACGATCCCCTTTCGGCCGAGCAGCCGACCGTGACACCCGGACCTCGAACCATGTCGAACCAGTCCACTTCGCTCCTGCGTCGAACCCTCGCCTTCGGACTCGCTGCCTTCCTCGTCGCCGGCCTCGGCGGCCTGGGACAGGACACGGCCCCGCCGGCCCCGAGCCAGGCGCCGGCGGCGGCCACGGCCGACCCCTTCGGCTTCACCTCCGCCATGCGGACCGACGAGGCGAAGGCCAAGGGGCAGGCCCGGCTCGACGCTGCCCGCCAGGCGTATCACGACCTCGCGACGCTCACCGACAGCGCGACCATCACCGTCGAGGCCCCGGACCGGAAGGACGGCGACCACTTCGAACTGCGGCTCGGGAAGGGGACCGACGCGGAGCTGATCCTGCAGGGGGCGCGGATCGTCGCCTTGGACGGCAAGGTGACCCTGATCGCCGACGCCCCGACCGATCGAGCCTTGCAGGTGCCGCTCGAGGGGGATCTCCTCACCAGCATCAGGCGGGCGATCCCGCAGTTCGGCTTGGCCGCGCCGCAGTTTGCCTTGCGGCACCAGGCCACCGTGGCTGCCGCCGATCTCGACCTCGATTCGTTGGTCGATCCGGTCGTGGGCGGATATCGCGAAGCGGAGGGCGTCGCCGAGGTGCTCCTCATCGGCCGCGACGACGGGGCGGTCCTCCTGACCTTCGACCCCGCGACGAGCCTCCTCCAGCACGCCCGAGCCGCGTTCACCCCGAGCGGGGCGCCGCGCGGCTTCGTCCTTCGCCTCGACATCGCCTATGCCCCGCGGGCCGCCGATGCCCTCGCCTCGCCGATCCAACTCGACCTCGGCAAGCGGCAGATCGTGAACCGGCTCGAGGATTTCCTCCCGCGGCCAGTCGCGGTGGGCGAGGCGTCTCCCGAGTGGTCGCTGCAGGCGGCCGACGGAAGCACCGTGCGGCTCGCCGACCTCCGCGGCCAGGTCGTCGTGGTCGACTTCTGGGCCACCTGGTGCGGCCCCTGCAAGCGCGGGCTGCCCTACGTCAACGAGTTCGCCTCGTGGGCCGCCTCGAGCGGGCTTCCGGTCAAGGTGTTTGGCGTCAACACGCTCGAGAACGGCACGGCCGACGAGCAGATCAAGAAGGCGGCCGAGTGGTGGGGCCAGCAGAAGTACGCGCTGCCGCTCCTCTACGACCTCGACGACGCCGCCTTCCGCGCCTACGGCCTCGACGGCATCCCGGCCACCATCGTGATCGGGCCGGACGGCGTGGTGCGGGCCATCCACACCGGGATCGACCCCAAGAACCCCGGCGGCATCGTCGACGACCTCAAGGGCGAGGTGACCCGCCTCGCCCCCAAGCGAAGCTGAACGGATACGCCTGCCAACCTCCGCCCGAGGCAACTCGCCTCGGGCGGCTTGTTTGGCAGGAGCGCGAGCGTCGCTTGGCCGTACACTCTGGACGGGATCCTGCCATGACGAACCGACTTCGCCACGTGGTGCTCGCTTCGCTCGCCGCCTTGGCCGCCGCGGTCGCCGCCGTCGCCCAGTCGCCGGAACCCGATCCGGCGGCGATGAAGGCCTTCACCGAACTCCTGAAGGCCTACCGCGAGCGGCCGGCCCTGCACGTCACCGACGAGGTGAGCGTCTTCACCGGGGCGGGCGAGGGGGCAGGGGAGGCCCAGCCGGTGAAGGCCGAGATGTGGTTCGCCCCGGGGCGCAAGGCGCGGATCAAGCTTCGCGGGAACGACATCCGGGTGAGCGACGGCAAGGTGGCCGTGGTCCACGATTCGAACGCCGACGCCTACTGGGAGACCACCGACGACGGCTCGCCCTTCTACACGCTCTTCAACACCTTCGTGGACTTGCCGTTCCCCGAGCTTGCCATGTGCCTCGGCGAGGACGCCCCCGACGAAGTGGTCATGCAGTTCCACCCGAAGACGCCGTGGTCGAAGCCGACCAGCGTGGCGACCGAGACGGTCGACAACAAGGAGCGGCAGCGGATCGTCATGACCGCCGAGTTCGAGAAGGTCGAGATCGTGGTCGACCCGGCCACGCATCTGATCACCTCGGTCGAGGCCACCATCACCGGCGGCACGCTGGTGCCGCCCGGCGGGCGCCTCGTCTACCGCCACAAGATCACCAACGAAGTGCCCGACAAGCCCTTCGAGGACTCGACCTTCGCCCTCGACGCGGGCAAGCGAGCCAAGGTCGATGCCGTGGCGGCCCTGCCCAAGCGCCCGGCGGAGGGCGAGCCCGGGGCGCCCGACGGTGGCGGACCGCTGGTCGGCAAGGCCGCCCCGGAGGTCGCTCTCGTCTCGACCGACGGCAACCTCGTCAAGCTCGAGGATCACCTCGGCAAGGTGGTGGTGATCGACTTCTGGGCCACCTGGTGCGGCCCCTGTCGCCAGGCCTTGCCCGAACTCGCCAAGTTCGCGGCGTGGGCCAAGGCCGAGCAGCGGCCGGTGGTGGTCCTGGCCATCAACTGCTCCGAAGAGACCCAAGGCGAGGAGCGCATCAACGCGGTGAAGCGGGCCCTCCAGCAACTGAAGGTCGAGATGCCTTCCCTGATCGACGAGAAGGGCACGGTGGCCGGCGCCTTCGGTGTGCGCGGCATCCCCGCCACGTTCATCATCCGCGCCGACGGCGTGGTCCACGCCCAGCACGTCGGATTCAGCGGCAACTACGCCGAGATGCTGAAGACCGAAGTGGCCGGGGCGATCGCCGCCCTCGAGAAGGGAAGTACGCCGGCCGCCCCGAACGGCGAGCCGGCCAAGACGCCGACGCCGCTCCCCGACGAGCCCGACTGACCCGAGCGGGCACCTCACCTCTTGGTAGCATGGTCGCGGCATCGTCCCGCCGGGAGCCTCACCCCAGGCCGGGACGACGCTTGGCGGCACCGACCTCCCCCCGGTCCGCCGCCCTCGAGGACCCCCGCATGAGCCCCGCCCCGCCAGCCGCCGATCCCGTCCTGGAAGACTTCGGCACCGCCGAGCTGGCCTCGTCCCGCATCCTCCTCGTCGACGACAACCTCCAGAACCTCGAGCTCATGCAGGCCTACCTCGAGGGGCTGCCCTGCCAGCTCGCCACCGCCTCCGACGGGATCGAGGCCATCGCCGCCGTCGAGAAGGGGCGGCCCGACCTCATCCTGCTCGACGTGATGATGCCCCGCATGTCGGGCTTCGAGGTCTGCCAGAAGCTGAAGTCGAACCCCGGGACCCGGGACATCGTGATCATCATGGTCACCGCCCTCCACGAGGTCGGCGACTACGAGCGGGCGGTCGAGTGCGGCACCGACGACTTCCTGACCAAGCCGGTGAACAAGCTCGAGCTGGTGACCCGCGTGAAGAGCCTGCTCCGGGTCTCGCTCCTCAAGCGGAAGCTCGACGAGCTGATGAGTCGGCGCGACGGCGGCCAGACCGGGCGGTGAGCAGCCCCCACATCTTGTGGTGGAGGAGCGCGGCGGCCACGAGTCACGACCGCGTGTGGGCGGCGCTCGCGAACTTTTCAATCCTCGCGCGCGCCCTTGCCGAACAGTCCCCCGGAGCGGCAGTCGGCCGCAGTCGTCTGTCTCGCTGGAGGGGAGTCCCCCGGGGGTCTCATGCCGAGCAAGCATGAACTGATCGATCGAATCCGCCAGATCAACCGCAGCGCCGACACCCGGTGGCTCGAGGCCTTCGACCAGTCGGCGCTCTTCAACTACTTCGAGCACCTCCAGGTCCTCATGGAACCCCGCGGCCGTTCCAGCATCTGGCGGCGTCGTGCGGAGACCCCGGCCGTGGTCGCCCGCAACGAATAGCCGCCCGCTCCTCCGCCCGTGCGGGGGGCCGAAGCTGCACCGAACCGCGTGCACCGCCGCGTCGACCCGCGAGGGAGTGGGTCGACGCGGCGGTGTCGTTCGCCTTCCATCGGTCCCCTCCGGGTCGTACAGTCCGCGATGTGATCGGAGTGCTGGCCGGAATCCTGGCTGGGGCAGCGGTCGGGGCGGCGGACGCACCACCCGCGGGCGATGTCCTTCGCCTCGAGTTGGGAGCCGCCGGACACCCCGCGGTCGAGGTCGTGCGCGGTGACGCCCGTCTCGTCGCTTCGCCCGAAGAAGGCCTGTGGAGCGTCGCGACCGGCTGGAAGGATGGCTGGCCGAGCGACTGGCATCACGCGTCGCCCGATGAGACCCGGAGCGAAGGCGGCTGGACGATCCTCAGCGGGCACCTTGACCTCCCCGGAGGGACGCTCCGACTTCGCGACGCCTATCGCCTCGTCGACGACACCGTGGAAGGCCTTCGCCGCTACGAGTGGACGGGCCAGACCTCGCTCGAGCCGGTGACGCTCGCCATCCGCTGGGAGGTTCCGGGCCGGCCGGCCACGCCCTACCTGCCCGGGATCTCGATCGCCGGCAATCCCTCGGGCGCGGCGTCCATGGCCGCCGGACGGGGCTGCGTGCCGGTCCAGACCGGCGCCCCCGGGGAGCGGTCCTACTACGAGGAGCACCGCTTCGCGATGCCCTTCGTCCTCCTTGACCTCGAGTCGCTCGGTGCCCGCCGGGCCATCAGCCTGCACAGCATGCCGAGCCCGATCCCGGGCGGGCATCGGCCCGACCAATGGTGGTCGCTCGGGTTGACCTCGCTTGCGACGGGCTCGGACGCGGGCACCGAGCTCGCGCTACTCTCGGGCCCCTGCGCCTCGAAGGGTCGTGTCTCGGTGGTGAAGGCGCGGCAGGGGGAATTCCTCGACTACCCCGACACCTGGATGGTCCTGCGGCCCGGGGCCATCGTCGAGAAGCGCTTCGTCCTCGACGCCGCCACCATCCCGGGCAGCGGCGCGGCCTTGGCGAGGCCGATCACGACGGCCCTTCGTCTGCACCAACCTTTCGCTCTCGACGGGCTGCCCACCGAGGCGTCGATCCTCGAGAGCAAGTGGCGATTTGCCCGCTCGCGGTGGCGGGACCGGGGGCAGGACCCTGGCTTCGAGATGTACCCCGACTTCGTGGCCTGCACCGACTACGTGATGGGGTGGTGCGGGCAGGCCGAGGCGTTGGGGTACGCCCTCCTCGTCCTCGACCGGCGGTTAGGCGATCCGCAGGCGGTGTCGATGGCCACGCGGTCGCTCGACCTCCTCGCCACGGCGCCTTTCAACGCCAACGGCTTTCTTCTTCGCTACGCGGCGGAGAAGGGGACTTGGAGCGAGCAGGACTTCGTCTCCCAAGGCCAAGCCCTCGAGAGCATCACGCGAGCGATCGAGGTCGCTCGGCGCCGCGGCATCGATTGCTCGCGGTGGGAGGCCTTCGCCAAAAAGGCATGCGCCCTCCATGCGGAGCGGCTCCTCGCCCCCGGCTGGCGACCGGTCTCGACCAACGAGGCGTTCCTCGTCTCGCCCCTCCTCCGCGGGGCGCGGCTCTTCGGCGACGAGCGCACGAGGAAGGCCGCCCTCGCTGCCGCCGAGCACTACGCCGGTCGCCACATCGCTCCGCGCGGCTCGCCCAAGGAGCCTTACTGGGGCGGGACGCTGGACGCCCAGTGCGAGGACAAGGAAGGGGCGTGGGCTGCCTTCCAAGCCTTCCTCGCCGCGTTCGACGACACCGGCGACCGCCGCTGGCTGGAGCGAGCCGAAGATGCCATGTGGACGACGCTCAGCTTCACCGTCGTCTGGGACATCGGCCTGCCGCCGGGACGACTCGCTGACCACGGCTTCACGAGCCGCGGCTGGACCGTGGTCTCGGCCCAGAACCAACACCTCGACGTCTTCGGGGTCTTCTTCGCCCCCGAGGTCTACCGCATGGGGCAATTGTTGGGCCGGCCCGAGCTCGAGGCCTTGGCTCGGGTCATGGTGCGGAGTTGCGGCCAACTCATCGATCCCGCCGGAAGCCAAGGGGAGCAGATCCAGCAGACCAACTTCGCCCAGCAGGGCGACATGTCCGACGTCTCGCGGATGCGCGGCGGCTACAGCGAAGGCTGGACCGTCTTTTGGATCACCACCCACTTCCTCCACGCCCTGGCCCGCTTCGAGGAGATGGGGGTCGACCTCGACCAGCCCGGCGCCGCCGGAGGAGTCCGATGAGCGACGCGGCGGCAACCGACTCCGCGGACCGGTCCTCGGCACCAACTCTGGGCGGCGACCCGACGGTTCCCGGAGGGAAGCTCCGAGATCCCCAGTGAAGCCGCCACCAACCGCGATCGGGCAAACACCTGACTTTGCGCTGGCATCGAACCCCTTGATTGGGTACTGGTTGTGATGCGGCACCGCGGCAGGCGGTCGCCGCCAACGGTGCGCGAAGAGCGGCAAGGGGAGCGGCCTTCGGCGGTTCCCGAGTCGAACGACCGGCGGGTGGTCCCGTGGTCATCGCCACCAGGGGTTCTTGTGCCCTGAGGAGATGCCATGCAGCGTGTCCCGTCGACGATGGTGCGAGTGGTGGGCTCGGCTCTTGCCTTCGGTCTGGCCCTTGAGGCCTCCGCAGCCATCAAGACCTGGGACGGCGGGGCGGGAACGCTCTCCTGGAACGACGCCAACAACTGGAGCCCGGACGGGGTGCCCGGGGCGGGCGACGACGTGGTGATCGACGTGATCGGATCGACGGTGACGATCGCCGTGCCCTCGGGTACCGCCAACTGCAGCACGCTGAGCTCGAACGAGAACCTCTCGGTCACCGGCACGCTGAGTATCGGGAGCGCATCGACCGTCAACGGCCTGGTGACCGTGACCGGGGTCCTCACCAATGCCGGCACCGTCACCTTCGTCGGGGGACTCTCGCTCAGCGCTGGAAACGCTAGCGGCGGCGGGGCGATCTCAATCCCGCTCGGTGCGACGCTGACCCTCGGCACCTCGACCAACACGATCACCGGGAAGACGATCGACGTCGCGGGAACCGCCAACTGGACGGCTGGCCAGATCAACGCCCAGAACCTGACGCTGAACATCCTGGCCGGCGGCGTGATGAACATCTCGGCCGCCTCGCCGCTCGCCCAGTCGGTCGGCGCCAACGCCCTGAACGTCGCCGGAACACTCAACAAGTCGGGCGGCACCACCACCATCAACATCCCGTGCAACAACACGGGGACGGTGAACGTCGACGCCGGCACCCTCGTCCTCTCGACCGGGTCGAACAACGGGACCGTGGCGGTCGACCCCGGGGCCACGCTGACCTTCGGGAACACCATGACCCACCAGCCCGGGTCGCTGGTGACCGGCGGCGGCGCGATCTCCTTCACCGGCGGGACCAACACCTTCCCGGCGGGCACCTTCGCCCCGAGCGGGACCTTCACGGTGGGTACCTCGGGCGACGTGGTGCTGAACAACACCGTGCCGCCGTCGACGATCGCAAGCCCCCTCGCCGGGAGCCTCGCCGTCAACGTCGACCAGAGCTTCCCGGCGATCACGGTCACCGGAAGCCTGACTGGCACGGGGAACTTCTCCTTCCCGTCGAACCTGACCCTCTCGGGCGGCTTCCTCGGCGGGGCGGCGACGGCGACGATCCCGGCCGGGGCCACGCTCTTCCTCGGCACCACCACCAACACGAGATCGTAGCCGCCTGCACCGTCGACGTGGCGGGCACGGTGGAGTGGACGGCGAGCCAGATCAACGCCCAGAACCTGAAGCTGAACGTCATGGCGGGCGGCGTGATGAACGTCTCGTCCAACGCCGCGCTGGCGCAATCGGTCGGGACCAACGCCCTGAACATTGCCGGAACGCTCAACAAGTCGGGCGGCACCACCAGCATCAACATCCCGTGCAACAACACGGGGACGGTGAACGTCGACGCCGGCACCCTCGTCCTCTCGACCGGGTCGAACAACGGGACCGTGGCGGTCGACCCCGGGGCCACGCTGACCTTCGGGAACACCATGACCCACCAGCCCGGGTCGCTGGTGACCGGCGGCGGCACGATCTCCTTCACCGGCGGGACCAACGCCTTCCCGGCGGGCACCTTCGCCCCGAGCGGGACCTTCACGGTGGGTACCTCGGGCGACGTGGTGCTGAACAACACCGTGCCGCCGTCGACGATCGGGAGCCCCATCGCGGGCACGCTGACCGTGAACGTGGGCCAGACGTTCCCGGCGGTGACGGTGACGGGCACGCTCAACGGGACGGGCGACTTCTCCTTCCCGTCGAACCTGACCCTCTCGGGCGGCTTCCTCGGCGGAGCGGCGACTGCGACCATCCCGGTCGGGGCCACGCTCTTCCTCGGCACCACGACCAACACGATCAGCGCCCGCACCGTCGACGTGGCGGGCACCGTGGAGTGGACGGCGGGCCAGATCAACTGCCAGAACCTGACGCTGAACGTCCTGGCCGGCGGCGTGATGAACGTCTCGTCCAACGCCGCACTCGCCCAGTCGGTCGGGACCAACGCCCTGAACGTTGCGGGAACGCTCAACAAGTCGAGTGGCACCACGACCGTCAACATCCCGTGCAGCAACGCCGGCACGGTGAACGTGTCGGGTGGGGCGCTGAGCCTGAACTCGAGCTACACCCAGACTGCTGGAGCGACGCTCATCTCGGGCGGCTCGTTCACCAAGTCGGGTTCGCCGATCGCCCTCCAAGGCGGCGTCCTCGGAGGCACGGGAACGCTCACCGGCGCCGTCACCCAGACCGGCGGCTCGATCGCCCCGGGCCTCTCGCCGGGCCTCTTCACCATCACCGGGGCCAGCACGCAGAACGCGACGAGCGCCCTCGACATCGAGCTCGGCGGCCCGGCCGCCGGCACGCAGTACGACAAGCTGGTGGTCAACGCCGCCATGACCATCGGCGGCACGCTCCGCCTCTCCTTCGTGAACGGCTTCGTCCCCCACGGCGGCGACAGCTTCACGGTCCTCTCCGCCAACTCGCTCACCGGCAGCTACTCGTCGGTCGACGTCATCGGCTACCCCGATTGCGTGGCCACCGCGGCAACGGTCGGCAACACCGTCGTGGTGAGTATCGAAAGCACCCCGCCGAACGCCGTCTGCACCAACATCGACGTGAACCTGAGTTCGGCGGGGCTGGCCACCATCACGCCGGCAATGATCGACGGCGGCAGCAGCGACAACTGCGCCATCGCCTCCCTCGAGGCGAGCCAGACCGAGTTCACCTGCGGCCGACCTGCCAGGCGGTGGTGACCGTCCATGACGTCACCGCCCCGGTGATCGGGGCCTTCCCGGCCGACGCCACCTACGAGTGCGCCGGGCAGATCCCGCCGCCCAACACCTCGCTCGTCACGGCCACCGACGCCTGCGGGCCGGTGACCATCACCCACCTCGGCGACGTCGGCAACGGTGGCGCCGGTTGCGCCGCCAGCCCCCTGGTCGTGACCCGCACCTACCGGGCGAGCGACGGGAGCGGCAACCACACCGACCGCAACCAGACCTTCACCGTGGTCGACACCACCGCTCCGACCATCACCGCCTTCCCGCCGAACCAGAACCTCTCCTGCCCGAGCCAGATCCCGCCGCCGAACACCGCCCTGGTCGCAGCCAATGACGCCTGCGGCGGAACGGTCTTCGTGACCCACACCAGCGACCAGTCGAACGGCGGCAGCGGCTGCATCGACTCGCCGCTCGTCGTCACCCGCACCTACCACGTGGCCGATGCCTGCGGCAACGGCGTCTCGCAAAGCCAGGTCTTCACGGTGGTCGACACCCAGGCGCCGGTCATCGAGGTCGCTCCCGACGACATGGAACTCTCCTGCGCCGCCGAGATCCCCGCCCCCGACGTGGCCGCGATCGTGGCCACCGACAACTGCGATCCGAACGTGACCGTCACCCACCAGGGCGACGTCTCGAACAACGGCAGCGGCTGCAGCTCCTCGCCCCTCGTCGTCACCCGCACCTACCGGGCCACCGACGCCTGCGGCCAGTTCGTCGAGGCAAGCCAGGTCTTCACCGTGATCGACACCACGGCCCCGGTGGTCGACCTGCCACCGCCGGCGGGGCACGCGACGGCTGACTGCGGTTCCGCGATCCTGCCTGACCTCCGCTCGACGCTGGTCGCGACCGACAACTGCGGGACCATCGAAGTGACCCAGGATCCGGGGTCCGGCACCGTGCTCGCGGTCGGTGCCCACACGGTCACCTTCACCATCGTCGACCTGTGCGGCAACGAGGCGACCACCTCCACCACCTTCACCGTCGACGCCGACACCTGTCCCGCCGACTTGAACGGCAACGGGGCGGTCGACCCGAGCGACCTGGCGGTCCTCCTCGGGAGTTGGGGACCATGCCCAGGCTGCTGCGCCAACCTTGACGGCGACGGCGCCGTCGGTCCCACCGACCTCGCTCTCCTGCTCGGCAGTTGGGGCCCGTGCCCGACCGCCGATGCGGGCGATCCCGGCACGCCAGCCGGTGATCCGACCGCGAACCAGCCGCCGGCCCTCGCCGACGGCGACGCCGCAAGCCAAGGCGCGGCGAGCGCGGCGTCACCGCGGAACGGCACCGGCAGAAAGGGCGTGACCGATCCCGCGACGGCCGGTGGCCTCGGAGCGGCCGAGCCCGGGGTGCTCCATGCCGAGCCCGGCCAGGGCTTCGTCCTAGTGGAGGGGGCCGTCGCACTCGCCGCGAGCGACCGGCTCGTGGTCGAGGTCGACGTGACCGATCTCGCCGCCACCACGGTGCTCGTGGTCCGCGGCCCGGCCCGCCTCGGCGGCACGCTCGTGGTCGAACTCACGGCGAGCGATCCCGAGCAGGCGGCCCAGGGCTTGGCCAGCAGCCTGAGCGTGCCGATCCTCCTCGCCGAGTCGCTCGAGGGGACCTTCGACCAGGTCGAGATCCAGCGGAGCGCGACCCTCACCGTCGACATGCCGACGGTCAGGACCCGGGTCGAGGGAGGACTGCTCTCCATCGAGCTGGCTCCCGTCGGCGATAGCGCGGCCGCGGCGCCTCGGGCCCCGCGGGCGCTCGGGATCGACCTCGACGGGGACGGCATCGCCACCTCGGCGGATCTCCTCCGCCTTGCCTCGATCCTCGAGGCGGTGGGGCCGGCGCCGAGTTCCGTGGCGGCGATCGCTCTGGGCCTCGAAGGACTCGATCTCGATGGCAACGGCCTCCTCGACGGGCACGACCTCGTCGAGGGGGCGCTTCGGCTGATGCGTTAGGCCTTCTTCGGACTGCCCGACGCCGAGGCCTGCTCGCTTCGGATGACGTCCCAGATGCCCTCGATCGCCTTGGAGGTCTGGCGGCTCGCGTCGTGCACTTCTTGCACGCTCGAGTGAATGTCCTTGCTGGCCTTGGCGGCCCGCTGGGCCAAGGCCTTCACCTCGGCGGCGACGACGCCGAAGCCACGGCCGGCGTCGCCGACCCGGGCTGCCTCGATCGCCGCGTTGAGAGCGAGGAGCGTGGTCTGGTCGGAGAGCTTGTTGATCGAGCGGGCCATCTCCTCGATGCGTCGGGTGGCCCCGGAGAGGGTGTCGACGATCGTCCGCACGTTGCTGAAGTCCGACTCGAGCTCGTGCCGCCGCTTCTCGGCCGAGGCCAGGTGCGTGGTCTTGTCGAGCATCTGGCGGTTGGCGGTGTTGATCGAGCGGGCCGCCCGGCGGAAGGAGCCCCGCATCCCGTTGAGGAGGACGCGGCGGAAGAACTTCCCCTGGCTCGCGAACTCAAGCGACGCCGTCGCCTCGCGGACGAAGGCGTCGGTCATGTCCAACATGTGGTTGATGCCGTGGAGGAGCTCGGCCAGGCCGCCCTCGGCGGTGATGTTCAGGATCCGGGCCTCCATGTCGCCCTCGGCCGCGGCCTTGCAGACCCGGGCCGCCTCCGCGATCCACGCCTCGGTGTCCCGCTCGAGGGGCGGGAAGTCGGTCGGCTTCATCGCTTGGCCTCCGCGTCGGTGGTGGCGGGCTGCGGGGTGATCGAGAAGACGAACTCGTCGTAGCTGATCCCTTGGCTCGTCAGCAGTTGGACGAGGACGCCAAGCGAGGCCGCCCATTGGTCCTTGGGCAGCTTGTGCTGGGCTTCGACCGCGAGGAGCTGGTCGTAGATGGGCTTGACCGCGGCGATCGCCGTGCGGGCCGGCGAGCGGCGGCTCGAGTGGTAGCTCACGATCTTCCCGCTGTGGTCGAAGCTCGGCGTGACGTGGGCGAAGACCCAGTAGTGGTCGCCGTTCTTGGCCCGGTTGAGGACGTAGGCGAAGACCTCGCGTCCGGCGGCGATGGTGTCCCAGAGGTACTTGAAGACGCAGCGGGGCATGGCCGGATGGCGCACGATGCTGTGCGGGGCCCCCAGGAGCTCGGCCTCGGTGTAGCCGGCGACCTTCTGGAAGGTGCGGTTCGCGTAGGTGATGTGCCCGCGGGTGTCGGTCTTCGAGACGATGATCTCGTCCTCGCCGAAGGTGCGCTCCACGCCGGTGAGGTAGCTGCGCGCGGCTGGAGCCGAGACCACGGGACGGTGGAGAATCGCGGCCATGTCGCTCGCTATCGGGCGGCGTGTGTGCCGACTTGAGCTACCGCAGGGAAGGGCGGGGGAAAGCTCCGCTCGATGGCCCCGCCGCCCCATCACCGAACTTCGGGCGCTGAAGGCCGGACGCGCCGACCGCGCCTCGTGCGGGCGATCGCAGCAGCCTGCGCCGACAGGGGTTGGCGTCGATTGGCCATGTGTTAGCATCGTCGCCATGCCACGGAACCGCTCCTCCCGGCTCCTCGCCACCCTGTGCTGGTCGATCCTCCTCGCCTTCCTGCCGCTCCCCTTGGGGGGACAGCGGGCGGCCCTCGGCCAAGCCACCGACGCTCAGTTCATCGATCCGCTCTCCTCGGCTGAATTCGCCGCCCTCGTCCGCCGCCACCTCGGGGCGACCGCGGCGGAATGGGTCGTCCTCCACACCATGCATGGCGACTACGTCACCGCAGCCCTGGCCCTACGCGACGGGGAGGTGGCCGCCTTCCTCGCCGACCGTACCGAGCGCATGGGAGGAATCCTCGACATGGGGATCGAGCGCGAACTCGTCCCGCGCCGCAAGCGGATCGCCGCTTCGATCGCGGCCAACGAGGATCGCCTCTTCGACGACGTGGCCGGCTACCTCGGAGAGGAACGGCGGGACGCCGTCGTCGGCTTGCGGCTGGCCCGCGAGCGGACCCGGCTGGAGTGGGCGATCCGCTCCTTCGCCCTCAGCCCGCAGGGGGAAGGCGACCCGGTCTCGGTGATCCTCGACCGCCGGTGGACCAAGGAGGAACGGGCCGCGATCCTTCCCGTCCTCCGTCGCTACCAGGAGAAGGCGAACGGCATCCTGCGACGCATGGCCGACGCCGCCCCCGAAGCCTCGCCCTTCAACCAAGGCACGGACGACGCAGCCCGACAGGCGAGCGCCGAGTTCTCCCGCCAGCGCGGCGAGCTCCAGAAGCTCACCGCGGCTCTCTTCACCGAGGTCGCCGCCCTGACCACGCCGGCCAAGGCTCGATCGCTCCGCCTCGCCTGGGTCGACCGCCGCTACTGGCGCATCGCGAGTCCCGGCGAATTCCCGGGCATGGTGATCCTCGCCGCCCTGAAGACGAAGGGCCTCTCCGCCGAGGACCGCGCCGCCCTCGAGGCCTCGCTCGCCGAGATCCTCGCCGCCGACGACCGACTGATCGAGGCCGGGACCGCCGCCACCGACCGCGCCGACCTGACCCTCCAGAGCCGCGGACAGCGCTTCGCCGAGGACCCCGAGCTCACCAAGCTGGGGCAAGAGCGTCGGGACCTCGCCGCCAAGTCGCGGCAGGTCGTCATCGATCGGCTGGGCAAAGATCGCTACAAGGCGATCGTGAAGGCCGCGTGGAAGAAGGACCTCGACGACCCGGAGCTGGTGATCGATCCCGACGCCCCGGTGCCAAGTTCACCGCCAGCCCTCGCGACGCTCGAACGCTATCCAGCCATCGAGAGATTGCAGCGTGCGATCGACCTCGAGCGCGTCCGGCAGGTGGCCCGGTCGGTCGGGGCCACGCCCGAGGCCCTCGCTCTGGTCGAGGCGGCCCACGCGGCCTGCTCCACGAAGTGCGATGCGACGCTCGTCCTTCTGATCGAGGCCTATCAGCACGAGATGAAGTCAGGGAGCGAGGGCGTGCCGCGGGTGACGGACGGCATGCGGACCGGCGGGCTCGCCATCCAGAAGGCGTTGATGGCGGAGGAGGCGCCGCTCTTCGATGCCATGGCGGCGGCGCTTGGCGAGAGCGGTCGCTCCGCGGTGGCCAAGGTCCGGCTCGAGCGGGCCCTCGAGATCTGGCTGGCGAGGCCGGCGTACGCCAGCATGGTGGTCTCGAAGTCGGAGGTCCCGTGGAACCCGTTCCTTGTTCTCGAGGTGCTTCCCTTCGACGAAGCCTCGCGGACCCGCCTGGCCACAATCGCCCTCGAGCGGGCCGATGCCTTGCGTGGCGCGGCCCAAGCCTTGGCCGAGGCCGATGCCAACGTCGAGGGCGACGCCGTCGAGCGGGCCCGACGCTCGTGGGCAGCGCGGAAGGCGGCGGCCGAGACCTACGCATCGTTCCGCGACGCCTGGCTCGCGGCGATCGAGGAAGCCTCCCGGCCGCGGGCCGCGGCGATCCTCCTCCAGGCGGCGTTGCCCTGCCTCTTCGACTACGTGTACGCCGCCCAGATCTTTCCGAAGGTCCGGGCCTTGGGCGACCTCACGGCCGAGCAGCTGGCTCAGCTGGCGACGCTCGAGGCGGCGTTCGACGAGCGCTACCTCGCTCTCGTCAAGCGCATGCGACCCGATCCGATCCCCGAGCCGTCGTCGGAGCGTGACCTCATGCGGCTGCATGGCTGGTCGGGCGACGAGAACGTTCGCCACGAGCGCGGCCAGTTCGAGCGGAGCGAGCTCAACGCCCACACCGTCACCCGGCTCCGGGCCATCCTCACCGCCGAACAGCAGGCCCGGCTGGCCGATCTCGACCGGCTGGATCCCTTCCTCGCCCCGCTCGATCGCCTCTGATCAGCTCCCGCCTCGTCCGCTCGCCGGCAGCGCGATCCAGCGCTCCGGCTCGTGCACGCGGCGCTCGACGATGGTGTCGCCGTCCCAGACGATGGTCGTGTCGCGACCGTAGAAGCGGATGAGCCTGAGCCGCGACCAGCCGGCGTCGCCGTTACTGTGGAAGATCGTCACGTAGCGGCCGGGGTGCTCGGGGTCGTTGATGGTGTGGAGGACCGCGTTGGTCGGCTTGGCGTACTCCTTGCCGCCAACGGTGAAAGCGGTCGGCGTCACCACGATTGGGTCGGAGGACGTCGCGATCAGCGATGCCCGCTTGCCAATCGCCTCGGCCCCGATGAGGACGAGGTTCGCTCCGGAGTCGCTCGCCTCGAGTTGGGGGACGAAGGCCGCCACTTCCTTCCGCGTCTCCTTCGTCTCGACCCGCAGGCCGCCCGGACCAGTCGTCCCCGAGATGGTGGGGACAAGCTGCGAGGCGGGCAGCACGCGATAGATGCGGAACTCGGGGTCGATCTCCGCTCGGCGGCCGCCCGCGTCGAACACCGTGTCGATCGTCTGCAGCGTGGAGGCGGGCAGTTGGGCGGCAAAGGAGGCGATCGGATCGCCGGGGACGCGGGCCGACGTGGGGTCGACGATGGTCGTGGGCCTGGTGTGATCTCGCACCCAGGTGGCGAAGAAGCCGTCGAGCCAACCAGCCGGGCGGCCGGGCACGGCAGCCTCGAACGCCGCCTGCAGGTCGCTCCAGTTGGCGAACTGGCCGAGATGCCCGTCGGCGAAGCGCCGCAGGCTCGCCCACATGGCCTTGCCGTGGTCGGCGGGGGCGGCGTGCGTGGCATCGTCGAGGACGTCGCTCAGCATGAGGAAGACGAACGAGCCCTTGTCGTAGCCCACGAAGCGATCGGGCCCGCCGCCCGCCGGATTCGCCGAGCCGAAGGCGCCGACCGGCCCGTTGTCGAGTCCGTCGGGATCGGTCGAGAGCTTCATCAGGAGGTCGCGGCGATAGGCGCGTCCGGCGGCCGGGCCATCCTCGGCGAGGCGGCGGTAGTAGTTGGCGCTGAAGCTGGTCAGGGCCTCGCACCAGTTGCCGTCGCTCGGGCTGACGTAGACGCCGTTGCCCCACCAGTTGTGCATGAGTTCATGGTCGAGGTAGCCCGGCACCAGCGAGCGCGGGGCCATGCCGACGACCTGCGGGCCTAACAGCGTGAAGCCCGGATAGGCGAAGCCCGACGAGAAGAAATTCTCGACGATCGAGAAGCGTCGATAGGGGAAGCGGCCGAGGAGCGGCACGTAGAGGTCGAGGTAGCCGGCCGCCGCCTTGAGATAGAGGTCGACCTTGTCGGCGTGCTCGGCCGGGACGTGCATGACGATCTCGACCGGGCCTTCCTTCGTCTCGTGCACGACGCCGCGGAGTTGGTGCCGGTTGCCGACCAAGGCGAGGCCGTCGACGGGTCGCGGCGTGGCCCACGACCAGGTCGGCTGGTCGAGGGCGGAGCCCTTGGCCGGATCGCCCGAGGCGACGAAGGCCCAGCCCTCGATCGGCGTGATGGCGATCGTCATCGTCTCGAGCGACGGGCGGCCATTCGCGCCGATCGGACGTGGGTGCCACGCGGCACCGTCCGAAAGGAAGACGCCCTGCGGGCCGATGTGGGCGTCCACCGAGAAGTTGTGGATCTGCCCGGGCTTCTCGCCAGCCTCGATGTCCTCCTCGAAGGTGCCGTGGGCCGTCACCTCGATGGTGGTCGCGCCCGTCGCCGTCGCCACCTCGTAGCGGGTGAGTCCATGCCGGCTCGCCTTGCCGTCCACGGCGATCGTCCTCCCGTCGACGACGATCGAGTCGACGGTGAGCCTCGAACTCAACTCGAAGGCGAGCGGCCCACCTCCCGTCGCATGCATCGTCGACGACACGTCGAGGCGATGCGTCTCGGGGGCGAGCGTCACACGCAGCTCCTGCGAAGCGACGTCCGCAGCGAAGCAACCGGTCAGGAGGAGGGCAGCGAGCATGCGGGCATCGTACTGAGCGCCGCGTTGTGCACGAATCTCGACGGTTGCGACTTGATTCCGCGCCGCGAGCGGCAGAGTATGGGGGCTCGTGGAGCGATCGGAGGGGTTGTGATGGCAAGCGGCACGACGTGGCGGTGTGGTGGTGGGTGCGTCCATCGGTCGTTCGGGTGGCGGCGTTGCGCGCAGTTCGTCCTTGTGGCCGCGGCCACGCTCCTCGCGACAGCCGCCGAGGCGGCGGTTCGCTTTGTGAACGCGGCTGCTCCGGCCGGTGGCGACGGGCTCAGTTGGGCGACGGCCTACCGCGACCTCGAGGTGGCTCTCGATGCCGCTCAGGCGTCGGGGGGCACGGTGACCGAGATCTGGGTCGCCCAAGGCACCTACAAACCCTCGCAACTCCAATCCGCTGGCGATCCGCTTTCGGCGTACTTCCGCCTCCTCAACGGCGTCGCCATCCGCGGCGGCTTCGTCGGTAACGAGACGGATGCCGCGCAGGCCGATCCGGCGGCCCACCCCACCATCCTCAGTGGCGACATCGGCGTGGCGGGCGTCGACACCGACAACGCAGCCCATGTCATCATCGCCAACAACGTCAATGCGAGCGGGGTGCTGGACGGTTTCGTCATCACCGGAGGCCGTGCGGTCGGGAATTGGGGCGGCGGCCTCCTGATCGGCGGTAGCTCGAGCAGCCAGGAAGGGCCGATCATCGAGGACTGCGTCATCCTCGGCAACACGGCGGGGTCGCCAGGCGCGTCCGGCGGCGGCGGGGCGTGGATCGGCGTGAAGTGCCAGTTCCTCCGCGTCCGGTTCCAGGACAACCACACGCCGGCGGAGGGCGCCGGGGCGTACGTGTCGGCGTCGACGACCTTCACGGACTGCGAGTTCATCGGCAACACGATGACCGGCGACTCGGCGGGGAACGGAGGCGGGCTGCGCTGCACCGCGCCGCTGGTGACCTTGGTGGGCTGCACCTTCAGCGGCAACTACTCGTTCCGCGGTGGAGGCCTGCAGTCGACCGGCGGGCTGGCGGTCAGCGACTGTGTGTTCCTCGGCAACGCCGCCGTCATCAGCGGCGGGGCCTGCCAACTGGAGGGAAGCGGGCCGGCGAGCTTCACCCGCTCCCGGTTCGAGTCGAACGCGGCCCCATCGGGGAGCGGCGGCATCTCGAGCTCGCGCACCGACCCCCTCAAACTGGTGAGCTGTGCGTTCCTCCGCAACACGGGGCAGAGCGGGGCGGGTGTGATCGACGCGGGCGCCGGGTCGGTGTACGCGGGATGCCTCTTCGCAGGCAATGCCGCGACCTCGGCCGGCGGCGGCCTCTATAAATACGGCGGTGCCTTGACCGTGACCAACTGCACGGTGGTCGGCAACAGCGCTGCGACGGCGAGCGGCGGCATCGGCGGCAGTGCCGTCGTCACCGGACGAAACCTGGTCCTGTGGGGGAACACCCTCGCCGGTGCGAGCAGCGAGGCTGCCCAGTTCAAGGCCAACGCGTCTTCCACCGTCTCCTACTCGTGCGTGCAGTCGCTCGCCGGGCAACTGGGAGGGAGCGGCAACATCGGGGCCGACCCGCTCTTCGTGGACATGCTCGGCCCGGACGGCCTGCATGGCAGCGGTGACGAGGACCTGCGTCTCGGCGCTGGATCGCCCTGCGTCGACGCCGGGTCGAATCCGCTGGTGGCCGCCGACGTCGCCGATCTCGATGCCGATGGCGACCTGGTCGAATGGATGCCCTTCGATCTGGCCGAGGCCGACCGCTTGAGCGACGATCCCGCCATCGTCGACACCGGCGTCGGTCCGCCGCCCGTGGTCGACATGGGGGCGTATGAGCGCGAAGGAGTGGTGGGAAGCGGCGGGACGTACGTCGGCCCGCCCGGCGGCTCGTGGTTCGTGGCGAGCAACTGGCTGGCGGGTGTCGTCCCCGGGCCGAAGACCGAGGTCCTCATCGGGACGCTCGTCGTGATCGATGCGCCCGGTGCCGTGGCCGGCTCGATCGAGGTCCAGGCGGCGGGCGGATTGGCGGTCGGCGCCGGATCCCTCACTGCCGATTCCTTGACCGTCGCCGAGGGCGGCAGCTTCTCGCTCGGCGAAGCGAGTTCGCTGGTCGAGATCGGCACGGCCACGCTGGCCAAGGGAGCGTCGCTCGCCTGGGCTGCCGGAACGATGTCCATCTCGACGAGCCTTGCGGTCGGCTCTCCGCTCGAGGTCGGATGCCTCGGGCCGGCGGCGCTCGAACTCCAAGGCGGGGCCACGGTCGAGGCCCCGGCGATGACGCTCTGCGGGAACGGAGCGCTACGCGGCACAGGGACGATCCTCCCGCACCTCGTCGCCCAGGGCACGATCGCGCCGGGCTTCTCCGCTGGGGCGCTGACCCTTGCCGGCGGAGCCACCTTGGATGGAGCCAGTGCCGAAATCGAACTCGGCGGGTACGCCCCAGGGACCTTTGATCAACTGGTGGTCGCCGCGCCGAGCGAGGGCGATGCCACGATCGTGGTGAGCCTCTTGCCCAGCTTCAGCACCGCCCTTGGCGGCATGCAGGAGATCGTGAGCGGCCTCGGGACCGATGCGGTCGAGTGGCAACTGGCACTCCCTTCCCTGGGCAAGACCTACGCGCTCGTGGCTCAGACGCCTGTCGCGCGGATCCGCCTCGTCACCTCGCTTCTGGCTCCCGTCGAGCGAATCCACGTCGACGTCGACGCGGCGAACGGCGGCGACGGCGTCTCGTGGGGCACGGCGCTCCAGAGCCTCGACGCGGCGCTGGCGGTGGCCGCAACGGGCATGGTCGGCGAGGTGTGGGTCGCCGAGGGACGCTACGTCCCGTCGGTCGAATGGCTGGACGGCGACCAGCGGTCGAAGACGTTCGCCGTTCCGGACGGGCTGCATCTCTACGGCAGCTTCGCGGGAACGGAAACGAGTCCCGCCGAGCGCGACATCGCCGGCCACCCGACGGTCCTGAGCGGCGACCACCTCGGCAACGACCAACCGGCGGGGACCATCTACAACCCGACGATGGACGACAACAGCTACCACGTGCTGCGTCTCACGGGTTGCGGAGCAGCGACCTTGGTCGACGGGTTCACGGCGCAGGACGGAAACGCCAACGTCAATCCCTCCAACCCCGACGCGGAGGACAGCGAGGCGACGGACTCGGGCGGCGGAGTGCTCATCGAGTCCGGTGCCCCCGTGGTGCGGCACCTCCGGGCGACCAAGAACCGGGTCTGGCGCGAGGGCGCCGGCTTGGCGGTGCGCTCGGGCACGGCGCTGATCGAGGAGAGCACCTTCGAAGGGAACTTCGCCACCGGCAACCAGAGCAGCAACTTCGGCCAGGGAAGCGGCGTGTCCGTGGCGGCCGGAGCCGACGTCACCATCAACAACTCGCTGTTCCGCGCCAACGACGTGAGCTCGGCCGGAATGGCTGCCGCCGTCTACGTCGGTGGCCATGCCTCCCTCACCGGGTGCGAGATCCGCGAACACACCTCGTCGCGACTGGTCGCCTTCATCGACGGCTCGGTCGACCTCGTGTCCTGCCAGTTCAACGACAACACCACCGTCTGGGGCGGGATGGGGGCCTGTGTCTCCGGCATTCGTGGCTCGTCCCACATC
The DNA here is from genome assembly GCA_044224425.1 of Phycisphaerales bacterium. Taxonomy (GTDB): domain Bacteria; phylum Planctomycetota; class Phycisphaerae; order Phycisphaerales; family SM1A02; genus JAEUIT01. The sequence goes on from JBGAKK010000009.1 coordinate 59,156, forward strand.
GAGGGCTGCACCTTCGATGGGAACCTCGGCACGGCGGGCGGGGCCATCGGGAACGCCGGTGGGCTCCACGAGGTGGTGGCGTGCACCTTCACCAGCAATAGCGCCACGGAAGGGGCGGGCATCTGGATCGCGGCAGGGGATCTTCCGCTCCCGGTGACCATCGCCGACTGCACGTTCCAAGGGAATGTCGGGGCCTACGGGGCAGGGGCCCACGTCAAGGGATCGATGCCCGTCGTCTTCCTCCATTCGACCTTCGTCGGAAATGCCGTCAGCCAGTCGGGCGGAGCGGTCTTCTGCCGCGACTTCGCGACTCCGGTCCTCGTCGATTGCTCGATCGAAGGGAACTCCGCGAGCCTGACCGGCGGAGGGATCCACCTCTTCAACAACGGCAAGCTCACCCTCGACAACACCACGCTCGCTGCCAACGCCGCCCCGGACGGGAGCGGGATCTACAACGATCGAAGCACGGTGATCGGCGGCTTCAGCTTGGCCCAGGGCGACGACCTCTTCAACGCCTCGAGCCTGCGACCCGGAGCCCTCCCGCCCCAACCGCTGGTCGAGACGCTCTCGATCGACGGCGACTTCCGCCAGGTGCAGGTGCCTGGAGCGGGCAGCGTGACGCCGACTCTCGTCATGGACATCGCCGGCTACCGTCCGGGCATCGACCACGATCGCTTGGTGGTGGGCGGCGAGGTCGAACTCGCCGGCACGCTCGTCCTCAACTTCGCCGCCGATTTCACCCCGCTCCTCGGTGACAGCTTCGACCTCATCACGGGTGCGAGCGTGAGCGGACAGTTCGACGCGGTGGGCGTCTCCGCGGCCGGCTCGCTCGGGGTCAGCTTGAGCTACTCGGGCGGGATCGTGCGGGCGACGGTGACGCAGGCGTCGCCCCCCAGCTTCACCGATCCTCTGCTCACCGACCTGACCGGCTTGCCGACCGACCTCGTGGTCACCGATGTCGACCTCGACGGCGATCTCGACCTTGCCATCTCCGTCGAAGCCTCGGCCAGCCTCCCCGGCAAGGTGCTCGTCCTTCGGAATGGCGGCGTCGACACCAACGGCCAGTGGGTCGGCTTCGAGAACGAACCGCTCGCCGTGGGCATCGTGGACGGCCCCGTCGCCATCGCCGCCGGGGATCTCGGTGGCGACGACGGTCCGGAGTTCGTCACCGCCAACGGCGACAGTTCGACGGCCTCGGCCGTCCTGAACTATGGCGGCCTCTTCTTCTTCCTCGACCAGACCTACCAGACGGGCCTGCAAGCCTCGGGCGTCGCCATCGGCCAGTTCGTCGGCGACGCGGGGCTCGACTTCGCCATCAGCAACGAGATCTCGGGCGGCGTGCGCCTCTACCGCAACGAAGGACCGACCGGCTTCACGCTGACCGGCACCCTCACCGCCGGTGCGAAGCCCGCGAAGCTCGCCTCGGCCGACGTGGACCTCGACGGCGACGACGACCTCATCGTCGCCAATACGAGCGACTTCGCGAACAACCCGCCACCGCTGGTGACCATCCACCGCTCGAACGGGAACGGCACATTCGCTCCGGCCGAGAGCTATCCGATCGGGCGGAAGACCTCGGCCATGGTGGTGGCCGACCTCAACGGGGACGGACTCGTCGACATCGTCACCGGCAACCGGCTCGACTACGGCATCTCGCTCCTCGTGGCCGACGCCGCGAATCCGGGCCACTTCCTGCCGACGGTCCCGCTCACCCTGGTCCTCGAGCCTTTCTCGCTGCGGCCTGCGGATGTCGACCTGGACGGTGACCTCGACATCGTCGGGGTCCTCAAGCCGATCCTGCAGGGCCCGAGGCTGCAGATCATCCGGAACGACACGCCGCCGGGCGGACCGGTCACCCTCACCTTGGGTGACGTGATCCCGACTCAGACGACGCCCGAGTTCGCCGCCGCGGCCGATGTCGATGGCGACGGCGACGAGGACCTCCTCGTCGTCTCCTACCTGAGCGGGGCGGCCGATTCGCAAACGCCGTCGGCCCGGCTGGCGGTCATCCTGAGCGATGCGGCGCCGAACAACCCGGCGGACCTGAACCACGACGGCCACGTCAACGCGACCGACCTCGCCCTCCTGCTTGGGGCATGGAACACGCCGGGACCGGGCGATCTTGACGACAGCGGCTTGGTCGGGCCGGGCGACCTCGCCATCCTGCTGGGGGCGTGGGGAAGCTAAGCCTGCACCGATCCTCGTTCGGCGGGTTCAGTCCTGCACCACGCGCATGGCGATCAGGTCCTGCACGTCGATGAGTCCGACGGGCTTGCCGTCGGTGTCGACCACCGGGATCTCGTCGAGTCGACGATCTCGGACCAGTTGGACCGCATCGCGAACCAGATGCTCGGTCGTCAGCCGTTGCGGCTGCTTGGTCATGCAGGTGTGGATCGGCTGGTCGAGGGCGGTGAAGTCGCCCGCGTTCACCAGGCGCCGGAGGTCGCCGTCGGTGAAGATCCCGGACAGTCGGCCGGCGCGATCGACGAGGACGAGGGCGCCCGCGCGTCGCCCGCCGCCCGCTGCCCGGAGGGCGTCGCGGACCGAGGTGGTGTCGTCGACGACCGGCAGGTTGTCGCCAACCCGGAAGCGGATCGCCTCGGTCACGGGCCGGAGGCTCGTCCCGAGCATGCCACCCGGATGGTGCTTGTGGAAGTCGTCCGCCGCGAAGTCGCGACGGCGAGCGAGGGCGAGGGCCAAGGCGTCGCCGGCGGCGAGCATGGCCGTGGTCGAAGCGGTGGGGGCGAGCCGCAGCGGGCAGGCCTCGATGATGTCGCCCAAGTTGATGTGCACGTCGCACTGGCGGGCCAAGCTCGAGGCAGGCTTACTCGACATGCCGATCCGGGCCACGCTGTCCGCCTTCAGGATCGAGGCCAGGCTGACCACCTCGTCGGTCTCGCCGCTAAAGGAGAGGAGGAGGGCCACGTCGCCCTGGCGAATCCGGCCGAGGTCGCCGTGGACCGCCTCGGCGGGGTGGACGACGTGCGAGGGCTGGCCGAGGCTCGAGAGAGTGGCGGAGATCTTGGCCCCGACGAGGCCCGACTTCCCCATGCCGCTGACGACGACATGGCCCCGGCAACCTTGCAGGATCTCAAGAGCCCGATGCCAGTGGTCGGCCTCCGGCCCCTTGAGCCGCTCCGCGAGCCGGGTGACCGCATCCGCCTCGGCGGCCAGGGCGTCGATCAGGAAGGCTCGCTCCTCGTTCCGTTGGTCCATGCTCGTGGGGGTCTTGGGCGTCTTGGGTTGGCGGATGGCAGGCAGGGCCGCCGGTACTCCGCTCGGCATGACGGGCGTCTCGGGGGCGGACATGGGCGGATTGTAGGGTGTAGCGCTTTTCGCCGTGCGGGCGAGCGGATTTCGGATCCGGCTCGGGTCGCCCCCGGCCCCATCCGGTACCTTGTGCCCATGGCGTCGCAGGACGACTACCAGGTCCGCCTCTCGAGCTTCCAAGGCCCGCTCGACCTCTTGCTCTACCTCATCCGGCGAGCGGAAGTCGACATCGAGGCCATCCCGATCCACGAGATCACCGAGCAGTACTTCGCCTTCCTCAACCAGATCGATCGCATCGACATCGACTTGGCCGGCGAGTTCCTGGTGATGGCGGCGACGCTCATCGAGATCAAGTCCCGCACCCTCGCCCCGCCCGCGGAAGGCGACGGGGAAGGCGCCGACGGCGAGGCCGCCGCGAACGAGCCGGGCGTCGATCCGCGGACCGAACTCGTCCAGCAACTCCTCGCCTACCAGCGCTACCGCACCGCGGCCGAGGACCTCGATCGCCTGCGCCGCGAGTTCGCCCAGCGCTGGGCGGCCCGCGCCCGGCAGGGCGAGTCGGCCGAGGTCGGCGAGGAGGAGATGGAGATCGAGCTCGAGGACGCCCACATCCTCGACCTCTTCGAGACCTACGAGCGGATCATCGGAGCGATCGACGTCAGCCGCCTCGGCGACCACCGCGTGGCCTACGACGACACGCCGATCACGCTGCACCAGACGGACCTGCTCGACCGCTTGCAGCGTTCGCCCGCCCGCAAGCTGACCCTCCGCTCGGTCTTCGAGGGCCGCAACCGAGGCGAGATGATCGGCCTCTTCCTGGCCACGCTCGAACTCGCTCGGCAGCGGCAGGTCCTCATCCGCCAGGACGACATCGCCGGCGAGATCGAGCTCGAGCTCAACCCTGAGGACGACGGGGTGATGAAGTTCGAAGGGGCGCAAGCGACGACGGCGAACTGAGGTCGCGGTGGATCACGCGCCGGCTCGTCCGGGACCGCCCCCCTTGTATGTTGAACCCGTAGCCCAGAAGCATGGGCCAGTACGATCACCACGTCGGTGCCGCTCCGCGAGCGCAGCGAGCGAAGCGGCACCGACGGCCGGGCCGCGAGATCGATGCCCCCACGGCGAAGAACGCCGCGACAGAGCTGGATCCCGGCCCGGTCCCCGTCGGCCGCATCCCGAACAGTCGCCTGGACCTCTGCCCCACGGCAAGTCCGCATCCGCAAGGAAGGGAACGTCCGCCATGGATCGTGCCAGCGTCGTCGTCGGCGTCGACATCAGCAAGGACCGCCTGGATGTCGCGTGCCTCCCCGAGGCGGTCCACCCGGGACGGAGGCCCGCCTTCGGGAACAACGCCCGCGGCCACGCGGACCTGGTCGCGTGGCTGAAGGAGGAGCGGCCTCGCCTGGTCGTCCTCGAGGCCACCGGCGGGTACCAGCGCTCGCTCGTCGCCGCCCTCGCCGCCGCGGGGCTCCCCGTCGTCGTCGTCAACCCGCGCCAGGTCCGCGACTTCGCCCGCGCCCTGGGCATCCTCGCCAAGACCGACCGCATCGACGCGATGGTGCTCGCCCGCTTCGGCGAGAAGGTCGATCCGCCGGTCCGCCCGCTCCCCGACGCGGATCTTTCGGCGCTGGCCGACCTGCTCGGGCGGCGCCGGCAGCTCGTCGAGCTGAGGGTCGCCGAGGGCAATCGGCTCGCGCAGGCCGCGTCGGAGCGGGTCCAGGCCAGCATCCGGGCGGTGCTGCAGACCGTCGACCGCGAGCTGGAGGCGATCGAGAAGGACATGGACGAGCGCATCAAGGGCTCGCCGGTCTGGCGGGAGCAGGAGGACCTCCTGACCAGCGCGCCGGGGATCGGGTCGCTCACGGCGAGGGCGCTCGTGGGCGACCTGCCGGAGCTGGGGAAGCTGAGCCGCCAGAGGATCTCCTCCCTGGTGGGCGTGGCGCCGCTCAACCGCGACAGCGGGGCCCTGCGCGGGAAGAGGAGCGTCTGCGGAGGGAGGGCGCCGGTGCGGTCGGCGCTCTACATGGCGACGCTGGCGGCGACCCGGTGGAATCCGGTGATCCGCGCGCACTACCAGAAGCTGCTCGCCGCCGGCAAGGCCAAGAAGGTCGCCCTGGTCGCGTGCATGCGGAAGCTGCTGGTCATCCTGAACGCGATGGTGAGGACCGGGACCCGATGGAGGGCGAACATTGAAGCCGCTTGACGCACAACACAGTCGCTCTGTCGGCTGCGCCGACATCTCCCCCATGCTGCGCATGGGAGAGAGGCGCCGCTTTCGATTTTCCTGTCGCATCGGCCGGCAGCGCGTCGTCTTTCGGTCGGAGGTCCCATGCTCATTGCCACCGTCATCGCCGCCGCCGCCCTCACGATTGGCCTTGCTCCGTCGCCTCAGAATGCCGCTCCGACTTCGAGTGCTCTGGATCGACTCCGTCGCCGGCTTCATCTTCCTGAAGGCACGCTGCTGGCCTGGTGGCCCGACCAGACCTTCCGCACCCTCTACTGGAAGGGTGACCAAGTCGAGCCGCTCCGCAAGACCTTCCGGGAGTTTGCCGCCGGCGAGAGCATCATGAGGGAGATGGAGCTTCAGAAGACGTTGCGGCTCACCGCCACCCTCGACTTCAAGGGCGGCACGCTCGGCAGCTACATCGACGCCCTGGTCCAACACTTCGCCCTGCCGAAGCCAGTCTTCGACCCGCCGGAGCTGCGGAACGTCACCATGCCAGCGGTGCAGCTCAATCGCCTCGACTTGGCGAGCGCCTTCAGCCTTCCGGCGAGCCTCTCGCTCCTCGATGAGTCGAAGAATCCGATTCGCGTTCGGACCGCGTGGGTCGGGCCAGGCGCCGATCCGTCTCCCTCCAGCGTGCAGGGCCCGCGCTCGGACAAGCCCCTCTCCGACTACCGCCAGAGCGTCTGCATCGTCGCCCGCGTGGCCGACAAGAGCCTCCCGTCGAACCCGGAGACGCACCGGGCTGTCTTCAACCTGATCGGCGAGAAGGGCGCTCTCAGCGCGGGCCAACTTCGCACCATCATGGAGGCGATCCAGATGGCCATCGACATGGACGGCCACAGCTCGACCTTCAAGGCCAAGTTCCACGAACCGAGCGGGCTCCTCATCCTGCAAGGGACCGACGAGGAGCTGGGCGTCGCGGCCCAGGTGGTGCGGGCCAAGCTCCCGCAGGCCCGGATCGAGTTGCCCGGCGCGATCGCCAACAGCCAGCAGAATCCGCCGGTCCTGAGCGACATTCCGATCGTGGACTACAGGTTCAATCGCCCGGGCAAGCCATGATGCACCGACGCGATGCCTCCGAGCGACGATCGAACGATCGACGACGACTGGGCGCGACGCACCTCCGCGGGCGTCGCGTCCGGTTCGCGCGCCGCCTTGGCGTCGCTCTACGAGGCTCGCTTCGAGCAGCTCTTCCGCTTCGTCCAGGGCCGCACGCGGCGCGACGACGCCTTCGCCCTCGACTGCGTGCACGATGCGTGGGTGCGGGTGGTCCGCTCGCTGCCGAAGCTGGCCAGCCTCGCTGCCCTCGACGCCTGGCTCTTCCGGGCGGCGCTCTCCGCGGCCCTCGATCGGCTGAAGAGCGAACGGGCCCGAGCGGCCCGCGAGGCCCGGTACACGGTCGAGCCGGCGGCGACGGCCGAAACGATCGAGGCCCTGGCCCGCGAACTCGCCCGGCTGCCCGAGGACGACCGCTCGCTCCTCCAGCTTCGCTTCTGGCGCGGCTTGTCGGTCGCCCACATCGCGGCGGCCCTCGGCATCGGCGAGCAGGCGGCGGCGATGCGGCTGCGCCGCGCCGTGGGTCGGCTCCAAGACCGGATGGAGGTGCCCGATGACCGAGCGTAAGCGCGAACCGCTCGGCCCCGACGTGCTGCGCCGCAAGGCAGCGATCTTCGACGAACTGACCAGCGTCCTCGAGGACCGGGCCCACGCCCGCCGAGCCCGCCGGGCCACCACCGCCGCGTCGATCCTCGGCGCGGTCCTCCTCGTCCTCACCGCGACGCTCGCCCGCACCAGCTCGCCGCCGCCGCCCGCCCCTGCCCCGATCGTCCAGCGCGTCGAGCCTGGCGATCCCTTCGCCGATCCGCGGATCACCATCGTCCGCGCCGTGACCGACGCCCGGCCGGTCGAGTCGATCGACGACGACGAACTCATTGCCGAACTCCGCGCGGCGGGATTCCGTGGTGGGTTCGCCCGGGCCGAGCATCATGTGTTTCTGGTGAGCCGGTGAGTTCGGCACCGCCCCCTCTGCTTCGACAGGCTCAGCATCTCCCCCGACTTCGTCGGGAGAGAGGCGCCATTTTTCTTCCGAACTTTGGAGACGCGTCCGCGCAACGTTGATACTCGCGGCATGCGAAACCACCACTCCGTGGCCATCCAGCGGGCCCGCTCGCTCCGTCAGGAGGCCACGCTTGGCGAACGTGTGCTCTGGGGCGCGCTGCGGCGCAATCGTCTCGGTCTCCATTTCCGGCGCCAGCATCCTGTCGCCGGCTTCATCACCGACTTCTGCTGTCTGACGGCGAAGCTCGTGGTCGAGGTCGACGGCATCACGCATGCCGGCCGCGCCCGGCAGGATTCCGCGCGGGAGGCGGCGCTCGAGGCGCTCGGTTTCCAGATCCTGCGGGTGACCGAGTGCGACGCGCGGAGCGACCCCGCTGCCGTGCTTGAGGCGATCGAGCGAATGACCAGGTCGGCTGCCACCGCCCCGCTCTCCCGCGCTGGCGGCGGAGCTGCCGAGCGCACGCGAGGCTGAGGGGGCCGTCGACGACTCGACAGCGACTCCGTACCGAGCCTCCTACCCGCCTGAATCCACCCCCCGTCCCAATCGAAGACAATCCTCGGCATGTTCTCCCACCGCAGCGAGCGACTCGTCTGGGCCACGCCGCAGGAGGTGCGGGCGGCGCTCGATGCGTTGGGGCGGGACGGCGTCTTCGCCGATCGTTGGCTGTGGCGGCTGCGGACGCTGGTGGCGCCGCTCCTCGTCCAAGGCGGCGACCCGGCCACGGACTATTGGCGGCTCGAAGAGGTCGGCGACCCCCAACGGTTCGCCCTCGCCTGCACCATGCGCGGCCTCGGCGAAGCCCGCGTCGCGTGGTCGATCGAGCCGCGGCCGGCGGGGCGGGCGCTCCTCGTCCAGACGGCGAGCCTGAGCCCGAGCGGCACCCTCGGGTCGCTCTACTGGCGGGCCAGCCTGCCGCCGCACAGCGTGGTCTTCGCCCGCTTGCTGCGGGGGATCGCCCTGCACGCCGAGCGCGGGCGGGCTCCGGCGGGGCGACCGACGCGCGGCCTTCGGCTGGTGCGACGGGCGATCGACGTGCCCTGCGGGCTCGACCACACCTTCGCCTTCTTCGCCGATGCCCGGAACCTCGAGGCCATCACGCCGCCGTGGCTCCACTTCGAGATCCTGACCCCGACGCCGATCGCCATGCGGCGCGACGCTCGCATCGCCTATCGGATCCGCCTGCACGGCCTGCCGGTGCGCTGGCAGACCAATATCGACGCCTGGGAGCCACCCGACCGCTTCGTCGATCGTCAGGTGTCGGGCCCCTACCGCTGGTGGCACCACGAGCACCGCTTCGAAGCGGTCGACGGCGGGACGCGGGTCATCGACGAGGTCGAGTACGTCGCTCCGTTTCGGACGATCAGCGAGCCGCTTCTCGTCCGGCGGGACGTGGAACGGATCTTCGACTACCGGGCCGAGCGGTTGGGGCAGTTGCTCGGGAAGCTGCCGGGGCCGCCCCGTCCCGCTGCGACCGCCGACCAGCGGCCAACCCTGGCCAATTTCTGACCTGCCTGACGAACGGCGGCGGAGGTCTCCGTCTGAGGGGTGACAATCCCTCTCGGAGACACCCATGACCATTCGTCGATCGATCGCATCCTTCCTCCTGATCGCCCCCCTCGCTCTCGGAGCGGCCCTCCCCATCGCCGCGGCTCAAGACCAGAAGCCCGCCCCGGCCAGCCAAACGGAGCCCACCACCACCGCCATCGGCGTCCCCGCCTCCCTCGTGACCCCGAAGGTCGGCGAGCAGCTCCCCGCTGCGGTGCGGACCATCAGCGGCGCGGCCGACGTGGTCTGGGTGGCGAGCCCCCCCTCCTTGGTTGTGCGGGGAACACCCGAGCAGATCGATCGGGCCCGCCGTTACATCGAGGAGATGGCCCATGATGCAGAGGCCATGAACCGCGAGGCAATTGTTCGTGCCGCGAAGCGGGACGCGAGTGCCCTCATCGACGTCGACTTCCCAGGCGGCACGCTGCGCGACTATCTCCAATCCCTGCAAAAGGCCTCGGGCTACCGGAACGTCGTGGTCTCCCAGGAGGAGCTCTATGCCGTGCCGCTACCGGCGATCGCCCTCTCCTCCGTGACGCCGCATGCGGCCGTCCGCGTCCTCGAGTCGATGCCGTTCACCATCGGTTCGACGCGGGGCTGGGTCCGACTGCAGCAGATCACGCAGATGCGCGGCGAGGAACAACCCGTCTTCGTCGCCACGCTCGAGAAGGAAAGCACCCCGGGCGGCGCCAAGCGCCAGCCCGTCATCACCCGCGTCTTCGACCTGAGCACCCTCCAGAAATACGAGCCCGAGCAGCTCAAGGCCCTCCTTGAGGCGATCGGCGTGGGCATCGAGCTGGTCGGCCAGAGCAACGAGTTCGCCACCAAGTTCCACCCTGGCAGCGGCCTCTTCTTCGTGAAGGGGACGCCGAGCGACATCGACGTCGTCGAGCAGGCCATCGAGACGAAGGTCGGGCGCCGGGCGCCGACGCAGCCGACGCCGACGCCGGACGCACCCAGCTCCCCCGCGCCGACCAGCACCCCTGCCGGCAATCAGAAGACCCCGACCCCGACGCCGCCCCCGACCACCAAGAAGTAACGCCGACCGCGGCTCCGCCTGGCATGGCCGACGCCCCGCACACCACGTCGGACGACGACGCCTGGGCTCGCCGAACCACCGCAGCGATCGCTGCCGGTTCGCGCGACGCCCTGGCGTCGCTCTATGAGCGGCGCTTCGGCTTCCTCTTCCGCGTGGTCCGCGACCGCATCCGCTGCGACGAGAGCTTCGCCCTCGATTGCGTGCAGGACGCGATGCTGAGCGTGGCCCGGTCGTTGAGTCCCATGCACTCGGCGGCGGCGCTCGACGCGTGGCTGCGACGCACCGTGCTGCGGGCCGCCCTCGACCGGTTGCGCAGCGAGTCCCGACGCCGGCAGCGCGAGGCCCGCGTGGCCCGACCGGAGCGCGAGGCCGGAGCGCCGAGCGACCCGCTGGCCGAACTCGAGGCCGAGCTCGCCGTCCTCGACAGCGAGGTGCGGGCCCTCCTCGACCTCCGCTTCCGCCGCGGCCTCACCCTCTCCCAACTCGGAGCGACCACCGGCCTCGCCCCGAAGGCCGCCGACAGCAGATTGCGCCGGGCCATCGCCCGCCTCCGCCGGACCCTGGGCGGCGATGCCACGCCGCGCGAACCCCTCGAACGAGAACCGCTATGAACCGTGACGAACCGATCATCCTGAGCCGTTCCGGATCGCGCCGTCGCGAGGAGATCCTCCGCCTCGCCGAAGGGGCCCTCGCCGACCGCGAGCGCCGCCGCCGCTCGCAGCGGGCCTTGGCCACCGCAGCGATGCTCGCCTTGGCGGCCCTCGCCGTCGCGTGGTTCGCCCGCGCTCCGTCGCGGCCGTCGTCCGGTCCCACCCTCGTCGACCACGCACCGAAGGCGGCGAGCATCGACCTCGCCAGCCTCGACCTCCCCTATCGCCTCGAGATCATCGACGACGCCAAGCTGACCACCGAACTCGCCGCGGTCGGCGCGGGCATCGTTCGCGTCGGCGTCGAGCACCAACGGCTGGTGGCCAAGGACGGCACGCCGTTCGTGCAACCGGCGATGCCACCGACAGGCGGCCTCCCGGCGGTGGATCCGGGGACGAGTTGACGAAGCAGGCGGCGCCTCTCTCCCATGCGCAGCATGGGGGAGATGTCGGCGCAGCCGACGAGGGGGTCGTGCCGGCCGAGCCAGCGCGTCGACCGCGGCCCCCTCAGCCTCGCTGGCGCTCGGCAGCTCCCCCGCTATCGCGGGAGAGCGGAGCAGGCGCTAGCGCGACGACCGGCGCCTCTCTCCCATGCGCAGCATGGGGGAGATGTCGGCGCAGCCGACAGAGGGGGCCGTGCCGGCCGAGCCGGCGCGTCGACCGCGGCCCCCTCAGCCTCGCTGGCGCTCGGCAGCTCCCCCCCTCTCGCGGGAGAGCGGAGCAGGCGCGAGCGCGACGACCGGCGCCTCTCTCCCGTGCGCAGCATGGGGGAGATGTCGGCGCAGCCGACAGAGGGGGTCGTGCCGGCCGAGCCCTCCCCGCCTACTTCTTGAACAACCCATCCAAGCCCTTCTTCACCGCGTCGCCGGCACCCTTGGCGGCGTCTTCGACACCCTTGCCCGCGCCTTCGAGGGCCTTGCCGACCCCCTCGGTCACGCCCTTGCCGAGCTGGTCGGTGATGTCCTGCAGCCCCTTGCCGGCGTCGATCGAAAGCCCGCCGAGGCCCTTGGTGAAGGTGTCGCCGAGGCCGGCCAGGCCGTTGCCGAGGCCTTGCATGAAGATGTCGGGGAGCTGGCCAGCGCCGGCGTCCATGACCGCCTTCATCACCACCTGCACGATCATGCCGGTGAGTTGGTTGAGGCCGACCGGGTCCTTGCCGCCCGAGCCGATGTCGCGGAGCTGCACCTTGGGCACGGTGATGGTGATGCCCTTGTCGCCGAGCGGCATGTCGAGGGTGCGGGCCGTCACCTGGATGTTGGTGATGGTCAGCTCGTCGATGACGAACTTCTTGCCGCCTTCGCTCGAGCCGCCGGAGCTGCTCGGCTTGCCGTCGCCCGAGCCGCCGGAGAACTTCTTGAGGTTGGCGAGGATGGCGTCGACGTTGCTGCCGCCGCCGACCTTCTGCTCAAAGGCGAGCGAGAGGTCGTTGAGCTCGATCTTGGGGACGCGGATGACGTCGCTCAGGAGGGACGCCGGCGTCACCGCCACCCCGCCCTTCTGGAGGGTGAAGAACTCTGGCGACTTGAAGCCCTCGGGGTTGGCGACCTCGAGCTTGTCGAGCCCGGCCGTCCCCGAGACGAGGCCGATCGAGACGCCGCCGACGGTCGTCTTCACGCCCAGCACGTTGGTGCCGGCGATCTCGATCGCGCCCTTGGCGATCGAGTCCATATAGAAGATGCCGGCCACGATCGCGGCCACGAGGAGGACGACGAGGAGGACGATGAGCTTGAGCAGGGTCTTCATGACGACGCTCCGGAAAGGGGCGGGTAGGGCGGACAGAGACGAGGGTCAGACCTGGGCTTCGCTCTTCGCCTTCTTCGGCTGGAAGGCGGCCCCGAGGGTCGCGGCGGTGAAGCCAGGCGGGGCCGTCCCGTCGGCTGCGTAACGGTAGATGGCTGCGGTGAGGATGGTCTGGAGGGTGCTCGCGATCAGCGAGAGGCCGATCACGAGGAGGACGGTGACCGCCGCCGCCACGACGCCGAGGGCCCGCTGGTCGTTGGCGAAGGCGAACACGGAGGCCCCGGCCCCCACGATGATGACGAGGAAGGTCAGGAGGCCGAAGAAGAGGCCTGTCCCGATCCGGGTGAGGGCTGCCTCGCCCCAGGTCTTGGTGAGGATCGAGACGGAGCGCTTGATGGCCGAGACGGGCGTGCCGCCTTCGACGGCGAGGACCGGGACCACGAAGAAGGTGCCGATCGCCCAGGCGACGCCGATGAGCCGGATCACCAGGCGGCCGATGAAGCCGGCCCGTTCCTCGAGGGCCTTCAGGATCATGCCGATCGTCGCCCCCAGGGCGGACCAGGCCAGGATCGGGACGAGCCGCGAGTTGGCCACGGCCAGCCCCGCGCCGAGCGTCGCCGGCCGGCCGGCGAACCGCTCGAGGGCGGCTCCGACCAGGGCGACGTTGAAGTAGGTCATCACGAAGTAGGACGTGAAGTAGAAGCAGAAGGCGATGGCCGCGATGACCATGCGCTGCGGGCCTTCGTTGAGGTGGTTCCTGGCTTCCTCGCTGAGCCCGGCGAAGTAGATGCCCGTCGGCACCGCGAAGCTGGCGACGACGAGGAGGAGGGCGATCATCGAAAAGAACGGAAAGACGATGAGCGTCTTGTCCGTCCGCAGGACCCCCCAGCTCTGCTTGGTCAACTCCCACGAACGCGAGAAGGTGGAGAACATCGCGTGGTTCCTCGTCGGGGCTTCCGCCCCGGAAACCGGGGACGTCGGCCGTCAGGAAGGCGAAGGACACCCGGCTCGCCGATCGAGCCAAGCGTCGCACCGGCGGATCCTACCCACTGCCAGCCGTCGGGCGGATCCGCCCCTAGCCGCCAAGGGCCCGGAGCGCGGCCCGGCGAATCTCGCGGCTGCGCACGTCGGCGAGGTCGGCGACAGCGTCGGCACCGTCGTTCCGCAACGCCTCGCGGGCCTTGCGGCACAAGCCGAGGGCGGCGTCGACGAACTCGCCGCCCGGCAAGCGGGCCTGCTCCAAAGCGATGTTCTCGGCCAGCATCGAGAGGTCGTGCTCGTCGCCGAGGGCCGCGGTCGCGTCGCGCAGGGCCTTGCGCAACGGCCCGAAGGGCTTCGGCTTCCGCTCTTCAAGGAAGCCGAACTGGAGGGCCAGACGGCCGCATTCCTTGCGCACCTCGTGCGACTCCTCGCTGTCGCCCTCGGCCCAGTCGCTGCGGAGGACGCGGCGGAAGTGGGCCCAATCTCGGCCCAGTTGCCGGGCCACGAATCGTGGCTCGACCTGCTCGAACCGGAAGCTCTCGACGCAGGTCCGCACGCGGGTAAGGATCTCGACCGCCTTCGAGACCAAGAGGTCCTCGAGCGGCCGGTCGCGGAGCGGATCGCCGGTCGGGGTCGCGATGCGCTGGAGAAGGACCCTGGCCTCGTCGACCCGCGCCCCTTCCCGCCCGGCGAGCAGGCGGTCGACGGTCTTGAGCATCGCGTCGCGATCCCGGAAGGGAGCGAGGAGACCAGCGGCGTCCGACAGAAGTCGCAGCGTCCCGGCGAGGCCTTCGACGGTGGTGGCTTGGGAGACGAGCGGGAGGAACGCCCGCAGGGTCTTGGTGGCCTTGCGGATCTGGCGAATGCTCTCCACGCGGCGCGCGGGATCGCCGGCTGCGTGCTCGCGACCCTCAGCCAGCCCGTGGTCGAGCAGGCCGATCGCAAGCTGCCGCAACGCGTCCGCCAAGGGCACGTCCGCTTCGAGGATTCCCCTCATGACCCCTGAATCTAGCCGCTTGGCCGGCCGCGCGGACGCCCTGGAGGGCCGATCGCCGCGGACTTAGCGTTCTGCTCGGGCTTTGTTACGCTGGCCGACTCGCGCCGCCCCGTCCACGGGCCGCGGCGCCCTCTTCCGGACGGTGCCCCCAATGTCCAATCCCCAGAAGCCCCAGACCGCCATCACCCCCACACGGGCCGAGAACTACGCCGAGTGGTACCAGCAAGTCGTCCGCGCCGCCGACCTCGCCGAGAACAGCCCGGTGCGCGGCTGCATGGTCATCAAGCCGTGGGGCTACGCCATCTGGGAGAACATCCAGCGCGTCCTCGACGGGATGTTCAAGGCCACGGGCCACGTCAACGCCTACTTCCCCATCTTCATCCCGGTCTCCTTCCTCGAGAAGGAAGCGGCCCACGTCGAGGGCTTCGCCAAGGAGTGCGCGGTCGTCACCCACCACCGGCTGGCCGCCGGGCCGGACGGCAAGCTGATCCCGACCGGCGAGCTCGAGGAGCCGCTGGTCGTGCGCCCGACCAGCGAGACGATCATCGGGGCGAGCTTCGCCAAGTGGGTCGAGAGCTACCGCGACCTGCCCCTTCTCATCAACCAGTGGGCCAACATCGTCCGCTGGGAGATGCGCACGCGGCTCTTCCTCCGCACCGCCGAGTTCCTCTGGCAGGAGGGCCACACCGCCCACGCCACGAGCGAGGAGGCGGTGGTCGAGACGATGAAGATGCTCGACGTCTATGCCACGTTCAACGAGGACTACCTCGCCTCGCCGGTCATCAAGGGACTGAAGACCGAGAACGAGCGCTTCCCGGGCGCGGTCGACACCTACTGCATCGAGGCCATGATGCAGGACCGGAAGGCCCTCCAGGCCGGGACCAGCCACTTCCTCGGCCAGAACTTCTCGAAGGCGAGCGACATCAAGTTCCTCGACCAGAACGGGACGCTGCAACACGCCTGGACCACGTCGTGGGGCGTGTCGACGCGCCTCGTCGGCAGCATGATCATGACCCACTCTGACGACGACGGCCTCGTCCTGCCGCCGCGGCTCGCCCCGGCCCACGTCGTCATCCTGCCGGTCCTGCACAAGCCCGAGTCGGCCCAGCAGGTCCTCGACTACTGCACCAAGCTCGCCGCCGAGCTGCGCTCGCTCCAATACTGCGGCGCTCCGGTGCGGGTCGAGCTCGACACCCGCGACATCCGCGGCGGCGACAAGGTCTGGGGCTGGATCAAGAAGGGTGTGCCGGTCCGCATCGAGGTCGGGCCGCGCGACATGGAGCAGGATTCGGTCTTCATGGCCCGCCGCGACAAGCCGCACAAGGAGAAGAGCGCGGTCAAGCGCGGCGAGTTCGTGGCCACGCTGCCGAAGGTCCTCGACGAGATCCAGTCGGCGCTCTTTGCGCGGGCCAAGAGCCACCGCGACGCCAACACGAAGAAGATCGACTCGCTCAAGGATCTCACCGACTTCTTCACGCCGAAGAAGATGGGCAGCGACAGCGAGCCCACCGAGATCCACGGCGGCTTCGCCCTCGCCCGCTTCTCGATGGATGCCGCCGCCGAGGCCAAGCTCAAGGACGACCTCGGCGTCACCGTGCGCTGCATCCCGCTCGAGGGCGCCGATGACCCGGGGCCCTGCGTCCTGACCGGCAAGCCGGCCACGAAGCGCGTGGTGTTCGCGAAGGCGTATTGAGAGAGATTCGCCGCGCGGACGGCGCCTCTCTCCCGACGAAGTCGGGGAGACGCTGAGCGAAGCGAAGCCCCTCGCAGCGGAGCTGCGATATGGACAGCCGGGTCGTGCCGGGCGAGCCATCGAGTCGTCCACCGCCCCCTCAGCCTCGCCCCCATGGAGGGGCGCTCGGCCGCTCCCTCGCTTCGTTGCGCTACGCGGGAGAGCGGGGCCTGCTCAACCATGCCTATCCCGCCGCACCACCACGCGGTGGCCGCGGAGGGTCGTGCCGCGCAAGGCGCGGATCACCTCGTCGGCGGACTCGGCGCGGACCTCGACGATGGTGAAGCGGTCGGCGATCTGGATGGCGCCGATCGAGGCGTTGGTCAGGCCCGTCTCGTGGGTGATGGCGCCGACGATGTCGCCCGGCCGAAGGCCTTCCAGGCGGCCGGCGCCGATGAAGATGCGGGCCGCGTCGAAACGGGGACCGCGCTCGGGGCGCTCCGGACCGCGCTGCGGGGCGCGGCGCTCGGGCATGGGTCGTTCCGCCGGCACCGGGCGCGGGGCCGGGGCGAGCTGGACGTCCTGCTCGTCGGCCCGGGCGTCGGACTCGGCGTGGAACGCCTGGTGGGCCAGCTTCACCGCCGCCGCGGCGACCTCCATCGGGTCGAACTCGGAGGCCATCTCGTTCACCACCGTCGTGAACTCCTCGAGCTCGCCGGCCACGATCGCCTCGCGCAGCGAGGCCCGCGTGAGTTCGAGCCGCCGGCTGCGCAGGTCGGCGACCGTGGGCAGCGCCCCCACTGCCACCTTCTGGCCGGTGGCCTGCTGGATGTTCCGCATGAGGTGCCGCTCGCGCGGCTCGACGAAGGTGATGGCCACGCCTTCGCGGCCGGCCCGGCCGGTGCGGCCGATCCGATGCACGTAGGCCTCGGGCTCGGTGGGCACATCGAAGTTGACGACGTGCGAGACGTGTTCGATGTCGAGTCCGCGGGCGGCGACGTCGGTGGCGATGAGGAGATCGGCCTTGCCGCTCCGGAAGCGCTGCATCACGCGATCGCGATGCTCCTGGGTGAAGCCGCCGTGCAAGGCTTCGGCGCGGTAGCCGCGCGAGTTCATGGCCTCGGTCAGCTCGTCGACCTCGAGCCGCGTGCGGCAGAAGACGATGGCCGAGGTCGGCGACTCCATGTCGAGGACGCGGCCGAGGGCGATGTGCTTGTGGGCCCGGACCACGAGGTAGCCGACCTGCCGCACGCGCGGCACGTCGCCCGCGGCGACCGGCTCGCGTTCGATCGTCACCCGCACCGGGTGGTCGAGATGCCGCTCGGCGATCCGCAGGATGCGGGCGGCGAGCGTCGCCGAGAAGAGGGCCGTCTGGTGGCCCTCGGGGACCCGCGAGAGGATGGCCTCGAGGTCGTCGGCGAAGCCCATGTCGAGCATCTCGTCGGCTTCGTCGAGGACGACGAGGCGGACGTCTTCGAAACTCATCGAGCCGCGATCGAGGTGGTCGAGGGCCCGGCCGGGGGTGGCCACCACGACATCGACGCCGCGGTCGAGGACGCGAAGCTGCTGGCCAAAGGGTTGGCCGCCGTAGATCGGGAGGACGCTCGTCCCCTGCTCCCGGCCGTAGCGGTGGATCGCCTGGGCCACCTGCATGGCGAGCTCGCGGGTGGGGACGAGGACGAGGGCCTTGGGCCGCCCCGGCGCCGCGTCGCCTTCCGCCACGCGATGGAGGAGCGGCAAGGCGAAGGCAGCGGTCTTGCCGGTGCCGGTCGCGGCCTGTCCGAGGAGATCGCGCCCGGCGAGGAGCGGCGGGATCGCCTCGCGTTGGATCGGCGTCGGCTCCTCGTACCCAAGGGCGCTGACGGCGGAGACGAGTTGCGGCGAGAGCCCGAGGGCGGCGAAGCCGCTACCCGTGGCGATGGGGGCGTCGAGGTCGGTCATGTCGAACCGGGAAGTGTCGCAGGAAGCGGCGAGGCGTGCGACGGGCGCGTTTCCGGACCATCCGCCGGCACGAACCGCCCTCCGAGCCGTCTCACGGCGTGTGCCGGCCGGACACCGCGGCCTTCGACTCGATCGACGCCACCAGCGCCTCCGCCATCTCCATCACGCCGCCATAGGCCGGATTCGCCCCTTGGCCGCGGAGGGCGACACGGGCGGCACCGAGGGCCTCGTCCGCTGCGGCCCGCGCCGCCGGCAGGTATCCGTCGTCGGCCAGCATGGTGCCCTTCTGGTGGAGGGCGCGGGAGAGCCGTGCCCACGCGTCGAGGTAGCTCGGCTCGCGCCCCACCAGCGAGCGCAAGGTGGCCACCGATTCGTCGCACGCCTCGTGGGCCGCGGCCCGGTCGCCTCGCCAACACTCGTCGAGGCAGGCTTGCAGGCTGAGCTGGGCGAGCAGCAGCTCGTAGGTCCGGTTGTGCGGCGCGGTGGCGTTGAGCACGCGGCACTCGGCGAGGTTCGCTCGCTGTAGCGCCGAACGGTCGATGGTGGCCCCATGCAGGACGCCGATGTCGATGACCCGCATCCGGGCCGCGATGCGGGCGTGCATCGCGTCGGCCTCGAAGCGGGTCTCGTCGAGTCCCATGGCCAGGTTGTACATGCGATCGACAAGCCCGGCCCACTCGAGGAAGCCGAGCACCGAGAAGGACTCCGGCCCCTCCCGGATGTCGATCACGCGGTCGTAGCTCCAGACCAAGGGGATCTCGACCTCGGGGTCGCCGGGCCGATCGGCGGCCAAGTCGAGGAGGACGGCATGGGCGGCGCGGTAGCGCTCGGCGCCGAGGTCGTGCCGCGACGTCTCGCGAGCGATGTCACCGAGGAGGACGAGCGATCGGGCCAAGGCCCGACGCGCCTCCGGGTCCTCGGGCTCGAGGGCGACGACCCGAGCGGCGGCGGCATAGGCCTGTTGCCGACACTCCTCCGCCTCGCGGGCAGCGCCGCGCTCGCGGAGGAGATCGCTGCGGCGGCCAAGGGCTTCGGCCCAGAGGCTGAGGAGATCGGGATCGTCGTTGCGCACGATGCCGGCGAGTTCGCCGACCAGGAGTTCGGACAGCCGATCCCGGGCCTCGGCCGAACCCGGCACATCGGCCAACGCCCCGAGGGCCCGGACCGTCGACGCGCTCCACGCCCGCAACTGGGCATTCTCGCGCTCCTTCGCCCTATAGAGGAAGGCGCCGCCCACCACCGGTCCGATGCAGGCGATGGCGCACGCCGCGATGAGGCTGGTCCGGACGCGGTGGCGGCGGGCCATCCACAGAAGCTGCCGGACCAGCGACGGGCGGCGCGAAGCGACCGGCTCGCCGGCCAGCCAGCGCTCGAGGTCGTCGGCCAAGGCCCCGACCGAGGCGAAGCGGTGCCCTGCGTTCCGCTCGACCGATCGTTCGAGGATGGCCAGGAGGTCGCGGTCGAGGTCGGGGACGGCAGCCTGCGCCGCAAGAGGCGGCGCGGTGTCGATGATCCGCACCGCCTGGGCCAGCGAACGCCCGGCGAGGTCCCAGCGGGACCGCCCCACGATGGCCTCGAAAAGGACCGAGCCGAGGGCGTAGACATCGGATCGCACGTCGACGTCGGTGCTGGTCTCGCGATCGAGCCCGAGTTGCTCGGGACTCATGTAGGCGGGCGTGCCGACCACGTGCCCGGTGCGGGTGACGGCCTGCGCCGCGGCGAGGCCGCTCCATTCGACGGCCTTGGCCACGCCGAAGTCGATCACCTTGGCGACGGGGCGGCCGGACTCCTCGACCACCAGGATGTTCGAGGGCTTGAGGTCGCGATGCAGGATGCCGCGGTCGTGGGCCATCTGCACGCCGCGGCAGGCTCCGACCAGGAGCCGCACCCGTTCGCGGAGGGGGATCGCGGGGGTGGTGCAGGCGGCGACGAAGTCCCGCCCCTCGAGAAGTTCGAGGGCGAGGAAGGGCCGCCCGTCGTCGGTCTCGCCGGCTCCGTAGACGAGGGCGATGTTGGGGTGCGAGAGGCGGGCCAGGATCTGCCGCTCGAGCTCGAAGCGGACCTCGGAGGCCCGGCAGGCGAGCACCTTGAGGGCGACGCGGCGCCGAAGCGGCGAGCGTTCGATCGCCTCCCAGACATCGGCGTGGGCGCCCCGGCCGAGCAGCCGCTCGATGCGATAGCCGAGCACGCACGGCGGATGGTCGCGGTCGAGCGATCGCTGGCGGATCTCGGCGCTGAAGCCTGACGCGATCGAGCGGACCATCTCGGGATCGACGATCGGCGTGCCGAGGATCGCGGGCTCGGTCGCGAGGAGGCGCTCGACCTCGCGGATGTCCTCCTCGCGCTCGCCGCGCAGG
The DNA here is from genome assembly GCA_044224425.1 of Phycisphaerales bacterium. Classification (GTDB taxonomy): domain Bacteria; phylum Planctomycetota; class Phycisphaerae; order Phycisphaerales; family SM1A02; genus JAEUIT01. The sequence continues at coordinate 79,631 of JBGAKK010000009.1, forward strand.
GCGTCCGGGCCCTCGGTTTGCCGCCGGGCGGCCAGTTCGCAGAGCCGCCGATAGCGCTCGGCCTCGCTGCCGGTCCGACGAGGCGGCTGGCCGACGCGATCGCTTCTCACGGCGGGAGACCCGGGCGGAGGCGTGCTTGCAGCCAGTGGCGGGCCAACTTCCAATCGAGTTCGACGGTGGCCACCGAGACGTGGAGCCGCCGTGCCGACTCCTCGTGGGTGAGGCCGCCGAAGAGGCGCGACTCGACCACCTGGGCTTGCCGCGGGTGGATCTCGCGCAAGGACTCGAGGGCGTCGTCCAAGTCGAGCAGGTCGATGGCGCCGGCCTCGCCTTCCGCCGTCGCCTCGCCGAGCGGGATGCGCCGCCAGCCTTCGCCGCGCCGCGGACCGTTCCGGGCCCGGGCGTGGTCGACGAGGAGGTGCCGCATCACGGTGGCGACGAGGCCGCGCAGGGCGGCCGGATCGTCGAGGTCGATGCCGTCGCTGCGGGCCAGGCGAAGCCACGCCTCGTGCACCACGGCGGTGGCCTGCAAGGTGTGGTCGATGCGCTCCCGGCGCAGCGCCGCCATCGCGCAGGCCTTGAATTCGTCGTACCGCGCTTGGAACACTTCCGCCAACGCGTCCCTGTCGCCCACGCCCACCTCCGACCGGCATTGTGGTCGGCTCGCGCGGAGGAGGGCAAGGGGACGATGGCGAATTCGATGGCGTGCCCGGCAGGCGCGGGTCGCGTCGTCGCCCGGGTTCCCGGACGGCGGACCGAGCGGGCCGCGGCGAGTGCTCCTCGCCGCCGCTCGATGCGAATGCGTTCCGCCTCGCGGTCACGGCGTCCAGCTGCCAAGGAGGATGGCGAGATCGCTGCCGCCCACGATCCCGTCGCCGTCAAGGTCGCCGGCGCCGCTCGTCCCCCACGCTCCGAGGAGGAGAGCCAGGTCGGCCCCGCCGACATGGCCATCGCCATCGAGGTCGCCGGTCACCGGGACCGCGAGCGGCGTGGCGAAGAAGTCGGCGAAGCCGTTCGAATCGAAGGGTGCGAGGGCCGACGAGGTGCTGCGGAAGACGATGAGCGAACCATCGCCGTTGAGGGCGGTCCAGTTCGACCCGCCCACGGCGAGCCCGGTCACCGGCGACTTCGAGACCAGGTCGATCGAGCCGTCGTCGACCCGGACGCGATAGACGTCGTCGGAGGCGTTCTGGTCGGCCGCCACCAAGCTGCCGCCGGTCCGGAAGGAGACGTAGGCCCCGTTGCGGGCAATGGCGAGCGAGCCGCTCGAACCCGCGGATTGGCCGCCGGTCTCGGTGGCGCTGATGAGTCGCGTGGTGCCCGCTGCCCGATCGCGGAGATAGGCGTGCCGCTGCCCGTTATGGTTGGGCACGAGGTTGTTGGCGAAGCTGAAGAAGAGGATGCGATTGCCGTCCTCGGAGACCTGGGCCCCTTGGCTGAGGCCGCCCACGGCCTGGGCCTCGTCGTCGGTCACCGAGACCCGCTCGATCGTGCCGCTCAGGCGATCGAAGAGGAAGACGTCGGGCTGGTTGTTAGTGTCGCCGGGGACGAGGTTCGAGGCGTAGCTGTCGAACACGATGAAGCGGCCGTCGCCGGTGATGTCCATGTTGATGACGCTGCCATTCCCTGGCGCGCCGCCTCCCTGCGAGATGAGGGTGGTGGTGCCGGCCACACGGTCGCGGAGGAAGAGTTGCAGCGTGGTGCTCGGCACCCACGGCGGCGAGACCAAGTTGCCGGCGACCGAGTTGAAGATGACGTAGCGGCCGTCGTCGGAGACGTCGTTGGCGAGGGAGTCCGCGTCGGCCAAGCCGCCGTCCGCCGCCACCGAGACCCGTTCGGTGTCGCCGGTCTCCCGGTCCCGCACGTAGACCTCGTACTTGGTCGAGGAGATCGGCCCGAAGTTGGTGGCCAAGGCCGTGAAGCTCACGAAGCGGGCGTCGCCGCTGATCCGGCCCTGGGCGGTATTGGTGTCGGGCATGGCCCCCTTCGAATCGCGGGCCACGAGCTCGAATGTGCCGGTCTCGCGGTCCTTGAGGAGGAGATCGATCGGCGTGACCGTCGGCCCGGCGTACAGCTCGGAGGTGGAACGGAAGAGGACGTAGCGTCCGTCGGCGCTCAGGTACGGGGCATCGGCCACCACGTCGATCGGGGCCTGCTGGCCGCTCGCCGTGATGCTGACCAGTTCGCAGCCCGTCGCGTAGGCCGGATCGCCGCTGACGACCGCCGCATTCGCGCTGAGGCCGCCATAGGTGGCGCTGATGGTGGCGGATCCATCGGCAAGGCCGTAGAGGGCGCCGCCCGGCGAGGCGGCGACCACGGCGGGATTGGACGACGACCACGTGGCGACGGCGGTGATGTCGACCGTCCCGCCGCCGGCGAGCGTGGCCGTGGCGTTGGCCTGGGAGACGAACCCGGTGGCGACGGGGAGCGGGGCCGGGGTGATGCTGATCGAGACCGGCCGGTCGATCTTGGTGATCGCGATGGAGGTCGCGGTCTGGGTGACCACGTAGCCGCGGGGGAGATTGGCCGCGTCGAAGCCGCCGGCGAAAGAGCCGGCGTGGATCACGGTCACGCTCTGCCCGGCGCTGAGTTCGAAGCCGGGAGCGAGGGTGATCTCGAGTTGGCCATCGAGGGTGGCGAGGCCGCCGACGTCGATCGGCAGGCCCATCGCCGAGCCGAGCTCGATATGGATCGTGGCTTGCTGGCCGGAGCGCAGGGCCCCGCACTGGACGGCGCCGCCGCCAGCGAGGGTGAGATGGGCGACGCCGCCGTCGCCATCGCCGTTTGAAAGGCTGAAGTCGCCCGACACCGCCCACTTCGATCCGGCCCCGGTGATGGTGACCTTCCCGGTGTTCGAGGCCCGCTCGCTGATGATGCCGCGGGCCGAGCTGACCACGCCGCCGTCAGCGATGTGCAGCTCGCCCTTCCCGACCGAGTCGGTGTGGTAGACGCCGCCGATGGTCAGCCAGTCGATCCCGTCCCACACCGAGCCCGCGCCGCTGACGGTGGCGATGCCCAGCGTATCGGGCGAGTTGCCGAAGCCGACGAAGGCAAATCGCGGCGTGCCGTTTGAGTCGAGCGACAGGACGTGCCCGCCGTCGGTGATGGTCACCGACCCGATGGCAGGCGAGTCGTTGCCGTTGGTGCCGATCCCAGAGAGGCCGCGGAACAGGGTGCCCGGTCCGCTCACCACGAGCGAGGCTTGGGTGCCGTTGCCGTCGGCGACCACGGCGTTGCCGGTGGTCACCGAGCTGGCGCCCGAGACTTCACAGGTCCCGCGGTCGACCCGCATGTCCTGGGTCACCTGCAGCACGGAGGCGTCGAGGAGGTCGACGTCACCGTAGGCATCCGATGTGCCGACGCTGAAGGTCCGTGCCGTGAGGGACGCTCCGGTGAGAGTGAGATCGCCGATGCCAGGCCCGATCGGGGAGGACCCGATGCCGACGAAGCACTCCCCCGTGCCAAGGCTCAGGCTCGCTCCTTCCGTAACCGAGGCCGATCCCGCGCCACCGCTCAGGCCGACATAGAGGTTGCGGTCAGCGACCACGAGCTGCGACCCCTTGCCGGAGACGGTCAATTGACCCGAGCCGGCCGTCGTCCCGCTGATGCCGGCGCCGAGGGCGACGTCGCCGTTGCTGACGTGCAGCGTTCCACCGCCCGTGACGCTGACCGTGCCAACGCCGCCCTCGCGGCCGATGCCGACGAAGCCCAGGTCGAGCGAGACCGACGCCCCGTCGCTCACGAGGAGCGTGCCGTGGTTGCCGGGGCCGAAGCCGACGGTCGGGTCGCAACAGTCGATCTTCTCGAAGACGGTGCCCGGGCCGGAGACGTCGAGGACGCCGACCGCCGGCGCGTTGCCCGCCCCGACCCCCATCTTGCCGACGGTGACGTGGGCTCCGTTCTTCACGCTCATCGTGCCGATGGCACTGTCGACACCGACTGCGAAGTCTTCGGCGACGCTGAGGTTGCCGCCATCGAGCGTGGCGCTCGCCCCGCTGCCGCCGCCGACACCCACCCACATGGCGTGGTTGACGGAGAGCGTGTTGGGCCCGGTGTTGAGGATCGGGGCCTGGTTCGTCACCCGCAGGTAGCCGACCTGCGTACTCGACGCGAAGTTGACGAAGAAGGGGATCGCGCCCCCCGTGCTACCGAATATCGCCTCGTCGTTCGGTCCCGGCACGCCACCGGCCCAACGGGCTGGGTCGCTCCACGAACCGGCCAGCGGGCTGAGCCACACACTGGTCGCCCCGCACGCGATGCTGGTGGCCGCGCTGGCGACAGCGGCGGCGAACATCCCCGAACCTCCCCTTGCTGACAGACCCATCGGCGTTGCTCCTTCGGTACTCGTGGCGCGCAGCGATCGCCCGGCCGTCGACGGGCGCCATGGCACCGACGGCATCACGCCCGGCATGCGAGGATGCCAAGCCAGCGATCGTGTCCGTCAGCGAGGAATGGCCGGGCCGGGCCTAGCGGATTTTCGGAAAGGACGCGAGTTCACCCGACCCGCATCACCGCGCCGTGTCAGGGATACGTCGCGTCGTTCTCCGCCTTGGCGGCTGCCGCGGCGGCCATGGCCGCGGGTTGGTTGGGCATCGGCGCGGCGGTCCGCAGCGACCACGGCTGCACGTAGTTGACGCGCCAGCCGCCGAGGCCGCCGCCCGTCAGGTGCAGCGTGTAGAGCTGATAGATCTCGCCCTTGGGCACGACCACGTCGATCTCGGCCTGCCCGCCGTTCAGCCGCACTTCCTCGATCCCGACCACGTCGCGATCGCCTTCCTTGGCCGGCCGGGCGCCGTTCCCGATCATCGCCGTCACCTTGTCCCAGGTCTGCTCGCGCACGCCTGGCGGGAGGTTGAAGACGATCGGCTGGTCGGCCACCGAGCTCTGCTTGTGGCCGGTCACGACGCCCAATCGGAAGAGCTCTGGCGTCGGCGAAAACGCCGGGTCGAAGGTGGCCTTGCCGACCGTCGGGGGGAACGTCTGCATGGGGGTGCAGGCGACCAAGGTCGAGGCGAGCAGGATGGCAGCCATGCCGAGGAATCGCGTCGTGCTCATGGCGGGCAGTGTACGGCTGCGGCGCAATAATCGCAGGCCAGCCGGCCTCCCCCGGTCGCCAACAGCGGGCATCCGTGAACTACGCGCTGGGTTTCGCGGTTTCCCCGTATTACCATCGATTCCGCCTCGGCCGAGCCGGAGCGACGCCGTCTGTATCCGCTGAGCGTGGGGAGCCTGGACCGTGACGACGACCGCCACGAGTACCGAGCTATTGCAAGCCCTCCATGACCCCTGCGCCGGGGCTTGGGGGGCATTTGTCGGGCGCTATCGCCCCCTCCTCGAGCAGTTCGGCCAGCGTTGTGGCCTGGGCCGGGAGGAAGCTCGCGACCTCGCCCAGACAGCCCTGCTCGAGTTCTACCGCTCGTACCGCGAGGGACGCTACGCCCGCGACCGGGGCCGGCTCCGCAATTGGCTCTTCGGCATCGCCCGGCACCACGTCGGCCGGCACCGCCGACCGAACGGCATCATGCCACCGGTCGGCCGGGATCTCGACGAAGACCTTGCCAGTCGGTGGGAGTCGGCGTGGGCCCGGGAGCTCCTCCTCGCCGCCCTCTCCCGGGTGCGCAGCGAGGTCGACCCGGCGACGTTCGAGGCCTTCGAACTCTACGCGCTCGCCGAGGTCCCGCCGCGCGAGGTGGCCGCGATCCTTGGGATGAGCGAGAACGCCGTGTACGGGGCGAAGCGCCGTGTGCTCGAGCGGCTTCGCATCATCCGCGACGAACTGGACGAGACCTACTGAACTCCCGCCATGCACCGCGACGAGCCGACTGCCTCTGAGTGCGATTGCTTCGACGAGTGCCTCGTCGAGGAGTTGGGGAGCAGCGCGGTCGATGCCCGGACCATGGCCGCGGCGGAGCGTCATCTCGCGTCGTGCCCGGGCTGCCGGAGAAAGGTCGAGGAAGCGGCGCAGAATCTCCGCCTGCTCAAAAGCCTTCAGAGCGAGTTGCCAGAGCATGTCGCTGCCCTGCGGGCGATGGCTCGACCGGCGGGCGACGGGACCAACGCGGCCCTGCGGGTGCCCGGCTTCCGGCTCGTCCGCCTGATCGGCGAAGGCGGCTCGGCCCAGGTGTACGAGGCTGTCCAGCTCGAGCCACGCCGCACGGTCGCCATCCGCCTGCTGCGGAGCGATGCCGCAAACCTCCGGGAGCAGGATCGGTTCCGTCGCGGGGCCGAGCTCCTGGCTTCCATGCCCCACCCCACCCTGCCCCAGGTCTACATGGTGGGTTCCACCGAGGCCGGCGTGCCCTACATGGCCATGGAGCATGTCCAGGGAGAGGCTCTCGACCTCGTGGCGCGGGGAGTCGATCGCCGCACCGTGCTACGCCTCCTCGGACAGGTTGCCGCTGCCCTCTCGCACTGCCATGGGTGCGGCATCGCCCATGGGGACATCAAGCCCTCGAACATCCTGGTCACCGCGGATGGCGACGTGAAGCTGGTCGACTTCGGCCTCGCCCGCAGCGATGCCGATGCCGGCAGCAGCCTCACCTCGTCGATCCGCGGCACCCCCGGTTACATGAGCCCGGAGCGCTTCGACGGCGCCCCTGTCGAGCCGGCAGGCGACCTCTTCGCCTTCGGCGTGATCGCCCACGAGCTCCTCGCCGGCTCCCACCCCTACCTTGCCGACGGCGCGGGCTGGGTCGCTGCAGCGAAGGCCTCGGCCTCCGGCACCCGTCGCCCGATCGGCTCCGCGGTGCCCGACCTCGAGGCGCGTCTGGCGCGACTCTTCGACCGCCTGCTCGACCCCGATCCCGTGCAACGACCGGCTGCCTCGGTCCTGGTAGCGGCGCTGCGGATCGAGCCAGCGTCGAGACGGGCGATGCCCCAAGCCACCCGTCGATGGGCAGCCGTCGCCAGCCTCGCGGTGCTCGCCATCGTCATCGTCTCGCTCCAACCCGGCCGTCCCCTCGGATCGCTCGAGACGCCAGCGACCACCGCCAACGGCGCCGAGCCTGTAGCAGCGCCGTTGGCCCTCGCCGCGGATGTCATCGTCGAGTCGGCTGCCGAGCTGCCGGCCCTGGTGACTCGTCTCCGCTCGGAGTACGAAGCCAGTGGGCGGATTCCTCGAGTCGGGGCCCAGCTCGCCATGGCCCTCGAGGCGGTCGGTGAACTCGACGAGGCGGCGGTCCTCCTCGAGCAGGAGCTGCCCACCGGTGACCGCCGAGTGCGACGCGGCCAAATCATCTCGACCATCCGCTTGGCACGGGTGCGAGTCGGGCAGGGGCAGTTGCCGGAAGCGGAGCGCCTGCTCGGAACACTCGGCACGCCGAGCCACGACGACACCCGCGACCGGATGGGGGGCGTCGACTCCGAGTTCCTGAGTACGCGAGCCATGCTGCGGGCAGCGACCGGCCAGATCCCCGAGGCCCGGCGCGACGCGGAATCCGCCCTTGCCGAGGCCCGCGCCACCGCCCGGGCCCAAGTCGGTCGCGCCGACCCGGAACGGAGCTGGTTCCTCTTCCACCGCATCCGGCAGGCCTACGAGGCAATCCATGCCCGCAGCGGGGAGGCGGCGGACCGAGAGGCGGCAGCCGCCGCGGCAATTCTGCCCTGATTTCAGGAGCTGATTCCCAAATCGGCGCGGCAGAACGGAGATCCCCGGCGCAATGCAGAGCCAGGGCCGGACGGAGAACCCGGCCCATCTCGCGTCTTGCTCAGGAGATCCTCATGCCCAATCGAATGCCCCGTCGTCGGGGCGCGATGTCGCTCGCCCCTGCCGGGCTGGCTCTCGCCCTCGCCCCTGCTGTTCAGGCCGGAGGCGGGATCGACCTCCAGATCGACCGGGTCGAGTTCAGCCAGGCGATCCAGACCGAGGAGCCGTCGCTGGTCCAGGTCAAGGACCGACCGACGATGGTCCGGGTCTATGTGAACTGGAACAAAGTCGCCTATCCCATCGTGCCCAACGTCTCGGCAACGCTGATCGTCAACGGCACCACCTACCACCAGATGAACGACGACCCCATGACGTTGGACGGGTCGGACGGTCCGCTCGCCTTCAACCGCAGCATCAACTTCTGGATCCGGGTCAGCGACGATTTCGCCCACTGCACGCTCCAGCTCGATCCCGCCAACCTGATCGACGAGACCAGCGAAGGCAACAACACCCTGGTCTGGGACCAGCCGTTCGTCTGCCGCGAGGAGCGGACCATCGCCTACACCCGCGTCAACTACCTCGACGAAGGCAAGCCCGACTCGGGGAAGGTCGGCCCGGGCAGCGGCGAACTCTTCATCCGAGCCATCTACCCGATGCCGGACGTGACCTACATCGCCTGGCCGTCGATCCGCGTGAAGCGGACGGTGGACGACCCGTCGCTCGGCACCGATGCCGACTCGAGCCTCCTCATCGCCGAGATGTCGGTCGCCCGGGTCGTGCGGAACGCCCTGTCGGTCGCCTCCGGTTCCCTTCCGGCCCAGCACTACTACGCGTGGTTCCCGGGCGACCTGAACGGCAACGGCCTCGCCCCGGGCCCGGGTCACGTGGGGTTGGGCAACTCCGAGTCCAACCGCTACAAGCGGACCATCGCCCATGAGCTGGGCCACAACTTCGACATGGGTCATGCCTACCAGCAATTGGGCTGGTACGGCACCGATGTGCGCCGGCTGCTCGACCGCTCGATCATCCAGGACCAATTCCTGAAGGGCGTGATGTGGCCAGCCCAGCCGACCAGCGACGCCTTCGTCAGTATCGAGGAGTACTCGCACCTCCTGTTCCACCCGTGGCTCCTGTGCTCGGGCTCGGACGAACCCCCCGAGGCGATCAACATCATCAAGGACATCGTCGGGCACCTCGAAGGAGGGACCGCGGTGTTCGACGCCGTGTTCGAGCACCAGGGGAGCGAGCTCTCCAACGACCAGATCGGCGGCTCGCTGATCATCCAGACCCTGGACGGGAACGAGGTGATCGACTCCGCGCTGCAGAACCCGAGCGTGCTGGTAGATGACAGCGGAGCGGGGCTCGATCAGTTCAACGTCTCGCTCCGGGCGGCGGTCGGGCCGCTGGTGGCGGACCGCATCCGGGTCCTCGACGCCGCATCGGGAGCGGTCCTTGGCGAGCGCGTCGCGTCGCCGAATCCGCCCGCCGCGTCGATCCTCAACCTCCAGAACGGCGGCGTCGTCACCGACGGCATGGAGCTCCAAGTGGTGGCCAATGACCAGGACGGCGATTCGCTCCGGCACCTCCTCTTCTGGACGGCCGACGGTGCCTCCTGGGTGCCGATCCTCAGCTTCTTGCCCAAGGACATCATCTACTTCCTGGTCGACACCAACGAGATGGCCGGCGCCCCTGGCGGCACGGGACGGTTCCGGCTGCTCACCTCGGATGGCTTCCATACCTCGGTCACCGAGATCACCAACCTCACGCTGCCCGCGCAGCATGCCCCCACGGTCGCCATCCTCTGGCCTCGCCAAGACGACACCTGGCGGACCGGCGTCGGTTGCTTCCTCTCGGCCGCAGCGGTCGACCTCGAGGACGCCGGCAGCCTGGACGGCGCCAGCGTGCAGTGGACCTCGAGCATCGACGGCAAGCTCGGCGTGGGACGGGAGCTCTTCGTCGAGAGCCTGTCGCCTGGCATCCACCAGCTCTGCGTCGAGGCCACCGACTCCGACGGGATGACCACCATGGCCTGCACCTCGCTCGAGGTGGCCGGCGGCACGCCCCCCAACTGCTGCGTCGGCGGGGTGCGCATCGACGAGATCCGCGTGGCCCATCCGGGCGGCCCGCCGCAACTCAACGAGTACTTCGAGCTCGGCGGCGTGCCAGGCCTGCCGCTCGATTGCCTGCACTACATCGTGGTCGGACCGGGCGGCGTGGTGGACGACGTCGTCTCCCTCGCCACCCACCACCTCGGACCGACCGGCCGGTTCCTGTGCGGCCAGACCGGCCCGCTCCCCTTCTGGGGTGTGATGCCCGACATGGTGGACGACCTGAACTTCCTCGACGCCGGCGACCGCACGCATCTCCTCGTCTGCTCGTGCAGCGGCATCGTGCTTCCGCCGGGCGGCGACCTCGACACCAACAACGACGGCACGCTCGACATCGTGCCGTGGGAGTGCGTCCTCGATTGCGTGCGCCTGATGGACGCCCCGCCCAACCTCCCCACCATGGAGTGCGGGCCGACCGTCGGGCCGCAGACCAACGGTGCGCTGCCGCCGCACGTCTTCCGCTGCGTGCCGAACGGCACCTGGCGGATCGGTCAGGCCCCGCTGCCGGGCGCGCCCGACACTCCTGGGGCTGAGAACCCGCCGTGCTTCCCGCCCGGCGACCTCGACGGCGACGGCGAAGTGGCCGGCAGCGACCTGGCGCTCCTCCTCGGTTCGTGGGGGGCACCCGGCGGGGACGCCGACCTCGACGGCGATGGCACCGTCGGGGCAAGTGACTTGGCAGTTCTCCTCGGCGCGTGGACTGGCGGTTGACTGAGAGGCTTCCGTCCTGATGCCCGCCCGACTCGGCGCCCCGGTCCTCGACCGGGGCGCTGTCGTCGGGGCGCGCCCCGTTCCGAATCTCGGTCACAATGCCGCTCGATGTTTCGCGGCAGCCTGACCATCGCCAAGCTCTTCGGGATCCCGGTCCGGATCCACTGGACCTTCCTCCTCCTCCTGGCCTGGGTCATCTATGACGGCGGCACGCAGGGAGGCTCGTTGGCCGCCGGGCTGGCGGCGGCGGCCCTCACGATCGCCATCTTCGCCTGCGTCCTGGCCCACGAGTTCGGGCACATCCTGGTGGCCAGGGCCTTCGGGGTCGGCACCCGCGACGTGACGCTCCTCCCGATCGGCGGGGTAGCCACGCTCGACCGGATCCCCGATCGGCCGACCGAGGAACTGGCCATCGCGATCGCCGGCCCCGCGGTGAACGTGGTCATCGTGGCCCTGCTCGTCCCCTTCCTCCTCGTCGCGGTGCCGGGCGGCTTCTCGGTCGACTCGGCCGAGAAGGCCGGTCCACTGGTCGGCTTCCTCGCCAAGGTCGCGACCATCAACATCTTCCTCGTCCTCTTCAACGCCCTGCCGGCCTTCCCGATGGACGGCGGGCGCGTGCTGCGGGCGGTGCTCGCCTTGATGATGGATCACGTGAAGGCGACCACCGTCGCCGCCGCGATCGGGCAGCTCCTCGCCATCGGCCTCGGCGTCCTGGCCGTGGTGACCAAGCAGCCGCTCCTCGTCATCCTGGCCCTCTTCGTCTTCAACGGGGCCCGCAGCGAAGCGGCGAGCGCCAAGGTGCGGCGCGTCCTGAGCGTCTATCCCGTCGCGGTCGCCATGCGCCGCCGCTACCGGCTGCTTGCTGCGAACGACACGCTCGAGGCTGCGGCACGAGCCTTCGAGGAGGCGGGGCCGGAGGAGCTCCTCGTCACCCAGGATGGGACGGCGGAGTCGCCACTCGTTGGTTCGGTACGGAAAGCTGACGTCGAGGCGGCGGTCCGGAGGCGAGGCGGCGCGGCGTCCATCGCGAGCGTGCTACAACCGCGCCCGCCTGTGGTGGCCGACCTCTCACCGCTCGATGCGGCGTTCCGCCTGCTCCAGCAGGGCCGGTGGAAGGTCCTGCCGGTGGTGCACGGCCAGGTCCTCGTCGGCACGCTGTCGATCGACAGCATGGTCGAGGCCATGCGGGCCAGCGCGCCGCCGCGGTGATCGGGGTCGGCTGCGAACTTCGGTTCCCCGGACCCTCTTTCAGGCATCCGCACCGCCGAGGACGCGAATAGGAGCGAGTCCCCTCGCTTCCTCGACCCACTTCTTGATCGGACCGCCATGGACAACTCGTTTCGTTGGGCCAACCGCAGCCTCGCGAGCTGGATGGTCGCCGTCCTTCTGATGGCGTCGAGCGCCGTGGCGGCGCCGGGTTCCGAACCCGACGGGTGCGAGGCTGGGTGGATACCGACCTTTGGGGACGCCCCTGGGACCGACGGTGCCGTTGCCGCACTGGTGAGCTTCGACGATGGGAGCGGGCACGGGTCCAGCGTCTTCGTCGGCGGCACCTTCACCGTCGCTGGCGGGCACGACGCGCCACACGTCGCCCGCTGGGACGGTCAGCATTGGTCGCCGGTCGGGACCGGATTGAATGGGCCGGTCGCCGCCCTCGCGGTCTTCGATGACGGCTCGGGGAACGGTCCGGCTCTTTACGCCGCAGGGGCGTTCACCCAGGCAGGGACGGTCGAGGCCAAGTACATCGCCAAGTGGAACGGGGCGGCATGGACGGCGGTTGGCGGAGGATTGGATGGACCGGCCTCCGCGCTCCTCGTCGACCCGAGCGCAGCGTTCGAGCCTGGACTCGTGGTCGGCGGTCAGTTCCTCCACGCTGGCGGCGTGTCCGCGCCGCACATCGCCCGTTGGCAAGCGTCGGGTTGGTCCACGCTCGGGAGCGGCATGGATGCGGAAGTCTCGGCGCTGGCGGCCTTCGACGATCGTCGTGGCGGGGCGATGCTCCATGCCGGCGGATCGTTCACTTCCGCCGGCGGCCAACAGGCCTTCGGCATCGCCCGCTGGGACGGATCCGCGTGGTCGCCGCTCTCGATCGGTCTTCTGTTCGGTTCCGTCAAGTCCCTTGCCGCCTACGACGACGGCAGCGGCGCGGTCCTGATCGCGGGCGGGAACTTTCTATACGCCGACTACCGCGTCGCGAAGTCGGTGGCCAAGTGGGACGGCTCGACGTGGTCACCGCTTGCCTCCGGGTTGAACGGTGTGGTGTCGTCCCTGGCCTCGATCGACTTCGGAGCGGGCCCCGAACTCCTCGCTGGCGGCACGTTCGGAGGCGGTAGTCATCTCGCTCGATGGAGCGGCGCGTCGTGGCAGCTCATGACGTCGAGCCAAGGTCCCGACGGACACGTCGGCGCGCTCCGCGTGCTGCAGGATCGCGGCGCCACGCAACCCGTGCTACTCGCCGGCGGGTCCTTCGCCAACGCGGGCGGAACGCCGGTGGGTTCCATCGCCCGATGGGATGGCCAGGAGTGGTCCCCCCTCGGATCGGGGCTGAACAACGAGGTCTTCGCGGCCACCTCCTACGACGACGGACGCGGCGGCGGCCCGGCCCTCTATCTCGGCGGCGCGTTCACCGTGGCGGGAGGCAGCGTTGCCAACCATGTCGTGCGATGGGACGGCGCTTCGTGGAGCCCGCTCGGCAGCGGCACCGATGGCCTCGTCACCGCCCTCACCGTGTTTGACGATGGCACGGGCCATCCACGGCTGATCGCGGCAGGCTACTTCGGCACCGCGGGAGGACCGGGCTTCGCCCACCTCGCCGCCTGGGACGGCGCCTCGTGGTCGCCCCTTGGCGCCGGGACCAACGACACGGTGCACGCCTTGGCCGTCTTCGATGACGGCTCGGGTCCGGCGCTCTACGCGGGCGGTTCCTTCACCACCGCCGGCGGAGCGCCGGCCAAGTCGATCGCCCGATGGGACGGCACCGCCTGGAGTCCGGTCGGACGCGGGCTCGGCCCGATCGTGTGGTCGCTGGCGGCGCTCCCCGCCGGGCCATGGGGGAAGCCGCTCCTCGTCGCGGGCGGTTCGTTCACCAGCGTGGGTGGTGTTCCGATGTCGCATCTCGCCGCGTGGGACGGATCGACGTGGTCGCCGCTCGGCGAGGGTGTCGATGGAACGGTGTACGCGCTCCAAGCGTTCGACGACGGCAGCGGACCTGCCCTTGTCGCGGGTGGCGAGTTCTCGACCGCTGGGGGCCTACCAGCGTCCGCCGTCGCCCGTTGGGATGGGGCGGCTTGGACGTCACTCGGCCTCGGCGTCGGCGTCGCCGACGGCAACGCGCCGGTGCGGACGCTCCTTGCGTATCCAAATTGGATCGATGGACGACCGGCGCTCTATGCGGGCGGACTCTTCACCACCGCCGGCGGCCAACCCGCTCACCACGTCGCGATCTGGAACGGGAGCGCCTGGTCAGGCCTTGGTGACGGCGTCGAGGGCTACGTTCGCTGCCTCGCGGGCGAACGCGACTCGGCGAGCGGCGCGGTCGCGATCATCGCGGGTGGTCCGCTCACCTCGAGCGACGGCGACGTCAATGTGGCACGGTGGCAGGGCTGCTCGACCGCCTGCCCCGCCGACTTGGACGGCAATGGACAGGTCGACGCGGCGGATCTGGCCGCGCTCCTCGGGGCTTGGGCGACGCATGCGGGCGATGTGACCGGCGACGGCACGACGGACGCCGCCGACCTTGCCGTCCTGCTGGGCGCCTGGGGCCCCTGCCCCTAGCGGGCTTACTTCCCGACCTTGGCGATCTGCCAATACTCGAGCTCGATGGGAGCCTGGCGGCCGAAGATGGTGACCAGCACGCGGACCAAGCCCTTCTCGGGGAGGACCTCGTCGACGGTGCCTTCGTAGTTCTGGAACGGGCCTTCCTTGATGGTGACCGCGTCGCCCTTGATGAACTCCATCTTGACCTGCGGCGTCTCTTCCGGACGGCGCGAGTCGAAGAGCATCTTCTCGACCTCGTGCGGAGCCATCGGGGTCGGGCGCCCGGCGGTGCCGACGAAGTCGCCGACGCCGGTGGTCTCCTTGATGAGGAAGAAGACGTCCTGCGGGATGCGACCGTCGGGCTCGAGCTTCATCTCGACGAAGACGTAGCCCGGATAGAGCTTCGTCTCGGTGACCCGCTGCTTGCCGCCCTTGAGGGTCTTGGTCTTTTCGGTCGGCACCATGATGCGGCCGACGAGGTGCTCCATGCCTTCGATCTGCACCTTGCGGAGGAGCGTCTCGCGGACGCCCGACTCCTTGTTGCTGGCCACGCGGAGCACGAACCAGTCCATGCCCTCGCGGTACATGGGCAGGTCGGCTGCAGGATCGAAGGGCTCGAGCTCGGCCTTCTCTCGCTCGATCCGCACCTTCTCCTCGGCCTTGGCGGCGGCTTCCTTGTCCGCAGCGGCGGCTCGGCCTTTCTTGCCGGCGCCGGGGGTCAGGGCCTTGCTGGTGGCGACGCCGAAACTCTTGAGCGAACTGCTCGAGGCGGCGGCTGCCGACTTGCCGGAGACGAGCGTCTTGCCGGACTTCTTGGCGTCGTCGCCGGCCGCGGACTCGTCGCCTTCGCCGAGGTGAGCGATATCGGCGTCGGTGTGGTCGGAGGGCAGCGGCTCGTCAGGGAGCTTGTCGGCGGAGGGGTTGGTCGGTTCGAGGGCCATCGTAAGGTGCCGAGCGGGGGTCCGAAGCGAAGGCTGGACGCAGAAGGCCGCGACGAGGGAAGGTCACCAGGCGTCGAGTACCTTCATCGAGCTGAAGACGAGCACGAAGAGCTGGTCGACCAGGAAGATGAACCCGGTGACCAGCACCATGGTGGCGATGACCACGCCGGTCGAGCCGACGATTTCACGCCGCGTCGACCAGTTCACCTTCTTCATCTCGCCTTCGGTGGCGATGAGGAAGTCGCCCGAAGCGGGCTTCCGGTAGACGAGGCTGTAGATGAAGTAGGTCAGGATCGCGCCGATCGTGATGGTGATCGCGGCGGCGGTATAGGTCGGCGTGATGTTGCCGATCTTGATGAGCGAGTAGTTCCAGAGCCAGTACAGGCCAAGCAGACCCAAGAGGGCCGCGCCGATGCACGTGCCCATCCGGGTGTAGTAGCCCTGTCCGCTCTTGTAGATGCCAGAGGCCATCGGTCATCGGCCTTTCTTTGCGAGGTGGCGTGCTCCGGACCCTGCGGCCCGGCACGCACCATCGGAACGGAGAATGGTGCGGAAGGAAGCCCCTTCCACGATCCGGAACGCGTCCCGTCCGACACGTCCCCGAGGAACACGCCCAAGGAACACGCCCAAGGAACACGCCCAAGGAACACGCCAGGAGTGACTCGAACACTCAACCTGCGGATTTGGAATCCGCTGCTCTGCCAATTGAGCTACTGGCGTACGGCAGACAACCGGCCCTCCGGGCGCGAGCGGCCTTGCGGCCAGCCTGGCCCGCCGAGCCGGGTTCGGATCACTTGCGCTTCATCTTGTGCAGCGTGTGCTTGCGAAGGCGGGGGCAGTACTTCATGAAGCCCTCCTTCACTCGATCCGAGATGCCGCCCTTGACCCGGATGTTGGTCCGGTAGTTCAGGTCGCCAGTCTCGGTGCACTGCAGCCACACCCATTCACGATCGAGAGCCCTTTTGGCCATGGCGGCTCCTTCTCACTGCGGCGGACGCCGCGTAACTGCCGGCGAAAGTCGCCGGCCGGATTCGCCGGCGCCGGGGGTCACCCGGCGCCGGCGTTCGCACGTGATTGCGTTCGGCACTTCCCGTCGGAGGTCGTCCGCT
>JBGAKK010000101.1:0-13997 GCA_044224425.1 Phycisphaerales bacterium
AACCCCTTGGCCGCACCGATCGCGAAGGCTCCGACGTGCGACCAGAAGCTCAGGCCGAAGGGGTCGAGACCAGCCGTGGGGGAACGACCCAGGTACCCATACAAGCTCCCCCCATCCACATACCCCGCCGGATCCCGCTCCAGCCACCGCCCGTACCCCGCCGCCGGGTCGTAGTGGCGGAAGCGGACGGTGTAGCCGAGCCACTCGCTGTCGAAGCGGTAGCCGCAGTAGCCCTCCTCGTAGCCGCTCGAGACGGCGCCCACGAGGCCCGCGGCCAGGGCCGAGGCGTACGACCCGCTCCCAAAGCCCGCGGTGTCGGTCGAGTTGACCTGGCCGTCGCGGTTGGTGTCGGCGTCGGGGTTGTAGCCGGACTGGTACAGCCGCTTCCCGCTCGCCGCGGTGGCGAGGGTGGCGTCGGCGGAGTCGACGTCGCCGTCCCCGTCGAGGTCCTTGGCCCAGTGGTGCCTCGCCTCCCCGAAGGCGTCGTAGTCGACCCGCTGGACGAGCCGCGAGGAGCGGTCGATCACCGCCACCACGCTGAACTGGGGGTCGGTGAGGAAGTAGTCCGCGCGGCGGTCGCCCGTGTCGGTGTAGTCGGTGTCGGAGCCGCCGGCGTGGTTGTTGTTCTGCCGCCGCATCACGAGGTCGTCGATGTGGCGGAGGCCCCAGACGGACTGGACGACCTTGGTGATGGCGCTCGGGTCGTTCTCGGTGAGCGTGCCGGCGTCGTCGATGTGCTCCTCGAGGACTTGCCAGCCCGCCGAGTAGTACATCAGCCGCAGCTCGTCGAGGCCGTAGCTCGTGTCCGAGGTGTCCTTGTCGCGCCTGGCCATGCAGCGCATGGACATCGCGTTGTAGCGGTACTCGGCGCGGGCCTGGGCGCTCACGCCGGTGGGGGTGACGGGCGGCTGGGTGGTGACGCTGCTGGAGGCAAGTCAAGGCCTACGAGGCCGTCGGTGACCGAGCTCTCGCCTGGCCAACATGCCCGCCTGCCGACTCCCGGGCCACGCCTCATCGAGCAACGCCCCTGCGATATCAGGCACTCGCACCCGGCCCACCAACATCCGGCGCTAGCCGTGGCTCATCGCGGATTTCAGCCTCGAAAAAGACATCAAACTGATCGGCCGTCATCGGTACGTTGACGGCGGCGCCCGGATTCCAGCAATCCAAGTGGGCCTTGAGCAACCGCGGCTTCAGCTCCCGCAGGAAGGTCCTCCATTGCTCGTCCCCACCAAAGCTCGCTACACGCGGGATGAGCCAGACTGGTAGTTCCTCGGGAAAGAACACGTCCTCGATCCGCTGCCGGCGTGGTGCAAGAGTCACCTTCAGCCAGTCAAAGAAGGGCGTCCTTGGACGGACAAACAGGACGGAGAATCGAAGTTGCTGAAGGTCAATTTTGTCGGCCATGCTCGTGAAACCCATCGTCATGATGACATGGCCTGCCCATAGGCGATCGCGATGGCGTCGGCCCAGGCGTCCACGTCCGACCCGCCGCCGCTCGCGTCGTCGCGGGTGAGGCGTTGACCTCAACGCGCTACGAGCGGCAGCTTGCCAGCCCTCGCTGGTCGGGCGGACCCGGGCTCACCCTGACTTCCCCGGCTCGGCCACCGCCTGCAGGAGCGGTTCGCTCGAGATCTCGATGAATCCGTTGAAGGGCCGGTCGAGTTCGAGGATCAGGAAGACGGCGCCGGCGACGGCGATGGCGGCGACGACGAGCGATGTCGTGGCGGTCGCGTTCGGCGGGGCCAGCAGGCTGAAGCTGAAGAAGATCACCACCAGCCAGAGGACCACGCCGGTGAGGAGTGGCCGCGAGATCGAGGCCGTGGCTTGGGCGTGGAGGAGGGCCCTGCTCCATCCGATCTCCTTGGCCAGGCTCGTGGCGTGGGCCTTGAGGGCGGTCTGGCTCTCGCTCTTGGGCTCGAGGGCCTGCATGGCAGCGAACAGGGCGTCGCCGCCGCGGTGGCCATCGCTCGAAATAGCTGCGGGATTCTCGCTCCACATGTCCTTCACCGCCTGACCAACCGCATCGTGGAGCTTGGCCCGGAGCGGCGCCGCCTCCGGACCGTACATCTCGAGGGCCCGGTCGAGGAACGAGACGCGGGCCGACATCTGGATCACCTCCGAGCGCGTCGCGTCGTAGGCCCCCTTGCCCGAGCTCACCATCAGGCCGAGCAGGAGAGCCGACATGGTGGCCACCAAGCCCATGGCCAGCTTCACCGTGTCCTTCGTCTCCGAGGTGAGGTGGTGCTCGGGGAGGAACCGCCGGGTCAGGCGGCCCAGCAGGATGGAGACGACGAAGATTCCGTTGAAGGAAAGGGCGATCGCGGTCGGGTTCATCGCGGAGGGTCCGCCACTTCGGAAAAAGAGCGGCCCCGCGGGCGGCGATCCGCCCGCGGGGTCCGCTGGTCAAGGTCGACGTCAGTTGTTGGACGTGTAGTCGTAGTTGTGGATCATCGCCGTGATGCCGCTACCGGTCACTTCGGCGGTCACGTACTGCGGGTAGTTGAGGCCCGAGCGCATGGTCTGGAACGACACGGTCACCACCACCGCCTGGTTGTTCCAGGTGGTGTTGATCTGGGCGCTGATCGGGAGGAGCGAGGTGCCGTCCAAGGTGAGGTTGAAGCTGTCGCCAGGGACGACGACGTTGGTGCCGTTGGCCTGGAGCACCGTCTTGCCGGCGGCGTTGGTGCCCGGCTGGAGGGTCGCCGAGGCGAGGAAGTCGACGATCTTCCCGGCGCTCGGGAGCGTGTACTGGTCGACGATCCCGCTCAGGGCCTGCACCTGGCTCTCGAGCTGCTTCCGCTGGTCCTCGGCGATGGCCCGCCGCAGGAAGCCCCGCGGGAGCTGGCCGGGCTGGTCGTTGACCAGGCTGCGCTGGATGTTGCCGCCCGGCCCGTAGCTCACGAGGTCGATGCGGATGTCCTGCACGGTCGAGTTCTTCATCAACTCGGTGCGGCAGTTCCAGGTGTAGGTCTGGAGGAGGGCGGTGTTCTTCTTGCGGGCGGCGATAACCGCGTTCGAGAGGTTCTCGTTGGCGACTTGGGCGCCCATGGTGAAGGGCACGGCCAGGAGGACGAGGATCGCGAGCAGACGAAAGGTCCAGTTCATGGTCGATCTCCTAAGGGGGAGCGGCGGCGGCGGCTTGGGCCGGGCCGCGCGGTCGTTCGGGATGGGACAGGGACAGTGTTAGGGTGAGGGGACGACGAGGAAGTAGATCCCGTTGGCCCCCACTTCCATCTGGAACCAGGTGTTGCCGCTCTTGTAGTACTGCACGCCGTTGACGTTGAGGGTCTGGAAGCCGGCGGGCAGGACGGTCAAGGTCGAGCCGACCGCCAGCGACGGCGGCGGCGGCGGGGCGATCACCACCGGAGCGGCGGGAGCGGTCACCACCACGGGCGCCGGGGCCACGTAGACGCTCGGCGCCGGATAGACGTAGACCGGAGCGGGCGCCGGCTTGTCGGCCGAGGCGACCGCCGCGCCGACCACGCCACCGACGACGGCCCCGGTCACGAGGCCGGCCCCGAAGCCCGAGCCGTAGCAGCCCGAGCAGGAGGTCGTGGTCACCGTGCAGCCGTGGTAGCCGTAGTAGGAGCCGTGGTAGCCGGCGTAGCCCGAGTAGCTGGCCGAGCCGTTCGTGCCGGAGTAGCTGCCGTGGTAGGAGGCGCCGCCGTAGCCGTAGGTGCCGGAGCCGGAGTGGCTGCCAGAGTAGGTCTGTCCGCTGGGCGAGGTGTACGAGGTCGAGCCGGAGTGCGAGAAGTTGCCGTACCCACCCGAGCTCGAGCTCGAGTGCGAGAAGCTGCCGCCCCACGAGCCGGTCCCGGAGACCGAGCGGGAGCAGCCCCAGGCGAGGGCCGACTGGGCGGCGAAAGCGATGGTCGTGCATCCCACGACGAGGCAAGCGATCGAGCGCTGCATGGTGTTCCTTCTTTCCGCGGCGAGCGACGGGCTCGCGGCGATGTGGTGCAGGGAGGTGCGGGCGACGGACGCCGGGCGACGGGCGGTTCAGTTGACGCGCCGCATGGTCATGACCGGGCCGTCGGGCTGCGACTTCCCGTCGATCACGATTTCCTTGGTCTGGGCCGTGATCGTCTCGCCGTCGACGCGGGTGACCACGGTGGTCGAGGTCATCAGGCTGCCCGAGGCGAGGACCGAGCTCATCCGGATCAGCCACTTCGAGTCGCCATCCATGGTCCACGCCCCGTGGCCGAAGCCGCCATCGGGTTCGAAGCTCCAGGTGCGGAGGATCTTGCTCGAGGGATCCCAGCCGATCCGCTGCGTGCCGTTGTCGAGGACGGCCCCGCCGACGGTCACGGCCCGGGCGGCGACGATGAAGTTCTTGTCCGGCGTGAAGTCGAAGAGGACCCGCGAGACGCGGGGTTCCTTGGTGTCTTCGACCCATTCGCCGATCACCCACTCGAGCGGCCGGAGGTGCTCGTAGTTGCTCGGCGGAACGAAGGGCTGCTCGCGCACGCTGGCCAGGAGCCACTGGCCGTTCTTCTTCACCATCACGTTGGTGTAGGCGGCCCGGTTGGGCAGCCCGGTCGGCGACATGACGGAGGTGACGCCGTCCTCGATCGCCGTGTCGGCGGTCGGGAACTGGAGCGACCGAGCCTCGATGCGGACGGTGAGCCCGTCGTTCTCGGCGAAGAGGTGGGCGAAGTCGGCGGCGATCGCGTCCCGGCCGACGATGCGCCGACCGTTGAGGTCGATGTAGTCGCCGTCCGGGGTCCAGAGGTTGGCGATCGCCTTCGCGTCCTCCTTTCCGAACGCGGCGATGAAGGACTGGGCCGTCTTGGCGATGGCCTCGCGTTCCTTGGCCATGGCGTCGTCGGCGGTGGCGGTGGCGGGAAGGGTGAACGCGAGGGCCAAGGCCCCGGCGAGCCGAGAGATACGAGTGATGAGTTGCATGAGGAGAGCTCCTGCGCGGGACGTGAGTCTACCGACGGTCGCCCGCCAAGCGGTCGTTTGCTGCCATCCACCGGGTCCACCCATGGGCACGGGGATCGGCCCCCGGGGGGGACGGGCCAGGTGACGGGACGCTGCCCACGTGCTCGTTCCGGGTCGACCTGTCACCCATGTGGCCGGACATGCACGTGCAAAGCCCTCCCCTCCCCCCCAGGGCCGGGCCACCGAGGACCTTGGCGCCGGCGTGGCCGGACGACGTTTCGAGGACACTCGCCTGTATCTGGCTCGGGCACCTCCGCTCTTCTCACGAGGGGCGAGTCTCGCCCCTTCTCGCCATGCCACGGCCCGGTGCCTGCCTCCGAGCGGCTCGCCGGGGTGTCGGGTCTTCCCTCGTGGCCGAACCGGCGTTGGCACCGCCGTCCACCAACGTCGACCGACCTGCCTGCACGTCAGCGTCCGACAACCGGAGCACCCATGATCCGCTGGAACCGCCTCGCCATCCTGGCTCTCACCCTCCTGGCGAGCCCCGCCATCGCCAGCGGCCAAGACACCTTCTCATGGCGCTACTACCGCACCGGAAACACCGGCATCCAGGGGGACTGGAACGGCGCGATCTACGTCGGGCCCGACGGTGATCCGTGGATCGGTGGCTACTCCCCGAGCTGGGAAGAGGGCGGATTCGCCAAGTTCGTCCAGGCGGAGAACCGCTGGATCAACTTCTCGAACATCGACTACCCCGTCATCGGCCACCCCGACGACGTCGGCACCTCGCGGGTGAGCGACATCATCGCTGACGGCCAGGGGAACCTCTGGCTTGGAACCTGGCGGGGCATGCTGAAGTTCACACCGTCGGTCGGCGGAAGCTCGATCGTGAAGTACAGCGGCCAGAATTCACCGCTCCCCGGCGGACTTACCCGCGACATGACGCTGGCCCCCGATGGGACGGTCTGGATCTCAGCCGAATCGACCACGTGGGGCGGCGGTGGACTCACCCGCTACAACCCGGCCACGAACACCTGGACCAACTTCAACGGTCACGGTGGTGGGAAGATCGCGGCTCAGGCCAAGCCCAGTGGTGGCTACTACCTCTGGAGCTCGATCGGCGGTACGAACGGCATGACCCGTTGGAACAGCTCGACGGGGGCGTGGACGTCCTTCCCTTTTGCCGCGGGCCAGCCAGCGGCCTTGGTCTCGCTTGATTCCGTCGACGACGCCGGCAACGTCTGGATGATGCGCTGGGTAGGCATCCAGGGGCAGCAGACGCTCGATTGCATGCGCCCCGATGGAACCTGGATCACCCCGCCGCTCCCGCCGCTCCATCCCCAGGTCCCGGTGGCGGCCCTGCGGGCCTTCGGCACGCTGCAGGCGATCTTTGTCGACGGCTTCGGGCACCTACAGCGGTTCGATGGCCGCTCGTGGACCGATCTCGGGCCCATCCCGTCGAGCGGCTTCATCGACGACCTGGAAGTCGCCGCCGACGGCACCATCTGGCTCTGCGGAAGCAGCGAAGGCGGTGCCTTCCGCCGCGACGGAGCAACCGGCCAGTGGCAGCGCTACCGCATCACCAACACCAGCCAGTTCGACTCGTTCAACAACGACCTCACGATCGACCCGGCGACCGGCAACGTCTTCGCCTGCGCCAACGCCGGCACCGGCATCGGTGGCATGGTGCAGTTCGACGGGACCCGTTGGACCGGCTTCAACCAGTACACCTACGGCCTCGGATTCGACTGGCCCTTCGACACCGACAACAGCGAGGCGGTGTGTGTGCGACCCACGGCCGGCGGCGTCGCGGTCAATCCGACCTCGCACTTCAGCTTCGGGTTCGACGGATCGTCGTGGACACCGATCTCCGGTGGGCCCGATCAGATCGCCCAGTACGCCGAGGATTCCCTCGGTCGGCTCTGGGGAGTCGGGCACTACGGCAGCCTCGGCCTCTTCACCGAGGGCGGCTTCACCCAAGTCGACGCCGCCGGTTGGGGACTCCGGCTGGAGGCGGATCCCGATCGCCCTGGCACCGTCTGGGCCAACGAGGATTGGAAGATCATCCGAACCGATGGTGCCTACCGATTCAGCCGCACGACGGATGACTTCCCTGAGCTCCTCTTCGAAAGTCCCTTCTTCAATGGACTCGCCGTCGACCACGACGGCATCGCCTGGGTCGGCGTCCGACTGCTGGATGACGCCTTCCAGCCTGCCGGCGGTCTGATGCGGATCGACGCGACCACCGGCACCTACACCATGGTGACCTCCTCCGGAGGCTGGCCCTTCCCGGGCGACCATGTCTACCCGCACTGCGTCACGCCGGACGGCAAGCTCTGGATGAGTTACGAGGGCGGCCAGTTCCCCGACTACCTCTTTGGGCTTTGCTGGTGGGACGGCATCAACGTCGGCACCTTCCCCGCGCCCTCCGGCGGCGAGCCCCAGTGGGGCGGCCTGCCGCACGCATCGATCAAGGACCTCGAGGTGAAGCTCGTCCCCGGAGGCTACGAGCTCTGGATGAGCTGCCTGAGCCGCGGCATCGCGGTCCTGACGGTGATGACGCCGAGGGGTGTCGTGGGCGACCTCGATGGCGACGGCACGGTCGGCGCCTCGGATCTCTCGATCCTGCTTGGCGCGTGGGGTCCCTGCACGGGCGGGTGCCCGGCTGACCTGGATGGTGACGGGACCGTCGACGCGGCGGATCTGGCGGCGCTCCTCGGAGCGTGGGGGTGACACGTCCGGTCCCCCCCTCGCCTGCCCTTGGCCCACCCCGCTCCGAGCCTGATCGAACCCCAGCCCAAACCCGGACCGGCCGTGAAGCCGCAACCTTCGACGATCCTCACGATTCTCTCCGTGGTCGGTGGCGATCCCCCGTACACAATGGTGCGTGGCCCCGCCGGTCGGCGACGGCGGCTCATGAGGCGATCGGAGCACGCCGGATGGGGTTGGAGCGACACGATCCGGAGGCGTCGGCGACCAATTGGCCCCTGCTTCGACAAGCAGCGGGTTCCGGTCCTGATGCGCGAAGCAGCATGGAGGCCGTTGCCAAGCGGTATTGGGCCCCGATCTTTTCGTTCGTCCGCGCCGCCGGCACGCCCCCCGACAAGGCTGCCGACCTGACCCAGGGGTTCATCGCCGATGTCCTCTTGGGGCGGGCCCTGTTGGCCTCGGCGGACGCCAGCCGCGGGCGATTCCGGTCCTTCCTTCGCCGAGCGGTCATCAATTACGTTCGCGACCGGCACCGGTCGGACCACACCAAGCGACGGAGCCCGAGCCAAGGCGAGGTTCGCTCCGGCCCGGCGGCCGAGGCGGCGGCCCGGCTCGAAGGGGCCGATGCAACCCGGGTGTTTGATGCCCACTGGGCAGCCCAGACCGTCCGGATCGCCGCCGAGCGGGCGGCGAGGAAGCTCCGCGGCGAGGGGCGGGAGTTGGTGTGGACGGTCTTTGAGCGGCGGACCCTGCGCCCGCAGCTCTTCGGGGAGCCGCCGTTCCCATACGATCGACTGGTCCGCGAGCTCGGGCTCAGCTCCCTAGGCCAGGCCGCCCACATGGCGATCGCGGGACGGCAAGCGTTCCTCGAAGCCTTGATCGAGGAGATCCGCAGCACGCTCGGCCCCGGGGAATCGCTCGACGATGAATTGCGGGCCCTGCTCGCGGCGGTGGAGGTCAACCGATGAGCGCGGGTGATTCCGGACTCCCTGCCGCCTTCCGGTGGGCTCTCGAATCGACCGCCGACCCTGATCGCGCGGCCTGCGATTGGCTGGCCCGGGAGATCGTCCCCCGGGCGACCTGCGCCGCCCACGCCGTGGCCGACAGCCGCACCACCCTCGACGAGTTGCGGGCCCTGAAGCACGCCTTCAAGGCCCTGCGCCAGTCGGCGGTGAGCGTCTCCGAGCGGAACCGTGCCGCCCGCCTCTACGCGGCGACCATCGCCGCGGCCCTGCTCCGCTTCGACGAGCGGATCACGCGGCAGCGCGACGAGGCCCTGCAACGCGCCTTCCGGGCCCTGATCGACGACCACGACGGCGACGAGCGGCTGCGCGACATCGCGACCGCCGCGATGGCCCGGCTTCGTCCGGCCTGACCGCGTCAGCTCTGTTCGAGCGCCTGCTGCTCCATCGTGCCGAGCGAGTCCTTCTCGAGCTGGTCGACGTCGATCGGCTTCCACTCGGCGCCGGCCATGCCGGCCAGGGTTCCGGTGGCGAAGGCGATGTCGACCAAGGCGATCTGCCACTGGGCCAAGGCTGTCACCTCGCGGCTCCGGGCGTCAGCGAGGCGGGTCGAGGCGTCGAGCACGTCCTGGCTGGTCCGGACCCCGACGTCGAATTGCCGCTTCTCGCCCTCGTAGGTGCGGGCCGCGAGGACCGTCTCGAGACGGGCGGCGAGGATGCTCTGCCACGCCGTATTGAGCCGCTCGACCGAGTCGTAGACCTCGACCCGGATCGACTGCTGCTGGGCGTCCTTCGAAGCGAGACGCTGCACCCGCTCGAGCACCGCGGCAGCTAGGCGGTTCTTGGCGGCTTCGTTCCCGATCGGGATCTCGCCGCGAAGCCCGAGGGTCCAAGTGTCGCTCTCGAGGTCGCCGATGTTGCCCATCGAGCGGACGAACGAGGAGCCCGAGCCGACCGGGTGGTAGCGGTAGTCGAGGACGAAGTTGGGCAGGGCCTGGTTGCGGGCCACCGCGATCTGGATCGCCGAGGTCGCGAGTTGGAGCTCGAGTTCGAGCATCTCCATCCGGTTCTCGACGGCCCGGTCGGCGAGTTGCCGCGAGTCGAGGGCCAAGCCGAGCGGATTGGGGTCGTCCTTGGGGACGATGAGCGTCTCGCTCTCGACTGGCAGGTCGTCGCGGTTCATCAGGCGCTTCAGGGCCCTGCCCCGCTCGCGCACGGCGCCGGCAGAGAGGATGATCCCCTGCAGCGTGCCGCCCACGCCGCTCTCGGCGCGGACCACTTCGATCTCCGCAGCGTCGCCCTGGTCGACGCGGCGGCGGGCTCGCTCGAGCTGGGCCACGGCCAGTTCGTACTGTTGCTTGCGGACTTCGAGCTCGCGATAGGCGGCGTAGAGGTCCCAGTAGGCCTTGTCGGCTTCGGCCAGGATGCGGATCGTCTCCAGCTTGGTCTGGGCCGACACCACCTGGCCGCTCTGCTCGGCGATCCGGATCGACGCCGTGTTGACGTTGACGCCCGCATTCCGCAGGAGCGGCTGGGAGATCGAGAAGGAGACCCCCGAGGACCACTCGCCGGCCCCGTCGAAGTTCAGGTTGGTGTCGGTGTCGTTGCGGGCGAGGTCACCCGCGACACCGATGTTGCCACCGGTCTGGAGCGGGAGATCGACGCCCAGCGATGCGACGGTGGCCGAGGTCACGCCGCCGAAGGCCGGATCGCCGGCCAGGTTCGAGGCGTCATGGCTCAGGTTGGCCACCAGCGTGGCCTCGAACTTGGCTCGCTCGACATCGACCTCGCGGCGAGCGATGGCAGGATCGACCAGTTGGGTGCGGAGGTCGAGGTTGTTCTTCAGGGTCGAGGCCCGCACGTCGGCGATGCCGAGTTCGACCTGGGAAGGCCAAACCGGGGTCGGGTCGCCCTTGGCGAGGGCCGCCTTGGTGGCCTCCTCGGGCGTGATCGGCTGCTTCTTCGACTCGGCGACCACGTCGGTGGTGACGATCCGGGTCAGCTTCTCGGTGGGCACCCGATACGTGCTGTTGTCGTTGTCGAAGAGCCCTTGCGAACACGCCACCAAGCCCAGGCTGCCGGCGACAAGGACCGCGGCGGTGGGCCGCGCTGCGCGGACGTTACTCATGTCGGAGAGCCTCGATGGGATCAAGCCGCGCAGCCTTGATCGCCGGGAACATGCCAAAGACGACGCCGGTGACGGCGCAGAAGCCGAATGCAAGCAACACCGCCCAGAGGGGAACCGCCGCCTTCTCCATGCCGATGTTGGGGATCTTGGTCATGCCGAAGGCGAAGAGCTGCCCGATCGCCACGCCCACGAAGCCGCCGGCGAGGCAGAGGGTCACGGCCTCGAGCAGGAACTGGAGGAGGATCGCCCCGGGCGTCGCCCCCACCGCTTTGCGGAGCCCGATCTCGCGGGTTCGCTCGGAGACCGAGACCAGCATGATGTTCATGATGCCGATGCCGCCGACCAGGAGGCTGATGCCGACGATGCCGCCGGCCACCGCGGTCATCACGCTGGCCATGGCCTTGAACTGCGAGATGTACTGGTCGATGGCCTCGATCTGGAAGGTGTCGGGGTCGCTGCCGACAAGGCCGCGAGCCTTCCGCAGGATGAAGCGGATCTCGCTCTTGGCCTCCTCGGCCAGCTCCGGGCTCTTGATGAGGGCGGAGACCCGCATGAAGAAGAAGTCGCGGGCCTGGAACTTCTCGGCGACCGAGAAGGGAATGAAGATCTCCGAGCTATTGCCGGAGCGGCCGAACATGGTGCGCTGCAGCGTCTCGACCACGCCGACCACGAGGAAGCGACGGCCGCCCAAGAGGATGTGCTCGCCGATCGGTTCCTTGGGCAGCTTGAGCTCGGTGATGGCCGACTCGTTGACCAGGCAGACCTGCCGCTGATGCTCGTCGTCGATCCGCGTGAAGGGCCGGCCGCTCAGGACAGCCCGGTTCTCGATCTTGTGCCAATCGGGCCAGATCCCGACCACCGAGAGGCCCTCGAGCTTCTGCTTGTCGCTCTCGACGGTCATGCCGAGCTCGGTCACCGGGGTGATGGCCTTGATGCTCTGGCACTGCTCGAAGATGAGCTTGGCCTCGGCCGGCTTCAGGCGGATCTTCTCCCACGGATAGAGGTTGCGCGGGGCGTTGTCGGGGCGGTTGGGGAAGATGAAGATGCGGCTCGCCCCGAAGCTCTCGAACTCGCTGAGGACCTTGGTCTGGAGCCCCATCAGGGCGGCGATGACCGCGGTCACGCTGGCCACGCCGACGATGATGCCGAGGGTGGTGAGGGCCGACCGCGTCTTGTTGGCCCAGATCTGGGCCAGGGCCAAGGCGATGGCCTGGATGTAGAAGAAGGGACTCAGCACGCGGGCTGCTCCGCGTGGGGTGCGGCGGTGCCGTTGGCGATGCGCGACTGGACGTCGGGCAGGTGGGCGCCGGCGGCGTCCTGGTGGATGGGCAGGTCGGAGAGGACCTTGCCATCGCGGAGACGGATCACCCGTTGGCAGTGGGCCGCGACGTCGTTCTCGTGGGTCACGATCAGGATGGTCTGCCCTTCGGCGTGGAGCTGCCGGAAGAGATCGAGGATCTCGTGGGTGGTGGCGCTATCGAGGTTTCCGGTCGGCTCGTCCGCCATCAGGATCGCCGGGCGGTTCAGGATGGCCCGGGCGATGGCCACGCGCTGCTTCTGCCCGCCCGAGAGCTGGTTCGGCCGGTGGGTCACGCGGTGCGAGAGCCCGACCCGATCGAGAGCGGCCAGGGCCTTCTTGCGTCGCGATCGCCAGCGCCATCCGCCACCCCGGGCGTAGATGAGCGGGAGCTCGACGTTCTGGAGGGCCGACTGCCGCGGCAAGAGCTCGAAGCTCTGGAAGACGAAGCCGATCTCCTCGTTCCGCACCCTGGCCAGCTCGGCGGCGCCCATCCTGCTC
Source organism: Phycisphaerales bacterium (assembly GCA_044224425.1). Taxonomy (GTDB): domain Bacteria; phylum Planctomycetota; class Phycisphaerae; order Phycisphaerales; family SM1A02; genus JAEUIT01. The sequence goes on from JBGAKK010000101.1 coordinate 12,485, forward strand.
ACCAGCTTGCCGGTCAGGCGGTACTCGCCTTTCGTCGGGCGATCAAGGCACCCGAGAACGTTCATCAAGGTGCTCTTGCCGCTGCCCGAGGAGCCCATGATGGCCACCATCTCATTGCGGTCGACATTCAACGTGACACCGTTCAGGGCGTTGATCGTCTCGACCCCGACCCGGTAGATCTTGTGGATGTCCTTGAGCTCGATCAGCATGGTCGCCGCCTCGATCGGACAGTGTTCCGCGGCACGCCCGCAGGGTCAGGGCTTCGCGGCCGCGGGCTGGGCTGCTTCGGCGCTGTGAGGCTGCTCGTCCGCCTTGGCGACCGCCGCCTCGGGTCCTTCCTTCTTGGCCTCCGCCTCCTGCTCGACCCGGTCGCCGTGCTTGAGCTTCTCGAGGGCCTTGTACGGCCCGGTCACGATGCGATCGCCTTCCTTCAGGCCGGCGACGACCAGCGTGTCGGTCAGATTGCTGGGGCCGGTCTCGACCGGCGTGAGCACTGCCTTGCCGTCGACCACCCGCACCACGACCGGAGTCGTCCGGCGGGCCCGATCGACTTGGGCGTTGCCCTTGGTGACTTCCTCCGGCAGCTCGTCGGTGGCCCGGTCGAGGATGGCCTGGCTCGGAAGCGACAGGCCTTGGTGGGCGGCGATCTCGATGTCCACGTTGGCGGCGAGGCCGGAGAGGATCTGGTGCCCTTCCTTGGGCTGGACCTCGATCTCGACCTTGAAGTACCCCGTGCCGTCCTTGTCGACCGTCCGCTGGAGCGGGACCTTGGTGACCCGGCCCTCGAAGTCCTCGTTGCGGTAGGCGTTGATCCGCACGTTCGAGCGCTGGTCGCGGGCTACGCGGGCGATGTCCGCCTCGTTGACCTTGGCGTCGAGCTTGATGCGGGAAAGATCGCCGATGGTCAGGATGACCGTGCCGGCGTTGTTCATGGTGCCGACCATCACGAGCTCGCCGACCTCGGCGTTCAGGATGGTGATCATCCCGTCCATGGGAGCCTTGATGATGGTCTTGGCGAGCGCCTCTTGGGCCTGCTCGATCTCCGCCTCGGCCGCCGCGAGGCTGCTCTCGATGACGCTGATCGTGTGCTGGCTGGCGGCGACGGTGGCCTCGAGGTCGCGGACCCGGGCCTCGGCGTCGTCGAGGGCCTGCTTGGAGACGTCACCCGTCTTGAAGAGGGACTCCTGCCGGGCCAGGACCGACTTGGCGTTCTCGAGCGAGGAGCGAGGGCCGGCCAGACGCGACTGCTCGGCCTGCAGCCGGAAGCGCTCCCCGTTGCGGCGGGCGGTCGCCGATTCCAGAGAGGCCTGGAACTGCTTCGAGTCGAGCTTGACGACCACGTCGCCCTGCTTGACCCGGTCGCCTTCGCGGAACGGCAGCTCGATGATGCGAGCCGAGACCTCGGCCGAGATGTTCACCTTCACAAACGGGCTGATCTCGCCGGGGGCGCTCACCGTCTCGATCAGCGGCGCCTGCTTGAGGTCCATCATGCGGACCTTGACCCCGGTCGGGG
>JBGAKK010000102.1:0-13946 GCA_044224425.1 Phycisphaerales bacterium
GGTAAGAGCCGACGCGTACGACGCGATCCCGAAGCCCGCGGCATCGGTCGAGTTGACGATGCTGACGCCGAAGGCCTCGTAGCCGACACGCCCGGCATCACTGCCCGGCCGCGCCCATCGCCTCGTCGAGCAGCTTGATCATTCCCTCGCGGTCGTAGGCATACGGTTGGTCCGCATTGAGCTGGACCGCGCGGCGGATCGCCGCCCTGATGGTGAGCTCCGCCTCTTCGCGGTCCGGCACGATCATGTAGCGCCGCTTGGGCTTTTCGTCGGAGAGGGCGTGCAGGAATGCCTGGGCGACCTCGTCCGGCTCCTTCTCCTTGGCGCGGTCTGCGGGTGCGTCGAGGAACCGCTTCACCTGTTCCTTGTAGCGCGAGCCCTCGCCGCCGTAGCCGCCGTCGACCAGCCGCTGACGCACGCCGGTCCCGATCTCCGAGCGGTAGTTGCCGGGCTCGACCACGCTTACCTGCACGCCGAACGGCTCCAGTTCCGAGGCCAGCGCATCGGTGTACGCCTCGATCGCATGCTTGCTCATGCAGTACGCGCCGCCGAAGCTCCAGCTCACGACGCCGGAGATCGACCCGGTGGTGGAGATGCGGCCCTGGCTCTCGATCAGGAGCGGAGCGAAGGCCTTGGTCACGCGGAACGGGCCGAAGAGGTTCACGTCGAGCTGATAGGCGAGATCCTCGTCGCGGAGCTCGATGAGCGGGCCCACCACCGCGACGCCGGCGTTGTTGACGAGGCCGTAGAGTCCACGCCCCGCCTCGTGCACGGTCTTGACCGCCGCGGCGATCTCGTCGGGCTTGGTGACGTCGAGGCGAATCGCCTGCACGTTCTCGATTGCGTTGAGGGCCTTGAGGTCGGCCTCCTTGCGGGCGCAGGCGTAGACGAAGAAGCCGTTAGCCGCGAGCACCTCCGCCGTCTTGCGGCCGATGCCCGTGCTTGCCCCGGTGACCAGGACGGCTCGCCGGGCCTGCGGCGCGGCCGACGCCGGCGAAGGCGGCTGCTGTGCGAGGGAAAGCGAGCACAGCAGGATGGCGACGAGGACACCGAGGGCAAGGCGGATCATGGGGAGGCTCCGGGAGAGGCAACTTCTAACGGGGCAAGCGTGGGATGCTAACTGGATCCGCGGCGCGAGCGTGGCGCCGCGGGTCCTCGGGGCCGCCTCGATGCGACGTGGTCAAGCCTTGGCGATGGTCGCACACAGGTCCGCAAGCGAGACGGCTTCCACGTCCTTGCCCAGCGGGAAGCGATCGACGCCGCTGTACACCACGAAGCAGCACTCCGGTCGAACCGCGTCGCAGGCCTGATGGAACCCACGCTCCAGCGTCGGCGCCAGCCCTCGCTTGATCTCGATCGCCCACGGTCTGCGCCGGCCGGGAAGCCTGAGGAGCAGGTCGATCTCATCGCCGGTGCTGGTGCGGAAGAAGTTCGCCTCGGTGCCGGCCGGGGCTGCCGCGATCAGCGACTCGATCGCCATGCCTTCCCAGGTGGCGCCTGCCACGGGGTGGGCCAGCAGCGCCTCCCTATCGCCGATCCCAAGGAGGGCGTGCACCAGACCGATGTCGCGAACATAGGCCTTCGGCGACTTGACCAGTCGCTTCCGGATGTTCCCGTGCCAAGGAGCAAGGCGACGCACGAGCAGCAGGTCCACCAGCAGGTCGAGGTAGGAAGCGATCGTCTTGCCGTCGACAGCAAGGGCGCGAGCCAGCGACGCGGCGTTCAGCAGGCTGCCCTGGTGATGGGCGAGCATGGTCCAAAATCGCCGCAGCGTTTCCGCAGGGATGCGCGGTCCGAGCTGGGGTATGTCGCGCTCGAGGTAAGTGCGGATGAAGTCCCCGCGCCAGCGCAGGCTGGCCGCCTCGGTCGGAGCGAGCAAGCTCTCCGGGAAGCCGCCTCGCAACCAGAGCGAGTCGAGCCGACCGCGACCCACCTCCCCGGCGTGGAGCGGGGCGAGCTCCAGGTAGCGGATCCGGCCCGCGAGCGATTCGCTCGATTGCTTCAGCAAGTCGATCGATGCCGGGCCCAGGATGAGGAACCGCCCCTTGCCTCTTCCAGTCCTTCGACCGGCGTCAATCAGCCCCCGGAGCGTGCGGAAGAGCTGCGGTGCCCGATGAATCTCGTCGAGGACGACCAGCTTGTCCGCATGCTGCTCCAGATACAGCTCCGGGTCGGTGAGTTTGGCTCGGGCGGCGTCCGACTCGAGATCGAGGTAGACGGACGGCCGGTTGCGGGCGACCTCGAGGGCCAGCGTTGTCTTGCCCACCTGACGTGGTCCAAGGAGGGCGACGGCCGGAGACTCCGCCAAGGCCGAATCGAGCGTGGGGAGCAGCCGCCGGGGGATCATCCTTGCAATTATGGAGCGTCGCTCCAGATTTGCAAGGTGCCGTCGCTGTGTGTTTCTTCCTTCTTTGGTGGGGGCTGGGCTGGTCCACGACCGCAGCCACTTCGGCCGCCCAGCCTCCCCGCATCGCTGCCCGCCTCCGTGCACCTCCGCGCTGTGCATTCGCTCCGTGACCTCTCCCCCGACGGAGACCGCGAGCAACGCTGAGCGGCAAGAACGAGGGCGGAGAACATGCACACGAGGACACCGACACGCACGTGTGCAGGCGGCGTCAAGGGCGGTTCGCCGCGCGCTCGGCGAAGGGCGCTGGTATGGGTCCAGGAACGATCCGCATCGACCATCTCGAGGAGCACGCCGTGGCGCGGATCTCCTTCGACAACCCCCTCACCTTCCCGATCCGTTCGGAGCGACGCCCGGCGTCGCGATGCCCGCCGGCGGCGGGGCGTGTTCGCGACGCAGGTGGTCGCGCAGCAGTTCGCCGCCGAAGTCACGGGCCGGGTCGTGCCACACGCAGTGGACGTGCTCGGGGTTGCCCGCCGAGCAGTCGAACTCGATGACGAAGGTCGGGCCCACGATCCGGTAGTAGTGCGGCTTGTCGAGGGCCGGCTCGCCGGCGAAGCCGAAGCGGATGGCCTCGACGCCGGCTGCCTTGATCCGCCGCAACTCGTCCGAGGCAAGGTCGCCGCGGAGATCGAGGGCATGGCGGAGGACGATGCCCCAAAGGAGTTCGCGCTGGGCTTGGGTGAGGTCGGCCATGGCGACGCCGCCGGCGGCTGGATCGCGCAGATCCTTGGGGTGGTCGGGCCCGGTCAGGATGTCGGCGGGCGCGGCGTCGCCCACGCTGGCCCGCTTGGCTTGTTCGGCGGAAAGCGATCGCCGCAGTTCGAGGGCCACATCCTGCGTCGCCCCGAGGGGACGCGTCCCCTTCTCCGGCCCCTCGCGCAGCGTGGCGGGGAAAGCCCCGAAGAAGAGGGGCGTCGAGGTCACCTCACCGCTCACCGACGAGAAGTGGAGGACGATGTGGTGCCCCTCGAAGCGGAAGCCCCAGGGCTCCTCGCCCGGCGTGCCGAAGACGAGGATGGCGTAGCGCTCCTCGCCGTAGGCCGGCTTGGCCGTCCCTTGCTTCTCGAGATCCTGGCGGCGCAGCGACTCGGTGAAGAGCGTGCGGCGGATCTTCGTCTTGCCGTCCTCGGAGAGCGCCGACTCGACGAGGGCCATGGCCTTCTCGCGCTGAACCGGCGTCATGTCGGCGAGGAAGAGCCCGGGCCGCTCGCCGGGCAGGTACGACCAGGTGACGCGCTCTGAGACCTCGAAGTGCCGCAGGGCCATCTTCCGGCCCTCGGGGCCGAGCGACTCCACGAAGGCCTTGGCCGCAGCGAGCATGGCGGCCCGGGCCCGGGCAGACTCCTCGGCCGAAGGCGCCGCGGGAAGGCGAACCTCCGTGGCCTGCCCGGCGATCGTCGCGTTCGCAGGCGGATTGGCCAAGGCCACGGCGAGGAGGAGGGAGATCACGCTCATGCCGGGATCTTCCCCGCCCGACAGGCTGGGCCGCAAGGCTTCGTCGTATCTTGCCGCCCATGCCTCGCCCCCTCATCGGACTCACGCCCTCCCTCGACCTCATCGACGGCCGGGTGAGCGCCCGGGTGAACACGTCCTACCTCGACATGGTGGTCGCCGCCGGCGGCCTGCCGGTCGTCCTCGCCCCCGACCCCGCGCTCGCCGACGACTATTGCGCGCAGCTCGACGGCATCCTCCTCACCGGCGGGCCGGACATCGACACGCGGCCCTTCGGGGTGCCGCTCCATCCGCAGGCCGGGGTGATGGACCCGCGTCGCCAAACCTTTGACTTCGCGATGCTGGCGGCCCTCGACCGGGCCCGGCACCGGGCCGCCCTCGGCATTTGCCTCGGCATGCAAGAGATTGGCGTCCACGCCGGCTGCCCGCTCATCCAACACCTGCACGACCAGTTGCCGAGCGCCGCCGAGCACGGCCACGACAACACCCATCTCGTCCGCAGCATCTTCGGCGACGGCCCCGTCGCCAGCTGGCACCACCAGGCGATCGCCGCCCCGGGGCGGCTCGAGGTCGTGGCCACCAGCCACGACGGCGTGATCGAGGGGCTCCGCGACCCGACCCGACCCTTCTATGTCGGCGTGCAGTGGCACCCCGAGCGCACCGCCGACCCGACCATGGGGCTCGGCGTGGTCCGCACCTTCATCGAGGCCGCACGCCGCTCGTGAGCCACCGCCTCGCCTACTGCACGAACGTGCACGCCGGGAGCGACCTCGCCACCACGCTGGCCGAGCTCGAGCGGCATGCCCGTCGGGTGGCGAGCCTGGTGGGCGGCGGCGCTCCGCTCGGCATCGGGCTGTGGCTCTCTGCGACGAGCGTGGCCGAGCTCCGCTCGCCCGGCGACGTCCGCCGGCTCCGCGAGCGGTTAGCCGACTGGGGCCTCGAGGTCGCCACCTTCAACGCGTTCCCCTACGGCGACTTCCACGGCGAGCGGGTGAAGCACGCGGTCTACGAGCCGCACTGGGCCCGGCCGGAGCGCTACGCCTACACCGCCCGCCTCGCCGAGATCGCCGTCGACCTGGTGCCGGAAGGGACGCGGCAGGTCTCGCTGTCGACCTTGCCGATCGGCTGGCGGGCCCAGTTCACGAACGAGGGCTGCGCCGCCAGCGCCGGGCTCGCCGCCGCCCAGCTCGAGCGGTTAGCCGAGCGGCTGGGGCAGATCGAGGCCGAGCGCGGGGTGCGGGTCACGGTCGACCTCGAGCCCGAGCCGGGCTGCCTGCTCGACCGGGCCCAACACGTCGTCGACCTCTTCGACCAGGTCCTGCGCACGGAGGCCTGCCGAACGCATCTCGGCGTCTGCCACGACATCTGCCACGCCGCGGTGATGTTCGAGCCGCAGGAGGAGGCCTTGGCCACCTACGCCCGGGCCGGGATCGCGGTGCACAAGATCCAGGTCTCGAATGCCCTCTCCTGCGACGGCTCGCCAGCCGCCCTGGCCGAGCTGGCCCGCTTCGATGAGCCGCGCTACCTGCACCAGACTTCGATCCGCGACGAGCGCGGCACGGTGATGACCTACGACGACCTGCCAGCCGCCCTCGCCGATCGCCGCCCGGGCGAGCGGCGCACGCATTTCCACGTACCGCTCCATGTCGAGCGGATCGGAGCGTTAGGCACGACGCAGGACGAGATCCGCCGCTGCCTGGCCCTCTTCCCGACCGGCACCGGGCCGATCCTCGAGATCGAGACCTACGCCTGGAACGTGCTGCCCGCCGCGCTCCGACCGGCCGAACTCGCCGACGGCATCGCGTGCGAGTGGCGCTGGCTGGCGGCGCTCCTCGAGGCGCGCCGCCCATGAGTCCGACGCTGCGAGCCTATCTCGAGCTAGCCCGGCTCTCGAACGCCCCCACCGTGGTCTCGAACGCTCTCCTTGGCTCGGCCCTCGGTGGTTTGGCGAGCGGTGCGACCCTCGCCGACGCCGGCTGGGCGGCGATCGCGGCCCCGGCCGCCGCGTGCACCATGCTCTATGTTTCCGGCATGGCCTTGAACGACCTCGCCGACCGGGCGATCGACGCCCGCGAGCGGCCGAAGCGGCCGATCCCGTCCGGTCGCGCCACGCCGCGCGGCGCCGCCGCGTTCGCCAGCGTGCTGGTGGTCGCGGCCCTCGGACTCCTCTCCCTCACCACCGTTCCGAGCCTCGTGGCAGGCATCGTCCTTCTTGTCCTGATCGTCCTATACGACCTCACCCACGCCCGCACCGCGGCGACCGTCGCCCTCATGGGCGCCTGCCGGGGCATGGTGTATGTGGTCGCGGCCTTGGCCATCGCTCCGCTCGCGGCGCCGACGATCGTGATCGGCCCCGCCCTCTGCTTGGCGGTGTACGTGGCGGCCTTCAGCATCACCGCCCGCCGCGAGGCGAGCCTCCCGCCTGACGAGCCAGCCCACGCGTGCGGACACTGCGGCCACCTGCTCGCGGGCCCGGCTGCCCAATGCCCCGCCACGAGATGCCCAGAATGCGGGAGCGGCGCCGCCATCGAGCGCGGCCCCCGCCCCGGTCGATTCCTGCGAGCCTCGATGCTCCTGCCACTTCCCCTCGCCGCGGCCCTCCTCTTCCTGCCCCGCGAGCTGTTCGAGGTCACCTCGCGCCGAGCGACCGAGATCGCCACCGTGGTCGGCGGGCTGGTCGCCGGCTTCCTCCTCCTCGCCTGCCTCTACACGGCATCCAAGCTCCTCGCCCGCCGCCCCCCGCCGATCGGCCGGGCGGTGACGCTCTGGATCGCGAGCATCGCCCTCTTCGACTCGACGCTCCTCTTCCTCCTCCGCTCGGTGCCGCTGGCCATCGTCGCCTTGGCCTGCTTCGCCCTCACCCGCTGGGCCCAGCGACGGATCGCCGGGACGTAGGCCGGGCCCTAGACTGGGTTCGCCGCCCGCCATGGCCACCCCACGCCGCGTCGCCGTCCTCAATGTCGTCGGTCTCTCGCCAAGTCTGTTAGGCGAGTCGATGCCGCACCTCCGCGACGCGGCCCGCTCGATGGGCGGCATTCGCCTGCTCACCCCGCCCTTCCCGGCGGTGACCTGCTCGTCGCAGTCCTCGATGCTCACCGGCCTCGCGGTCCGCGAGCACGGCGTGGTCGGCAACGGCTGGTTCGACCGCTCGCTGCAGGAAGTCCACTTCTGGAAGCAGTCGAATCGCCTGGTGGCGGGCGAGAAGGTCTGGGAGACGGCCCGCCGCCGCGACCCGTCGGTGACCTGCGCGAACCTCTTCTGGTGGTTCAACATGGCGTCGTCGGCCGACTACTCGGTGACGCCGCGGCCGATCTACTGCGCCGACGGCCGCAAGGTGCCCGATTGCTACACGCACCCCGCCGACCTCCGCGACCACCTGCAGGGCGAGTTAGGCACCTTCCCGCTCTTCCGCTTCTGGGGCCCCGGGGCCGACATCCGCTCGACCGACTGGATCGCCAGCGCCGCCCGCCTGGTCGACCACCGGCACCAGCCGACCTTGAGCCTCGTCTACCTCCCCCATCTGGACTATCCGCTGCAGAAGCTTGGGCCCGGCGATGGCGAGATCGGGCGGCAGCTGCGGGAGATCGACCGGGTGGTGAGCGGGCTGATCGACTTCTACCACGCCCGCGACGTGCGGGTCCTCGTGGTGAGCGAGTACGGCATCGGCAGCGTGTCAGGGGCGATCGAGCCGAACGGCCTGCTGCGGGCCGCCGGCCTCCTCGCCGTGCGCGAGGAGCTGGGCCGCGAGCTGCTCGACCCCGTAGCCAGCGAGGCCTTCGCCGTCTGCGACCACCAGATCGCCCACGTCTACCTGCGCGACCCGGCCCGGGCCGCCGACGTCGCGTCGCTCTTCGCCAAGGTCCCCGGCGTGGCCCGGGTACTCGGTGCGGACGCCCGGCGCGAGCTCGGCATCGATCATCCGCGGGCCGGCGATCTCGTCCTCGAAAGCGCCGCCGACCGCTGGTTCGCCTACCCCTATTGGGCACCGGGGAAGGAGCCCGATTTCGCCCGCACCGTCGACATCCATCGGAAGCCCGGCTACGACCCGTGCGAACTCTTCCTCGACCCGGCCATCCGGTTCCCGTCGCTCGCCATCGGTTGGCGGCTCTTCAAGCGGTCGCTCGGCCTGCGCACGCTGCTCGACGTCATCCCCCTCGACCCCTCGCTGGTGCGCGGGTCGCACGGCCGGGTCGACGTCGAGCGTGGACTCGAGCCTGTTCTCTTCGGCGACGGGCTTGACCGCTTCGATCCGCCAAGCATCGGGCCCCGCATTCCGATGACCGCGGTGCGCGACGCGATTCTCGAAGCGATCTTCTCCTGAGACGCAGCGAGGCCTGCGTCGTCGCGGTACGCTCCGCGCCATGCGCAGCGCGTCGATCGCGGTCTTCCTCGCCACGTGTGCCAGCACGCCCCTCTTCGCCGGCGATCCCGTGCCCTTCACCTTCGAGAAGGCCGCGGTCATCGGCCAACTCGGACGGGGCGGCCGCACGCCGATCCGCTTCGACGCCCTCGAATACCTGATCGTGCGGGGCGAATTCGCCTCGCCGAAGCCAGGCGAGACGATCACCTCGACCGACGGCACGGTCCGCACCTGGGAAGCGATCGAGTCGAAGGAAGGCCGCTTCCAGCACGAAGCCCTCGGAGGCGGCTACGCCTACGCGACCTTCGAGAGCGATGCGGACACCACGCTCGTACTCGAGGCCGCCGGCCACTCGCTGGTCTACGTGAACGGCGTCCCCCGCACCGGCGACCCCTACGGCTTCGGCTTCATGAAGCTGCCGGTGCCGATCCAGAAGGGACGGAACGAGTTCCTGTTCGTCTGCGGCCGCGGCGGCTTCAGCGCCCGGCTGGCCCCCTTGCCCGCTGCCCAGCCCTATTTCCTTGGGGCCGACGACACCGTGCCAAACCTGGTCACTGGGCGGCCGATCGACACCGTCTTCGCGACCGTGGTGGTGAACCCGACCAAGGATTTCGGCCCCGGCTACGCGATTGAGGTCCGGGGCATGGGCGAGCCGCAGCGAACCGCGATCCCGGCCCTGCCGCCCTACGGACCGTGGAAGGCCCGAGTCGAGCTGCGCGGGCCCGCTCCCGCTTCGAAGGGGCCGGTGGCGCTTGAACTCGCCCTGCTCGCCCCGGATGGACGGACCATCGCCACCCGCCCACTGACCCTCCAGACGGTCGACCCGGGCGATCGCCGCAGCGAGACCTTCACCAGCGCGATCGACGGCAGCGCCCAGTACTACGCCTTGGTGCCGCCGGCTGCCGGCGGGCCGGAAAAGCCGGGGTTGGTCCTCTCGCTCCACGGGGCGAGCGTCGAGGCCACCAGCCAAGCTGCGGCCTACGCCCCGAAGGACTTCGCAGCGATCGTCTGCCCCACCAACCGGCGGCCGTACGGATTCGACTGGGAAGATTGGGGCCGCCTCGATGCGATCGAAGTGCTGGGAATCGCCGCCCAGCGGCTAGGCAGTGATCCGCGGCGGCAATGGCTGACCGGCCACTCGATGGGTGGCCACGGCACCTGGCAGATCGGCGTCCACTTCCCCGATCGCTTCGCGGCCATCGCCCCGAGCGCCGGCTGGATCTCCTTCCGTAGCTACACCGGCGGTGCGGAGTTCAAGTCGGAGAGCGTGGAAGGCATCCTGCAGCGGGCGGCGAGCCCGAGCGAGACGCTGGTCCTGAAGAAGAACTACGCCAAGCAGGGCGTCTACATCCTGCACGGGGACGCCGACGACAACGTACCCGTGCAGCAGGCCCGCACTATGCGCGGCCAGTTGGCCGGGGGCGAGGGGGCGTTCCATAGCGATTTCGTCTACTACGAGCGGCCCGGCGCCGGCCACTGGTGGGGCAACGAATGCGTGGACTGGCCGCCACTGATTCGCTTCCTCGCCGAGCGGACGCTCCCCGACCCGGACGCCGTCGACCAAATCGACTTCACGACCGCCGCCCCGTGGGTCTCCTCGACCCACCGCTGGATCGCGGTCGAGCAGCAGATCGAGGCGATGAAGCCAAGCAACGTCTCGTTGACCCGCGACAAGGCGACTCGCTCCTACGAAGGCTCGACGTCCAACGTCGCCCTCTTCGCCATCCGAGCCCTGCCGGAGGGGGATGCTCCGATCAACCTGAAGCTCGACGGAGCGACCATCCAAGCGGCCCGGCCAGCCTCCGGGGAACTCTGGCTGGCCCGCGAAGGCGACGCGTGGAAGGTGGCCGAGGCACCCGCCCCGACCGCGAAGCGAGCTGCTCGCGGTGGCCCCTTCAAGGATGCCTTCCGGGAGCGCTTCCTCTTCGTGGTCGGGACCGGGGGCGACGATGCGATGGACGCCCGCCTGCTCGACCAGGCCCGCTACGCCGCCGAGACCTTCTGGTACCGGGGGAACGCCTCGATCGAGATCGCCCTCGACACGGCCTTCGACCCGGCCGCGGCCAAGGACCGGAGCGTCATCCTCTATGGGAACGCCGAGACGAACGCCGCTTGGCCGAAGCTCCTCGCCCAGTGCCCGATCCTAGTGCGGAACGGCTCGGTCAAGGTGGGCGACCGCGAGGTGGCCGGCGAGGACCTGGCTTGCGTCTTCGCCTATCCGCGGAGCGACTCAAGCCGAGCCATGGTGGCGGCGGTGGCGGGGACTGGGCCGATCGGCCAGCGGCTCACCGAGCGCATGCCGTTTTTCCTCTCTGGCGTTGGGTACCCCGACTGCACGGTGTTTGCGGCGGAGACCCTGCTGAAGGGAGTGGCCGGCGTGCGAGCAGCCGGCTTCTTCGGGAATGACTGGAGCGTGGAGCGCGGGGCGTGGGCAGCTTCGACCGGTAGCGCCACGCCCTGAGAGGCAGACCTAGGCCGATTCAAGGGCCACGGGCGGTAGACTCGCCGCGTGGCCCTTTCCATTGGTCCCTTGACGCTCGAGACGCCGCTCCTCCTCGCTCCGATCGCGGGGCACTGCGACTTGGCGTTCCGGATCCTCTGCCGGGAGCTCGGCGGGGTCGGCTTGGCGACGACCGACCTGCTGAACGCCCGGGCCATCCTGAAGGAGAGCGGTCGGACCCTCGATCTCGCGGCCACCAACGGGCTGGATCAGCCCTGCGGCATGCAGCTCTACGGCAACGCCTCCGACCCCCTGCCCGAGGCGGCCTGCTGGGCGATCGACCACGGAGCCCGGCTCATCGACATCAACATGGGCTGCCCGGTCGACAAGGTGGCCAAGAAGAACGGGGGCTCGCTCCTTTTATGCGATGTCGACTCGACCGTCCGTCTGGCCGAGCGGATCGTCGAGCGGGTCCGCCGACACTCGGCTGGCCGGGTCCCGGTCACCGCCAAAATGAGGCTCGGCTGGGATCCGGAGCGGAAGGTCGCCCCGGCCTTGGCCCGGGCCCTCGAGCGAGTGGGCATCGCCGCGGTCACGGTCCATGGCCGCTACACCGTCCAATTCTTCAGCGGCCAGGCCGACTGGGATGCGATTGGGGAGGTCGTGGCGGCGGTCGATCGAATCCCGGTCATCGGGAACGGTGACGTCACCGAGCCGGAGCACCCCGCCCTCCTCATGCGGCGATCGGGGTGCCAGGGGGTGATGATCGGACGGGCGGCGCTTCGGACGCCGTGGCTCTTCCGGCAAGCCTGGGCTCATCTCCGAACTGGAATCGCGGGGCCTGAGCCCGACTTCCTCGAGAAGGTCGAGGCTATCGAACGACACTTCGACCTGCTTCTTCGTTATCAGACCGAATACTGGGCGATTCGCTCCATCGGGCAGCGCATCTCTTGGTACGGCAAGACAATGGGGCACATCAAACCCTTCAAGGAATCACTCCGGACCGCCTCGACCGTCGATGCCGTCCGGGTCGCCTTGGAGGATGCCAAGCGAGCCGAGCTGAGGGGGCACCCGTCCGCACCTCGGGGGGTGATTCGATGGCGCGACGGCCAAATCCCGAAAGACCGCGAAAACTTGGACGAGAGCTCCGAGGCTCGCGCCGAACCCCTTTCTCGTGGGGAAAATGCGTCGTCCGAGAAGCGCCCCGGTGGGTGATAGGGCGGCGCAAAGCCAGTCCACAAAAGGCACTTATCCCGGGCGAGGTGGAACATTCCTGCCCGTTTTGCTTGCCCCCCCCCCGACTCTGGGTTACGGTCCAACTGGGAAAAGGGCGGCGCTACGGCTCCGCCGGAAGTCGTTTGGTGCTCCTTGGGAGGGAGTATCAAACGGACCTCATCGGAGGAAGGGGTCTCAATGGCTGCCGTTAAGAGTTGGTCTGTTGTCACGGGTGTTGGAGCCGCGGTCATCGCGCTCGCGTCGGCGGTTGCATCTGCCGACACCATCACCATTCCGAACCTCACGCTTCACATCGGCGTCGGGTCGTCTTCGTACGAGTACAACGCGTCTCAAGTGGACGGGCGAACGGTACACGCCCAGCTTACTGGGAACGGTTTCTCGAGCCCGTTCGATGGTTCCGGCTTCATCGTGAGCTGGGCCTGCTCGCACTTGATCCGTTCATCGTCGGCAACCTGGTCGTGACCAACACGAGCAGCACGACGCAGACGTTCTTCCTGGACGCTGCGCTGCCGATCGCACCGAGCTACCGTTGGCGGTTCGCGACCGGTACGGTCACTGGACCTCAACGGCAACGCTACCGTCGCCGCCGCGTCACCAACGACTCGGCCCACCGTGCACTCACCGACGTCGATGGTGGCTTCAACGGCAGCCTGCCGGAAGCCTTCCTCACCGGCTCCTCGGCGACTGCGGGCCAGTACCAGAGCAAGGACGATCGGCCCCGACTCGTTCGCCCGATCCCGTCGATGCCCTACGAGCGCGGTGAACAACAACATCGCGATCCGTCTGGCCTTCACCCTCACTGCGGGTGACTCGGCGTCCTTCACCAGCCTGTTCGTCGTCGTGCCTTCGCCAGGTGCCCTGGCTGTCGCGGCCTTCGGACTGGTTGGCTTCGGCCGCCGTCGTCGGGCTTGATCACTACGGGGCGTCGGCGCGTGTGCGCCGCCGCCCCGTGACCGGCCCACGTGAAGTGCGTGGGCCGGACGGGAGAAGCGCGTCGCGGTGCTGAAAAGGGCGCTGCGGCTCGATAGAGCAAAGGCGGACTGGAGCGGAGCACGCCCAGTCTGACAAACGAAGCAGCGGGCGAGGAGCCAACTGCTTCAAGAAGGGATTGAGGGAGGGTTCACATGATCCGTCTTGGAGTCCGCGGACTTCTCGCGACCGCTGCACTCGCTGCGGCGACGACCATGACCGCGTCGGGTGATGGTCCAACCGTTACGCTCGGCATTAGTGCCGACGGCAATTCCCAGTCGCAGAACCTCAACGGTTCTTCGACGGCTGATCCGGTCGTCTTCAACTACCAGGGCAGTCTGCTCGGTGGCGCTGGCGACTGGCTCCTCAGCTGGAACTTCAACGCTTCGAACAGCGCCAATGGTGGGACGCAGGCGTTCACGGCTGGCAACTATGTCATCCAGAACCTGTCGTCCGAGGCCATCTCGTTCGAGTTCACCGTGTCCCTCCCGACGGCTCTCGTCGGCCGGACGCTCTACGGTGGCTCGGTGAGCGGCGGCCTCACGACCAGCGGCCCTGGCTTCATCGCCGACAAGGACACCGCCCTCTGGACGGGAAGCTCGGGCGCGAACTCGATCGCCTCGCTCTTCAACAACCCGTTCGGCGTGGTCCGCACCGAGGCTGGCTCGAGCTCGCTCGGGTTCGAGTCCTTCGGTGAGCCGATCCCGAGCCTCGCTGGCCCGGATCTCGGCTCGGACCTCACGATCACCTTGCGGTTCCTGCTCGGTGCCAACTCCTCGGCCTCGTTCACCAGCGTCTTCGTCGCTGCTGTCCCGGGTCCGGGCGCCATGGCCCTTCTCGGCCTTGGCGGACTCGTCGCCGGCACCCGCCGTCGTCGGGCCTGAGAATCGAGACCCTCGACCTCTCTGAGGTCGACCCCTCACGACTGAAGAGCCACGACCGGTCACCACCGGTCGTGGCTTCTTTTCCGACCTGCTGAGATTCTCGGTCCTCTCAGCCCAATCGACCACGGCGTCAGCTCGACGCAGGCACGACTGGGCAACCTTCCGGCCGAGAGCCTCTTCCGATAGGATGCCCCGCCC
>JBGAKK010000010.1:0-88293 GCA_044224425.1 Phycisphaerales bacterium
GGTGCCGCAGCCGCAGATGCCGGGCTCGGTCTTGTTCGGATCGCTCGGGCAGAGGTCCTCGCAGTCCGGGAGGCCGTCGCCGTCGGCGTCGGTGTCGGGCACGCCGCAGCCGCAGGCTCCGGGCTCGGTCTTCTTCGGATCGGTCGGGCAAAGATCGAGGCAGTCGGCCACGCCGTCGCCGTCGGTATCGGTGTCGGCGACGCCGCAGCCGCAGGTGCCAGGCGCCGTCTTGTTCGGATCCTCAGGGCAGCCGTCGAGGCAGTCGGGGACGCCATCGCCGTCGGTGTCGGTGTCAGCGACGCCGCAGCCGCAGGCGCCGGGAGCGGTCTTGTTGGGATCGCTCGGGCAGCCGTCGAGGCAGTCGGCGACGCCATCGCCGTCGGTGTCGGTGTCAGCGACGCCGCAACCGCACGCCCCGGGGTTTGTCTTCTTCGGGTCGTTCGGGCAGCCGTCGACGCAGTCCGGGGCGCCGTCGCCGTCGGTGTCGGTGTCGGCGACGCCGCAGCCGCAGGCACCGGGCTCGATCTTGTTGGGGTCCTTCGGGCAGCCGTCGCCACCGACGCCGACGTAGCCGGGCGGGGCGGAGCAAGCGACCACGGTGTTGGCCGGATCGCCGGCGCCGTCGCCGTCCTGGTCGGCATACCAGACGCTCGGGGCGGAGAGGGTCACGCCGACCGAGCCGGAGTTCGAACTGGTGCAGCCGGCGGTGGGCTGGGTGCAGACCGCGACGTACGTCGTATCAGTAGCTGGCGTGACCTGGACCGAGAGGCCGCTGCCGACCACCGGGCCGTTGGCATCGCCTTCGTGCCAGACCACGACTTCGTCGCTGCCGGCCGTCGCGGTGAGCGTGACGGCTTCTCCGGCGCACACCGGGTTCGGGTTGGCGGCGATGTTGCCGGGGACGTTGGTGTAGGTGTTCGAGGCCATCGGCGTCGGGGCGCTGGCCACGAAGGTGACCGTGTTGCGCAGGCCGCCGGAGCCGTTCGGGCAACGCTGGATCGATTGCGTTCCGCTGTTCCCGCCGCCCGCCTCGTTGATCTGGGGCTGGCCGGCGTTGAGGAGCGGCAGGAGGCCGATGGAGTCGGGGTCGTTGGTGTCGTAGACGACCGCATCGCGGAGGTTGGCGGTGGTCACGCTCGTCCCGTTCGGGAAGTCGCTCGCGTTGCCGTTGTAGAGGGCGACCGCGTCCTCGCCGTTCTGCAGCAGGTTGTCGTTGAAGGTAAGGCTGTTCGCAGCGGCGACGGCAGAGGTCACGCTGGCGTTGCCGAGGAGGAAGTAGCCGTTGGCGTCGGTCGACTTGCCGTCGAGGTCGAAGGCGGCGTAGCTCTGGTTGTTGCTGCCGTTCCAGAAGACGACCACCAGGCCGTCGAGCGGCGTGTTGCCGGTGCCGCCGTCGTAGAGCTCGATGAACTCGGCGACGTCGGTGCCGGGGGTGTCGCTATCGAGTTCGTTGATGGTGACCGGAAGCGGCGTGGTCGGCGCGGTGAAGGAGGCCGACGCGGCGCAGACGGTCGGGTTCGGCTCGGTCTGGGCGGTGATCTGCACCTGGTCGGTGCCCGGGAAGCCGCCGTTCAGGTAGCTGAGGATGACCTGGCCGGCGCCGTCGGTCACGCCGCTCGCCGTGGCGCCGGTGTCGGGACCGGAGGTCACCAGGAGGTCGACGGTGATGCCGGGGACGCCAGTGCTGCCCGGGTCCTGGATCAGGGTGTAGGTGAAGCTGGCCAAATCGCCGGTGCCGAGGGCCTGGCTCGGCGGATCGATGCCGCAGGAGTAGCTGACGCCGGCGGTGTCGCCGGTGACGCTGATGTCGTCGACTCCGACCCACTCGTCGTTGCCCACGGCGTTGGTGGTGATGACCCGGATCTGGAGCTGCGACTGGTTGTCGCAGGCGGCGGGCAGGGTGACGCTCACCGGCGTGACGAGATCGGCCAGGCTCGGGCCGGTGGTCGCGTCGGCCACGAACCCTGCTGGCAGGTTGGTGAAGTCGCCCGACTCGCCGATCCGGTACTGGATGGCGATCGCCTGGACGGCGTTGTCCGTGCTGCCGTCGATGTCACGCAGGTTGCAGGAGAAGACGATGTTCGACTTCCCGCTCGTATTGAGGTGGAGGAGGAGGAACGGGGCGTCGGCAGTCCCGCTCCCTTGCATAGCCACCACTGGATCGGTGATGGCGAACTCGGCCAGGCCGCCGGCTGTGTTCGTGTTCGGATTGGTCTGATTGGCGTTGACGTTGATGACCCCGGTGCCGAAGGCGAGCACGGTCTGCGGGTCGACGCCGGTCGCCGCGGTGAGATCGTCGCCGCGATACCCCATGATGCCCGGCACGCCGCTCCAGTCGTTGGCGACGTTGATCAACGCCGCGTTGGACCAGTTCTGGCTGAACGGGAGCGACTGGTAGGTGGTGTCGGCGAGGGCCGGGCTGGCGCAGAGCACCAGGGTTCCGGCGCAGCCGCCGAGCAGGGCGGCATGGTGTGGATGGAGTCGTGGCATCGGCTGTGGTTCCTTGGGGCGGTACGGGCGGACGGCGTCGGGCTGGGTGGCCGACGTCTGCCTCGACCTGCGAGCCGCGCGCGGGCCGATGGGCCTCGCACCGAAGGCGAGTCATCCATCTCCCGCTGCGGATCGATCCAAGCCGGGGCCGGACGCCGCGATGCACCCACCTCGTCCGGGGTGTGCCAGCGGCGGCGAGGGCGTTCCTGCACCGCGGTCGGCATCTCGAGCGAGTGGAGAAAGACTACCGCGCGGCCCCCGGTCGACGGGAGAGGACGCGGGGAGGATTGACGAGACCCTCACGGAACGGCGGGCTCGGCTTCGCCCTTCCGATCGGACCGGCCGTCCGGAAACGCGGGCGATGCCACGAGCGGGGCGCGAAGCGGGGCGGCGGCGGGCTTGCCTAGGTTGACAGCGATGGCTCGTTCGGCGCACGCGGGGCTCGGCTTGCCGAGCCCTCTGCCAGGGCGCCAAAAAGACAACGAGCCACCCGGGTGCGGGTGGCTCGTCGCCGTTGCTTGGCCGTCAGGCCTTACTTGATCTCGATCTTGGCGCCGGCAGCCTCGAGGGTCGCCTTGAGCTTGTCGGCGTCTTCCTTCGAGAGCTTCTCCTTGACCGCCTTGTTGCCGGCGTCGACGAGGTCCTTGGCCTCCTTGAGGCCGAGGCCGGTCGCGTCGCGGACGACCTTGATGACCTGGATCTTGTTGGCGCCAGCCTCCTTGAGGATGACGTCGAACTCGGTCTGGGCGGCGGCGGCGGGAGCGGCGGCAGCGCCAGCGCCCGGACCGGCCATCATGACGGCGCCGCCAGCGGCGGGCTCGATGCCGTACTTGTCCTTCATGTAGTCAGCGAGGTCGACCGCCTCCTTGAGGGTCAGGGCGGCGATCTCATCACCGATCTTGGTGATCTTGGCGTCGAAGGTCTTGGTGTCGCTCATGGGTCTAGAAACCTTTCTTGCGGGGAGAGGGGCCGGTACGCCCGGCCTTTAACTCGCCTTCGTGAGGAGGGCTGGAGCCAGTCCCCGTCGGAAGAAGCTGATGGAAGTTGGGAAACGCGGGTTCGGATCGGGACGTCAGTTGACGGCCGCGATGGCCTCGCCCTTCTCGAGTCGGTTCTGGATTTCCTTGACGATCGCGAGGACCTTGCCGCCCGGGCCCTTGGCAGCGGCCACGGCCTTGCCCGCGGGGGCGAGGACGATGGCGACGACCTTGGCTTGGGCTTCCTCGCGGGTCGGGAACCGGCTGAGGGCCTCGACGCCCTCCTTGCCGGAGAAGAACTGGCCGTCGAGGACGGCGGCCTTCAGCGCGATCTCCTTGCTGCCGGTGGCCAGGGCGACGATGTCGCGGGCCACGTCGACCACGCTCTTGTCGCCGTAGATGAGGGCCGTGGGCCCGCTCAGGGCGGGGCCGAGGGGATCGAGCGGGCCGCCGCTGAAGGCCTTGCGGGCCAGCGAGTTCTTCAGCACGGTCACCCGCACGCCCTTCGAGCGGAGCGTGTTGCGGAGCTTGTTGTTGGCGGTGGCTTCCAGGCCGCGGATCTCGACCACGACTCCGCCGCTCACGTCGCCGAACCGCTTGCGGTACTCGGCGATGATCATGTCCTTGACTGGCTTACTCATGGGGACGCCTCTCTTGGGAGGTTCGCGCCGCGTTCGGCCGCGGCGTCAGGCGGGGAGTTCGGATCAGGCGATGACCTGGACGCTGGGGCTCATGCATCCGGAGATCACGCACTTCTTGATGTAGGTGCCCTTCGAGCTGGCCGGCTTCAGGCGGTTGATGACCTCGAGGAAGGCGTGGAGGTTCTCCGCCAAGGCCTTCTCGCTGAAGCTCATCTTGCCCACGATGGCGTGGACGTTGCCGCCGTCGTCGTTGCGGTACTCCTGCTTGCCGGCCGAGTACTCCTTGACGGCTCCGGCGATGTCAGGGGTCACGGTGCCGGCCTTCGGCGAGGGCATGAGGCCCTTCGGACCGAGGGTCTTGCCGAGCTTGGACACGACACGCATCATGTCCGGGCTGGCCACGGCGACGTCGAAGTCGAACCACCCGCCTTCGATCTTCTGCACCAGGTCCTCGGCCCCGGCCTCGATGGCTCCGGCGGCCTTGGCCGCGGCGACCTTGTCGCTCTGGCAGAAGGCGATCACGCGGGCGCTCTTGCCGATCCCGTTGGGGAGCGACACCGAGCCGCGGATGATCTGGTCGGCCTGCTTGGGGTCGATGCCGAGGTGGACGACGACGTTGATGGTCTCGTCGAACTTGGTGGTCTTGAACTTCTTGACGGCCTTGATCGCCTCCTCGACGGAGAGGGCGGCCTTGGGGGCCAGGGCCTGGTTGGCCTTGTAGCGCTTGGTGAGCGTCGGCATGGGTTAGTCCTCCACCGTGACGCCCATGGAACGGGCAGTGCCGGCGATCGTCCGCATGGCGGCTTCGACCGTCGTCGTGTTGAGGTCCTTGATCTTCTCTTCCGCGATCTTGCGGAGCTGGGCCTTGGTGATCTTGCCGACCTTCTCGGTGTTCGGCTTGCCCGAGCCCTTCTCGATCTTGAGGGCGCTCGTGATCAGGACCGAGGCGGGCGAGGTCTTGATCTCGAACTCGAAGGAGCGATCGGAATAGACGGTGATCAGGCAGCCCACGACGCGGCCCTGGAACTCCTTGGTCCGCTCGTTGAACTGGGTGATGAACTGGCCCGGGTTGACGCCGTTGGCGCCAAGGGCGGGACCGATCGGCGGCGCGGGCGTCGCCTTGCCGCCCGGGGCCATGATCTTGAATTGCTTGGTGACCTTCTTCGCGGCCATGTGGTTCCTACCTCCCACCGCGTCCCGAGCGGTCTGCTCGGCGGGCACCCGACCGGCCTAGGGGCGGGCGCGACGCAGTAGTGCGTGCGGTCTGGAATGACGAGCTCATCGGCCGAAACCGACAAGCGAGCCGGGCAATGTAGCCGGATGGGGGGAGCGATGCAAGGGTCGGGGCGGTCAGCCCCAGGTGCCCAGGAGGATGGCCAGGTCGGCCGCGTCCACCAGCCCGTCGAAGTTGAGGTCGCCGGCGGGTCCCGCGGTGCCCCAGGTCCCCAGCAGGATGGCCAGGTCGGCTGCGGTCACCGAGCCGTCGCCGTCGAGGTCGCCACTCCCCGTCCCGCCGTGGGACCAGTGGGCGGCCGCGATGGTCTGCTTGGGGACGCCCGGTCCTTGGAAGCGGACGATCTCGCCGGCCCCGCCGTAGCGCTCGAAGAACTCGACGCGGACCTTGTGCCGGCCGGCCTGGACTCCGACCACGCCCGACTTCTCGACCATGCCGTGGAGGCCGTCGTTGGACACGACCAGCTGGCCGTCGACGTAGAGCTTGGAGCCGTCGTCGGACTCGCTATAGAAGGTGTAGAAGCCGGTTGAGGGGACCACCACCCAGCCTTCGAAGGTCGCCGCCACGAGGTCGGCGAGGTCGCTGGTGGCGAAGGTGCCGCCGGTCGAGGGGAAGTCGACCGGGGCCACGATGTCGGTCGAGTGCGGGGTCAGCGTCGCGAAGTCGGGCAGGACGTCCAACTCGCCGGTCGCGTAGTAGGTGGCGACCGCGCCGGGAAGCGCTCCGGTCACGTCGGTCGCCGGCAGGAGCGGCTGCACGTCGAGGTGCACCGTCGCCGTGGCGGTCGAGCCGAGGCTGTCGATGATCGTGTACTGGAACGAGTCGTCGGCGCTCGCCGCCGAGGGCTCGGCCACGCTGAAGGTCGGCCGGCCGCCGGGCGGGGCGGGAATCAGGGTCACCGAGGCGCCGTTCGCGGTCGTCGCGTCGACCGACTGCACGTCGATCGACTCGCAGTTGGCTTGGGCGTCGTTGAAGAGGGCGTCGATCACCACGCTCTGGCCGGCCCCGACCGTGGCATAGTCGTCGGTGGCGAACGCTCCGCCCGTCTCGCCGGTGGCGAGGCAGTCGATGCTGTCGAGGAAGCCGAGCATGGACGCCACGTTGCCCGGGTGGAAGTGCAGCGAGATGTTGGTCATCCCGCCCGAGCAGGTGTGGCAGTAGCTCATGATCGTGCCGCTCCACGCCTCGGAGCAGTCGCCGTTGCCGCAGCCGTCGAGGGGCGGGTTGTAGTAGTTCGTGTCGTGGGTGTGCGGGGCCCCGAAGTTGTGGCCGAGCTCGTGGGCGTAGACCATGATGTCCCAGTTGGCGCCGTCATGGTCGAGGAGCGGATAGGGGAAGTAGCCTCCGAGGTTGGCGCTGAGGCCGTACTCGTAGCCGCCGCTACAGAGGGCGGGGAACCAAGCCACGCCGCCGCCCAAGCCGCGGCCGCTCAGGAAGTGGCCGGCGTTCCGGACCACGCTGCCTTCGTTCGCTTCCCAGTAGTCGTGGTATTGAAAAAGCTGGTCGACGGTGTTCGTCATCGTCCACGGGTCGTCGCCGGTCCACAGCCGCACGTAGGAGACGCGGAGCCGCACGTTGAGGTCGGCGGTGTAAATCTCGCTCGTGGCAGCGGTGAGGGCGAGGGCGTAGGCGACCGCGGCCGCCTGGTTGCCGCCGAAGACGTTCGCCGTGTACTCGACATCGGTGTCGATCGCGAGGAGCACTTCGCGGCAGGTGGGCGCGGCGCCGGCGATGCCGCCCTGGGCGGGGTCGGCGGGAAGGCCCGGCTGCTTCAACTCATCGCTGTGGCAGAAGTCGGAGCCGGTGGGCAGGAAGACCGGGTCGGCGGCGCTCGCGTCGAAGACGACCGGGTCGCGATGCTCGCCCCGCGGGCCGTTCGAGAGCCAGAGGGTGCGCGGCGTCGGACCGTCAAGCTGCACGAAGCCGCCGAGGAAGCCGTCGGCTTGGGCCACGAAGGCCCGGGCATCGGTGCGGCCTTCGACCCGGCCGGCGTAGCACCGGAGGTTGTTCGCGAGGGGGCGTTCGACGACGCCGCGCTTGGTGCGCGTCGCGGTGACCAGCTTCGCCCCCGGGGCGAGCGGATCGACCGGCTCGAGGACGAGGGTCAGCTCGCCGCCCTCGGGCAGCGGCACGACGAAGTGGGCGGGGGTGTCGTCCTCGCGATGGGCGTCGAGGGCTGCGAGCGCCGAGCGATCGAGGGGGCGCGAGCCGGTCGAAGGCGAGGGGGGAAGGACGGTGGTCGCTGCGCTGAGCGCGGCGGTGGCGGCAAGGAGCATGTCCGGAGTGTGGGCCCGGCTTCGACGCGAAGCAAGGGCCAAGCGCAGGTTCTCGGGCGAGCCTCCCCCGGTCAGCCGCTGACGGCCCCGTCCAAGGCCAGCCGGCAGAACAACTCCACACCGGTGGGGATCGCCTCGTCGTTGAAGTCGAAGCGCGGATGGTGGAGGCCGGGCATCGTGCCTCCCGGCGGCCGCAGCCCGAGGGCGAAGAAGCAGGCCGGGACGCGCTCCGCGTAGTAGCTGAAGTCCTCGCCGCCCATCACCGGGTGTTCGAGCGGCTGCACCCGATCCGCCCCGAGGCAGGCTCGGGCCAAGGCGTGGACACGCTCGGTCTCGGCGGGATCGTTGCGGGTGACCGGGTAGCCGCGCACGTAGATCGCCTCGGCCGTGCAGCCATGGGCGGCGGCGACCGACCGGCTGACCTCGCCGACCCGCCGCTCGAGAAGCGAACGCGTCTCTTCGGTCAGGGCCCGCGCCGTGCCGCTCAGTTCGACCAGCGGCGGGATCACGTTGGTGGCGGATCCGCCGTGGAACGTCGTGATACTGATCACCGCCGGTTCGAGCGGATTGACGTTCCGGCTGACGATGGTGTGGAGGGCGGTCACGATGGCCGCTCCGGCCACGATCGGATCGCGGGCGGCTTGCGGGAATGCCGCGTGCGAGCCCTCGCCGCGCACCGTGATGCGGATGGTGTCGGAGCAGGCCAGCATCGGGCCGGGCCGCGAGCCCACCACGCCGAGGTCGAGGGTGGTCCAGCCGTGGAGCCCGTAGATACGCTCCACCTTGGGACCGATCACCGTGCCGTCGAGGCAGCCGTCCTCGCACATCCGCTTGCCGCCGCCGCCGCCTTCCTCGGCCGGCTGGAAGAGGAGGCTGACCGAGCGCGGCAATCCCGACTCCTTGGCCAGCCGGGCCAGGACGCGAGCCGTGGTCAGGAGGATCGTGGTGTGTCCATCGTGGCCGCAAGCGTGCATGCGGCCGGGCACCGTCGAACGCCAGGCCGGCGTCCCTTCCTCGGCGATCGGCAGGGCGTCGATGTCGGCGCGGAGGGCGATCGAGGAATCGTGCCGGGCTCCGGGCAGGTGGGCCAACGTGCCGGTGCCGCCGGCGAGGCCGCCGCGGAAGGCGACGCCCGCTTCGCCAAGGTGGCCGCGAATCACCTCCGCCGTCCGCTTCTCCTCGTAGCCGAGCTCGGGATGCATGTGGAGGTCGTGGCGGCACTGGACGGCGCGCGGCAACTCCTCGGCGATCATGGAACGCAAGCGAGCGGTGGTGAGCATGGGGGCATTTCACCACAACCGGGGATCGGTTGCGGCCGCTACCGGGCAAGCCCTCACGGCGCGGTGAACTCCCGTAGGAGTGCATCGCGGAACTCCGCCCAACTCATCATGTTTGCGAGGTCCGGGGTGATGGCGGCTGCCCGCTCCTCGGCGACGGCTCGCAGCCGGTCTGCCTCCGCCTTGTCGCCCCGCGCGTCGGCGCAGCGGGCGAGAAAGAGCGAATGGGTGGTGACAGGAGGCGACTTTGCCGCGGCCAGCATCGCGTGGGCTTCGCGGAGCAGCACCTCCCCTTCGGCGAAACGCCCTTGCCGGACGAGGGCCGCTCCGGCGATGGCCCGCGACCAGGCGCTGCCGGGATCGAGCTCCGCTGCGGCCCGGGCGCAGCGTTCGGCGGTCGCATAGCACTCCTGGGGCAGCCCGCCGATCAGGACGATCGGGAAGGCCAGCGTCAGCCGGTATCGGCCGTCGACGCTGGCCAGTCCGTGCTGCTCCTTCGTCGCGAAATCGAGGGAGTCCCGAAGCTGCTCCGAGAGGAGCATCCCGGCCTCGAGCTGGCGGCCCGCACCGGCGAGGGCTTGTCCTAGATCGCGGGTAGTGGTCAGCACGGCCCGTTGCGTCGGCGCGGCGACCTTCCGCATGTCCCTATAGGCCTGCTCGAGCATGCGGAGTCCCTCCTCCTTCGAACCCCGGGCGATGAGCACCTTGGCGCGCCCGCGAAGGCAGGTTTGCACCCACTCGCTCTCGGCACCGAAGAGATCGGTGCGGATGGCTTGGGCTTGGGCGAAGCGCTCCTCTGCTTCGTCAAGGTCGCCGCGAGCCAGGGCCGCGTCGCCGAGCATCCAGAGAGCGTCGGCCCGCGCGTCGTCCGACCAGGTGTTGTCGTTGGCGAGGGGGGCGGCGTCGACCAGTCGTTCCAGCAGCCGGGCGACCTCGGGGACCTGGCTCCCGTAGGTCTCGAGCTGCCAAGTCAGCCGGCCGGCGGTCGCCGAGAGGACCATGGCACCTAGCCGGGGATCCCGAGCCACCGCAGGGGCGATCGCGTCGCGCAAGGCGACGGCCCGTTCCTCCGCCTCCTTGGCGCCCTTGGCTTGGACCACCGCTTCCAGCTGCGCGCCGAACGGTTGGAGCGGCGTCTCCAGGCGCTCCAAGCCGCTCGTGGTTCGGGCGGCGGCGCTGGCGGCAAGCAGATCAGCGATGGAGCGTCCCAGGCGTCCCGGGGGGACCGCCTCCGAACGGGCCATCCGCTCGACGGCCGATCGCATCGTGGCCAGTCCCCGCTCGACTTCGCCGGTTCGGATCCGGGCCCACCCTTCGTAAAGCTCGGCCGTCAGCAGGACGACGTGGTCGCGAGGCAGGTGCCGGGCCACCATGGCCCGGCCGTGCTCGAAGTAGGCGATGGCATCCGTGCTGTGCCCCCAGACGATGCAGTAGCTCCCCACGATCAGCTCGTCGATCGCGGCCCGGATGTGGTCCGCACCCAAGGTGGGGCAGAGCTCTGCGAACCGGGGCCAGAGGCCCAGCGAGAGGGTCAGGAGCACCGGGGAGTCGTGCCGCCCTGCGGCCGAGCGGATGGCGGTGGCCACGACATCGAGGTAGATGGCCAAGTCCTCGTCGTCCTTCCACAACGGCTCGTCGAGGAGGAGACCCATGTCCCGCTCGATGCCCCGCGCCGTCTCGCCGTCGATGGAGCCGGGGGCGAAGAGTCGTTCCGCAGCCCGGCGGGCGTTGGCAAACGCCTCCGGGGCCCGATAGCCCAACCGGCCCTCGAGGATCGAGAGGGCGACCTCGACGCGTTCCCGGCGCAGCGGCTCCAAGGCCCGATCGGTCGAATACTGGTCGACACCGACGGAGTCGAGGTCGCGCAGCGACTCGTAGAGGAGGACGGTGGCAGCGGGGGCTTGGGATCCGCGCAGCAGTTCAATGGCCCGAAGCAGCTCGCGCGTCGCTTCGGCCGTGCGGAGGATGCGGTTGTAGAGGGAGCCCAGTCGGCTGTGGGCGGCCGCTTGGCGCAGTGGTTCGCCGGCGTACTCGCGATCGACCGTGGCGGCGGCGATGTCGAGCATGCGCCGCACCGTGATGTTCGGCCGTTCCGCCTCGTCGATCGAGAGATCGCCGCCGATGCCAAGGCCCCAGGAGATGAAGTCGCTCTGCACCCGGGCCCGCTCGCCCTCGCGTTCCGCGACCTCGCGTGCGGCACGCTCACCGTCGCGGGCCAGCACCGCCGCGTCGCGCTCGGCCCGGGCCTCGAGCAGGCCGTACATCGCAGCCCCGGCCCCGACCAGGAGCGACGCCGCGGCCAGCGAGCCGGCCAGCATGCCGACGCGGTGGCGGCGGAGGAACTTGGCGAGGCGATACCTCGCCCCCGGCGGCCCGGCCTCGACCGGCTCGTGGCGGAGGAGCCGCTCGAGGTCCGCGGCCAGCGCTGCGCTGCTGCCGTAGCGGCGGGCGGGATCGCGGTCGATCGCCTTCATGACGATCCAGTCGAGGTCGCCGCGCACGAAGCGCTGGAGCCGTCGCAGGTCGGTGCGGCGGGCGAGGGCGATCGACTCGGCGTCCGCCCCGACCCCGGCCAGCCTGGCGCTGGGCCGTGGCGGATCGGTCTCCCGCAAGACGCGGCGCATCTCGTCCAACCCCGCCGCGAGGAGCGACTCGTGCTCGATCGGAAGGGCTCCGGTGAGCAGTTCGTAGAGGACGACGCCCAGCGAGTAGACGTCGGTCCGGGTGTCGATGCGCCGGCGGTCGCGGTCGGCCTGTTCGGGGCTCATGTAGGCGGGCGTCCCGATGAGCTGACGGAACTCGGTCACCACCGCCCGCTCCGCGAGGTCGCCTTCGATCGCCTTGGCGACGCCGAAGTCGATGACCTTGGCGATGTCATAGTCGCCGTCGCGGGCGACCAGGATGTTGCTCGGCTTGATGTCGCGGTGGATGACACCCTTCTGGTGGGCGTGCTGGACCGCCTCGCAGACCGTGATTGCCAGCCGCAACCGTGCGGTGGCGTCGAGGCGATATCGATCGCAGTAGGAGGTGATGGGCTCGCCGTTGACGAGCTCCATGACGAAGTACGGCCGGCCGTCGCGGGTGATGCCGCCGTCGAAGACGCGGGCGATGTGAGGATGGTCCATCACCGCCAAGGCCTGGCGCTCGGCCTCGAAGCGGGCCACGACGGGGCCCGACTCGAATCCTGCCTTGAGGATCTTGACGGCCACGGCGCGGCGCATCGGCGCCTCCTGCTCGGCCCGGTACACGCGGCCGAATCCGCCCTCGCCGAGCAGGCCCGCGATGCGATAGGTCCCCAGCTGCTGTCCGATCAGGGGATCGTCGGCGTCGAGCGGGCCCTCCGGCAGCGAGAGGTACGAGCCCGCTTCGTGGAGGGCGTGGAGAAGCTGCAGCACCCGCTCGCGGAGGGCGCAGTCGCCGGCGCAGGCCTCGGCCACGAAGGCCGCCCTGGACGCTTCGGGGCGATCCAGGGCGGCGACGAAGATGCGCCGGTCGTCCGGGGTCGGGATGGGCGCGGGGCGATCGTCCATGGTGCCATTCAGGACCAGGCTGCGAGGAGGATGGCTAGGTCTGCGGCATCGACCGCCCCGCTTCGGTCGAGATCCGCTTCGCACCCCCGGCAGGGGCCGCCCCACGCCCCGATCAGGATGGCGAGGTCGGTGGCGCCCACGGATCCGTCGCGATCGAGGTCGGCCGAAGGGGGACAGGCGGGAGGGGCGGTCAGCCAACTGACGGGGCCGTCGATGGTCGCGTCGCGACCTGCTGCCAGGTCGTGCACCACGGAGCCAGCTCCTTCGTCCATCCGCCAGTAGGCGACGAGGCCCGGGGAGCGGGGATCGACGCCGGTTGCGAGATGGGCCTTGATCTCCTCCGGACTGCGGATGTGGTCCCAGACCCGGAACTCATCGAGGCCGCCGCTGAACCCCGCTCCAGGGTTGTAGAAGGTCCCGCCGAGCAGGAGGGGCTGGTCGAGCGGGAGGTAGGTGTCCGAGCTCGACTTCGAGGCCTCGAGGACGCCGTTTCGGTAGATCCGCATGAAGCCGCCGGCCTTGCTCGCCTGCAGAGCGAAGTGCTGCCAGGAGCCGACGATCGGTTCGGGCGGCTCGTACTCGAGCCGTCCGATGGGGGAAGGATCGCCGAAGTCCCAGTAGACCCGGCCGTCGGTCCACGGTACGTGGGCCATGCAGCGGTTCGTCTCGCTCCAGTCGAGGCGGAAGGTGGTCTGCATCTGCGGAGCGTCCACCTTCTGCCAGAACTCGATGGTGATCTCTTCGCTCGGCATGACGAGGCCGAAGTGGGGGACCGACGCCTGCGTCTGGAAGTCGAGCAGGGCGAGCGAGATGGCGCCCTCCATGGGTGACGCGCCCCCTTGGCACTCGTCCGGCACGCCATCGGCGTCGCAGTCGTGGACCTCGCCGCTGGCGATCTCGCAGGAGTCCGGAACGCCGTTGGCGTTGCAGTCGCTGACGACGCCGCTGGCGATGGCGCACCCATCGAGCATTCCATCGCCATCGCAGTCTCCGCCGGCCGCGAGATCGCACTGGTCGGGCAGGCCGTTGCCGTCGCAGTCGATCTCCGGGTTCGCAGCGGTCTGCAGGCGGTCGCATTGGCCGTCCTGGTCGCAGTCGCTCCAGCCGATCTCGATCGGCTTCCACGGTTCGTCGTCCCACGCGATCTGCCGGACGTCCAGCCTCAGAAAGGTGCCGGACTCGCAACCGAACGGGCCGCAGATGAGGTACCACACCGCATCGGCCATGAGCCACGCCGCGTGCGGAGCGCCGTCACGCACGAGGAGGAGAGGGAAGTACTGGCGTCCCGGGGGAATCAGCGGCCAACTCGCCTGCCAGAGTGGAATGCCCCACAGCGGGAAGGGCAGCCAGTCGGCCGGGGCAAACAGTTGCCCAGGTTGGCCATAGAAGCCGGAGGAGGGATCGAGGTCGGCAAAACGGGCTCCGATCCCGGGATCGAGGCTGTAACGCCCCAGTGCGCCCATGCCCGCGGCTCCCGCGATGTCGACGATCCCGTCTTCGTCGATGTCGATCTCCGTGGGGGGGCCCCACGCCGCATCGATCACCAAGCTGCTGGGCCGGACATGCACCTCCGCCCATGCGGACGGCGAGAGGAGGGCCCCGAGGATGGCGGCGCCCAAGCACGGGCTGGCAAGGAATCGGCGGGTCGAGGCTGGCATGGGGTGCTCCGAAATGCGGTCGAGTTCGGACGGCGGCTCCCGACGCGGGAGGCGCCGGCCGATCGGCTTCCCCCCCAGAGGTGACGAATCGCAGGCTCGGGCGCCCCCAATCGCCCAAACAATCTCCTCATCAGTCGTCAGCCCGCTTCTCCCCTGGTCCGGGCCACGTGCTCGAAGAGGACGGCCCGGGCGTAGGACCACAAGCGGTCGACTTGACGCGGGGAAACGCCGAGAGCGAGGGCGGTCTCGTCGACCGTCAGCCCGGCGTAGAACCGCAGCCGCACCACAGCGGCCACGTCGGGGTCGCGGCTTTCGAGGGCGGTCATCGCTTCGTCGAGGGCGAGGATCTCGTCGGCCGGAGCCTCGGCGGCCAGGTCGAACAGGTTCACGGCGACCTTCTTCGGGCCGCTGCCCGCGGCGCCGTCGCCGCCTCGCTTGATGCGCCCCTTCTCGCGGGCTCGCTCGATCAGCAGTTGGCGCATGGCGCGGGCGGCGGCATGGAAGAAGTGGGCTCGCCCCTGCCACGACTCGCGCTCCCCGAGCAGCCGCACATAGGCTTCGTGCACCAGTGCGGTGGCCTGCAAGGTCTGGCCTGCCCGCTCGCCGCGCATGGCCACTTCGGCGCAGCGCCGCAACTGCTCGTAGACGAGCGGCAGGAGCTCCTCCGACGCCGCGGCATCGCCGCTGTCGACCCGCTGCAGGATCTGCGTGACGTTAGGATCGGCCGGCATGGGGTCCTCGGGCTTGCCCTGCATCGGGGAGGTGGCCTCGCGCACCACGGCGGTGACGTGGCCCGTTCGGCGCAGGACATTCTGCGCGATGGGACTCGGAGCACCAAGTCCCTGCCTCTTCCGATCGAGCTCCGAGGCGTGTTAGGAGCTCGGGTCAGGGCGCCATGCCCCGCGGTGCCCGCTGGTTGGAGCGCCCGGCGTGGTGCGTGAGTTCGACGCCGGAGGGGTCGCCTTCCCCAAATCCTCAGGAAAGGTTGGCGCTCCATTCATCGCCCCGTCACCTTCGAGCGGCCGGTGCAGTGGCGCCGGAACCGACCGCACCTCCTTTAGGAGTTTCGCCATGACATCCTTCTCCATTCGCCTGCTTCGCCTCGCGTCCCCCTTCGCAGCTCTGGTGGTCGCCACCGGTACGGCCCGCGCCGACTTCACGGTGCTCGACGACTTCAACGACGGCGCCCTCGATGGCTGGAACCTCTTCCTCGGTTCCCCCGCGTTCGGCACCATCACGCCGGTCGGCGGGCGCATGCTGATCCGCTCCTTTGGAGCGATCGCACCAGCGACCTGCGTGCGCAGCCTTGCCGCGTCGTTCAATTCGTCGTACGGCGATCCCGCGGACTTGGCGAACGGCGCCTTCCGCTTCCAGTTCCAGGCGAAGAACGCGACGACCGCGGGCTCGCTGATGATCCGGGACGGCGCCGATCTCGGCGCCGACGGCTACGCGTTCACGGTCGACGCCGCCGCCCAGCGGATCTCCATCCGCATCGCCGACCCCGAGCAGTGCCTCTTTCCGCCTCTCGTCGAGGCTCCCTTCCCGGTGGTTGTGGGGGCCGATTACCAGGTGGAGGCGGTGGCCGACGGCCCCAACCTCTCGATGAAGGTGTGGGCGGTGGGAGCCTCCCAGCCGGGATCGCCTCAGCTCACCGCGGTGGACGACACGTTCGCCGAAGGCGGGTTGTTCCTCTCCGCGAGCCTTCTCGGCGGCGTCGGCGGCCAGATCGACGGCACCTTCGACAACCTGCTTTTCAAGCCCCTCGCCCCGTCCGTGCTTGGCGACCTCAACGGCGATCAGGCCGTGGACGGGGCGGATTTGGCCATGCTGCTCGGCGAGTGGGGAGCCTCCTGCAAGGACTGCCCGGCCGATCTCGACGGCGACGGTCTGATCGACGCGGCAGACCTTGCCCTCCTCCTCGGCAACTGGGGGTCGTGAGCAAGGGTTCGCGGCCCGACCCGGCCTACGACCGCAGCCGCGTGAGGCCGGTCTTCTCGCGGCCCTCGTTCACCAGGGAGAAGGCGTGCTTCTCGTGGCGGATGAGCCGGGTGAGCTGGCTCATGGTGATGCCGAGGACGCCGGCAGCCCCGGCCACGTCGTAGCGGCGGGCGATGACCACGTCGAGGGCTTCGGCGAGGAGGGCCGGGTAGTCCTCGTGCTCCGGGTTCACCGGGAGCTTCTCGCCTTGGCGGCGCCGGCACCAGAGCTCGCTCGGCTGGTGCCGGTCGCGATTGGTCACTGTGCGGCACTTGGTGGCGAGCTTGAGCCGGAGACGGAAGATGGCCCGGCCGCGGTTCTCAAGCTGGCTGCGGCGCTCCGTGGCTTGGGTGTCGATCCCGGTCGGCTCGTGGATCAGGGTCACGGCCGTGTCGGTTCGGTTCCGGTGCTGGCCGCCGGGGCCCGAGACCCGGCCGGTCTCCCAGCGGCACTGCTTGAGGAGGATGTCCTTCTCGAGGCTCGCGGGGTGCGGGGCCGGGACGGTCACGAAAGCGGTGTCGACGAAAGGGGGTCGGTAGGCCATGCGGTCGGCTATCAGGGCTGGATGTCGACCTCAGTATCGACGACGACGTCGCGACGTGCCAGCGAGTGGTCCCAATCGGCGGCGGCGCTGGTCGCGTTGCTGGCCCAGGCGGCGCGAGCCACGGCACCGCGGACCAGCCGATCCTCGAACACGAGCTTGACCCGATGCTTGCCCGCGGCAAGGCGATCGGTCCTCAGTTCGGCCGGCCGACTGGCCCCGTCGCCGATGGCGAGGATCGTGGCCGGCTGCGGCGAACCACCCGCGGGGCCGAAGGCAACCGGCGTGCCGTCGATCTCGACCGACCGCAGGATGACCCAGCGGGCGACCGGCGCGTCGGAGCGTTCCCACGGATCGATGGTGATGCCGATCGTCGGGCGCGGGCCGCGCAGCCTGGAGGCGAGGTCGTTGGCCGGGACCGTCGGCGCGGTCCAGGCGCTACTCAGGGCTCGGGCGCAGAACGATGGATCGGCTGCAGCCTCCATGGCCATGCCCACCACGCTGCGGAAGCCGACCGACGGGGCGGGCGGGGCGGCGGCCGAAGCGTCGAGGTGGGCGATCAGGGCGGCCCGCAGCTCGGCGGGGGTGGTGTCGCCGATGCGGAGCCGACGTCCAAGTTCGAGCAGGCTGCCGTCCATTTCGTGCGTCGCCTTGATCCCCGAGGCGATGAGGGCGCCGAGCGTGGCGCGGGCCGCCACGACCGATTGGGACCTGGTCTGCTCGAAGAGGGTCAGGGCGAGGGCGATGCTGCCCGCGGTCCCGGCGAGGAGGGCGAGGGCCAGGGCCGGCCAGAGGATCCAGCGCCGCCGCCGCTCGGGGCGCGGCGGCTTGCCTTCCGCCGCGAGCTCGGCCACGCCGCGCCCGCAACCCGGGCACGGAACGCCTTCGGCGAGCGAAGGGAAGGCTAACAGGGTGCCGCAGCCGCCGCAGTGCGGCCTGGTCGGAGAGCGACGGCCGGTGATGGTGAGGACGACGAACCACAATGCGAGCGGCGGCAGGACCGCGGTCCCGAGCACTTGGAGGACGACGATGAGCCAGCCGAGCCCGTTCATCGTCCCGTTCATGGCCTGCCTCCCGCGGCGGCAGTCGCTCCGAGCCGAATCACCGGAACGTCGCGAACCACGACTTCCTCGCCCCAGATGCGGCTGACGTCGGGATCGGTCTCCACGCCGCGCGGATCCGGGCGGAAGACGATGCTGCCGGTCGACGGCCCCGTCGGCGGGCAGGGGCAGCGGGCGTAGGCCATCGAGGAGGTCTTCGAGATGCCACCGAGGAGCTTGGTCACTCGCATGGGAGCGACGCCGATCTCCTGGTCGCCGATGACGACGAAGACGCTGAAGGAGAGGGTCCAGCCCTCGACCGGCATGAGATCGATGTCGGCCGAGACGATGCAGTCCTTGCCGTCGGGCCCGGGGGCGACCGCGATGCAGCTCGCGGCGCAGGCCTTGGCGACCTCGGCGGCGATCGCTGCGTCGGTGACCATGGGTACGAAGGGCGGCGCATCCTCGGGGACGATCTCGATGTCGGCGCCGGCCGGCACGGTTGCTCGGTAGGGCCAAGCGCTCGGCATGCCGCCTCCGTTCGGAGGCTGGATGGCGTAGAGCGTCTCGAACACGGCGCTGAGCCGGTAGCGCCCAGGCGGGGCATCGAAGACGATCAGCCCGAGCCCTTCCTGCCCGTCGCTCAACCGGTCGATCGGCGTGTCGTCGAAGGTGCGGAGCGGAAGGACGTGGTCGCCAGCCTTCACCTCGCCGAGCCGCACGCGTCGGGCCAGGCTTCCGTAGATGGCGACCCCCAAGGCCTGCGGCTGGATCCTCGCTCCCCGGCGGATAGTGGCCGGGAGATGCAACTCGGGGCGCTCGAACAGGGAACCGCCGATCGCTGCCATGTCCTCGGCCGAGAGGAGCTTCCGCTGCTCGGCGGCGAGAAGGAGGCTGGCCGCCTCGTTGGGCAGCCAGTTCTGTTCGCTCGCCCCGCAGCCCTCGACGAAGGCGGCGACGATCGACCGCAGGTCGGCGTCGGTCAACTCGCCGGCCAGCGTTCGCCGCTCGAGTTCCTGGAGCGAGACGAACGCGCCGGGGCCGGTGCGGCGCAGGTCGCCGGCCAGCTCGGCCACGGTCGAACTCGCGTTGCGGGTCGGGCCACGCGGACTCCCGACCACGGCGTACGCCATGGGGAGGGCGAGGGCGAGCAGGCCGGCCAGCAGGCCGAGGACGATGAGGAGGACGCGCGGGCGGCGCCGGAAATAGCGGATGTCGTCGGAGCCGCGCAGCGGGGCCCCGCATTCCGGGCAGCGGCCGCTCTGGTGGAACTCGGCGCTGCCGGTGCGCTGCCGGCAGCGGGCGCAGCAGGGGTCGATCGGCAGGAGGCGGCCGCGAAGCCCTTGGATCAGGAGGACCACCGCCGCCACCATGAAGGCGAGGAAGAGGGCCAGGGCGATCACTTGGGCGAGGAGCATGGGGCGCGGGCGCGGCCGGCGCCGCGGGCTCTAACGAAGCGCTGACAAGGGATCGGGGGCCAGGCTCAGCGGGTCGGACTCGCCAGCCTGCACGCGGAACGCAGCATACCCGGCGATCATCGCCGCGTTGTCGAGGCACCAACGCAGCTGCGGCAGGCGCAGGTCGAGCGAGCGCTGGCCGGCGAGCGTGGCGAGCTCCTGCCGCAACCGCGTGTTGGCGCTGGCGCCGCCCCCGACGAGGAGCGTGCCCACCCGCTGCCGATCGAGGGCCCGCTCCAGGTTCCGCATCACGTGGCCGACCGCGACCCGCTCGAAGCTGGCCGCGAGGTTGGCCCGGGTCGCCTCGTCGAGGTCGGCCTCGGAGCGCGGGAAGTGCGGCTCGCGGCCGCGGCTCGTCCGGTCGGGCACGCCGCGCACCGCGTAGAGAAGCGAGGTCTTCAGCCCGCTGAACGAGAAGTCGAGGCGGCGCTCGCCCTCGCTATCCTTCCCGAGGTACGGGACGGGGAAGGCGTGGGCCCGGTCATCGCCGCGGCGGGCCAGGGCGTCGAGCTTGGGTCCGCCCGGATAGCCGAGGCCGAGGATGGTCGCCGCCTTGTCGAAGGCCTCGCCGATCGCGTCGTCGATGGTGCCGCCGAGGCGATGCAGGTCGGTCGGGGCGTCGATGCGGTAGAGGCTGGTGTGGCCGCCCGAGACCACCAGGCCGAGGGCGGGGAAGGCGCAGATCGGCCGGTCGAGGAGGCCGGAGAAGAGGTGGGCCGCGACGTGGTCCACGCCGAGGAAGGGTTTCGACAGGCTCCACGCGATCGCCTTCGCGGCCGCCACGCCGACCAGGAGCGAGCCGATCAGGCCGGGCCGATGCCCGACCGCCACCGCGTCGATCGCCTCCCACCCGAGGTTCGCCTGGCGCAGGGCCTCCCGCACCACGGGCAGGATGCGCTCGACGTGGGCCCGGCTGGCGATTTCCGGCACCACGCCCTTGTAGCGCTCGTGCAGCTCGTGCTGCGTGGCCACCACATCGCTCAGGACGTCGCGGCCGCCGCGCACCACCGCGGCGGCTGTCTCGTCGCAGCTCGACTCGATGCCTAGGACGGTGGGCGAGGCAACAGGCAGCACCGGGGGCTCGTCACTTGTTCACGTCGCCGGTGGCGGGGACGGTGGCAGGGGGCGTCTTGCCGTCCGCCTCGGCCTCGAGCTCGCCGATCCGGCGCTCGACGTTCTCCATTTCGCGTGCCAGCCGCTCGCGATACGCGATCTGGCGGCGGAGCTCGTCGCTCGCCGTGGTGGCCGAGCCGGGATCGTCGCCCACCCGCGGCCACTCGCGCCCGGCGATTCGCTCGCGCAGGGCCCGCATCGCGGCGGCGAGCTGGCGATCCCCGAGACCCGCCACGCCGTCATCGCCCGGGGCGGCCTCGACCCAGGCCGGATCGGCCCACCTCGCGGGGTCGGTCGGCTTGCCGTCGGGAAGTTCCCAACGGCGACGGGCGAGGAACATGGTCCGGGCCTCCTCGTCGTCGAGCGGCACGTGGAAGCCGGCGTCGGGATCGACGCCCCACGGCTTCCCTTCCTCTTCGAGCTTGTGGCTGCGGGTGATGTTGCGTCCGCTCGGTAGGTAGTAGCGGGCGATGGTCAGCTTCACCTGCCCGCGGCCCTCGGCCAGGGTCCGCACGTCCTGCACCGAGCCCTTGCCGTAGGTGCGGACGCCGAGCACCTTGGCCCGCTCGTTGTCCTGGAGAGCGCCGGCGAGGATCTCGCTCGCACTCGCGCTCGCGTCGTTGACCAGGACGACGATGGGCAGGTCGACGTCGTCGGGCGACTCCGACGCCGACCAGGTGCGTTCCTGGTGGTCGCGGCTCCGTAGGCTGACGATGGTGCCCTTCCGCTGGAACTGGTCGGCGATCTCGATCGCCGCGGCGAGCGACCCGCCGCCGTTGTAGCGGAGGTCGATGACCAAGCCCTTGGCCCCTTGGCCCACGGCCCTGGCCACGGCGGCCTTCAGGTCGGCGGGCGTCGACTCGAGGAACTGGGTGAGCCGCACGTAGGCGATCCCGTGCTCGGGATCGAGGAGGTACTGCCATCCGTCACCGGTGCGGCGGAACCCCTTCACCGTCTTGGTGTGGATCTGGCGGCGGACGAGGGAGTAGCTCTCCTCGCGGCCGTCGCCGTGCCGGACGTCGATCTTGACCGGCGTGCCTGGCTCGCCGAGGAGGAGGTCCATGCAGGCCTCGACGCTCAGGCCTTGCGTCTTCTTGCCCTCGATGGCGAGGACCACGTCGCCCGGCAGGATGCCAGCCTCCTGGGCCGGCGAGTCGTCGAGCGGGCTCACGATGCGCAGCCATCCGTCGGGCATGTCGATTTCGGCGCCGATGCCAGCGTAGGTGCCCTTCAGGTCCTTGTTGAAGGAGCGCTCCGCGTCCGGCGGCACGTAGACCGAGAAGGGATCGCCGAGGCTGGCCACGATGGCCCCCAAGGCCGCCTCCTGCATGCGCTTCGCATCGGCGTCCTCGACGTACGCCTGCTGGATCAGCTCGCGGACGTCGATCAGGGGATCGAACCAGGCGTAGGGGGACCAGGCTGCACCGGCTGAGGGCGGGGCTGCGGGGGCCGGCGCCGCCGGCGGATCGGGCAGGGCGGGGGCGACGAGGAGGAGGGCGAGGAGCGACGAACCGAGCATGCGGTGTCCTCAGGGGCGGGAAGTGGCGAGATGATACGGGGAAGGGTGCGCTACAATCGCCCCCTTCCACCGGCCAACCCGACGCGGGTTGACCGGGGCTTCCGCCGACCGGCTCCCACGCATGAACATCAATCCACGCGAAGAGATGAATCTCCGCACCGAACGGGCCGTGCTCGTCTCGGTGCGCCTGCCCGGCTCGGACGTCGACCATGAAGACCCCCTGGGGGAGCTTCGGGCCCTGGCCGAGTCGGCCGGCGTGCGCGTGGTCGGCGAACTGGTCCAGAACCGGGAGCGGCCGCGCGGGAAGACCTACCTCGGCAAGGGCAAGGTCGAGGAGCTGGCCGCCCTGGCCAAGGAACTGGGGGCCTCCCTCGTCATCTTCGACAACGAGCTCTCCCCGAGCCAGATCCAGGAACTCGAGAAGGAG
This sequence comes from Phycisphaerales bacterium, assembly GCA_044224425.1. GTDB lineage: Bacteria > Planctomycetota > Phycisphaerae > Phycisphaerales > SM1A02 > JAEUIT01. The sequence continues at coordinate 22,158 of JBGAKK010000010.1, forward strand.
CTGGCCAACGAGACCAAGGCCAAGATCATCGACCGCAGCGAGCTGATCCTCGACATCTTCGCCAACCGGGCGACCACCAAGCAGGCCCAGCTCCAGGTCGAGATCGCCCAGCTCGAGTACACCGCCCCGCGGCTGCGGGCCATGTGGTCCCACCTCGGGCAGGTGACCGGCGGCTCGCCGGTCGGGGTCGGCACCCGCGGCCCGGGCGAGCAGCAGATCGAGATCGACCGCCGCCTGGTGCAGAAGAGGCTCCTCCAGCTCGAGCGCGAGCTGGCCGAGGTGCAGGCCCGGAAGAGCCGCGAGGTGCGGGAGCGCCGCGATGCCCACTTCACCGTCGGGCTGGTCGGGTACACCAACGCCGGCAAGAGCTCCCTCTTCAACGCCCTGACCGCCGGCGGAGCCTTCGCCAACGACCAGCTGTTTGCCACCCTCCTCACCCGCGTCGAGCGCTGGAACCTCGGGCGCAGCGAGGGCGAGGGCGGCAGCAACGAGGCCATGCTCTCCGACACCGTCGGCTTCATCCGCGACCTGCCGCACCACCTGGTGGCGAGCTTCCGCTCCACGCTCGAGGACGCCATCCATGCCCACGTCCTCCTGATCGTGGTGGACGTGGCCGACAGGTCGGCGCCGAAGCAGCTGGCCACGGTGCGGAAGGTGCTTGAGGAGATCGTGGCCAACGACCAGCCGCGGATCGTCCTCCTCAACAAGATCGACCGCTGGCGGGAGATGACCCGCGACCAGCACGCCGAGCGGCGGACCCCCGAGGAGTGGCTTCGCGAGGAGCCGGAGTCGATCGCGGTCAGCGCCCTGACCGGGGAAGGTCTCGAGGATCTCCGCCGCCGCGTCCTCGGGATCATGCTGGGCGAGTTGAAGGCCTGCGAGATCTCGCTCCCGCTTGCGAGCGGCAAGGCGGTCGACTTCGTCGAGCGCCGGCTCGCGGTCGGGGAGCGGACCTACGAGGGCGACCGGGTGCGCTTCGCCGTCCGGCTGGGGCGTCGGCAGGCCGAGCAGCTGGCCGGGGCCCCGGGCCTCCTCATCGACGGCGGTCCTCCCGGCCCGGCGATCCAGCGGCTCTTCCCGCCTCTCGCCGCCCCGACCGCCCGGCGCATCCCGCCCCACGAGCGTTTCGCTGGCGAGCCGCCCGAACTGCCCGCCGGACTGCGCGACGCGCCGTGATCCCCGGCTATCGCTTAGCGAAGGAGGGGCCGCAGCTCGTCGAGCGTGCCGGGCGTCCGTAGCCAGAGCCGCACGGCTCCGAGGCCCTTGGCGTCCGACCACGGGGCCCAGGCCATCGCCGACGACTGGGCATAGCGGCCGCCGGACCAGAAGCCGTCCTCGGCCCGCCCGTGGGCGATGCGATGCCCGCGGGGCGGGAAGCGGTCCCAGCGCTCGACGTGCGACCCGAGGAGCGCCGTGTCGACCAACCGCTCGTCGCCGGCGCTCCCGCCGACCAGGAGGATGACGTTCGGCACCCCCGGCATGAACTGGGCGTGGGCCTTGCGGAGTTGGCGCTGGAGGCGAGGCAACTCGTCGTCGAGGGCAGCATCGAGCCCCACGGTGAGGGCGATGCGGTCGCCGGGCCAGGGGGCGAGGATGCGGGCCCCGCCTACGGCGCGGCCGCCAGCGTCGCGGACGACGAGTTCGTCGCCCACGCTGGCATGTTCGAGGAAGGGACCGGCCTCGGCCACGAAGCGATCCAGCTCGCGGCGCTCTTGCGGCCACTGGACCGCGGCGAGATAGGGGCGCCGGATGCGCTCCAGTTGCCGCACCGCGGCCGGCACGCGCAGGGTCGCGGCGCTGGCCGGGTCGAGCGACCAGCGCTTCACGTGCAGGGCGAAACGGAAGGCGCCGCGGGTGACCAGGAAGTCGGCGGTGCGTCCGCTCCGCGAGGGGACCTCGACCTCGAGCTCGCAGCCCCGGCGCCACAGGTGGCAGGCGACGGCGGCCTCGGTGAGGGCGCTTCGCACATGCTCCTCGTCGGCGGGACGCTCGATCGCCTCGAGCAGCCGCCGAAGCGGGCGGGCCCGACCGCGCTCCGCTGCGGCCAGACGCTCAAGGAGCGCCGTCCGCAGCCGGTTCCGCAGGCCCTCCGCGGGGCGCGAGGTGGCAGGTCGACGGCTGGGCACGCCGGGAGTCTATGGCAGCCGGCAGGCGAACTCCCGGCGGAGCGGGTGCCGCGGTTACCGGCCACGCCCGCACGGTCGGGCGATCGGCTCGGTCCTCTGTTCGCGGATGGGGCCGCACTGCCCGCCTTGGCATGCCGATGCAAGAGGGGCGCCGAACTCGGCGCCCCAGCCCTTGGTGGGATTGCAGGAGTAGCCATGCGTATCGGAGCGTTGCTCGTCGAACAGGGTGTCTTGAGCGAATCGCAAGTCGAGCAGGTCCTCGCCGACCAGCGCGAGACCGGCGAACCGTTCGGGTCGGTCTGCGAACGGCTCTTCGGCGTCTCGCCGCAAGTGATCGAAGGGGCGTGGGCCGAGCAGTACACGCGGCTGGTCGGCTCCGTCGATCCGCACCTCGACCAGGTGCAGCCCGACGCCGAGTCGCTGGTGACGCGCCGCCAGGCGTGGCAGTTCCGCGTCGCCCCGCTCCGCTTCGAGGACGACCAGTTGGTCATGGTCACCAGCACGCCCTTCCTGCCGCGCGCGGTCCGCTTCGCCACCACCCACATCGCGGCGCCGGTCTTCTTCGTTCTGGTGCCGACCGAGACCTTGGCCAAGCACCTCCAGGCCCGCTACCCGATGCTCGGCATGGACGCCGAGATCATCGCCCGCGGCTTCGCGGCCTGAGCCACACCGAGTCATCCACCGACGCCCGCTGAGCGACGATTGCGCAGCGGGCGTTTTTTTCGTGCGCTAGTTGGTCGGCTCGGCCAAGGCTGCCCGGAGCGGATCGAGCCCCTTGCCGAAGCGAGCCCCGCGCCCGATCGAGCGGTCGTTCATCGGCCTTCGGGTCTGTTCGGTGGCGAGGGTCGGGGCGGGGCGCTCGGCGAGCGGCTTGTGTTCGCGGTGGAAGGCCATGCAGGCGTCATCCCACGGAAGGCCGAGGAACTCGAGGATGCGCGCCGTCTCCTCCCGTTGCCGACGCACCAGCGACTCGTAGTCGACGGTGAGGATCGGGATCGGGGCGACCTCTTTCCAGTGTTCCATCAAGCGTTCGGCGCCGCGCAGGGCGACACCGATGTGGGTGAGGTCGCTCGACCACCCGACGGCGTGGCCGAGCAGCCGTTCAAGGCAGGAGATGCCGACGTCGAGCGGGTCGCGGCGGAGGTGGATGACTCGGGCGTCGGGGAAGGCCATGGCGATCAGCCCCACGTAGACCCAGTTCTGCAAGTGCTTGTCGGCCGTCCGCTCGGCGCTCGCCCCGAACGGGTCGGTTTCGCGGAGGTAGCGGGTCGCGATGCGATCGAGGTCGGCGGCGGTCAGGCTGGGCACGACGCGGGGGAAGGCCTTGTTCGGGTCGGGTCCGTCCCATTCCGCGATCTGCCCACGCAAGGCTCGCGTCTCGCCCGCCCCGGCTCCGCGCGGATGGGCGGCAATGATCCGGTCGAGCAAGGTCGTCCCCGAGCGCGGCATGGCGGCGATGAAGACCGGTCGACTGCTGCGCACCGAGGCCCGCGGGGCCTTGGCCAGGAACTCTCGGCTGAAGATCGATCGCATCAGCTCCACGCTGCGGCGGAACCCGTCGGGATCGAAGCGGCCGGGCAGGGCGGCCCGCGAGGCGAGGTAGGAACGGAGGGCGTCGTCGTAGCGGCCGAGTGCCTCGTAGGCCACGCCGAGCGGGTGACAAACGCGGGCTCGGTGGAGCGGCGAGAGGTCGGCCCGCTTGGCCACGGGCTCGAGCAGGGCGATCGCCTCCTTCGGCTGGCCCTCGTCGAGCCACGACCACGCCGCGATCGACGCCGCCTCGGGGTGGTTCGGCAGTTCCGTCAGGACCCGCCGGGCACCGGCCAGGTCGCCCAGCCGGCGGAGGCAACCGGCCGCTTGAAGCAGGGCGTCGACCGAACGCGGCCGTTCGGCCAAGACCTTGGTGGTGGCGGCGAGGGCCTCCTCGTCGCGCCCCAGGAGCCAGAGGAGGTTTGATCGCGTGTGGAGGACGTCGAGCGGACGGGCCCCGTTGGCCTCCGCGCTGGCCAATGCCGGCTCGGACACGTCGAGCTTCCCTTGCTGCATGAGGCTGCGGGAAAGGGCCAGCCACGCCGAGCCGTCCTTGGGTCGCACGCTGAGGACGGCGCGGGCCGCGTGCTCGGCAAATCCGAGCTTCCCCTCGTCGAGGGCGGCCCACGCGCGCTGCAGCATCTCGTCGGGGGGCAGGGTGAGCACGGCGGCTCGCATCATACGGTGGCGCAGCGCGTGCCCTTCCCAGCGTGCACGGGATCGGGTTGAATGCGGACCTTGGACCTGTCGGTTCGCCGCATGCGGCGAGTGAAGAGGCCGACGCGTCCTCGAGGAGCCGACTCGATGCGCCACGACTCCGACCGTGTGGCCGAGCCTTTGGTCGAACATGTCCGTCCCGTCCGCCACGCGTCCGCCGCCGGGCCGGCGGTTCGCGCTGTCCTCGTCGAACGAGGCATGCACCTCGTCGCCAAGCGGGCATTCCCCGCCGGGGCCCTCGTCCTCGAACTCGAGGGCGTGCTGACCGCGACACCCGATCGCTACTCCGTGCAGGTCGGAGCCGGCCAGCACATCGAGCCTCCGCAAGGCAGCGACGACGCCGACCCGCGGTACCTGTGGCGCTTCCTCAACCACTCCTGTCGGCCGAACGCCGAATTCGTCGGACGCCAGCTCATCGCCATCCGGCCGATCCGGACGGGCGAGGAGATCACCTTCGACTACGAGACGACCGAGGAATCGATGGCCGAGCCCTTCCGCTGCCACTGCGGCCATTGCGGCGGGCGGTTGATCCAAGGCTGGCGGGCCAGCGCCCGGACGCCCTCCTGATGCCCGACGCCCCGCCGGCTCCGCGACCGATCGAGCGCGACGCTGCCGCCGCCGGGCGTCCGCTCCTCACCGCCCTCTTCGCCGCAACGGTCCGCCGGCATGCCGAGCGCGTCGCGATCGACGTGCCGCCGTCGACCGCTCGGCCGGAGCGGAGGACGATGACCTATGGGGAACTCGACGCGGTGAGCGGAGCGATCGCCCGCTCCCTCCTTGCGGCCTGGGACGGCGCTCCGTCGAGCGCGGCGGAGCGGATCGTCCCCATCCTCCTCGGCCGCGACACGCCGAACCTCTATGCGGCGCAGCTCGGCGTCTTGCGGGCGGGCGGGGCCTTCACCTGCCTCGACGCCGCCTTTCCCGACGGGCACCTTCGCTCGGTGATCGAGGATGCCGGGGCGAGCGTCGTCCTCGCCGACCAGGCGAGCGTCGAGCGGCTCGCGGCCATCGCTCCGGAGGTCGCGGCGCTCGACGTCGCCGCCCTGGTCGCTGCCCACGACCGACCGCTGAGCGAGCCGGATCCCGCCCAACTCGCCTACGTGATCTACACCTCGGGCACGACCGGAACGCCGAAGGGCGTGATGATCGAGCACCGGAGCATCGCCCACCTCGTCGGGAGCGACGTCGAGCACTTCGCCCTGAGTGCCGAGGACCGCGTCGCCCAGTGCTCGTCGCCGGCCTATGACTCGAGCCTCGAGGAGACGTGGCTCGCCTTCGCGGTGGGGGCCACGCTCGTCCCGCTCAACGACGAGACGGTGCGGCTCGGACCCGACCTCGTGCCGTGGCTCCGCCGCGAGCGGATCTCGGTCTTCTGTCCGCCGCCGACCTTGCTGCGCACGACCGGCTGCCGCGACCCGCGGAGCGAACTCCCCGACCTCCGGCTCCTCTACGTGGGAGGCGAGGCCCTGCCGCAGGATCTCGCCGACCGCTGGGGCGCCGCTTGCTGGCTCGAGAACGGCTACGGCCCGACCGAGTGCACGGTGACCGTGGTTCGCGGGCGGATGCAGCCGGGCGTCCCGGTCTCGATCGGCCGGCCGGTCGAGGGGCATCGGGCGTGGATCCTCGACGAGCGCTTCGATCGCGTCCTCGACGGCGAGGCGGGCGAACTCTGCATCGCCGGCCCCGGCTTGGCCCGTGGCTACCACGGGAGGCCCGAACTCACCGCGGAGCGATTTCCGATGCTCGAGGGGCTAGGACGCGTCTACCGCACCGGCGACCTCGTCCGCGTCAACGAGCGCGGCGATCTTGAGTACCTCGGGCGGATCGACGGGCAGGTGAAGCTTCGCGGCTACCGGGTCGAGCTGCCGGCGATCGAGGCGACCATCGCCGCCTTCCCCGGCGTGCGGGAGGCGGCGTGCGCGGTGCAGGTCGAGGCGGCCGAAGGCGAAGCGGGGGGGGCGCAGGTCCTCGTCGCCCACGTCGTGCCGCAGGACCCCGACGCGCCGCCGGGCGCGGCGGCGCTCCGCGACTTCGTGCGCCACCGCTTGCCGGGCTACATGGTGCCGGCCCGGATCGCCATGATCGAGGCCCTGCCGACCTCGATCGGCGGCAAGCTCGACCGCAAGCGGCTCCCGCCCATCGCAGCGCAGGGCGATGCCCGCCCGGCCTCGAGGGCGGAGGGGCTTCCGGGAGTCGTGGCCACGATCTTCGCCCGGGCCACGCGGGCCAGCGAGGTCGGGCTCGACGACGACTTCTTCCTCGATCTCGGCGGCGACTCGCTCAGCGCGGTCGCCGTGGTGTGCAGCCTGCGCAGCGAGCCGGCCACCCGCCACGCGGCGGTGCGCGACCTCTACGATGCTCGGACGGCGCGGCGCCTTGCCGAGCGGTTAGCAGCCACGCCGCCGGCAGGGGAGACGCGGGTCGCCGAACCGCCGGCCGCGGCAGGGCGTCCGCATCCGGTGGTCGCGTCGATCGAGCAGGCGGCGTGGCTGGCGGCCGGCCTCGCCGGCTGGGGATTCGTCGCCTATCTCGTCCTCTGCTGCATCGCTCCCGCCGTGGTGGCCCGGATCGGCGTGGTGGCGACCATTCTGGTCGCGCCGCTGGCGAGCTTCGCCTTCCTCCTCGCCTCGGCGCCGCTCGCGGTGGGGGCGACGGCCCTCGTGAAGCGGCTGGTCGTCGGGCGCTACGAACCCTGCCGCATCCCGGTCTGGAGCGGGGCGTACGTCCGGCACTGGATGGTCGAGCAGACCGCCCGGCTCATCCCCTGGGGCATGCTCGAAGGCACCGAACTCATGTCGATCGCCCTGCGGGCCTTGGGAGCCAAGGTCGGACGGCGGGTGCACGTCCACCGCGGCGTCGACCTGCGCCACGGCGGGTGGGACTTGCTCGCCCTCGGCGACGATGTCACGCTGGGCCAGGAGGCGTCCCTCAAGCTGGTCGACCTCGAGGCGGGCCACCTCGTGGTCGGACCGATCGCTCTCGCCGAGGGGGCCACCGTGGCCACGCGGGCCGGCCTCGCTGCCGGCAGTTCGTTAGGCCGCGATGCATCGCTCGCCCCGCTCGCTTGGCTTGGGGCTGGCCAGCACATCCCCGACGGCGAACGATGGGACGGCGTGCCGGCGGCGCGAATCGCCCGTTCGTCGCCGCCACCCTCCCTCACCCGCGGGGCGGCCCTGACGCCGCTCGGGCACGCCGGGGCCATGCTTCTGGCCCGTTTCGTGCAGCATCTCCTGGCCAGCCTGCCGTGGATCGCGGTCGGCTTGGCGGCAGCCCGCTTCGATGCGGGGGACGGCCGTGACCTGCCAGCCTGGATCGCGGGCTTCCCGATCGGCATGGCCATCCTCGGGGCCATCCTCGCCGTGCCGCTCGGGCTCCTCGCCGAGGCCATCGGCCTGCGGCTCTTCGGCTCGGTCGAGCCGGGCGTGATCAGCGTGCGGAGCGCGGAGTCGATTCGCGTCTGGCTCACCAGCGGAGCGGTCGATAGCGCTGGCCGCTGGCTCTCGGGCACCCTCTTCTGGCCGCGTTGGCTGCGGCTGGCCGGCATGCGGATCGGCCCCGGCTGCGAGATCTCGACCATCATCGACGTCGTGCCGTCCCTGGTCGGGATCGGCGAGGAGAGCTTCTTCGCCGACGGCATCTACCTCGCCTCGCCGGAGGTGCACCGCGGGACGATCGCCCTGCGGACCACGCGGCTCGGGCGGAACACCTTCCTCGGCAACCACGCAGTGGTGCCAGCCGGGCACGTCTGGCCCGACGACTTCTTCGTCGGGGTGAGCACGGTCGCCGATCCGCGACTGGCCAAGCCGGGCACCGGGTGGTTCGGCCATCCGCCGCTGGCCTTGCCGCGCCGCGAGGTGGTCGAGGCCGACCGCAGCGTGACCCACGAGCCCAGCCTGCCGCGGGTGGTCTCGCGCTACTTCTGGGAGTCGCTTCGCTTCGCCTTGCTGGCCTGGCCCATCGCGGTCGCCTTCGGCTGGTGGGCGATCGTCGCCCGCTGGAGCGGGGCGGGGTTCCTTGCCGCGGCCTTGGTCGGGGCGCCGCTTGCGACCGCGGCGGCGGTCGCGGCGCTGGCCGGCATGATCCTCGGCCTGAAGTGGATCCTGCTCGGCCGCACCCGCCCGGGGCAGCATCCGCTCTGGTCCTGCTGGTGCAGCCGCTGGGACTTCCTCTACGTGGCGTGGGCCATGTATGCCCGCGGGTTGCTCGGCACGCTGGAAGGGACGGTGTTCCTGACTTGGTTCCTGCGAGCGAGCGGGGTCCGGATCGGGAAGGGCGTCCTCCTCGGCCACGGCTTTGCCCAGGTGGTCGACCCCGACATGCTGGTCTTCGAGGACGGAGCCACCGTCAACTGCCATTTCCAGGCCCATAGCTTCGAGGACCGCATCCTGAAGATGGACCGCCTCGTGGTCCGCCGCGGAGCGAGCGTGGGCACCAACGCGGTGGTCTTCTACGGCGCGGACATCGGCGAGGGCAGTCGCGTCGAGCCGCACACGGTGGTCATGAAGCGCGAACGCCTCGACGCAGAGGGGATCTACGCCGGGGCGCCCGCGGTGTGTGTGGGCCGGATGAGCGGTCCGTCGCCTAACTCTTCTTCGGCGCGGTCGACGGGTCGGTGACCTTGAGCAGGTACGCCCGTCGCCACGCGATGAAGTCGCGCAGCGTGCGGGGCCGTGGCTGCGGAGCGACTTGCTGCTCGCCGCCCTCGGCCGGCTTCGGCGCGGCGAGCGAGGTCGGCGGGGCGGTCAGGGTGAGCGACTCGGCGAAGGCCTCGTAGCTCTCGAGCTTCTTGGTGTCGGCCTTGACCGCGGCATCGATGCGGGCGTGGTAGCCCTCGGCGATCGGGCCGAGCGTGTTCCAGTCGAGCCATGTCTCGGCGATGGTGCGGATGTGGGCGAGGTACGCGGCCCGCAGGCTCGGCACGGCGAGGAGCTTGCTGCGGAGCGGCTTGGTGGTGTCGTCGAGGCCCGACAGCGGATCGAGTTCGACGTTCACCCGCATGCCGCCCGGTCCGCCCGGGCCGCGCATGCCGCCGCGACCCCCGCGGCCGCGGCGACCTTGCTCGCCGCCGCCGTTGCCCGGTTCGTCACCGCGCGGCGGTCCGCCCGCCTCACCGGGCGGAGGGCCTCCGTCAGGGCCGGGCCCCATCCCCGGAGGCGGTCCGCCAAAACCACCGGGGAAGCCACCGGGGGGTCCACCCGGTCCACCGGGCCCGCCGCCGGCGAAGAACGTCTCGTTCATGTCATGCGGCAGGATGTGGAAGACGCCCTTCTGGTCGAGGTAGATGCTGTAGTCGCTGGCCCGCGTCCAGTAGCCGTCCTCGTTGATGAGGGCCATGTCGAGGGCCAGGAACCAAAGGGCTCCGTCGATGTCGAGGATCGGCCGCAGCGCTCCTTCGAGCTGCTCGGGTGGCGTCTCGTTCAGCGTCTTGCACAGGGCCTTGAAGCGCGGCCACGCCTGGTCGGCATCGCCCGACTTGAGTTCGTAGCGTCGAGCGTAGGCTTCGGTGTCCTCGCCGAGGTACTCGAGGCCGCCGCGCCCGTTCGGGCTGCCCGGCACCTTCCAGCGGGCGGGCTTGATGGCGTCCTTCGGCTTGGCATCACCCTTCGCCGCGTCCTTGGCGAACCGCTCGCCGATCAGGATGTTGTCGAACTGCTGGACGTTCGTGTAGACGCCCCAGTCCTCGCCGTTGATGACCACGCGGGCCAGGTTGGCCTTGGGGGCGGCGATGAACTGGTTGGCGATGGTCGAACAAAGGACGGTGTGCAGGAACGACTCGTCGCCGTTCCCGTTCAGGAGGTTGAGGGTCTTGTAGCCGAGGAGCCTTGCCTTCGGGTCGGTGAAGTCGACCGAGACGTTGAGCGAGTGCTTGTAGCCGGCGGGGACCATGAAGTAGCTCGAGGCCCCGCGGAAATGGACGCCGACGCCCTCGTAGCGTTTGCCGTCGACGGTCAGCGTGGCCGGCACCTCGACGTCGGAGTTGTAGAAGTCGGCGAGCTCGGCGGCCCAGTCCTTCGATTCGAAGTCGAGGAAGAAGGTGCGGAAGGCCTGCGGTTCGTAGAGGCCGCCTTCGACCGGCTTGACGTCAGTGGGCTTGATCGCGGCCCCTTCGGCGGGCGGCTCGGCGTTGCGAGCCCGCGGGCCGCGCATGCCGCGCCCGCCGTTGTCGCCGTCGGCCTTGATCGCGGCCCGGGCCGCGTCGCGTTCGGCGCGGTCGAGACGCTTGTTCCCGTCCTTGTCGAACTCCTTGACGAGCTGGCGCTCGGCGCCGCCCGGCCCGCCGCCGGGTCCTCCGCCCGGTCCCCCACCCGGCCCCCCACCGGGCGGGCCGCCCTCGGGGCCTCCCATCCCAGGGGGGCCGAAGCCGCCTGGGCCGCGCATCGTCGAGGCTTCCGGGAAGGTGAAGGGCTTGCCGACCATCTCGTTCCAGGTGGCTCGCTGCTTCTCGCTCAAGAGGGCGAGGGCGTCCTTCAACGCCTTGGCTCGTCCCTCGTCGGTGGGCGGGGGACCCTCGAGGCGAGGATTGACCGAGTCGATGATGGTGGCGAGCTGGGTGGCCACCTCCTCCGAGATCTCGAGCTTGGAGCGGACATCGGGGCGGAGGAGCGCCGCCGGGGCCTCGCGCTGGAGGCGGAGCTGGCCTAACCGCTCGAACTGCTCCTTGCTCAGGATGGAGCGGAGCGACTCCTCGATCATCTGGGCCGGCGACTTCTGGTCGGGGCCGCCACCGCCCGGGCCTCGTTCCCGGAGCGTGGCCCGGACCTTCTCGAGGGCCTCGGCGAGCTGTGCCTTCTCCGCATCGGTCAGCTTGAGCTCCTGCTGCACGTCGGGGATCTGCAGGATGCCGCCCACGCCGCCGCCGCGCACCGCACCGCGCATCTCGCCACCCGGTTGCCGGGGGGGCGGATTGTCTTGCCCGAACGCCGCGGCACTAGTGAGGAGGGAGGCGCCGAGCGCCGTCAGGAGGCTGGCGAGGACCGAGGCACGGAAGCGGGGAGGCATGGCGAGGGCTCCAATCTTGCTCACGACGAGGCGAGGCGGAGTTCGACGCCCTGCACGCCGTCGATGGCGTTGAGGGCGGCGATGAGCGGCGTGGGGTTGGTGGCGGAACGGAGGTGGACGCGATAGGTCACTTCGAGGGCCGACCCTTGGCGGGCGGTGCCCGTCTCGACCAGTCGATAGTCGAGGAGATGCCCGAGGAGCGCATCGCGGAGGATGGCGTGCGGATCGTGGCCGAGCCCGACTCGGACGACGAGCGTCGCCGCTCCGCTGTTCCCGTTGGCCCGGTGCCGCGACGCGGCGCTGAGCCCGATGGCCGCCGCGCCCACCACTGGGATTCCGAGCGTCGGTACGAGGAGAAGACCGCAGCCGGTGGCCATGCCGGCAATGACCGCGAAGATCACGAAGGCGGTGTCGCGGGTGTCCTCGACCACGGTGCGGAAGCGGACGATGGAGAGGGCGCCGACCAGGCTGAAGGCCCGGGCCACGTTCGAACCGATCACCATGGACACCATGGCGATGAGGGCGGCGAGGAGGATGAGGGTGGCGGTGATGGCCTTCGAGTCGCGACTCTCGCTGCCGTGGGAGAGCCGGTAGATCAGGGCGATGGCCGCACCGCAAGCGAGAGCAAAGGCGAGCCGCACCACGATCACGGTGGCGGGCAGGACATGGTCGGTGGCCATCGCGTCGCTGAGCCACGGGGGAAGCGTCGAGGCGGAAGCAGTCGGGTCAGGCACGGTGGAGGCTCCCGTTCACGGTGCTCGGATTCGGGTCGGTCCCGTTCAAGGAGGCCAATCCCAAGGCCTGCACGCCATGGCGGTACTTCGACACGCCGCCCGGAGCGACGCCAATCGACTCGATGAGGGCCTTGAAGCGGGCCGGAAGCGCCCCTCGCCACTTGAGCTCGGCGACCACCCAGCCTTCGAGGAAGGGAACCATGGCCTGTTCCGCGTGTCGCCAGTCGTTGGTCGCTTCGCAGCGGAGCTCGCGATCGAAAGTGACCCGGGACGGGCGGCCGTCGAGGAGCCCGTAGTAGGCCCGCCGGCGATAGGCGATCCGGCAGACCGGGCCGAGCGAGCGGCGGAGGAGTTCGGCGGCGTAGCCGGACCCGGTCCATGATTCGGTCGTCGGCTGGCCGAGGCGGGGCAGGTCCGCGAGCGGGATCACCAGCCGCCGCTTGCGAACCTGCATGCCGCCACGAGTCTTCCGCTCGAGGTAGACCTCCCCCGAGTCGCCGTACCGCCGGATGCGGTACTTGCGATACCGATGGTGGCCGATCCGCCGGAAGACGTCGAAGGCCGGGGTATCGCAATAAAGGCTCGCCAAGCGATAGTCGCCCGCCAAGCCGGGATCGCCGTGGGGATCGATGTGAAAGTCGCCGCCCAAGGCCGCCTCGACGGCCCGGGCAGTCTCCTCGGTGACCTTGAACTTGAGTTCGAACGCCCGCGGCTCGCCGCAGCGGATCGGCCGCAACGACGGCGACTGGCTCTCGGCCAGGTGGTTCGAGGGCGGGGATCCCCGCTGGGCGGGGCTTCGATCGGAGGGGTGTTCGGTGCGGTCGAGCACGGGCGCGGGGCTTCCCCCAAATCCTCCATCGCAGGGGAAACGGGGGAGCGGAGTGGGGCTCGCGCCAGACGAGCGACCGCCGCACCAACGCAGGGCTGCCGAGCCTATTTCAACCCCCGGCCGACAGCATCACGATCGACTCATCGACGAACCGCCTCGGGCCGAGGCGCGGCGGGCGCGCTGGCCGAGGCGTTGGCGTCGACCACCTCGCGGACCCGGCGGGCGATGCTCGGGGCGTCGAGGCCCGCCTCAGCGAGCTGCTCGCGCCGCTCGCCCTGGTAAATCCAGGAGTCGGGCAGGGCCATGCGCGAGACGAGTCGCGTGTCGAGGCCGGCGTCGTTGCAGGCGTCGAGGACACAAGACCCGAAGCCAGCCTCGATCGAGTGGTCCTCGACCGTGATGATCGGGATGCGTCGGGTGAGGAGGTCGCGGAGGAGGGCCACGTCGACCGGCTTGGCGAAGCGGGCGTCGTAGACGTTGACCCGGTACTCGCCGGAGAGGCTCGCGGCGGCCTCGGCGGCGGTGATGGCCATCACGCCAAAGCCGAGGATGGCGACGTCGGGCGTCTCGTGTTCAATAAGCGGCCGGGCCTTGCCGAGGACAAACGGCGGGCAGGGCTGGTCGGCGAAGGCCGGGCTCACGCTGTCCCGCGGGTAGCGGATCGAGCTGAGGCCGTCGTCATAGGTCCGCATGAACTCGAGGCCGGCCTTGAGCGAGGGCTCGTCCATCGCCGCGAGGAGGGCCGCCTTGGGCAGCGTGCGGAGGATGGCCACGTCGCAGAAGCCGTGGTGGACGGCGCCGTCGCCGCCGACCAGGCCGGCTCGATCGAGGCAGAGACGGACCGCGAGGCCTTGGAGCGAGACCTCCTGGAAGCACTGGTCGAAGGCCCGTTGGAGGAAGGTCGAGTAGACGGCGAAGAAGGGCTTCCAGCCGGTCTTGGCGAGGCCGGCCAGCATGTCGAGGGCATGGCTCTCGCAGATGCCGGTGTCCCAGACGCGCTCAGGGTACTTGGGCTGGACCTTGGAGAGCCCGGTGCCGTCGGGCATCGCGGCGGTGCAGGCCACGACCTTCTCGTCGCGGCCCATCATCTCGAGCATCAGTTCGCCGTAGGCGCCGGTGAAGGAGCGGCCCGACTTCTTGAGCTCGACGCGGCAGCCTTCGTTCTCGAGTTCGGTGACGGTGAAGGCGCTCGGCGAGTGGAAGGTGGTCGAGTCGCCCTCGGTGAACGAGTAGCCCTTGCCCTTGACGGTCTTCACGTGGAGGACGACCGGACGATCGAGGTCCTTGGCCTCGTTCAAGACCTGGATCAGGGCCGGGAGGTCGTGGCCGTCGATGGGGCCGACGGTGAGGAGCCCGAAGTGCTCGAACCAGGCGTCCTCGCTGACCAGGGCCTTGCTGGCCTCGCCGAGGCGGTGGTACGCCTCGCGCATGAGGTCGCCGCCCGGCATCTTGGCGAGCATCTCCTTGGCGGCCCGCTTGAACTCGCCGTAGGAGTGGCTGAGGCGGACCTTGTCGAAGTAGGCGGCCACGGCGCCTTGCGGCTTGGCGATGCTCATCCCGTTGTCGTTCAGGATGACCATGAACTGCCGCTTGAGCGTGCCGGCGTTGTTGAGCCCTTCCATGGCCACGCCGTTCACGATCGAGGCGTCGCCGATGATGGAGACCACGCGGCGGCCGTTCGTGTTCTCCGGAGCCCAGCCCTCGCCGTTGAGGGCGTCGCCGCGGGCCATGCCGACCGCGGTCGAGATGGCGGTGCCGGCGTGGCCCACCGAGAAGAGGTCGTAGGGGCTCTCCCGCGGCTCGGGGAACCCGGCCATGCCGTCCCGGAGGCGTAGCTTCGAGAGGAGCGGGTAGCGACCGGTCAGGAGCTTGTGCGGATAGCACTGGTGCCCGACGTCGAAGAGGAGCCGGTCGTGGGCGAAGTCGAAGACGTAATGGAGGGCGATCGAGAGTTCGACCACGCCGAGGTTCGGAGCGAGGTGGCCGCCGGAGCGCGAGACCTGATCGCAGATGACGTGTCGGATCTCCGCCGCGACCTCCGGGAGGGCCGAGATGGGCAGGCGGCGGAGGTCGGCGGGGCTCTGGATCTTCGGGAGGTGCTTCAGGTCCATTGGGTCCTACAGGCTGGCTCGGTCCGGTGGCGAAGGAACCCCTCGCCTCGGCAGGCCGAGCAGGGAGGGCAGACGACCCCGTCCGTGGGGCGGTCGCGCTGGGCGGATGGCGGAGGGGCTTCGGGGTCCGACCGCTCTCGTTGGGTTCGGATGATAGTGGCTACGAAGGCCCGGGGCGATCGGCGATCGGCGAACGGCGTCCGGCCGAAACGCCGGAGGGGAGCCACTTCGCCGCCCGACCCGCTGCGGATCGCCCCCCGGCTCCGGATCGTCGCCCGTCACTTGGTGCGGTGGGCGAGAAAATCGGCGAGGGCATGCAGGGGCTTGGCCCGCTCCCCGAGGGGGGCGATGAGCCGGGCCGACTCGGCATGCAGCCGACGGACTTCGGCTTGGCTAGCCTCGATCCCGATCACGCCCGGGAACGTGAGCTTGCCGGCCTCGCGGTCCTTGCCAACCGCCTTGCCGACGTGCTCGGCCGACTGGGTCTCGTCGAGGAGGTCGTCGACGATCTGGAACATGAGACCCATGTCGCGGCCCCAGCGGCTGAGGGCGTCGTAGACCTCGTCGGACGCGCCGCCCGCGATCGCTCCCATCCGGCAGCTGGCCAGGATGAGGGCGCCGGTCTTGTTCTCGTGGATGTGGTGCAGGCGGTCGAGGGAGGACTCGCTGTCCCGGAAGCCGCCCAGGGTGTCGAGGACCTGGCCGTTGATCATGTGCGTGGTGGCATGGGCCAACTCATGCACGATCCGGTGCGGCTGGCGCGGACTGGCCGAGGCGCTCTCGAAGGCGATCGACATCAAGGCGTCGCCGGCCAGGACGGCCATGGCCTCGCCGAAGGCGACGTGGACCGTCGGCAGGCCGCGGCGCAGGGCGTCGTTGTCGAGGGCCGGGAGGTCGTCGTGCACCAGGCTGAAGGCGTGGATGCACTCGATGGCCACCGCGGCGGGCATGGCCTCCTCGATCGTCCCGCCTACGGCGAGCGAGGCGTGGAGGACGAGCAGCGGGCGCATCCGCTTCCCGCCGCCAAGGAGGGCGTGCTGCACCGCCTTCTTCAGGTTGGGCGGCAGGTCGCGGCGCTCGATGTAGGAGGCGAGGGCGGCGTCGACCTGGCCGATGAGGCGCACATCGAGCTCGGAGAGGGTGGGGGCGGGGGCGACGTGCGAGGGCATGGCGAGCGGCGATCGATGCGGAGCCCGGCCGCGATCACCGACCGGGATCGATACTGTACCCGAGGGGCGGGCGGATTCCGTCACGGTTCGATGCTGGCCGGCGATCCGAAGCGGGCGGCGAGAGCGTGGAGGAAGGCCTCGATCGTCCGGTGCATGCCAAAGACGTGGTGGCCGAGGAAGCGGAAGATGGGTGGCTTCACGCTCCCCTCCTCGGTGATCCGCACCAGCGTGGCGTCGCCCTCCATGGCCCTGAGTTCGTAGCGCCAGCGGCCGGCGAAGGGCAGGCGATCGGTGGCGATCTCGACCACGAGGCGGCTCGGTGCCTCCCGTTCGACGACCCGGAAGGGGATTTCGCCGTGGCGGCTTTGTTCGGTCCAGGCCAGGCCGTCGGGGCCGGGGGAGGTGACCGTGACCGACCGGACATCCTTCCGCCACGCGGGATGCTCGGCCACCGCTTCAATGGCGGCGAAGACCGCCGCGATCGGGGCGGCGATCGTCGCGGCCCGTGTCGCGGTGTGCTCGACCGGGAGCCGAGCCCCAAGGATCGCCAAGGCAGCCAACCCTCCACCGAGGAGGGCGACGACAGCGAGGACGACGACGCCGCCCGTCAGCAGGACTCCCACGTCGAATCACTCCTTCCCGAGGTCGATGGCCGGCGCCCAGCGCAGCCAGTCCTTCTCCGGCTCACTGGCCAGTTCGAACGCGGCGCCGTCCTTGGCGGCCGGAGCGTCGCCCGCCGGGGTGGCCAAGGCGATGCCGCCCCCGAGGAGCGATTCGATGCTCTCGGTGCGGAGCTTGAGGCCGGTCATGCCGAGGTCGACGCCGAAGCCGCTCGTATTCCAGAAGCGCGAGCCCTCGCGGACGAGGGGCGCGAAGCGCTCGGCGACGACCACCTCGACCACGACGCCCTTGGCATCGGTCGAGAGATGCGTGGTCAGCACCTCGCCGATCTCGATGTCGCGATAGGTGACCGGCGAGCCCGGGCGGATCGAGCCGAGCCGTTGGGCCATGAGCGTCACCCGCAAGCCGGGCATCGCCGCGGCGTCGGCTGGGGCTTGGCTCAAGGCGGTGAAGCGGATGGCGCGGGAGGCGTTGTCCTTGCCGGCCCGGGCTTCGAGCACCGGCCCCGAGGCCAGCGTCTCGAGACCGCTCACGCCGCGAAAACCGATCGAAGGGCGAACCACCCAGTAGAGGCTCCCTTCGCGGGCGAAGGCGCCGGCCCAGGATTCGAGGCGGACCTCGACGATCGGGTGCTTCAGTTCGTCGTCGAGCCGAAGCCGCTCCACCACGCCGATGGGGACGCCTTGGCTCATCACCGGTGTCCGGCCCGGCTCGATGCCGGTCGCCCGCGGCAGGGCGATCTCGACCAGTACGCCGCGCGACCACCATTGCTGGAGGACGAGCCCCGCCACGATGGCGAGGGCGGCGATCGGAACGAGCCACATGGCATGGACGCGCCGGGCCGACTCGACGCGGGCGACCGGAAGGGACTCGCTCATGCCATCACCTCGCGTTCGAGCTTGAGTTCACGCCACATGGCTCGCGGGTCGAAGGCGGCGCTGGCGAACATGGTCAGGACCACGACCCCGGCGAAGAAGAAGAGGCCGGTGCCGGGGCGAGCGCTCGAGAGGGAACCGAGCTTGACCAGGGCCACGAGGATGGCGAGGAGGAAGACGTCGAGCATCGACCAACGGCCGATCGACTCGACGAAGCGAAGGAGGCCGGCCCGCATGGCGATGGCCCGACCGGTCCCGTCGAGCGAGGCGAGGAGGAAGATCGCGGCGAGCTTGAGGAAGGGGATGGCCATGCTGGCCAGGAAGACGATCACTGCGACCACGCCCATCCCTTCGTCCCACAGGGCGACGCACCCCGACCAGACGGTGTTCGAGCGGATCCGCCCCAGGTACTCGATCTCGAGGATGGGCAGGAGGTTCGCCGGCACTAGGAGGATCAGGGCGCCGAGGGCGAGGGCGGCGGCCGAGACGCGATCGCCGTCGGTCCGGCCCGCGACCCGGTGGCCGCAGCGCGGGCACCGGGCGACGTCCCCATGGTGGAGGGTCGGCACCCGCTGCTCGAGGCCGCAGCCGTGGCACGTCGTCCGCTGCATGACGACGCATTGCAACGGAATCGCGCCCGCTTCGCCAGCGGGGGCCCCAGCCGGGAATCCGTCGGGCTGTCGCCTGGCGGTCAGTTCGGCGAGTGGTTGAAGGTGTCGGGCATGCCCTGGCCCTTCGAGGCGGCGTTGATCCAGCGCCGCTGGTCGATCAGTTCTCCGAGGCCGAGGGAGATGGTGCTGCCGTCGACGTTGACGACCGGGACGCCCGGGCCGTAGCGCCGCTGCGGGATGCCTTGCTGCACGAAGACCTCGATGCCCGAGTTGCCCGCGGTCAGCATGGCCTGTTGGGCCAAGGTCGGGGACAGGCTCGGGCTGAGCTGGTAGAGGTCATGCGACGCGAAGGGGGCGCCGAGCACGCCGCTCGCCGAAGCCAAGGTGCCGTTCGACTGCATGGCCCCGAAGCTCGAGCCGTCGCTCGGCATCCAGATGGTCTGGTCGGCCAGGATGTGGGGGACGACCCAGGCCGAGCCGCCGGTCCAGTCGTCGCTCTCCATCTTGTAGAAGCCGGGGTCGCGGAACGCGGCGGCGGTGAAGGCGATCATCGAGTCGGGCTTGGCCACGCCGCCGAGCTTGGTGGCGACCACGAGGCCCTTCATCGAATTGCCGTTCGAGTCGGTCCACGTGCTGTTGCCGAAGGAGAGGCTCGGGCTGCCGGAGACCGTGGTCCACCAGCCGCCGAGGTAGTAGGCGTTGTAGCCGAACGCCGGCTGGCTGGCGACGGTGGCGAGGCCGCTCGTATTGATCGAGCCGTCGGGGTTCTTCGGCTTCAGCTCGTCGTCGGTGTCCTTCTCGAGGTAGGCGTACAGCGTGTCGAAGGAGTGGTCGAGGTAGGGGAGCAGCCGCCACGGATAGGTCTGGGCGTACTGCGGGTCGATCTTGGTTCCGTCCTTGTACTTGTAGGTGACCCGCCAAGAGGTCTGGACCCCTTCGTCGATGAACCCCGGCATCAGGGCATCGCCGTAGGTGTTCGAGTACTGCGACCAGCCCATGAAGACCTGGTGGAGGTCGTTGAGCTGCTTGGTCCGCTTGCTCGAGCGCTGGGCGGCCTGGAGGCCGGCGAGGAGCATCCCGAGGAGAGCGGCGATGACCGCGATCACCACCAGCATCTCGACGATGGTGAAGCCGCCCGAAGCCCGGCGGCGGGAGCGGGCAGGATCGAGGCGGGCGAGGGACGGGTTCGGCATGCGCAGGCTCCGGTCGGGGGCGTCGCGGCTCGGGGTCGGGCGGGCTGGGGGCCCGATAGGTGAAAACAGGCCGACTGGCCTCGACCCCCAGCGGTTGGCGGCGGAGACCGGTTGGTGCATACGAGCGACCGCCCCGCCAGCCTCCCCCTTGGACGTACCAATGGAGATGCGATCGGCCGGAATGGCGATCCGTGGCCACTATACGCGGACTTCCGCAAGCTGATGCCACGAAGCTCGACTTCGGGCCGAGAACCGCCCGAGGCCGGTCAGCTCTTCCCGATGGTCACGTGCTCGACGAGGCCGGCCTGGATCTTGGCCACGCCCGAGCCGAGCTCGCCGATCGGGTCGGGAGGGACGATCTCGACGACCTTCTCGCCGAGCTTGGCTTCGCCCCGGCGGACCCGGTCTTGGAAGACCCGGCACTCCTGGAGGAGCCGCTCGAGGATCTCGGCCTCGGGGATGTTGGCGACCCGCTCGCCCTGCACGTAGATGATCCCGCGGCGGTCGCCGGCGAAGACGGCCACGTCGGCCCCTTCCGCCTCGCCCGGGCCGTTCACGATGCAGCCCATCACCGCCACCTTCATGGGCACGGTGATCTCCTTCTCGAGGACCCGCTCGACCTCCTTCACCAGGGCGAAGAGGTCGACCTGGATCCGGCCGCAGGTCGGGCAGGCGATCAGGTCGACGCCCTTCCGCTCCCGCTTGCCGAGGCAGTAGAGCATCTCGAGGGCGTCCTTCACCTCATCGATGTGGTCGCTCGCATAGGAGATGCGGACGGTGTCGCCAATCCCGTTGGCGATCAGGGTCGAGAGGGCCGAGATGGAACGGATCGTGCCGGTCGACTTGGGGCCGGCGTGGGTCACGCCGAGGTGGAGCGGGTAGTCGAAGCGGTTGGCGATCTCGGTGTAGATGTCGATCACGAGGCTCGCGTCCATCGACTTGGCGCTGATCACCACGTCGTGGAAGTCGCGGGCCGCGAAGATGTCGAGGTACTCCTCGAGCTTGGCGATCATGAGGGCGAGGAGGTGGCCCGACTTGTGCCCGGCGAAGTACTTGCCGAGCTCCTCCATCCGCCTCTCCTTGTCCTTCCGCTCGATGATCGAGCCCTCGTTGACGCCGACCCGGATCGGGATGCGGCGCTCCTTGCAGGCGTCGATGACCGCGTTCACCTGCTCCCGGTCGTTGATGTTGCCGGGGTTGAGGCGGATCTTGTGGACACCGGCCTCGATCGCCTCGAGGGCCCGCTTGTAGTGGAAGTGGACGTCGGCCACGATCGGCACCTTGACCTGGGGGAGGATCTCCTTGAGGGCGTCGGTGTCCTTCCGTTCCGGCACGGCGACGCGGACCAGGTCGGCCCCGGCGTCGGCGTAGCGGTTGATCTCGGCGACGCAGGCATCGATGTCGTAGGTGTAGCCGGCGGTCATGGTCTGGACGGCGATGGGGGCATCGCCGCCGATGCGCACGCGGCCGACGCGGTCGTCACCAACGATCACCTGGCGGGTAGTCCGGCGGGGGGTCATAGATCGGCGATTGTAGAGGAGGCCCGGTAGCCGGCGGGAGGGTGGGGCGTCGCCTTGCTCCCCGCGCGGATTCCCGTACCATCCGCGCCGATGACCACGACGACTGCGACTGCACCGGTGGGGCTCCTCAAGGTCCGCTTGTCCGTGATGATGTTCCTGCAGTACGCGATCTGGGGGGCGTGGCTCCCGATCCTCTATCCCTTCCTGATGGGGCACCGGAAGTTCAGCCTGGACCAGACCGGGGCGGTGCTCGCCGCCGGGGCGGTCGGGGCGATCATCGGGCCCTTTATCGCCGGCCAGCTCGCCGACCGGAGGTTCGCGACCGAGAAGCTGCTCGCGGCGAGCCACCTGATGGGGGCGGTCCTCGTCTGGTTCCTGGCCGGCACGGCCGACTTCCTGCCCTTCTTGGTCCTCTCGCTCCTCTACGGCCTCATCTACGCCCCGACCCTCGCCCTCACCAACTCGCTGGCCCTCCATCATCTTCCGAACCGGGACAAGGACTTCGGCCCGGTCCGGCTGTGGGGGACGATCGGGTGGATCGCCGCTGGCATTCTGGTCGGGCAGATGCTCCTTCGCCTGCATACGCCGGCCGGGGCCGACGCGGCGGCAATCGAGGCGGCCCAGAACGCGGGCCGGGCCGATGCCTTCAAGCTCTCGGCGCTCCTCGGCGGCTTGATGGCGATCTACTGCCAAACCCTGCCCCACACACCACCCGCCAAGGCGCCGCGGCAACAGGCTGCCTGGGCCGAGGCCATGGGCGAGATTCGCTTCCAGCCTCTGGTGACGCTCTTCCTCCTGGCCGTGCCGATCAGCATGGTCCACCAGTTCTACTTCGTCTACACCAGCCAGTTCCTGAGCGGCATCCAGAACGCCTCGGCCGGGGCCAACTCCTTCGCCGAGAAGATCAACCAGGTGTTCGGCGTGGGCGGCGGCGGCCTCATGACCATCGGCCAGATGGCCGAGTTCGCGGTGCTCGGACTGATGCCCTTCCTGACCAAGGTCTTCTCGCGGAAGGCGCTCCTGGCGATCGGCATCACCGCCTACGCCATGCGCATGGCGCTCTTCGCCTTCGCCCCGAGCTTCGGACCCGTCTTGGTCGGCGTGGCCCTGCACGGGCTCTGCTTCGGCTGCTTCATCTTCGTGGCCTTCATGGTGGTCGACGAGAACACGTCGCCCGATGTCCGGGCCACCGCCCAGAACCTGTTCAACCTGGTGATCGTGGGACTCGGCATCATCGTCGGGAGTTGGTTCGCGACCAGCGTGGCGGGGCGGCTCGCCACCGACGCGGCAGGCAAGCTCAACTACGCCACGCTCTTCAGCATCCCCATGTGGATCGCCCTGGTCTGCCTGGTGATCCACCTCCTCGTCTACCGGCCGCGGCGAGCGGGCCTCCCGGTCTGAGTGCGGAGCTCCCGTCGCTGATTCGGTGATTGCCGGTTTGAGCCGTCGTCGCTTCCCTGTACACTCGGCATGCTCGTGGCCGCGCGTCGCGCCATGGGCATCGTGAGGTGTCGCGATGCGGACCGGTGTCGGGTTGGTGGCGGCGATCGCTGGCGGGCTTCTTGGCCTCGTTGTCCTCGGCGGACTCGTCGAAGCGGCACGGCCTCCGGCAGGGGCGGCCGGCCCTGCGGGCCCCATCCGGTACGACCGCGACATCCGGCCGATCCTCGCCGACCGCTGTTTCCAGTGCCACGGCCTCGACGCGAGCAAGCGCCAGGCCGACCTCCGCCTCGACACCTTCGAGGGGGCCACCACGCCACCCAAGGACAGCGTGGCGGCGATCGTGCCGGGGAAGCCCGAGGCCAGCGAACTCTGGGCCCGCGTCAACGACGACGATCCGAAGGACGGGATGCCGCCCGAGTCGAGCCACAAGCGGCGACTCTCGGCGGAGGAGAAGGAACTGGTCCGCCGCTGGATCGTCGAGGGGGCCCAGTACGAGCCGCACTGGTCCTTCGTGGCCCCGACCAAGCCGACGCCGCCGAGCGTGCGGAACGAGTCGTGGGTGCGGAACCCGATCGATCGCTTTGTCCTCGCCCGGCTCGAGGCCGAGGGCATCGCCCCCTCGCCCGAAGCCGACAAGCCGACCCTCGCTCGCCGCGTCTTCCTCGACCTGACCGGCCTGCCGCCCACGCCCGAGGAGTTGAGCGCCTTCGAGGCCGACACCAAGCCTGACGCCTACGAGCGGTTGGTCGACCGGCTCCTCACCGAAGAGCCATATCTCACGCGGCACGCCGAGCGGATGGCGACGCCGTGGATGGACCAGGCCCGCTACGCCGACACCTGCGGCATCCACATGGACGCCGGTCGGCAGATGTGGCTGTGGCGCGACTGGGTGATCCAGTCCTATCGCCACAACCAGCCCTTCGACCGCTTCGTGATCGAGCAACTCGCCGGCGACCTCCTGCCGGACGCGACGAACGACCAGAAGGTGGCGAGCGGCTTCAACCGCAACCACGTGACCACCGACGAGGGCGGAGCCATCGCCCAGGAGTACCTGGTCGAATACGCCGTCGATCGCGTCAACACGACCGGGGCGGTCTTCCTCGGCCTGACGTTAGGCTGCGCCCGCTGCCACGACCACAAGTACGACCCGGTCACGCAAGAGGACTATTACCGCCTCATCGCCTACTTCAACTCGATCGAGGAGCCCGGCCTCTACTCGCAGGAAGCCAATCCGCAGCGGGCCTTCGAGCCGTTCATCGCGGTGCCGACCGCGGAGCAGGCCGAGCGCATCGCCACGCTCGACGCCGACCTCGCCCGTCTCCGCGACGAGATGGAGCGGCGGACGCCGGAAGAGGAGGCTGCCCGCGCGGCGTTCGCGGGCGAGGTGCTCGACAAGGCCGGCATCCGCTGGTCGAAGGCCGAGGTGACCGAGGCCCGCTCCGCGGATGGGGCGACCCTCACCGTCGAAGCCGACGGCAGCGTGCGGGCGAGCGGCGAGAACCCCAAGCAAGACGAATACACGCTGACCCTGCGGACCGACGCCTCGTCGATCCGCCTCCTCTCGCTCGAACTCTTGCCCGATGAGATGGCCGGGCGCCGCACGCCGCGGATCGGCCGGGCCCCCAACGGGAACGCGGTCGTCTCGGGGATCACGATCGAGGCCCACGCGGCGAACGATCCCTCGAAGACGGCGACCGCCAAGCCGGTCTGGGCCTGGGCCAGCCGCAGCCAGGTGAACGGCGACTACGACGTCTCGAACCTCGTTCTCGGTCCGGGGCGCACCTGGGCCCTGCGCGGCCACGAGATCGAGGGCCCGGTGGTCGGGGCGTTCCTCCTCGACCAGCCGATCGGTTTCGAAGGCGGCACGATCCTCACCGTGAGGATCGCCCAGCGCTCGATCTACGACCAACACACCCTCGCTCGCCTGCGGCTCGGCGTCGGCTCGATCGCCGAGGCGGGGCTCGCCATGCTGCCGACCGAAGCGAGCCGCTGGTACGTGGCCGGGCCCTTCCCGCCGGATCAAGAAGGCCGCGTCTACGAGGCGACCTACGGGCCGGAGCAGAGCGACCACCTCGACTTCGCCCAGAACTTCGGCTTCGGCAACGAATACTGGCGCTTCGACCAGAACCTCGTCGACGACCGCCCGGTCACCTTCGGGAACGGCCGCGACATCACCTACCTCGGCCGCGTCGTCTTCGCCCCGACCGCCCGCACCTGGCCCGTCTCCTTCGGCTCTGACGATGGCTTCGCCCTCCTCGTGAACGGGAAGACGATCGCCTCGCGGACCGTCGACCGCTCGGTGGCGGCAGGCCAGGAGCAGGTCGAGATCCCGCTCCAAGCGGGGCTCAACACGGTCGTCCTCAAGATCGTGAACACGGGCGGCATGGCTGGCTACGCCTGGAGTTCGAGCGATCCCTCGCCGCTCGCCGGGGACATCGTGGCCGGCATCCTGCCGAGCCAGATGCGGAAGGGCGACCTCGACCAGCGCTTCGAAGTCGCTTGGCGGGTCCAGCACTTGCCGCGCTACCGCGAGGCGAAGGCTGCCCTCGCCACCACCGAGCGAGCCTTGGCCGAGGTCAACGCCGCGGTGCCGCTGACCATGGTGATGAAGGAGCTGCCGACGCCGCGCGAGACCTTCGTCCTGACCCGCGGGGCCTACGACAAGCCTGACCCGAAGCGGCCGGTCGGGCGCGGCATCCCGGCCGCCCTCGGCTCGCTGCCGCCCGAGTCGCCGCCCAACCGGCTCGGCCTCGCCGAGTGGTTGGTGGCCGCCGAAAACCCGCTCGTCTCCCGGGTCACGGTGAATCGCCTCTGGGAGCTCTGCTTCGGCAGCGGTCTCGTCCGCAGCTCCGAGGACTTCGGCTTGCAAGGCGAATGGCCCAGCCATCCGGAACTCCTCGACTGGCTGGCGGTCGACTTCCGCGAGCATGGCTGGGACCAGCGTCGGGCCCTTCGCGAGATGGTGACGAGCGCGACCTATCGGCAGTCGTCGAAGGTCCGACCGGAATGGAAGGACCGCGATCCCGAGAACCGCCTCCTCTCCTTCTATCCCCGGCGTCGGCTCAGCGCCGAGCAGTTGCGGGACCAGGCCCTCTACGTGGCCGGGCTTCTCGTCGAGAAGACAGGCGGAGCCAGCGTGAAGCCCTACCAGCCGGAAGGGCTCTGGCAAGAGGTGGCCATGATCCAGTCGAACACCCGCGTCTATGAACGCGGCATGGGCGACGACCTCTGGCGGCGCAGCCTCTACACCTATTGGAAGCGAGCGGCCCCGCCGCCCTCCATGCTGACCTTCGACGCCCCGACGCGGGAGTTCTGCACCATCCGCCGCACGCCGACGAGTACGCCGCTCCAGGCCCTCGTCCTCTGGAACGACGAGCAGTTCGTCGAGGCCGCCCGCGTCCTCGCCCAGCGCACCCTGGCCAGCGCGGGCGACGACAACGCCCGCCTCGGCCTCCTCTTCCGCCGCTGCACCGGGCGCTGGCCCGAGGACCGCGAGCGAGAGCTCCTGTCCAAGGCCCTGGTCGCCTTCCGGCAGCGCTACGCGGGCGATCCCGCGGCGGCGTCGGGTGTCCTCTCGAAGGGCGTCGCCCCCCGCCCGCCGCAGTCGGACGCCGGCGAACTCGCCGCCTGGACCATGGTCGCCAGCGGCGTCCTCAACCTCTACGAGACGACCACGCAAGAGTAGGAAGAGAGATCCGCCCCGTGAGCGCTTCCGACGAGACCATCCGCCCGGCCACCCATCCGCTCGAGCAGCACTACCTCGACTGCACGCGGCGCCGCTTCTTCGGGATCACCGCCCGCTCGCTCGGGGCGGCGATGGGGACCACCGCCCTTGCCTCGCTCCTCGGGGCCAAGACGGGGGATGAAGCCCGGGCCGGACCGGCCATGCTGCCCCAGCACGGACCGCACTTCGCTCCCAAGGCGAAGCGGGTCATCTACATGCACATGGAAGGGGCCCCCAGCCAGCTCGACCTCTTCGACTACAAGCCCATGCTCGGGGCCCGCTTCAACGAGGACCTGCCCGACTCGATCCGCATGGGCCAGCGGCTCACCGGCATGACCAGCGGCCAGGCCCGCTTCCCGGTGGCCCCCTCGATCTTCAACTTTCATCGCTACCGGAACAACCAGGACGGCTTGTGGCTGAGCGAGCTCCTGCCGCACACCGGCTCGATCGCCAGCGAGATGTGCCTCATCAAGTCGATGCACACCGACGCCATCAACCACGAGCCGGGCATCACCTTCTTCCAGACCGGCAACCAACAGCCGGGCCGCCCGAGCTTCGGCTCGTGGGCGAGCTACGGCCTCGGCAGCGGTAACGCCAACCTGCCGACGTTCGTCGTTCTCATCACCCAAGGCTTCGGCAACATGCAGGCCCTCTCGGCCCGCTTCTGGGGTTCGGGCTTCCTGCCCAGCGAGCACCAAGGCTGCAAGCTCCGCTCGGCTGGTGACCCGGTCCTCTTCCTGAAGGACCCGGACGGCGTGACCCGGGCCGATCGCCGGGCCATGCTCGATCTCGTCGGCGAGCTCAACCGGATCGAGGCGGAACGCAGTGTCGATCCCGAGGTCCGCACCCGGATCGAGCAGTACGAGATGGCCTATCGCATGCAGATGTCGGTGCCTGAGCTCACCGACTTCTCGAACGAGGACCCCGAGACGCTCGAGATGTACGGGCCCGACGTGCGGAAGCCCGGCACCTTCGCCGCCAACTGCCTCCTCGCCCGCCGCCTCGCCGAACGCGGCGTCCGCTTCATCCAACTCTACATGCGGGGCTGGGACCAGCACGGCAACCTGCCCAGCGAGCTGAAGGCCCAGACCAAGGCCGTGGACCAGGGACAAGCGGCGCTGGTCAAGGACCTCCGCCGCCGCGGCATGCTCGACGACACGCTCATCCTCTGGTCGGGCGAGTTCGGGCGCACCGTGTACAGCCAAGGCACGCTGACCAACGCCAACTACGGCCGCGACCACCACCCGCGCTGCTTCAGCCTGTGGCTCGCCGGCGGCGGCATCAAGCCGGGGATCACCTACGGCGAGACCGACGACTACAGCTACAACATCGTGGACAAGCCGGTCGACGTGCACGACCTGCACGCCACGATGCTCCACCTCCTGGGCTTCGACCACACCAAGCTCGTCTTCCCCTACCAAGGCCGCGATTTCCGCCTGACCGATGTCTCCGGGCGGGTCATGCACGACCTCATCGCCTGAACGCTTCCCGCCGACCCGCTCCCGGAGCCCGCCTGCATGGAACCTTGGCTTGTCTTCCTCGGACGCCTGCATCCCATGGTGCTGCACGCTCCGATTGGCCTCGCGATCGGTCTCTTCACCCTCGAGGCGATCGCCGCCCTGCGCCGCAAGCCGCTCTCGGGCGAGGTGCGCGGGCCGCTGGTCTGGCTGCTCGCCCTCTCCACGGTGGCCACGGTGGTGAGCGGGTTGGTCTTACGGCAGGAGGGGGGCTACCCGGCGGACCTCGCCACGCCCCATCAAGTCCTTGGCATCGCCGGCGCAGCGGCCGCCTTGCTCGCCGTGCTCGGCCACGCCATCCACAAGAACGGGCTCTACGCCGGCGGCCTCATCGCCTTCGTCTGCATCGTCATCCCCGCCGGGCATCTCGGAGCCTCGCTCACCCACGGCGAGAACTTCCTGATCGAACCCTTCCGCCCCGTCGAGGTTGAGAAGCTCAACGAGCCGAGCGAAGCGGAAGGGGACGCCGCCCAGGCAGTGCCGGCGGAGACCATCCCGGCCGGTGTGTACGCCTCGGACATCCGCCCGATCCTGGCTCGCTACTGCGTGAATTGCCACGGAACGAAGCGCTCGAAGGGCGGGCTCGCCTTGCACACGCGGGACGCGATCCTCGCCGGCAGCGAGGAGGGCGATGTACTCGTCGCTGGCGACCCCGCGGGCAGCGAGTTGCTGGCCCGCATGCGCTTGCCGCTCGAGGACGACGACCACATGCCGCCCAAGTCGAAGCCGCAGCCGAACCCGGCCGAGGTCGCGGCGATCGAAGCGTGGATCGCGGCGGGGGCGCCCTTCGAAGGTGGATCGATCGCTGCGCCCTCCGCTACGACGCCGGCGCCCGCTTCGGCGGCCGTTCCTGGCAAGGCGGCCCCGACCGCCGTGCCCGGCGCGGCTCCCGAGGCCGTCGCGGCCCTCACCGCCCGGCTCATCCATGTCGAGCCGGTGGCCCAGGGGCGGAGTGAACTGGTCGTCGATGTCTCGGCGATCGCCAAGGACCTCGGCGACGACGAGGCGATCCGCCTCCTTGAGCCGCTGAAGGCCCAGATCGCCGACCTGAACCTGGCCCGCTCGGCGATCGGCGACAAGACCGTCGCCCTGGTCGCCTCGATGCCCGCCTTGCGCCGCCTCAACCTCTCGGCCACGGCGACCACCGACGTGGGCGTTGCCGCCCTCGCCACGAATGGCGGACTCGAGGAGTTGATCCTCACCCAAACCCGATTGACTGACGCCGCCAAGGACTCGCTGGCCGCGCTTCCCTCGCTCCGCCGCGTCTACCTCTGGAAGTCCGGTCTCTCACCGGATGCCGTGGCGGCGCTTCGGGCCGCCCGCTCCAGCCTCGAGGTCGATGCGGGCGACCGTCCCGATGCCGCCATCGTGGCCGAAGGCCCGGCCCCCGCGTCGATCAAGGGCGGGGCGCCGCCAGCGTCGTCGGCCGAGGCCCTCAAGCCAAGCAACTCCTGCTGTCCGGTGACAGGCAAGCCGCTCGATCCCGACGTGGCCATCGTCTACAAGGGCAAGGTGATCGGATTCTGCTGCAAGCACTGCCTCGCCCAGTTCCTCGAGGATCCGGCGAAGTTCGAGGCGAACATCAAGTAGTCGGCCGCGCGCGGCATCCGCGGCGAGCCGAAGCCTCGCCGGGCCGATCGGGCCGCTGTCTCGGGCTCAGAACGCGAACTGCACGCCGAGGAGTGGGCCGTGGGTCGTCATGTCCCAGGTGAAGCCGCCGTTCTCGTAGTCGGCATAGAGGGCGCGGTAGCCGGCGAAGAGGGCCATCGACCAGTTGTCGAAGTGCCAGCGGTAGCCGATCGCAGCGATCGCTTGCCACGAGAAGTCCGAACCCACCCCGAAGCCGCCGATGTCGCCGCGGACGAGGAAGGACCAGCTCTCGGTGAGGTCGATGCCGAAGCGGACGCCGACGAAGGGATCGACCCAGGATTCCGAGTCGCTGATGCTGCGCGACGCACCGGCGGGGAGGATCCCGCCGTCCGGGAGGGCGATGTTGGTGTTGGTGCTGACGGTGGTGTCGACGTCGAGCCAGGTGAAGCGGGCTCCGACGAAGCCGTCGACCGTCGCGTAGCGCTTCGAGATGGGGGCCTCGTCGAGCGGAGCGTCGAGGAAGCGCCAGCCTCCGAGCATCTCGGCCCAGACCGAGTTGACGTCGATCGAGCTGGCGAGGTCGCCGGCGGCCACTTGCGTACTCTCCTGCGAGAAGGTGGCCGTGGTCCACGCCCCGTTCACCTGGCAGACGAAGCGACCGTACTGGAGGTCGATCGCTCCCATCAGGCCGAAGACGGTGTCCGAGTCATCGAGGATCTCGATGAAGGACTTGTCGATCTTGGTGGTGAAGCCCTTGATCCCCGTCGTGCCGTTGTAGCTCGTCATCCAGATGTAGGGGGCGATCTCGACGTGCAACGAAGCCTCGTCGGCCAGGCTCGGGGCCTTCTCCTTCGATCCGCTGGCCGGAGCCACGGCCGCGCTGGCGGGGGCTGCTTCGGGCTTGGCCTCGGGCGTCGCTGCTTGCGGCGCAGGCCCGGGCTGGGCGGGTTCGGCGGCATCGGCCGCGAAGGACGACGAACTGCAAGCGGCCAACACGGCAAGGGCGAGCCCGCCGACGCGAACGGCGACCGGGAGGCGAGAGGTGTCGATGAGGTCCATCCGGGCAACTCCTGGGGAGTGGGAGGAAAAGCGAGCGTGCAGTAGAAGGTGGAGGACGGCGGCGGTCAAGGTCGGCACGGCGCGGCATCCGTGCTCGGTTGGGGCGTCGTATGCTGGGCCGCCCGGCTCGCTCCCGCAAGAGGCGTCGTGGCGTCACCGGAGCCGTTGCATGCGCCGCGATGCTCGCTGTTGGAACGCGGTCCGCCGGGCCGAGCCTGCCTTCCGGCCGCCGCACCGGTCGGGCCTTCGATGGGCGGCCCTGGTAGCCCTCCTCGTCCCGCTCGTCGCCGCCGGGCGTGGCTCGGACGGCGACCCGCTCGCCACCCGCCCGGAGCGAAGCGAGTACACCGAAACCAGCCGGCTGAGCGACGTCGAGCGGTTCCTCGGGGAGCTCGCTTCGCGGAGCGACCTCCTCCGAGTCCAGACCTTCGGCCGATCGGAGGAAGGCCGCCCGCTCCTCCTGGCCACGCTCTCCGACCCGCCGGTCAGCGAGCCGCGCGAGGCCTTTGCCCTTGGTCGCCCGGTCGTCCTCCTCCAAGGCAACATCCATGGTGGCGAGGTCGAGGGCAAGGAGGCGAGCCAGGAACTGATGCGCCGCCTTGCCGTGGGCGATCTGCGGTCGCTCCTCACGGAGGTAGTGGTCCTCCTCGTCCCGGTCTACAACGTCGACGGCAACGAGGCGATCGACCTCGGGAACCGCACCGAGCAGTACGGCCCGATCGCCGGCGTCGGCCGCCGCGAGAACGCCAAGGGGCTCGACCTCAACCGCGACTACATGAAGCTCGAGGCCGCGGAGACGCGGGCCTTCGTCGAACTCCTGAACGCCTGGGACCCGCACGTCGTGGTCGACCTGCACACCACGAACGGCTCCTACCACGGGTACCACCTGACCTACTCGATCCCGGTCAACCTCTCCTTCGAGCCGGAGCTCCTCGCCTTCGAGCGGGAGACGCTGATGCCGGCCCTGGCGAAGGCCATGGCCGAGCGGCACGGCTTCCGCACCTACTACTACGGCAACTTCGACGAGCGGGCCCCGCGCCCCGGCGTCGAGGGCAAGAAGGCTTGGGTGGCCTTCGACCACCGTCCCCGGATCGGGCAGAACTACGTCGGGCTGCGCAACCGGATCGCGATCCTCTCCGAGGCCTACAGCTACCTCTCGTTCCGCGACCGGATCGCGGTGACCGCCGCGTTCGTCGAGGAGATCCTCCGTTACGCAGCGGGGCACGCCGGCGAGATCCGAAGCCTCACCCAACGCCTCGACCAGGCGGTGCTCGACGCCGGCCGGCGCGGCGAGCCGACGCCGCTCGGGGTCGACTACGAGCCGAAGGCACTGCCCGCTCCGGTGCCGATCCTCGTCGGCAAGGTGACCCACGAGGTGAATCCGCGGAACGGGAAGGAGATGACGGTGGTGGTGAAGGACGAAGTCACGCCGGTCGAGATGCCCGACTACGGGTTCTTCGCCCCGAGCCGAAGCGTGCCGACCGCCTTCGCCTATGTCTTGCCGGCGTCCGAGGCAACGACGCCTGCGGTGGTCGAACTGCTCCGCCGCCACGGCATCCTGGTCGAGCAACTCACCGCGCCGCTCGCCACCGACGTCGCCTGGTTCGAGGTGAGCGAGTCGAAGGCAGCCAATCGCCCGTTCCAAGGGCACGCCACCCGCGAGATCGCGGGGACGACGGTCACGGAGCAGGCGACGCTGCCGGCCGGCACCATCGTTGTCCGCCGCGGCCAGCCGCTCGGCCGGCTGGCCGCGTACCTCCTCGAACCGGAGAGCGACGATGGCGTCGTGGTGTGGAACCTCCTCGACCCGGCGATCGCGGTGGGCAAGCGGCTGCCGATCGGGAAGGTGATGAGGGCGGTGGGGTTGCCGACGGCGCGAACGGGAGGGTGATCGCTTCGGACGCTCAGTGTTCGCGCGCGTCCGGAAGCTGTGGCTCGACCTCCTCGATCGTGGCCTCGAGGGCGGCGGCAGCCGCTGTCCCAGTCGACGTTAG
Source organism: Phycisphaerales bacterium (assembly GCA_044224425.1). Taxonomy (GTDB): domain Bacteria; phylum Planctomycetota; class Phycisphaerae; order Phycisphaerales; family SM1A02; genus JAEUIT01. The sequence goes on from JBGAKK010000010.1 coordinate 54,520, forward strand.
ACGATCGATGGCCGCCTGCTCGGCAGGTTCAAGGTCGAAGCGGATGCGGAGGAGCATGGCCCGGGTCTGGGCCGCTATCGCCAGGGTCGCCTTCGCCACCTCGACCTGCTTCCAGAGCGACGCGACCAACGCTTCGCGTGCCTCCGGCGACGGCGACGGATGGTGAAGCAGGGCGGCCGAGCGGGGGAGCGAGCCGCGCTGGCTCTCGAGTTCGCGCAGGAAGATCTGTCGCTCGGCGGCGTCGAGGATGGTCTGGGCGTGCTGGCGAAGAAAGGCGCGCCGGGCGTCGGGGGCGTCGGGCGTGATCCCCGCGAGCCGCCGTCCCCCACTGCTCCATTCGATGACGACGAGGTAGTTGGCACCGAGGGTGAGTGCGGGGGGAACGCGCTCCGCGATCACCGCGGAGAGGTTGGCCGTGGCGGGGTCGCCAAGATCGAACGGCTCGCCGATCGGCACCACGAAGACGCCAATCCACGAATCGGGGCTCGCGTTGGCGTAGCGATCGAGGAGGCGGAAGTCTGCCAGCAGTTGGACACGGAGATCGTCCGGCTTGAACCCCTGTCGCCCAAACGAAAGGCCAGTCAGCTTGGCCCGGGCGAGGACGAGCGTGGCCGAGGTCGATCGGGGCGCGCTACTCGACGCCTGGACATGGAGCGACGCCCAGAGCGTGGAGACGACGCCCAGGAGCAGGAGGAGGAACCGTCCGGCCGGAGCTCGCAACACGGCGCCACTCATGGAGGGTTCGCCTCCGGCTCCGCCGCGGCTTCCGCCCGGAGTCCATCGGACAGTTCCTTGGCGGCATCGATGGCGGCGCTCGCCTGGGCGATGAGACGATCGATCTCGGCCAGCGTCTCATCGGCCGCCAAGGGACGAACGCGGTCCAGGTTGCCGCGGGCGGTGCGCGCCAGACCAGCGTACGCATCGAGCATCGTGGCCGAACCCCAGAGCGCTTCCTGGGCGTGACGGTGGTGCATCCAACGACCTTGGTCTACTCGTACGGTGTCGGCTTGGCGACGGAGTTCCGCGGCGCGTTGCCTCGCGCTGGCGGCGTCGGCCTCGAACCGAGCCCGATCGTACTTGGCGAGGCGCGACCGGGCCGTCTCGACGATGAGTGGGAGCCGAGCCCGGAAAAACGCATCCCGGTTCTCGGGGGTCGATCGCTCGAGGGCGACGAGCGTCTGGCCCGTGGCATGCACGAGGCACGGATCTCCGAGACCGACGCCGGCGGGAAGACGCTCGCGGAGGAGCGCTGCGTAGGCCTCGGGCGTGATCGTGTCGGGGTCGACCGGGCCGTCGACGAGGACCGTGTGGAGTCCTGGGCCTGGGAGGCGGACTAACGCTGTGAAGTCTTCAAGCTGGAGGAACTGGAGGGCGAGAGCGCTTCCCTTCCTCGGGTCCTTGGGGTCGCGCCCGAGGATCCTGGTCCCGACGAGCCTGCCCTCGAAAAGATAGGGGAGCGGCACGGCCTCGAACGGTTCGCTGGTGGAAGCCGCTGCCGGTTCCGCCGGCGAGGGCTCCGCCGCTTCGGTCGCGCCGAGCGCGACGACGACGGCCGCAGCCGCCATGCACGTGCCGATGGAGCGAAGGCTCGAGCCGATCGGGAGCCGACCCATGAGGGCAGTCTAACGGAACTCGACCTCGTCGGCGGATGCCGGGAGAGGCGCGGCTCGGCGCGGGAGAGCACGCCGCGACGTGCCCGCATCCACAGGATCGAGAGCGGCGGACTCTGGCGAGAGGCGGCCGATTCGTGGCCCGAAGAGGCGGCGCCAACCGGTATCCTCTCGTCCATGGCCAGCCTCCGACGTCTCGTGCAAACGCGCCTCGGCCGCCGTCCGGGGAACTTGGCGGCGACGCTCCTCGCCGTCGCCCTTGCCGGCGGCTGCCAGGAGGAGCTGATCGTCACCCCCTACGTCATGCGCCGGCCGGAGGCGAAAGAGCTCTACGAGAAGCTCAACCCGGCCCTCCAGACCGCGGAGATGCCGATCCTCTACGTGACCGACCGCGGGCGGGCCCTGCCTGGCGAGGGCGGCCCGGCCTATACCTCGGTGCGGAGCCTGCAGGTCACCTATGGCCACGCCGAGGTGGTATGCGATCCGGCCCTCACCTGGGACGAGCTCGTCGACCTCTCGACCAGCGGCGAGCGGAAGCGGAGCTACGCGGTTGAAGTGACGAACGTCGCCGAGGTGGGCAGCTTCACGCCGCTCGAGGCTCTCCGCGATGCCCAGACCGGGTCGCTCGCCACGAGCCTCAACGGGCTCGCCATCCACAATGCGGAGGTCGCCGAGTTCGATCGCTTCCTCTCCGAGGCCTTGGCGAAGACCGAGGACAAGGAAGTCATCCTCTTCGTCCATGGCTACAACAACACCTTCGACAATGCCCTGATCCGCTTGGCCCAGGCCTGGCACTTCAGCGGACGGCGCGGCGTGCCGCTTGTCTACACCTGGCCGGCGGGCGGGAGCGGGGGGCTTTCGGGTTACGGCTACGACCGCGAGTCAGGTGAATTCACGGTCCTCCACCTGAAGGCGGTGCTGCGGGCGGTGGCCATGTGCCCCGAGGTGAAGGGCGTGCACATCATTGCCCACAGCCGCGGCACCGACGTGGTGGCGACGGCCTTGCGCGAACTGAACGCCGAGGTCCGCGGGCTGGTCGGACGCTCCTTCGTCGCGGCTCTCCTGCCCGAGGCGGCCGCTCCCGAGGCGATCCCGGAGGAGACCAAGGCTTCGATGCGGGAGATCCTCAAGATCAAGACGGTCGTCCTGGCCGCCCCCGACCTCGATCTCCAGGTGTTTGGCCAGCGGGTGGTCGGCGAGAACATCCTCCAGATCACCGAGCGGCTGGTCGTCTACTTCTCGCCCGACGACCTCGCCATCAGCTTCGCCCGCTGGCTGATGGGAAGTACGCGCCGACTGGGCAGCCTCTCGCCCGACGACTTCACCGCCGCCCAGCGGAAGGCCTTGGCCAAGCTGCCCGACGTCGAGATGATCGACTGCAGCGTGAGCGGCTACACGACGAGCCACGCCTACGTCTTCCAGCATCCCTCGGCCCTGTCGGACCTGATCCTCCTCGTGTGGGACGGCCGCAACGCCGGGGCCGCCAACGGTCGACCGCTCCAATGTCCCGAGCCGGGGGTGTGGCGGATGACCAACGCCTACCTCAACCCCGATGCTCCGAAGGAGAAGACGGGGACGGCGCCCTAGGCGACGAACCCGGAGGCGGGGGAGACGGGGGGCATCTGGCGTCCCGAGCTCGGTGCCGACGCGATCCGTGGGTTAGACTGCGGCTGACCGGCCGTGACGCGGTCGATCGGCGCCTGCGCGGGGCAGGCGGTCCGCGGCACGTGCCTGGTCCTACCCGTGGGAGGTCCTCGCCCATGATCGGCGTCGTGATCAACGCAGTCATCCTGATCGCCCTTCTGAAGGCTCTCAGCGATGCGGAAGTGAGTTTCCTGGGGGCCGTGCTCGTCTCGCTCGGCACCTCGCTCGCCGGCTTCGTGCTGTCCCTGGTGCTCTCGCCCTCGATCGGCGTGGCAGGGGCGTTCGTCGCCTTGGGCGTGGTGGCGACCGGCTTGGCGGTGGTGCTCTCCGCGGCCTACGGCATCGATCTGCGGCGGGCCGGGCTGATCGCCCTCCTCTACTTCGTGGCCCAAGTGATCCTCGCCGTGGTGCTGACCGCCTTGCTGAAGCCCTAGCGAGTCCGCGCGTGGCGGACATCGCTCGAATGGTGCCTTCGACGTTGGCTGGCGCTTCCCGGTCGGCCGAACGGCGAGATAATCACCACCAGCGTGAGCGACCGAGCGATCAGCGACGACCGACCGCGTGCCGCACCCATTGAGGCTGGCTGGTCGCCGGCTCGAAGGTCCGGATCGACGATGGTTGCCTCTCGGGGCGGGTCGGTTGCCCTCGGGCGACGCCGTCCGAGCTGGAGGGGGGCCGGCTTCGCAGCGCTCCTCGTGATGATCGCTGGGCTGGGATGGATCGTCCCCTGGTGCGCTGCGAGCCAGTCCGAACGGGCGACGGACGACCGGTTCGAGCCGTTCCGCCGGAGGATGTCGGCGACGCTGCGCGATCACCTCTCGGGGCGCTCCTACGCAGCATGGGTGCGGCACCGCGAGTGGCAGGTCGACGATCCGCTTCGGGCCCGAACCACGCGTTCCCTCGCCATGCTCGAAGCTGGCGTCGAGCGCGTCGCCGTGACCCGGGCCTTCCACATCGTCCTCCTCGAGGGCCTCCCGGAGGATCGCGACGAGAGCTCCGAGCTGGCCGACTCGGGGAGCGGCGTGTTGGCCATCGAGCCAGGGATCGTGGTGACGGCCGCCCATGTGGCGGGCCCGCGCGGTCGGCGCATGCAGGTCGGATTCCTCGATGGGACGAGCCGGGAGGGCGTCTCGCTGGGCGGGTTGTCCGACGAGTTCATCGATCTCGGCGTGGTGCGCTTCGAGCCCGAGGACGACGACCCGCAGCCGCTCCGACTGGCGACCGCGGGCAACGCGGTGCCCGAGCCGGGCGAGTGGGTGGTGAGTCTCGGATTCGCCCCCTTGCCGGGCGACGAGCACGAACTCACCGTCCGGTGCCGGGCGGGGCGAGTCCTGCGGCGCATGGGGCCGACCGCGATCGTCGACGCGACGTTTGCCCCCGGAGACTCGGGCGGGCCGGTCTACGCGCTCGACGGAACGCTGATCGGCATCGCCACCGGCGTCGCCCGCGGCAATCCCGGGGTGAACGCGATGCAGGCCGGCGATCTCCTCCGGAGCCTGGCGGCAACGATCATCGCGACCGGGGGCAACGTCGATTCCTCGGCCCGATGGTCGACGTTGATTCTCGAGGACCAGCATCGTGTCCTTCCCACCGAGGCGTTCGTCGCCGAGCATCCCGAGGCCCGTGCCGCGGTGGCCACGGCGGCGATCGGCGTCTTCGAGGTGCTCGGCGTGCAGCGCGTCGGCGACGGACCGGACCGGACGGAGCGTCGCACGCGGCTCTCGCTTGCCACGCAGGTCGGGCGCCGCACCGTACTGGCCAAGGCGAGTTCGCTCGGCGCCCAACTTGGCGCGGCAACGCTTCTCCTGCGGGACGGCGCGGGATGGGAGGCCCGGGCGGCGATCCGCTCGAGCGACGAGGCGACCGACCTCGTTCTTCTCGACGCCGACCGCGACCTGCCCGGGCGTCCGCTCGGACAGGCCGCCATCCACGATCCCTGCCCGCTGCCGGGGATGATTCTCCTCTGCCCGGGCCCCTCGGTGCCCCACGCTGGCGGGGCGATCGAGGCCGCCGGCATTTCGGAGGGCACGTACTTCGACACCGGCCTCTCCGCGGCGCCATGGCAGGGAGGACGGATACCGGATGATGTCCCCACCAGCGGTCGACGGACCGGCTTCGGCCGCGTGATCGTCTGCGACGCCGACCTGCCGCCAGACGCCTGCGGCGGACCGCTCATCGATCTCGACGGCGAGCCGCTCGGCGTCGTCATCGCCCGCTTCGACCGGAGCGCGACCATCGCTCTCCCCCTCACCACCTTGGTGGAGGCGGTGCGGAGGATGGGCGGGGCGCGGTAGGCGAGGACGAGGGTTTCCATTCGGCAACGGGCCTCACGAGCAGCGATGATCCGCTGGCCGTCCGGGGCTCGCGGCCGGTGCTCTTCACCGGGCCCGTGGTCCTCCACGCCACTCGCGACCTCCGCAAGCGGCGCGGGATCGCAGACGGGTCGTGCGCCCGACTCGCCGCGCCCGCTCCGAGCCATCGGTCATGCGGCCATGTGCGGCCCGTCGGACGACCGCCGATCATCGCCCTCCTCGATGCGGAGCCGGGCCGCAGGCGACACGGGAGGTCGCTGAGGTCCGATCGTGCCCGCAGCGGCGCTCGAGCGCGGGAGTTGCTCCAGTCGAGCGGCAAACACCGCCTCGTCCCACCTGCGATTCTCTTGCAGCATGGCGTGCATGTCCTCGATGAGGGCCATGGCGAGCTGGTGGATCGCTTCGTGCCGCGACATGCCTCCCGCCAAGAGCCGCTCCATCGTCGCGACCGTGCAGGAGACTCCTTCCGCGAGTTGGTTCTCGACGGCGACGTGCAGGACGACGTGCAGGGGATTGTCGGGGAGACGGATCTTGGCCCGGCGGTGGAACTCCTCGACGGCGATGGTCCGATCCTCCTCGCTCAGCTCGAGCCAGCCCCTTCCAGGTCGGGCCCAGCGATGCAAGGCCGGCCGAGGGGCGTGCGTCGCACTTCAGCGCAGGGAGTCGGCTCGTCGCCTCCAGTATCGAGCGAGGGTGCCAAGGCCACCGGCATCGAGGTTGGCGGCCGCGAGTTCCAGCGAGGCGACTGCACGGTCGCCGTCGCCGTGGGCGTTCAGCAGTTCGGAGCGAAACAGTAGCGCCGCGGTCGCAAGATCCGGGGCGGGGCAAGCGGACTCCTGCAGCACCTGCTCCACGCAGCGCATCGCTTCGCCTGCGTTGCCGAGTCCGGCGTGGGCGACCGCCACCGCCATGTCGATCTCGGCGAGGCGTCGCCCCGAACCCATCGCGCTGTGCTCGGCGTGCAGGGCCCGCAACTCCGACAGGGCAGCGGCAAACTGCCCGCGCCCCATCCGGTCGTAGGCTCGCGCCAGCCGTCCCAACCACCGGTCTTCATCGAGGGCGGCGCCTTGCGTGGTCTCGCACAGCAGATCGATGAGGTAGTCGGCGAGCTCGATCTCGCTGCGCCCGTACGCCTCGGCTGCCGCGGCGAAGAGGACAGTCGGATTGGGCGGCAGTCGTCCTGGGCGTCGGGGCGCGGTGGCGTTGCGGAGGAGCACGTCGTGAGCGAACGTGGAGAGCTCGTCGTTGCGCCGCGGTCCCCTGACCCGCAAGAGGTCCCCGGCGTAGGAAGACCGGAGCGCGGCGGCGCTCTGTCCGGCGAGCCAGTAGGCTGCGGCATCCTCCAGCTCGACGTCCGCAGTCTGGGCGGCGATCCTCGCCACCAGCTCGAGTGCTTCGGCCGGCGGAACGTCGCCGCGCCGATCGCACTCGCGAGTGACGATGGCGAGGAGTTCCGAGCCAAGCATCTGCAGGGCGAGCGGATGCTCGATGGCGTGGGCCAACTCGTGGGCCGTGGGCAGCAGGCGGTCACGATCGCAACGCTGCAGGAGGGACTGGAGCGCGGAGGCAAGCTCGACGCCATCGCCTCCCGCCCGATCGAGCTCCCGCACCTCCTCGATGGTCGGCGTCCGCCTGCCCGAGCTCCAATGAGGTGGCGGCCAGCGCCGCGGACTCACCCGCATGTCGATCGATCCCGCCTCCGACGAAGGCGTGGAGGCGGGAAGGTCCGCACCGCACAGCTCGCGGAGCAGTCGCTGGGACGCAGAGCCGGGGGGCAGCGGCAGGATGGCCTCGGCTAATTGATCGGCAAGGGGCGGCGAGGGTGCGGCAGTGAATGTGCCCGAGTCGGGAGGGGGATCGGCGGGCTGGTCGCTCCGGGGAGCCACGAGACGTGTCGCCCGCTCCAGCCAAAGCTGCTGCTGAAAGGTTCCGAGCAGCTCCGAGGCCAGGCCGTCGTCGCCCTCCGCAGACGCCGAACGGAGGAATCCGAGCCGAAGGTGTTGGAACGGATCGTGGCCTGTGACCCGGACATCGTCGCCAGACAGATCCCGGAAGAGGTTGGAGATCGCTCCGCGACAGCCGGCGTCACGAACGATCTCGTAGGCCCGCTGCGCTGCCGTGTCGGCCCGTCGGCGATCGCCGCTCCGGAGGCAAAGACGGGCGAGCCGTGCCCACTCCTCTGGAGGTATGGCGAGTCCGCTCGACCTCGCGAACCGAATCATCTCCTCCTGAAGTTGGACCGCCTCCATCACCGCACCGAGCGAACTGGCGACCCCGACCTCGAGACATTGGGTGTCCAGCCGCGCCTCGATGCACCCGGCGTCAAGTGTCCCGAGTGCAAGCTTGAGAACTCGCTCCGCCCGGGCATCCTCGCCAGACTGCGAGAGCACGCTGGCAACAGCCTGCGCGACGCTGTAGCCGATGGCGGGGGGGCTCGACTGGACGACCTTGATCGCTGCGTCATCAAATGCGCCTTCGCACAGCGCGTCGATGTCGACCCCGGCTCTCATGGCCTCCAGGTGCAAATAGACGCACTGCGGCGACCCGAGCGGGTCGCCGCCCTCGCGAGCCACGGCATTGCGAAACTCGCGAAGCGCGTCGATGGCGAGCTCGGTGCTGGCGCGGTCGTTCGGTGCAACCTGGATCTGGAGCCTTCGGAGATAGGCGTCGGCTGGAATGAGAGCCACGGCAAGATCGATCGCCCCTTTGGCGTCCGCCGTCGACGCCCCGACCGAGGTGGAGAGGGCGGCGACCAGCCAGACGAGGGACTGCCCATCCGGTGACGGAGTGGAGTGTCCAATGCTCGCCAGCCAAGCGAGGTCCGACTTCCAGACCGCCAGCAGCGAGTCTGCTGTGATCTCGCCTGGTGGGCCCACCAGGGCAATCCGCTGCGAGAGATCGAGGAATGCTTCGAGCTGGGGCCCGAACATCGCAGAACGGTCGGCGGAGCGGGCACCCAGCAGCCGAGCGGTCAGGCTGGTGGAGCGACTCAGCAGCTCTTCGGTACGAAGGAACGAGCCTGCAGAGAGCCAGTTCAGGGCGATCATGGCCCGATCGTCCCGCTTGACGGCCTCCCTCAACGCAGGGCCAAACCGGGCAGGAAGCGAGGCACAGAGCCGGTCGAACTCACGGTCGGAGAGCCCGTCTCGGCCCACCCGGTCGAGAAGCGACCGCCATGCATGCGGCGACATCGCCAAAGCCCCGGCTTGATACCGGGGGAGGGCTCTCTCGTGCAGGTCGGGGAACTCGGGGCGCGCCCCGCGCACGGACTCCGCGGCGACGTCGGCATCGATGAGCGCGTTCAGGGCGCCGTCCTGCAGGCGAGCGGCCAGGCGGCGGAGGGCCGCGGCATCCTCCGGCGTACCCGCGGAATCGGCCTGCTGCTCCACGACGCGGGCCACCGCGGTGACCGTCGTGTTGCGGAGGTCGTGGTTCCGGAAGAAGCTCCCCACTGGCTCGCGGGCGGCCGCCACGGCCGGCTCGATGGCCATGCTGGTCGCGAGGTTGACGAAGCAGCCGGCCCCGATGGTGGTTGCCGCGAACGAGAGGGCGGTGGGGAGGTGACGGAGCCGGAGAACCTCGAGTCGGCGGGAGCGACTCGCCACGGCGAGCACCACAGACACCAACGCCATGCCGAAGAGCCACTGCGGGACGGGAGGGTGATGCTTCCGGACGCTGTACAGGAGCACCAGGAGGGCGAGGACTGCGGCGAGCCCCATGGCGAGCAGGCTGGCGTGGCGATCGAGCCACAGCAAGGCACGATCGAGTTGCGAGTGCATAGGCCTCCGCTCGGGAGCCGCCGGGGCGTCGAGTGGATGGTCTCTCCGGTATCCGGGGAAGAGGGCGCCCCACCAGCGTGCGCGTCGCGATTGCATGCGGGCTCCTCCCCTCCGTGCGTGGTCCTGCGCACGGTCCCCCTGATGCGCCAGGGCCATCGTCGTGCGCCGCTGGCACCAATCTACCGCCAAGGGGTCGCGGTGATGGATAGGCTCACGTGATCGAGGGGTGCCGCGGCGAGGACGCCTGGACTCCCTGCACCGCCCTCGGTACTTGAAACGGCCCGCCAAAGGGCGTGGGGCCGCGGCATGCCCTCGGCCTCGCATGGGGCGATTTCAGATATGCATCGGCATTGAGAAGGGCCCAAGGGCCGCTGCATGCCCCTCGCCCCGCATGCTGGCAAGACTTGGCATTGGAAACGGCTCGCCAAGGGCGGGCTGTTTCCACGCCGATGGGCGGACTCGAACTCGATCTCCGGGTTACGCGAGAACTCCGAGTTGCGCCCAGGTCCGCTGCAGAGCAATACCGGCTTGATCCACCACGCAACTCAAGACCGCGCGGAAGCGTAGAGGAGCAGCGGCCGGCGGCGGGCGCGGCCGTTGCGGACCTGGAGTTCACCGCGCAGTGCGCGCAATGCGGCGGTTCTCCGCGGACGAGATGAACTGGTGCAGGCCTGGGGTTGGCCCGGCGGACGCGCTGGCCGCGATCAGGCCCATGAAGAGGGGCTGGGGACGGAGCGGCCGGCTGGTCAGCTCGGGGTGGAACTGGCCGCCGAGATGGAAGTAGGGGTGGACGCTTGCGGCAGGCTCCATCACCTGCATGATGGGGTACTTCGGGTGCCGGCCGAAGACGAAGCCCGCTGCGGTCATGGCCTCGATGTAGCGGGGCTCGACTTCGTACCGATGGCGGAAGCGCTCCCGCACCGAGGTCTTGTTGTCGTAGAGGAAGCTGGCCAGGGAATCGGGCTCGAGGACCACATCCTGTCCGCCGAGCCGCATGGTGCCGCCCATGATCCCCTCGATCCGCTTCTGCTCGGGCAGCTCGCCGATCACCGGGTGCTGGCAGCGAGGCTCGAACTCGGTCGAGTTGGCCCCGTCGAGCCCCAGCACGTTGCGGGCGTACTCGATCACCGCCACCTGGAAGCCGAGGCAGATCCCGAGGAAGGGGATGCCTTGGGTCCGGCAGACGTTGACGCAGCGGATCTTGCCTTCCACGCCGCGGGTGCCGAAGCCGCCCGGCACGATGACGGCGTGCAGATGTCCGAGGGCCTTCTTGGCGATGTCGAGGGTCTCGAACTCGGTGGTGTCGAGCCAATGCGCCTTCACGTCGCACGAGAGATGGATCGAGCAGTGCTCGATGGCCTTCTCGATCGAGGCGTAGGCGTCGCGGAGGCTGGCGTACTTGCCGGCGATGCCGAGGTCGATGCGGTGACGTTTCGGCGTCGAGAGCTTGTTCGAGAAGGTCAGCCACGCCTGGCGGGCGGCGTCCTCGTGGGCCGGGTTGACGCGGTCGTGGAGGTCGAGGAGGGAGAGGATCTCGCGGTCGAGCCCCTGGGCCCGCATGGCCTCGGGGATCACGTAGATCGACTCCCGGTCGTGCATGGAGAAGACCCGCCGCAGCGGCACGTTCGAGAACATGGCGATCTTCTCGCGCACCTTCTCGTTGACCGGATTCTTGGCCCGGCAGGCCACGATGTGGGGCTGGATGCCCGCTTCCATCAGCCGCTTGATGCCGAGCTGGGCCGCCTTCGACTTCTGCTCGCCCAGGATCGACGGCTCGAGCACGTAGGTCAGGGAGACGAAGCAGGTCGACTCGGTGCCCTCCTCGAAGGCCAGCTCGCGCAGGGCCTCGATGTAGAAGCCGTTCTCGTAGTCGCCCGCCGTGCCGCCGACCTCGACGAAGACGACGTCGACCGGCTTCCCGTTGTTGCCGGTCATGGCCAGCTCGCGGAGCTTCATCTTCACCGCCCCGGTGACGTGGGGGATCATCTGCACGTCGCGGCCGAGGTAGCCGCCGCGCCGCTCGCGCTCGAGGACTTCGGTGTAGACCTGGCCGGCGGTGATGAAGTTCTTGCGGGAGAGGTTCTGGCTCAGCACCCGCTCGTAGGTGCCGAGGTCCATGTCCGTCTCGCAGCCGTCCTCGAGGACGAAGACCTCGCCGTGGCGATAGGGGTTCAGGGTCCCGGCGTCGATGTTCAGGTAGCCCTCGAGCTTGATGGGGGCGACGCTGAGCCCCTTGTCCTGGATGAGCTTGGCCAGCGAGCTGGCGAAGATGCCCTTGCCGAGGCCGCTCATGACGGTGCCGATGACCGCCACGAACTTGGTCCGGCCCTTCTGGTAGCCGGCCGGGGCGGGCGAGTACCACTCGCTCGACTCCTCGCTCTGGCCGAACTTGGAGAGGAAGCCGCAATCGTCGAACCGCTCACCCCCCGCAGCCGCCCCAGTGGAGGACAGGCCCTGCATGGGGCCAGGGGACGGGTTCGAGCTGGCGCGTCCAGGCTCGCGGGCACCTTCGCGCTGGAAGGCCGGGCCTGTATGGGGTTCCGAGTGGGGCATTCCCTACCGTACCGCGCCGGGGTCGCGCGGAAAAGGGCTCGGACCATCTGCACACAGGTGGTCCCGACGCCGACTGGGGAAGTGCCCGCAGCCCCAGGCTCTCCGGCCGGGCTAGCGGCGTCCGGCCGAGGCCATGTGCCGGACCCAGGCCTCGTACTGTTCGGGGGTGTCGATCCCCTGGAAGGGGGAGGGGCCGATGGCGACGGCGATCGGGTAGCCGTGCTCGAGGACCCGGAGCTGCTCGAGCTGCTCGGTCCGCTCGAGGGGCGTGGCCGGCAATCCGACGAAGGTGGCGAGGAAGGTCCGGCGGTAGACGTAGAGCCCGACGTGCTTCAGGGGCTCGGCGGCGGGCGTCGCGGCGGGATCGGCGGCGCGATCCCGTTCACGGTCTCGCCAGGCTGGAATGAGCGAACGCGAGAAGTAGAGGGCCCGCCCGGTCCGGTCGAGGACCACCTTCACCACGTTTGGGTTGGTGGGGTCCTCCCCCGGGGCGAAGGGACTCGCGATGGTCGCGATGGGGGCCTCGGGATGGGTCTCGAGGGCCTCGATCGCTCGGTGGATGAGGACGGGCTCGATCGACGGCTCGTCGCCTTGGACGTTGACCACGATCGAGCAGTCGAGCCGCTCGGCAACCTCGGCGATGCGCGAGGTGCCGTTGGGATGGTCGGCTCGGGTCATCACCGCCTCGCCGCCGAAGCCCTCGACTGCGGCGCGGATCCGCTCGTCGTCGGTGGCCACGATGATGCGGGCGATCCGCTCGCACCGGGCGGTCTGTTCGACCACGTGCTGGATCAGCGGCTTGCCGGTCTTGGCGACGAGCGGCTTCCCGGGGAAGCGCGTCGAGCCGTAGCGGGCGGGGATGACGGCGACGACGGTCACGCGATGGCTCGTGGCGTCCGGACGATGCAGGCGGGACCAGCGGCCACCGGCCGCGTCAGCCTCCGAGCTCCTTGAGGAGCGTATCGATCTCCTTCCGCTTCTCGCGGATGTCGCGGTACCCGATATCCCTGCGAAGGATCGCGGAGCAGATCTCGAACGCTTCCTTGGCCCCGGCCGGGCTGCGCTCGCCCTTGGCCTGTTCGACCAGGGAGAGCATCAGGTCGTAGCGGATCGGCAGCTCGAGTTCCTTCTGGGTCGAGTCGAGGGAGGAGAGGGCCTCGCGGTATTCGCCGATCGCCTCGGCATGCCAGCCCATCGCGGCGAAGCACTTGCCGAGCATGTGGGCGGCGGCCACCCGGAACTTGATCTCGTCCTTCGACGCCTGGAAGCAACCCATGGCGTCCTCGTAGCGCCCAAGCTCGTACTCCAGCCGGCCGAGGTCCATCTTGATGGTCCGGTCGGTGGGGTACTTCGCGGTCCGCTCGCGGAGCTCGCTGGAGCGGAGCTCGAGGTACTCCTTGCGGAGGTCGTGGTACTCGGTCTTCAGGATGAGGTCGTCGGGCTGGCCGTCGAACCGCTCCTTGGCCGCTTCGACGCGGCGGCGGAGCTGGCTGATGCGGATGTCGCCGGCGTTCATCCGGAAGCGATACTCGCCGAGCCGCTCGAAGCCGGTCATGTAGACCGAGTGGGCCAGTTCCTCGGCCTCGGGCGTTCCCTTCCGCTTGAGGAGCTGGGCGTACTTGCTGATGGCCTCGGGCGACATCGGGTTGTCGTCGAAGTCCTTGCGGGCCCGCTCCAGGTTGCGTTCCTCGACGTCGGCGCCGCCAGAGAGCGACTCCGCCTCCTCAAGGGCCTTCTGCTTCTCCGCGTCGCGAATGTTGGAGCGGAAGCCGCCTTGCTGGCCGGCCTCGGTCTTGTCGTAGCCGCCGGAGGAAATCGCCCGCTGGGCGGCGAGCTGGCGCAGCTCGGCCTGCAGCCCGCCGTCGGCCGGATCGAGGGAGAGGGCCATCTCGCCCGCCTCGAAGGCCTGGCTCCACGACTGCATGCCGCGGAAGTGGCTCATGGCGTTGATCCACTGCGACTTCTTCTTGCCCTGCTTCTTCAGCATGTTGAAGTAGCGGGGGGCGAACCAGGCCGCGTAGTCGAGCTGGGTCGCCTTGACGATGGCCTCGGCGAGGTCCATGGCCAGGCTCAGGTTGTTGAGGTCGTGCACCCAGGCGAACTCGGCGGCCACGAACTTGTCGACCGGCCCAGGGCCGTCGATGGCCTTGACGTCGCCCCGCGAGGCCGGCTTGCCGCCGGCTTGCAGGTAGCGGATGCCGACCTCGTAGAACTCGCCGTGGGCGGTCATGTTGCCCGGGTCGAGCTTGAGGCCGTTCGCGTACAGCGTCATGGCGTAGGCGAAGTTCCCCGTCGCCGCGGTGGTCCGGGCGTGGTCGAAGAACTTCTTCGCCTTGTCGGGCTGGGGGGTGAAGGCACCATCCGACGTCGCGGCCGGAGGCTTTCCGGGCGGGACCGCTCCGGCCCCCGAGGTCTGGGTCGGATCGAGGGGCGCGGGATCAGGCTTCTTCTTCCGTCCGAAAAAGGGCAGCACAGGCACTCGCTCGTTGGGGCTCGCTCCGGGCCGGGAGTCGGCCAGCGGAGTTGGGAACGTGGAAGGTAAACCCGTTGGCCACTACGGGTCAACGCGTCGGTCGGACGGAACCCCCTTGACCCGGGCCGGGGTGGGGGTGGGAACCGCCTTCCGAGCTTTCGGGTGGGCGGTTCGGGTGGCCACGAGCGGCCGGGAGGAGGCCGCGAGTGGATATCGGGAGTCCTGCCAGGCTCCGGGCACTTCGTTCGGATCGATGGTGGAGAACCTCGATGGCGGCGCTCGACGCACGCGGTCGCCCGATCGCCTTCTCCTCTTCGCACCGTCGCGGCCACAGGATGCGGCGTAGCGCCAAGGCGGCGGCAACAGCGTCGTTCGAGGGAATCAGCGCATGGCGGGTTGCTACAGTGCGACCATGCCGACCTCGGGAGCCTCTGCCAAGCCGCGTTCGATCGTCCTCTACCCAGCTCCGGTCCTCCAGACCCGGGCCAGGGACGTGGAACGGATCGACGCGTGGGTGCGGGCCTTGGTCGACGACATGGTGCGGGTGATGAAGGAGGAGGACGGAGCCGGGTTGGCGGCCCCCCAAGTCGGGGAGAGCGTGCGGATCTTCGTGGTCCAAGCTCGCGAGCCGGAGGGCGACCGGCCAGCGGAGCCGCTCGGCGTCTACATCAATCCGAAGATCCTGGCCCTCGAGGGGGCGGTCGAGCCCTACGAGGAGGGCTGCCTGAGCCTCCCCGGCATCCGGGCCGAGATCCGCCGCCCGCCGATCGTGACCATCGAGGCCATGGATCTCGAGGGGCGGACCTTCACCCGCACCGACGACGACATCCTGGCCCGCATCTGGCAGCACGAGTTCGACCACCTCGAGGGCAAGTTGATCCTCGACCGCATGACGCCCATGGACCGCTTGGCGACGCGGAAGAAGGTGAAGGAACTGCGGGACGACTACGAGGGCTGATCCGGGGACCGGGTCAGCGTGCACTCCTCTGGGCGAGCGACAAGGACGGCGCACCGTGCGGATCGTGTTCTTCGGCTCCGGGGCCTTTGGCCTACCGACCCTTGCGGCCCTCGCTGCGCGGCACGAGGTGAGCCTGGTCGTCTCCCAGCCCGATCGGCCTGCGGGCCGCGGACGCAGCCTGACGCCGACGCCGATCGCCGGCTGGGCGGCGGAGCAGGGCATCGCCGTCCGCAAGCCCGAGGACGTCAACCGCTCGGAGGAGATCGCGGCCATCCACGCGGTCGGAGCCCAGGCCTTCGTGGTGATCGCCTTCGGGCAGAAGCTCGCGCCGCCGCTACTCTCGGGGCAGTTCGCGATCAACCTCCACGCCTCGCTCCTTCCTGCCTACCGCGGGGCGGCGCCGATCAACTGGGCCATGATCGACGGCTGTGCGGAGACCGGCGTCAGCGTCATCAGCCTCGCCGAGCGGATGGACGCGGGGCTGGTCTACGAGCGGGTGGCGACCCCGATCGACCCGCTCGAGAATGCTGGTGAACTCCACGACCGTCTCGCGGCGCTCGGGCCGGCAGCCGTACTGGCCGTCCTCGAGCGGCTCGATCGGGGCGGTCCGAGCGCGGTGGGCGGCGAGCGACAGGACGAAGCCCGGGTCTCGAAGGCGAGGAAGCTCCGCAAGGAAGACGGCTGGCTCGACCTTGCGACGCTCGATGCTCCGGCGGCTCGGGCCAGGATCCACGGCCTCACGCCGTGGCCAGGCTGCGACGTCCTGCTGGGCGGCCAGAAGCTCCGGCTCCTTCGCGTCCGCGAGGTCGCTGCGGGCGGGGAGCCGGGCACCGTCACGGCCGCCCGGACCATCGCCTGCAAGCGGGGAGGGCTCGAACTCCTCAGCCTGCAGCCGGAAGGCGGTCGGCCGATGAGCCTCGATGCCTACCGGAACGGCCGACCCTTCGAGCCTGGCATGCCGGTCACGGCGCTCGGCAGGGACGGGGCGACGCCGTGAAGTGGATGCAACTCGTGCTCGATTTCCTCCGGCCGGAGCCGGCGCGTCCCACGCGGACCCGGTCCAAGCAACCGCGCCCCGCCGCCAAGCGGACGCGATCGGCGGGAACGGGCAAGCGGGCCGAGCGGCAGGCACGCTACGACGCCTTGGTCGAGGCGATGAAGGCCCGTTACGGCTTCCGCGTGCGTCGCTGGCGCCGCTCGATGTCGGGTTGCGCGTGGGAACTGCTTTACCGCGATGGACGCCGCCAGGCGATGCTCGAGTCGCCCTATCCGAAGAGCCCGCTGAGTTGCGCCATCTTCCTGCACGAGGTCGGGCACCACGCGATCGGCCTCGGGGCGGTCAAGCCACGCTGCCTCGAGGAGTGGCGGGCGTGGCAATGGTCGCTCGCCGCCATGGAGGAGCACGGCCTCGAGATCGACGTCAAGGTCCGCGACCGCGTCCGTCGCTCCATGGAGTACGCGGTGGCCAAGGCCTCGCGGCGCGGGATCCGCTCGGTGCCGGAGGAGCTGCGGCGCTTCACCTGAGCCATCGCGCGGGGCGTGGCACGCTCATGCCCCCGGCACGGCCCGCGACTCGTCGAGGAGCCGGCGAGCCGCGGCGATCAGGGTGTCGATCCGGAACGGCTTGCGGAGGGTGTGCATGGGGGCGAGCGACGCCGGCGGCTCGCCGGTCCCGCCGGTGACGAAGAGGCAGGGGAGCCGCACGCCGCGCGAGCGCACCGCCGCCAGGGCCTCGATGCCGGTGCGGCCGGGGAGGTCGATGTCCATCACCAGGAGGTCGTAGGGCAGCGGGCCATCGATGACCAAAGCCTCGAGCTCGCGGGCGTCGCAGCGGGCCACGACGTCGATGTCGAGCGATTGGAAGGTGGCCACGAGGACGTCGCGCACCGCGTCGTCGTCCTCGATGACGAGGACTGAAGCGACGTCGGCCAAGCGCTCGCCGCCCTCCGCATCGAGGCTCACGTCGTTGGCGGGCTCGATCGAAGTCGGGCGGACGGGGTCGACCTCCGAGGCTTCGACGATCGGGAGCCAGACCTCGACCCGCAGGCCGCCGAGCTCGCTCGACTGGGCAAGCTCAAAGGCTCCGCCCGCTTCGCCCGCGACGCGCTGGCAAATCACGAAGCCGAGGCCGGTGCCGCCCGAGCCCTTGGTGGTGAAGAAGGGTTGCAGGACCTTCTCGCGGAGTTCCGGCGGGATGCCCGGCCCGTTGTCCTCGACGGTGAGGAGGACGCAGGGGCCCAGCACGGCGTGGTGGGCGCTGCGGGCTTCGATCCGCACGCGGCCGCGGCCGTTGGTGGCGTCGCGGGAGTTGATCACCAGGTTGAGGACAAGCTGCCGCAGGCCTTGCTGCGTGGAGCGGACGAGGAC
The DNA here is from genome assembly GCA_044224425.1 of Phycisphaerales bacterium. Lineage (GTDB taxonomy): Bacteria > Planctomycetota > Phycisphaerae > Phycisphaerales > SM1A02 > JAEUIT01. Next base: position 72,216 of record JBGAKK010000010.1, read on the forward strand.
GCCGGCCAGCGGCTCGATGCGGGTCTCGAGGGCCAGGGAGCGGGGCAGGACGCGGGTCGCGAGCCGCATGGCCTCGCCGATCTCCTTGGCCAGTTCGACCGGCCGCGGTCGTTCCACGTCGCCGCGGTGGGCCTGGAGGAGTCCGGCCACGATGTCGCTCGCGTCGGCGATGACCCGCTCGATCTCGAGGAGGGCCGCTGCGACGTCGGGCTCGAGGGCCTTGAGCCGCAGGAGCTGCACGTGCCCGCCGATCGCGAAGAGGATGTTGTTGAAGTCGTGGGCCACGCCGCCGGCGAGGTGGGCCACCAGTTCGCTCCGCTCGAGCTGCCGTTGCAACTCCTCGAAGCGGCGGCGCTCGTCGGTCGCCTCCTGCTGCTCGATGCCGCGGGCGATGGCAAAGGCCAAGGTCTGGAAGACGCCGATCTCCTCGGCGTGCCACTTGCGGGGGCGGAGGAGATCCTCGAAGACGAGCCCGCCGCGCGGCTTGCCGCCCACGAGGATGGGGACCGCAAGGAGCGATTGGACCTCGGGGTGGATGGCCGCGGCAGGGCTTTGGGGATCGAAGAGTTCGTCACGGGTGATGACGATGGGAAGTCCGGCTCGCGCTGCCTCCTTCCACCAAGCGAGGTTGGCGGGCTCGACCGTTTGCCGCCGGGCCACGGCGCTCTCGACGCCAGGGGCCAGCCACTCGTGGCCGGGCCGGATGCCCAGGCCTCGCTGCTCGACGAGGAGGAAGGTGCCGCGGGAGAGCCCGAAGGCTTGGCCGAGGAGCGGCAGGAGGCTGGCCACCGCGGCGTCGAAGTCGTCGGCCCGCAGGAAGGACTCGAGGACGCGGGTCGAGAGCCGCTGGACCTCAAGCTGGCGGCGCTCCCGCTCGTCCGCTTGGCGGCGATCGGTGAAGTCGACGGCGACGGTCTCCCATCCGCCGCCATCCTTGCCGGCGGGCAGTCGCCGCTGCCGCTCGTGGAGCCAGCGCCACGATCCGTCTGCGGCCCGCACCCGATACTGGAACTCGATCGCGTTCGAGGTGCCGGTCGTCCGCATCGCCTCGCCGGAGGCGAACGTCTCGCGATCCTCCTGATGCACCAGGTCGCGGAGTTCGACGCGCCGCTCGAGGAACTCGCGGGCCTCGATGCCGAGGATACGGGCCACGCTCGGGCTCATCCAAGCGAGGCTCCCGTCCTGCCGGTAGCGGGCGAAGAAGAGGTTCGCGGTGTCGGCGATCGAGCGGAGGAAGTCGGCAGCCGGCGGCTCGCCCGAAGCCGGGGCCTTCCGTTCGTGGCGACGGAGCCACGCCGCGGCGAGGAGGGCCACGGTGACCACGCCCAGGAGGCCGGTCACCATCACCAAGGGGTCCGACCAGTGGGCCAGCGTCGGAAACGGCACGGCCGCTCCGAGGAGACCACCTTCCGGGCTGACCAGCCCGCCCGCGTCTCCCATCCATCCCAATCCGATCCATCCCAAGGAGCCGACTACGGCCATGGTGATTCCCGGTTGATACGGGGGCGGATGCGGGGCGAGCGAAAAGAATGCCTCGTCAAGGACTCGAACCTTGGACCCGCTGATTAAGAGTCAGCTGCTCTACCAACTGAGCTAACGAGGCGCGAGCGAAAAAGTGTACCGAAGGCCGGCCAATGGTCAAGCCCGTCGGCGCCGTCCACAGGGCCGAAGGCTGCTTCACCCACCCTCGGGGGAAGGAAAAAGCCCGGGCGGGAGCCCGGGCTTGGACGGCGGACGGAGGCTGGCGAGGGCGGGGGGCCTCAGGTCGAGGCGGCCTCGCGGCTGCCATGGCACTTCTTGTACTTCTTGCCGCTCCCGCACGGGCAGGGCTCGTTGCGGCCGACGGCGGGAATGCCCCCGCTCGACGGGGCGCCGGCAGCCTGGGCGTCGTCCGGGGTGCCGGCCCGCGCGGCGATCTCGAGGTCGCGCTCCTGCGTGGCGGATCCGCGGATCATCTCCGCCGCGGCGGCGATGGCCGGAGCGGCCGGGGCGGCGGGGATGCGCGGCATGGGCGAGGTGCTGGGCTCGCCGCCTTGCTCCTCGCTGGCCGGCATGGCGGGCTGGGCCGGCACGACCTCGGCCGGGGCCGGCCGTTGGGCCTGCCGCGGAAGCTGGGGCGAGAGGCGCCCCTTGAGGGCGATCTCGGCCACCCGGTCGCGCACCCCGCGGAGCATCTCGTCGAAGAGGCGCGCCGCCTCCTTCTTGAACTCGATGCGGGGATCCTTCTGGCTGAAGGCCCGGAAGCCGATCGAGTCGCGGATCTGGTCCATCCCGTGGAGGTGGTCCTTCCACGCCGTGTCGAGGATCTGGAGGAGGACCCAGCGCTCGAACTGGGTGACCTCGGCCCGCAAGAGCTCCGCGATGCGACCCTTGGCGAAGGTGGCCACGTCCTTGGCAGCCTCGGCCTTCTCGTCGGCGGTCAAGCGGACCATGCACTCGGCCTGGAACCACTGGTCGACCGCTTCGCCCAGGGCCTCGGGCTCGGTGGTCCCCTTCACCGCCTCGACGCACTTCTGGGCTCGCCGGGCGATCTTGGCCTCGTCCCACGAACGGGCCTCCTCGAGGAGGAGCTTCCGCAGCTCGGTGGGATCGGGCGAGGGCAGGGCCTCGGGCTTCCAGTCGAGCTCGTAGCGGGCCTTGACCCAGGAGCAGAACTGGGAAAGGGCCCCTTGCGGGTTCTGCTGGAGGAGGTTCGAGGTGACCTCGATGGCGAACTCGATCGGATAGCTGATCTCGCGGTCCCGATAGGCCTTGAGGGCCGCCTCGGCGAGGCGCGTGGTGCTCTCGGCGATGTTGTCGGCGCCCGCCTTCTTGGCCCGCTCGGAGAGGGTGAAGATGGCCGGGTCGAACTCCACGCCGAAGGTCCGCGTGGCCCAGCCGGCGAGTTCCTTCTCGCCGTAGCCACGCTCGAGGTAGGCGTCGATCGGATCGAGGTCGACGGCCCGGAACTTCCGCTCCGCCGCGGCCTCGACGGTGCGGACCATCGCGGCCTGGGTCGAGGAGCGTATCTCCTCCGTGGTGAGCTCGGCCCCGAAGTTGGTCTTGGCCCACGCGGCGAAGCCGGCGGCGTCCCACTCCGCGGGATCCGACTCCTCGGACATGTACTCGGCCACGGTGACGCGGATCACCGAGGAGCTCTCCTCGAGGCAGTCGGTGAGGATGAGCTTGTGGATCTCCTCGCGGTCCTTGCCCACGAAGCGGTCGGCGTCGATCGAGACGTCGCAGTGCTCGCGGACCCATTCCGTGATGCAGCCCGGGACGTAGGTCCGGGAGAGGTAGTGCTTGGCGGCGTCGCCGACCGCGTCCTCGAGGTAGCCGAGGATGACCTTGCGGACGCCTCTACTCTCGACTATCGGCTGGCGGAGGCCGTAGAACGACCGCCGCTGGAACTCCATGGGCTCGTCGTACTCGAGGATGTTCTTCCGGATCTGGAAGTTCCGCTCCTCGACCTTGCGCTGGGCCTTCTCGACCGCCCGGGTCAGCATGGGGCTGTCCAGGGCGTCGCCTTCCTTCATGCCGAGCTTGGAGAGGACGTTGAGCGTCGTCTTCCCGGCGAACATCTTCATCAGGTCGTCGTCGAGGGAGAGGAAGAAGCGCGACGAGCCGTCGTCGCCCTGACGGCCGGAGCGGCCGCGGAGCTGGTTGTCGATGCGGCGGCTCTCGTGGCGCTCGGTGCCCACGATGTGCAGGCCGCCCATCTCCTCGATCGTCTTGAACATGGCGAGGCGGTGGATGGGCGGTCCGCCCACCGCGTCGAGCTCGGCCATGCACGCTGCCTCGCTCAGGCCGGCGGCCCGCTTCTCGGCGACCCCGCGCTGCACGCACCAGTGGCGGAGGAGGGCCAGCTTCGCCCCGTGGTCGTCGAGCCCTTCGATGGCCTGCTTGCCGAGCTGCTTCTCGGCGATGTGGCGGTAGACGCTGGCGATGATCTGCTCGTCGGACCAGTCGGCCTTGGCCTCCTTGGGGCAGAGGTTGCGGCGCTTCCAGTGCTCGAGGAGGTCCTCGCGGCGGATCGCCCCGAGCTTGATGTCGGTGCCGCGGCCGGCCATGTTGGTGGCGATCATCACCGCCCCCAGCTGTCCCGCGTTGGCCACGATCTCGGCCTCGCGGTCGTGCTGCTTGGCGTTGAGCACCTCATGCTTGATGCCGTACTTCCGGCCCAGCATGGCGGCGAGGGTCTCCGACTTGTCGACGCTGGTGGTGCCCACCAGGACCGGGCGGCCCACGTCGTGGAAACTCTTGATCTCCTCGACGATCGCGTCCCACTTGTCCTTCCCCTGCAGGAAGACGAGGTCGTTCATGTCGCTGCGGACGACCGGGACGTTGGTCGGGATGCTGACCACGTCGAGGCGGTAGATCTCGTGGAACTCCGTGGCCTCGGTGTCGGCGGTGCCGGTCATGCCGGCCAGCCGCTTGTAGAGCTTGAAGTAGTTCTGGATGGTGATCGTGGCCATGGTCTGGGTCTCTTCCTTGATCTTGACCCCTTCCTTGGCCTCGACCGCCTGGTGCAAGCCGTCCGACCACTGCCGGCCGACCATCTTGCGGCCGGTGTTCTGGTCGACGATCACCACGCCCTCCACGCCTTGCTCGTCGGGGGCGATCACGTAGTCGCGGTCCCGCTGGTAGACGGTGTGGGCCCGCAGCGACTGCTCGAGGAGGTGCGGCAGGTCGATGTTGTCGCCCACGTAGAAGCTGCCGACGCCGGCCACCTTCTGGGCCTCGGCGATGCCTTCGTGGGTCGGCGTGGCCCGCTTCTTGTCGAGCTCGACCTCGTAGAACTGGACGTGCTTGTCGCGGTCGCTCTCGAGGTGCGGGAGCTTCTTGCGGGCCGCGTCGAGCCGGGTCTTGAGCTCGGGCACCTTGGCCCGGTCGCGGGCGTTCCGGATGTCGCCTTCGAGGCCGGCGATCTCCGCCTTGCAGGCCTGCACCTTCTCGTCGGCGTTGTTCCAGAGCTGCTGCCTGGCCACCAGGTGCCGGGCCAGGCGGTCGGCGATGTCGTAGCGGGGGGTGAAGGCGTGGGCCGGCCCCGAGATGATGAGCGGCGTGCGGGCCTCGTCGATGAGGATCGAGTCGACCTCGTCGACGATGGCGAAGTCGCGCTTCTTCTGGAGCTGCTCCTCGGGACGGACCTTCATGTTGTCGCGGAGGTAGTCGAAGCCGAACTCGCTGGTCGTGCCGTAGACCACGTCGCAGGAGTAGGCCAGCTGCTTCTCCATCGGGTGCTGCATGTGCATCGGATGGATGGCCCCGACGGTCAGCCCGAGGGCGTGGTGGAAGGGGAAGGTCCAGTCGCGGTCGCGCTGCACGAGGTAGTCGTTCACCGTGACCACGTGCACCTGCTTGCCCTCGAGGCAGGCCAGGTAGCAGGCCAGCGGAGCGACGATGGTCTTGCCTTCGCCCGTCTTCATCTCGGCGATGCGGCCCTCGGTGAGGACCTGGGAGCCGATGATCTGGACGTCGAAGGGCCGGGCCCGGAAGGGCGGACGGCTGGTCGGGAAGAGCTCGCGCACCGCGGCGTAGATCGCCGGCGGGATGTCCACGAAGCGCCACGCGGGGATCGGGCCGCTGCAGCCGCGGAGTTCGCCCTCGGGCGAGCGCGGCGGCGTGGCGTCCATGGTCGCCTTGGTCTCGAGGTAGAGGGCCTGGATCTCGGCCGGGAGCTGGGTGTGGTCGAAGCCGAGGGCCGGATCGAAGATGTTGCGCATCCCGACCGCCCGGTCCATGGCTTCGCGGGCCACGGAGAGGACCTCGGGGATGAGGGAGAGCGGCTTCTCGCCCTTCTTGATCCGGCTCTTGAACTCGGCCGTCTTGGCCCGGAGCTCGCTGTCGGTGAGGTTGGTCAGGGAGGATTCAAGCCCGTTGACCTGGTTCACGACCCGCAGGTACCGGTTGACCATGCGGGCATTGCGCGAACCGAAGATCTTCTTCATCAGCGGGCCGAAGATGGGGACGCCCATGGGAGCAGTTCTTTCTGGGGTGGGCCGTCTGCGGTCGCGCGGACCGCGGGAACGGCGAAACGGCCGCGCGACGCGCGGCTGGGGGAGTGCAGTGCTGGAACGGAACGAACAAAACCTGCCGTCGACGCTCAGGCCACAGCCGGCGGAGGCAGGTTCAGGGTGCGGCGGCGATGGAGTTCGCCGCGGTCGAGGGGCAAGGTGCGCTGGTCGGCGTCGGCCAGACCGGCGTTGGGGGCTGGACGAATCGACGCGACCGGCGAGGCGGAGGCCCGAGCCAAGCCCAAGCCGTTGGCTGCGCTCGGCTTGATCCGCCGGCCGCCCTGGGTCCAATCGTCCTCAAGCCGCTCGGCGACCGTGCTGAGGACCGAGACGAGCACCCGGCCCGGAGTGACCAGACCGGCCGGCACGCGGCTCGCCGCGCTTTCTCCGGCTGGCCCGAGGCCGTCCGAGATGGACGCAGCCAACGCCACCAAGACCGCCAGGACGACGGCGGTCACGGCTGGCAATGGTTCGTTGAGATGGCGGCGGAAGCCGTGCATCGGGTCGAGGAGTATCGGCCGCTCGTCGCCAGATGACAAGCGGATTGAAGCCCCGGGGGGCGAAATAGCCGTAGACGAAAGAGAACGAAGGGCCGCGCCCGCTGCGGAATCCCGCAGCGGCCGTTCTCAGACTTTCAGCCGCGGATCGGGGCCGGCCGGCCGTATACCTGCGTGGGCGGTCGTGCCGCCCGCCAGGGGACTCGTCCCCTCGGGTGCCGCCAGGTGGGGCAGCAGCGATACGGGGGCCAGGCCATGTCCACGGTTCGTCGATCTCTCGCCTCGCCCGCCTGGCGGAGCGGCCTGGCGATCACCGCCCTCTTCATGGCCGCTTCCGGGAAGGCGATGCCGCCGGCCGACGCGCCGGTCGCCGTCGCGACCTTCGTCGACCAGGCTCCGGCCCCGTCGGGGATGGTGACCACCCAGTCGAACTTGACCGTGCTGACCGCCCTCGGTGTGGCGGTCGAGGGGAATCGCGTCTACGTCGGCAGCGCCAAGCGGGTCTTCGCGTACGAGGCCGTCGAGGGCGGGTGGCGCCGCACGGTCGACCTCTCCTTCCCGAACGGGCTGCCCGTCAACGCGACCTGCGGGACGTCGCTCGCCAGGATCGGGTCGACCCTCTTCGTCGGCGGCGGAATCGAACCGAGCGTGGCCGGGATCGTCAATCAGTATCCGAGTCCGATCGTCCGCTTGGCCATCGCGGCCGATGGATCGCTTTCCATCCTCGGCGTGATGGGCGAGCCGAACGCCGGCACCGTGCGGGCGGACGGAACGACGTTGGTCGCTCCGGTTCCCCTGAGCAACTGGGCCGGCGCGCCGGGCGTCGCCGGTGCCTTGGTATGGGAGTGCGATGCGGCTGGGACGCCGGGCCCAGTGGGCTTCGTGCCCCTGCCCGGGATCGGCGGGGATTGCACCGCGGCCGACGTGAGTGGCGACTGGATGGTGGTCGGGGTCCCGCTCGAGCCGTTCCTCGGACTGCCCGAGGTCGGCGTGGCCGCGATTCTCCATCGCGACGGGCATCGCGACGGGCATCGCGACGGGCATCGCGACGGGCCGGGGATCTGGACCCTTCGCCAATGGATCGAGTCGCCGAATCCCGGTGGGCCGTGGACCCCGAACCACTTCGGATTCGCCGTGGCGATCGAGGGCGATCGCTTGGCGATCACCGCCCCGGGCGACGACGCCGCGGGGCAGAATCGCGGCGCCGTGCATCTCTATCAGCGCGGGCCGGATGACCATTGGGCCCATGTGGCGAGCGTCGCGGGTCGCGCCAACGCAGCGTTCGCCGGCTCGGCGGTCGAACTCTCGGGCGACCTGCTCGCCGTCGGCGCCGTGGGCACGAGCTACAGCGCCGGCCCGGGCGGATACGCCTCGCTCTACCGCTGGAGCGAGGACGGCGTGTCCCCGATCTTCGACGTCGATCCACCCAGCAACGAATCGGGCGTGGGGCGCAGCGTGACGATCGGCTCGGGGCGCCTCTTCGTGGGGACGGGGCCGCGCGACGTCGACATGAGCGATCCCTACGACGTCTCCGCTGCCGCCACGGTCCTGATCCGCGACCTCGACGCCTACCTCGCCGACTGCAACGCGGACGGCCAAGCGGACGGCGCCGCCATCGCGGCCGATCCCGGACTCGACTGCGATCGCGACGGTCGGCTCGATGCCTGCTGGCCCGCCGACTGCGATGCCAACGGAGAGCTCGACGCCTGCCAGACGGCCCCCGCCTTCCTGGCCAGCCCAACGCAAGCGAACGCCTATCAGGCCTATCTCCGCGACCCCGGCAACATGGACCTCTACCTGCACCGCTTCGAGGTGCCGCCTGGATCCGGCATCCTGACCAGTATCGGCGCCGCGATCGGCCGGGCCTCGTCGACGGGAAGCGTCTGGCTGGGGGCGTGGCGCGACCCGACCCGGGATGGCGATCCCTCGGACGCGGTGTTAGCAGCGGTGGTCCGCCTCGAGCAGCTCGGGTCGCACGCCTCGCCCTTGGTCGTGCCGCTTCCTCCGACTCCGATCGGGGCGCCGGGCGATCCCTTCTTCCTCGGCATCGCCTACGGCGGACCTGGCTGCAACGCGACATTCCAGGTCGAGTTCGAGCCCACCTACGACGGCAACAGCTTCTTCCAGGTGGCGCCGTTCGCGACCTTCAGCTTCGACTCGCTCGCCGCCAACGGTCCGGTCGGGGCCTTGGTCGCCCTTCCGCAAGGCTACGGTTGGGACTTCGACCTCAGCGCCACCTTCCGCGCGGTGGAGGACGTCGACCAGGACGGTGTGCCCGATGCCTGCACCTGCCCGGCCGACCTCACCGGCGACGGCGCGGTGGGGATGGACGACCTCGCCCTCCTCCTCTCGCATTGGGGCACCGGTGAGCAAGGCGATCTGGACGGCGACGGCGCGGTGGGCGGAAGCGACCTGGCCGAACTGATCGGGCGATGGGGGGCGTGCCCATGAGGCACATGAGGCACATGAGGCAAATGATCGGGCGACCGATCCTCGTCGGCGCGGTGTGGGCGATGGGCGCTTCAGCCGCGGCGTTGGCGAGCGACCAGCCGCCGATCGAAGGATTCGGCGCCACCGGCATCGTGGCTCCCACCTCGCTCGTTCCCGGTTCGAGCTTCGGACGGGGCATGGCCGCCAGCGGCGCGAGGCTCTGGGTCGGGGCCCAAGGGTACTACTCGACCCTCGTCGGACAGCCGGGGGCGTGCTACCTCCTCGAGCCCGACGCGTGGGGCACCTGGCTTCCGACGCTCACGCTGCACGCTGCCGTCCCAGCTCCGTACGACGGATTCGGCGCCGCCGTCGCCTGCGATCGCTCGCGGGTGGCGATCGGATCCCCGACCGCGGGCGCGGGGCGGGTCGAGATACGCACCATCGACGACGCGGGGCAGGTCGACCTTGAGGCGACGCTCGAAGGCCTCGGATACGGCGACCGATTTGGGGCCGCCTTGGCCCTCGGCGGGGATCGACTCGTGATCGGAGCGCCATTCGCCGACAGCGTGGGCACCGACGCCGGCATGGTCTCGATCTATCGCCGCGACGCGAGCGGCTGGACGCTCGAGGCGACGTTGGTCGCTCCGGGGGGCGGACCGCTCGAGGAGTTCGGCGCGGCCCTCGCGATCGACGCGACGGGGTCGTCGCTCGTCGTGGGCGCGCCCTACGGAAAGGGGGGCGGCGTCCTCTTCTCCGGTCGGGCCTTTGCCTTCGCCCGCGAGGGAGAGACGTGGTCCTTCGTCCAGGCCATCGAGCCGCCGGAGCCACAGACCCTCGGCGGATTCGCCTCGATCATGGCCATGGCGGCAAGTGGAGCCGATCTCGCGATCGGAGCGCCCGAGAGCGGGGTGCCGGCCAAGTCGGGCCGCGTCACCATCCTGCGGCGCGAAGCTGGTCGTTGGGTCGCCACCACGGTGCTCCCCGGCGCCGCCGCGTCGTCACGGTTCGGGGCGGCCCTCGCCTGGCAGGGGGATCTCCTGGCCATCGCGGCCTCGGGCCAGCAGCGGTTGGCGATCGAGCGACGAATCGACGGCGGCTGGAGCGAGCTGGTGGCGATGCCGACGCCAAGCGGCATGGTGCCCGGCGACGGGCTGGCTTTCACCGACGCGGGGATCGCGATCGGGGCCTCGAACGCCGGCGTCTCGCTGGCCCAGGCCGCTGGATGCGCAGCGACCTTTCGCCTGTCGTCGCCTGCTGGCGGTATTCTCGACGACTGCGACGGCGATGGGGAGCCCAACGGCGCGGAGGTCATGCACGGGGCGAGCGATTGCGACGGCGACTTCGTGCCCGACGCCTGCGAACTGCCAGCGGGCGACTGCGACGCCGACGGCGTCCTCGATTCCTGCCAACTGTTGGCCACAGCCGCCTACCCTGGCTCGCTCGACAACGGATACGCCTGCTCGCTCCTGCCAGACGGACCCTACGAGGTGGCGATCATGAACCGCTTCCAGGTCCCGACGGGCGGAGTCGGCCTCCTCGATGCGATCGAACTCCGGATGGTGGCCATCGAGCCAGGCGCGAGCTTCCGCGTCGCGGTGTGGGGCGACGCCTCGGGGGTGGGCCAGCCAGCCGGCGCCGAACTCCTCTTCGAGTCGCCGCTCGACCTCGCCATCACCTCGTGGTCCCAACGCGTGCCGCTTCCCGGCGTCGCGGTCGGCGAGCCCGGCGACTTCTACTTCGCTGGCATCGTCTGGACCGTGCCCACGGCGAGCCAGACCTCGGCCCTCTCCTCCTGTTCCGGAGCCGACACCATCCCCGCCGGCTTCTTCGCGGTGAGCACCATTCCTCTCGACCTCGCCCACCTCGACGCGGCGATCGTCGGCCCGCTGACGTGGCTCGGCACCGCCTACCACGGCCCGCCGCGCATCGGCGCGGTCCTCCGCCTCGCCGCGGACGCCAATGGCGATGGCGTGCTCGATGCCTGCGTCTGTCCGGCCGACCTCAATCACGACGGCACGGTTGGACCGGGCGACCTGGCGATCTTGCTCGGAGCGTGGTCGACCGCTGCGGGCGACCTCGATGGCGACGGCACCACCGGGCCGGGCGACCTGGCCGTTCTCCTCGGAGCCTGGGGCGGGTGCTGAGCGGGTATTCGCGCTCCTCGCCGCATCTTCCTTGCAGGCTCGTGCGGATAGGAGCGAGAACCGCGCGACGAGCGTCGGTGGGGCCGCTCGGGCGGCGTGATCGCGTGATCGGGTGATCGGAGGCCTCGTGGGAGCGGAACCGCAGCGGTGTCGCGAGGGTGCTTGGGGAGGAAGGCGATGCTCGGGACAGGGACCGAGGTTCGCTTCGCTGGCCTTGCCGCTCGCCGCTCTGCTGGCGACGCCGTCGGGGGCGGCGGCCCAGGTCTCGCCCACCTCCTCGGCGACGGTCTCGGTCACCGACCTCATGCTGCACCCGACCGACGGGACGCAGCACAGCTGGTACTACGGCAACACGATCGCCGTCTGCGGCGAGCAAGTCGTCCTGAGCGCGAGCGGCGTCCTCGACGTCTTCGATCACGATCCGGTCGACGGGTGGACCCGCCGGCAGCGGATCACGCCGCCGAACGCCGGGACGTCCGGGCCGAACGTCATGGTCGGGCGGAACGACTGGCTGCTGGTGTCGCACCCTCCCGGGGTCCTCGTCTATCGCCGCAGCCTGGACGGATGGTGGGCCCTCACCGACACGATCGCACCGGCCGACGCGCCGGGCGGCTTCGGGGCGTCGCTCGACTTCGATGGATCGCGCCTCGCCGTGGGGCGGCCGAGCCTCACCGTCGGTGGAGCGTTGAACGCCGGTGGGGCGAGCGTCTATCCGCTCGAGGCCGACGGCTCGTTCGGAGCGCCCACCCTGGTGGTGTCGCCCGCTCCGATCGGCGGCCAAGCCCTAGGCGAGGCAGTGGCCGTCGATGGTGATCGCCTCGTGCTCGGCGCCCCGCAGGCGAGCACCGGCTTCATCACCAAGCACGGGCTCGCCTTCGCCTTCCACCTCTCCGCTTCGGGGGCGACGCTGACCCAGACCTTGTCGTTGCCGAACGGCCTCCAAGGGAGCGCCTACTTTGGCAAGGAGGTCGCCATGCGCAACGGGCACCTGGCCATCGCCGCTCCCGACGCCGACAGCGACGGCAAGCAGAACACGGGCATCATCTGGATCTATCGCTTCGTCGAGGGCACCTGGGTCCCGTGGGAGGTGCTCACGGGCGAAGCCAAGGACGAGAAGCTGCACACGATCGCCATGGAGGGCGACCTCCTCGCCGTGGGCGACGAGATGTACCAGCCGGCCGGGTCCTACTCGGCCGGGCGGGCCCAACTCTTCTCGATGGCCAACGACTCCTTCGAACTCGTCGCCGAAGCGAGGGCGCCGTGGATACAGGGGTATTCGGTTGGGCGGACCATCGCCATCGGGCCAGGCCGCTGGGCCTTCGGCCTCCGACTCAACGTCTGGTGGGCGAACTGGGGCGCTGGGGCCAGCTACCCCACCGTCGGGGTCGCCGACGACACCGACGGCAACGGCGTTCCGAACGGCGTGGAGGCGATGGAACTCGGGGCTACGGACTGCGACACCAATCTGGTGCCCGATGCCTTTGTCTCGCCGGCGGAGGATTGCGATCGCGACGGCCAGCCCGACGTCTGCGCCATGCAACCCGCGGAGTTGCCATCGCTCGGGGTGCCGGAAGACGGCTCCATGGGGATCGTCGTCAACGCCACGGGCACCACCATCTTCCTGTGTCGGATCGACCGGCCGGCGGAACCTGACGGACCGCTCCTTGGACTGGTGGCCCGACCGATCGCGGGCTCCGGAACGCCGCCCGGGTTTGTCGCGATCTACATCGACCCCGATCAAGACGGCGATCCCGCCGATGCCCAACTCGTCCGCCTCGCATCCTGCGGCTGGCCGACGCAGGATTGGGGCGGACGGGTCCGCGTCTCCTTTGATCCGGTCGATGTCGGCCCGCCCGGGACCCACTTCTTCGCAGCGCTCGGCACGCACCGACCCGTGCCGCCATCGGGCATGGAAGAGTCCGGGTTCGGTGTCTACATCGGCCCGGCCTATCCGGGCTACACGTGGGCCATCAATGGTCCGATGGCAAGCTTCAACATCGAGCACCCCTTCGAGAATCCGATCGTCATCCCCGTCGGTTCAACGAACCTCGTTCGCAACATCGTCTGCGCCGGGCTCTTTGCACCTTCGGCCGACCTCGACCACAACGGCGTCCTCGACTCCTGCCAGTGCGACGCCGACCTCGACGGCGATGGCACCGTCGGCCCGAGCGACCTCGCGTCGCTGCTCGGGGCGTGGGCCACCCCTGGCGCGGACCTCGACGGGGACGGCACCACCGGCATGGGCGACCTCGCCATCCTCCTCGGAGCGTGGGGCGGGTGTTGAGCCTGACGCCGCCCCGTCCGACGGGGCACAATGCGGCGATGCCGGAGCCTTCGACCTCGCGACCGCTCGACCGTTTGATCCGCCTGCGCCGGCCGCCGCGGCTCGTGCGGGTCGACGACCGCTTCGTGCCCGACGTGCCGCTTGCGGCCGTCGATCGCTGTTGGGCTCGCCTGTGCGAGGCGAACCCGCGCTACTTCGACGGCGACATCCTGCATGTCCTCGGCACGAGCCGAGACGGGCATGGCGGCGTCACCCTGCACGTGGCTCCCACCTCGTACCGCTTCTACGCCGTGCAGCGACCGGGCCTCGCCGGCGGGCTCGACTGCGGCGTGCGGCCGCTCGGGGCCAAGGGGCTCACCGTGGTCGGCGATCGGATCGCCATGGCCCGGCGCTCGGGCCAGGTCGCCTACTACCCGTCCGAGTGGGAGTTCGTCCCCGGCGGAGGCGTCGAGGCCAAGGACGATCCAGCGACGTGCGTGCAACGCGAGTTGGCCGAGGAGACGACCTTCGAGGCCGTCACGCCGCCCGTGGCGGTCGCCCTCTTGTACGACTCGGGGGCGCTCACCTGGGAAGTGGTGCATCGCTGGCGCGGGCGCGACCGCCGAGGCGAGGCGGCGGGCGGGGACCACGCGTGGGAACACGGCGACCGAGCCTTGGTCGCGGCCGGGGCGTGGCCTTCGCCGCTCTGCCATGTCGCGAAGCTCATGCTTCCCTTGGCCGAGGAGGCCGTGGCGTGGGCCAAGCGGTCCTCAGGGTGAACTCGGGGGCTCAGGCGAAGATCGAGAGGATCGATCCCGCCGGCACCGGCACTGGCTCGTAGACCTTCACGATCGCCGGCCCAGGGGCCGGCTCGCGATGGTGCACGTGGCGCACCGGTCGCACGATCGAGCGGGTCGCCCGGGAGGGCTCGGCCGCGGCGTTGGCGACGCGCAGGCGGGCGGCCAACTGATCGATGATCGCGATTGCCGTGGCCAACTTGGACTCCGCCGTGGCGGCCCGGGCTTCGGCGGCGGCGGCTCGGCTTTCGAGGGTGGCGACGAGCGGGACTTGAGCAGCCTGCAGCACGGTGGCAGGGGAACATGAGGGAACATCCACCGTGCTGCAGGCGCTCGTGGTCCAGGGAGACCGGGCTCGACACACCACTCCGACGGGGAAGGCCGCGCAAGGGCGAACGGGGTGGTGGCCGCGGATGCTCGTCATCCGCCTGACCCATCGCGAGGTCCGTGCCCCGCCCCGTGCCACTCCCGGTTGCCCCATAAGATCCGCGGGGAACCGCCGGCGACGGGCGCTGCGGCCGACGGCCCGCTCGACGCCTCGGGCAGCCTGGTGGAGCGCGTCGCCGGGACGCCACCGACACGTTGCCTGATCGCCACACGATGCGAACCGACGACCTCGACTACGACCTCGACCCCGATCTCGTGGCCCGAGAACCGGCCGAGCCACGGGACAGCGCCCGTCTCCTCGTCTACCAACGGGCCAGCGGGCGCATCGAGCACCGAAGGGTCCGCGACCTGGCCGAGTACCTACGGCCGGGCGACCTCCTCGTGGTGAACGAGACACAGGTCGCCCCCGCCCGCATCAAGGCGGTCCGCCTCCGAGACGGGGCAGGGGGCGCCGAGGTCGGAGCCCACATCGAGGGCCTTCTTCTCGAGCGGCGCGGGCCGCGGGAGTGGATGGCCCTCCTCAAGCACGCCAAGCGGGTGAAACCCGGCGAGGGGCTGGCCTTGGTCGGGCCGGGCAACGGGACGAGCGACCAGACGTCGCCCTACCGCCTCGTCGTCCACGATCGCCTCGGCGAGGGCTATCGCGTGACGCTCGAAGGCGGAGCGAGCGCCGAGGCGGTCCTCGACGCGGTCGGCTGGACGCCGCTCCCGCCCTACATCCTGAAAGCGCGGAGAGACCACGGTGAAGGCGACGACGGCCAGCACGATCGCGCCGACCGGGCTCACTACCAGACCGTCTTCGCCCACAGCACCGACTTGCCATCGGTGGCGGCGCCGACCGCAGGGCTCCACTTCACGCCGGATCTCCTCGCCGCGATCGCGGCCAAGGGCGTGGAGCGGGTGGCGGTCGAACTCCAGGTCGGGGCCGGCACCTTCAAGCCGGTCGAGACGGCGACGCTCGACGAACATCCGATGCATAGCGAGCGGTGCGTGGTGCATGCGGCCACGCTGGCCCGCCTCCGAGCGGCCCGCGAGCGGGCCGCGAGGGGAGGAGGTCGCGTCATCGCCGTGGGGACGACGAGCGTTCGCACCCTCGAGTCGCTGCCGTCGCCACTCCCCGCGGCCGATCCCCTCGGCGCCGCGCTGGTCTGGGACACGCGGCTCCTCATCCAACCCGGCCACCGCTTCGCCCACGTCGACGGCCTCCTCACCAACTTCCACTTGCCGCGCTCGACGCTCCTCGCCTTGGTCGCCGCCTTCGTCGGCTTGGAGAAGCTCCGCGAGCTGTACGCGGCGGCGTTGCGGGAGCGCTACCGCTTCTACAGCTACGGCGACGCGATGTTGGTTGTGTGAGGTCGCGGAGGAGGTGAGGGGAGGTCGGGAGATCCGGATAGCCGCAGGGGCGCTCGCCGCGAAGTAGCCAGATTGCCGCAGAGTCGCAGAGGCCGCAGAGTCCCTCGCAGAGAAAGGCAGGGATGCAGGGTGGCCGTCCGCGCGGCGATGCCGTCGCTTGGGATCGAACGGCCCACGAGGGCTTTGATCAGAAGCCGCAATTCCTTTCTGC
>JBGAKK010000103.1:0-12018 GCA_044224425.1 Phycisphaerales bacterium
CCGAGGCGTCAGGCCGAGATCGTGTCGATCTTGACCCGGAGGTAGCCCTGCCGGTGCCCCAGCTTCTTGCGGGAGCCCTTGCGTCGCTTGTACTTCCAGGTGACGACCTTGGGGCCCAGGGCCTCGCCAAGGATGGTCGCGGTGACCGAGGCGCCGGAAAGGTAGGGGAGGCCGATCTTGGCCGCTGCCTTGCCTTCCGCATCGCCGACGGCGAGGACCTTCTGGAAGGTCAACGACTTCTGGTCGGCGGCAAGCTCCCGCAGGTCGATGTCGACCAGGTCGCCGGGGTGAACCTTGATCTGGGTCCCGCTGTCCTCGATGATCGCGTACACGGTCAAGCTCCTGAGGCGGCGCTCGGGCTCGAAGCCGAGGCGATCCGCGAAGAATCGGGCAGTATAGCGATCGGTTCCGTTCCCGCAACGTACAATGCCGTCGTGGACAAGCGACCGCGCCGCGCCCCCCTTCGCCGGGGTGGTCGCGTCGAGGAAAGTCCGAACACGGCAGGACAGGGTGGTGGGTAACGCCCACCGGGCCGGTTGCGGCTCAGGGACAGTGCCACAGAAAAGAAACCGCCCCCCGACCTCGGTCGGGTGGGTAAGGGTGAAAAGGTGCGGTAAGAGCGCACCGCCCGGCCGGTGACGGTCGGGGCAAGGCAAACCCCACCCCGTGCAAGCGCAAACAGCCCTCCGCCGGTTCGCCGGCCTCCGCGGTCCGCGGGGTAGGGGCGGGTAGCGTGCCAGAGGCGGTCGGCAACGATCGCCCCAGAGAAATGGTCGCCACGGCGGACCTCAGGGTTCGTCCACACAGAATTCGGCTTACGTCCACGGCAACCACGACAGCTCCCTCGCGGGGCTGTCGTGCGCGCCACGAGATATTGGGGTTGTGGGTGTTCCACCTACGAGCGGTGGAAAACCGTCCGTTTTTCCGGATCGTTCTTGCCTTTCAGGTGGTCCCCGCAACAATCAGCGGCTCAACGGCGGTGCCGGCAGTTGTACGCCGTTGGATTTCCCTCGATCGCTCGCGAACCGGCCTCGCCCGAGCGGCTTTCCGACCTTGGACCGATGTGTCGGGGGCGGATGGCCAGCACGGGCACGGGTGACCTCGAGGGACGTCGTGGGGCCTCGCGCCGCGGCATTTGCGGAAGACCATGTTGGGGCTTCCGTCGCCCCCCGCGGCAATCGGAGCGTCGATCAGCGATGAGCAATCCGACCAAGACAAGCAGCCTTCAGGCGTACCACATGCTGGTGTTCCGCAAGGCGCTTCATCCGGAGTTTTTCGGTATCGAAGGCCGTAACCGCATCCGCCACGACGACTACGAGGCGGAAAGTTGGATCTTCCGGGGCGGGCACTCGCTCCGCTTCCAGCACAACGGCCTCTGTGTGGTGGAGGTCGTCCTCGAGCAGATCGACCAGATCCCGGAGCGGGGCATCGTCGCCACGCTGCCGTGTGCCGGGGAGCGGGACCACGAGGAGAAGTTCGGTGATGCCCTCGTCTACATGACCACCATGCAGACGGAGACCCTCTCCGACCACCTCTACCTGGGCACGTACAAGGAAATGCTGGCCCACGCCCGGGAGACGAACTCGCTCCTGTCGGTGTGGACCGACGAGATCGGCAAGCCGAATCTGTCCGTCCTTGACGTCCAGGCCACTCGCGGCGAGCTGCATCTCCAGGGCTACCACCTGCGGAGCGACTGCGGCTTGGTCCTCCGGACCCAGTCCATGTTCCAGCTGGTCTCGCCGAGCGAGCAGGCCAAGAACAAGCGGGCTGCCGCCAAGGCGGGCGCCAAGGTCGGCACGCGGGGCGACGAGCTCCTCGACTGAGGCCAGGCTCCCCCGACCCGCCAGACGGCGGGGATTGCAACGTGACTGACGACCGCCGGCGGCCCTCCCGACCGGCGGTCTTCATTGGATCGGCTGACGCGATCAGCCGGCAGGTCGGGATGGGCGTTCGGCAGGGGACCCTAGTGTGAGCGAGCTCCAAGCAGTCGGAACGGGCCGGGCGGCCTTACTGGTCGAGACGGATTTCCTTCTCGGCTTGGATGCGATTCCGGTCGGGAGGCGGTCCACGAGACCGGAGGCAGCGCTGCTGGTCGCCCAGGACACCGAGGTGGTCGCGGCAGCGGCCGCTACGCAGACAGCGCCTGTCTCCGCTCCCCGCCCGATCTCAGCTCCTCTCGGAGTCTCGGGGGGCGCTTCCGCCGCTGGGCTACCCTCCCGCGAGGCTCGAATCCAGGCTCTGGCCGCCCTCGCCGAGCGGCACGACGCCGAGTGCCCTCATTGCACGACGGCGACGGCCCACACCCGGACTGTCTTCGGCGAAGGGGACCCGGAGGCCACGCTTCTCTTCGTCGGGGAGGCCCCAGGCGAGACCGAGGACCGAGAGGGTCGGCCCTTCGTCGGGCCTGCTGGCCAGAAGCTCAACGAGATGATCCGGGCCATGGGGTTCGAGCGAGCCCAGGTCTACATCGCGAACGTGCTGAAGTCGCGGCCGCCTGGGAACCGCACGCCCCTCCAGCACGAGGTCGACGCCTGCTCGCCCTATCTGGTCGAGCAGATCCGGATCATCCGTCCGGTGGTCATCGTGACGCTCGGGGGTCCGGCCACCAAGCTCCTGCTCGGCACCGAGCAGGGGATCACCCGCCTTCGAGGGGTGTGGTCGGCCTTCCGGGACGGCGACATCGAGACGCCCGTCATGCCGACCTTCCATCCCGCCTATCTCCTCCGGAACTACACGCCGGAGACCCGCCGCCAGGTCTGGCAGGACCTCCAGGCGGTGCTCAAGCGGCTCGCAGAGTCTCCTTGCGGGGAGATGCATCGGGCGGCTACCTGAGGACGGCCGGCCAGCCCTCGCCAGCCGCGCCCGGCAGCAGGAATTTGCGTTCGAAAACGCAGAAAGTTGCTCACGGTGTGGAACCGTTCTGGGATCCATGCGGAATGTATGTCGAGTCAGGTGCAACACCCGACTCGGTGTTCGACGAAGCCCCCGGTTGATCGCGACTCCCGCAGACGACGCGGCCTCCCCGGACACCCAACCTAGCCCCCCACGAGGAGCCTGTCGCGGATCATCTGTGACGGGCTCTTTTTTTCGTTTTGGGGTCTGACGCGTCGGCTCAGCCGCTCAGACCTGCATGGAGATGGTGACCGGGCCATCGTTGGCGATCCGGACCAGCATCTCGGTGCGAAATCGCCCCGTGGCCACTTCGACGCGGTGGTCCTCGCGAAGGGAACGGACCAGGCGTTCGTAGAGCGGCTCTGCCTCGGCCGGCGGGGCGGCGGCTGTGAAGCTGGGTCGATTTCCTTCGCTGGTGTCGGCAGCCAAGGTGAACTGGCTGATGACGAGCAGGCTTCCGCCGACGTCCTGCACCGAGCGGTTCATCTTGCCGTCGGCGTCCTCGAAGATCCGCAGCTTCGCCAGCTTGCCCGCCAGCCGCAGGGCCTTGGCCTCGTCGTCCCCGCGCTCCACGCAGGCCAAGACGCAGAGGCCTCGGCCGATGCCGCCGACCGTTTGGCCAGCGACCTCGACCGAGGCCTCGCGAACTCGTTGGATGACCGCTCGCACGCGACTCAGGTCGGCAGCAGGGCCATGGAGCAACTGGTCACCATGGCGACGCCCTTCTCGTCGCACGCCTGGCGGTAGTCGACCAGTTCGACCGTGCCCGGCTTGGCCAGTTCGAGCGTGGCCAGCATGTTTCCGATGCTGCACCAGCGGGTCGGGTTCTTGGTCCACTGGCAGGCGTCGAAGAACTCCTTGGGGTCGGCGGAGAGGTACTTGCCCATGAGGTCGCGGTCGACCCGCTCGACTTCCTTCTTCCGCTGGTCGTTGACGGCGACTGGTTCGCCGAACTGCGGCCCGACATGGCTCAGGTCGCTCGAGGCCACGAAGTAGGTCCGACCTCCTTCGGCGCGGAGCGCGTCGTTGAGGGCCCGCACGAACTCCTCGCGGGTCACCCGTCCGCCGTCGTCGGCGATCATGTTGGCCAACGGATCGGGTATGAGGGCGGCGACCACCGGAACATCGCCGAAGCGATGCTGGATCCAAGGCAGGTGCAGGTTGATCGAGTGCTCGGGCAGGTGGTCGAGCTGATCGATGAAGAGCTTGTCGCCCAACGACGACCGGAGCCGGTCGATGACCCCCTTGTCGGCCGTCACCGTCCCCAGGGGGGTGCGGAAGCCGAGGTCGGTCATGACCACGCCGTCGCCGAGCCCGAAGTGGTTGGTCCCGAGGACCACGACCCGGTCCGGACGCTCGGCCCCGTCGAAGCAGCGATAGCTCGCCGCATAGACCGGCCAGCCCCGCTGGTAGTCAAGATGGGGGGCGACGATCCCGATGGCGGGGGCGTCGAGCTCGGGATCCTCGGTTTGGTCGAGCCATTCCTGAAGCTGCTTCCGGCACGCCTCCGGGTCGGTCCCAAGCATGCCAGAGGCGGTGATGGGCAGGTACCCCTCCGCCCGCAGCTTGTCCTTGAGTTCCGTCTCCATCCGCTCGAAGGTCGGGCCCCAGAGGAGCCCCACCCCATCGAGGCGGTTGGCGAGGTCGATGATGATCTTGGCGTCGACCTTGAAGAGGGCCGCGATGTCCTCGACGGTGCGATCGCCACGGAAATGCTGGACCACCTGGACCGCCTGCGGGGGCACCACCATCATCTGGTTGGTGAGCATGGACGGGTCGCGGAGTCCAATGAAGGTCGATGTTTCGCCCGTCTCCTTGTTCTGGGCCTGCACCGGCAGGGGCTGGATGGGGCGAATCTGGGGCTTCCGAATATGTTCAGGGAGTTCCTCGGGGGACATGGTCGCACTGTAGCAGGGGGAGGGAGCCTTCCGACGCTCCAAGGGTTCGTGACGGCAGAGGTTCCGGCCCGCCTGGGGCCGGGCTGCCGAACGGTCGCCGGCATCTTCGGCCATCGTGGCGTCCCGTTCGACGGAGGGGTTACAATCGCCGCTTCGCCCTCGAGGGACCTCGCGGCGAGGCGATAACCCGCGAGCCTCGTCGGACTCGACCTCAGGAGCGTTGCGAACCACCGGAAGGTCCGGAGGCAATAGCGACGCAAGAGAAGTCGTTCCAAGCGTCCCGCTCGACCTGCCGATGACCGAGGCTCCGGATGTCTCCGTCAAAACCGGCGGCCCCAGCACCGAACGGCCCGCGTGCCGAGAGTTGCGGCCCTGACCAGCCGCGAAGGAACCGATCACCATGAGCAGCCCGTCGCTCGCCTGCCAACTGAAGCCAGCCACTGACCGCGCCGAGCGGTCCTTGGCCACCACTCTGGCCACCACGCGCCGCTCCCCCCGGACCGGCTGGTCGTTCGTGGCGACCATCGCCTCGCTTGCCCTGTCCCTCGCCGGTACCCAAGCTGGCTTCGCCGCCCAGGCGACTCCGCCGGCCGCCCCGACCGCGAAGCCTGATGCTCCGACCGCTCCGGCGGCCCCGGCCAAGGCGACGCGACCCCAGAACTCGCAGATGTCCAACACCCGGCGCGACCGGCAGGCTCCCTCCACGGGCACCAGCGCCCCGGCGAACACCGCGACCGGCACTGCCCCCCAGAAGGGCGCTCCGAACGCGACCGTTCCCCCCGCCCAGCAGGCTCCGGCCGAGGCCCCGGTCGTTCGCTTCGACCCCGACGTCCTCGACTTCGGCGAGATGACGGCCGGCGTGGCCATGACCAAGACAGTCAAGATCTACAACATCTCGAACGAGCCGGTCACCATCACCAAGGCGGTCCCCGGCTGTGGCTGCACCATCGCCAAGTGGCCGAAGGATCCGATCGCCCCGGGCGCGTTCGGCGAGGCGGAGCTCACCCTCAAGCCGCCGGAGAAGCAGGGGATCGACCTCCACAAGAAGGTCACCTTCCAGCTCGACGGCCATCCGCCGATCATCTACGACCTCAAGGGCCACGTCGCGGAGTACATCAAGGTCGCCCCCGAGATGATCGATGCCCCGGCCGCCGACGCGAAGGGCGAATCCGCTGGCACGATCACCCTCACCTCGGTCGACAACACCCCCTTCAAGATCGTCGGCGTGAACCCGGCGGTGGTGAAGGACCCGGGCACCGAGGCCAAGACCGAGCACAAGATCGAAGTGGACTGGAAGGCGTGGGCTGACGGCGGCAAGTCGCCCAAGATCGCCTTCACCACCGACCACCCGAAGGCGACCACCCTCATGGTGATCGTCAAGCGGCCGATCGATCGCACGGCCCAGCCGCCGACCCCGCCGCCGGCCAACGTCAACAAGGGTCCGAACATGACGCCGCTCATCCAAGCGGTCCGTTCGGGCGACGCGACGGCCGTCAAGATGCAGCTCGCCAACGGCGCCGACTGCAACGCCACCGACGCGATCGGCGGCGGCCGCACCGCCCTCCACTGGGCGGTCAAGGAGGCCAAGAAGGACATCATCCCGATCCTCCTCGAAGGCAAGTGCAACATCGAGGCCGTGGACCGCGTCGGCAAGACGGCCCTCGCCGTGGCCTGCGAAGGCCGCGACCTCGAGGTGGTGAAGCTCCTTGTCGAGAAGGGCGCCAACGTCAACACCCGCGACCAGATCGGCGGCAGCCCGCTGCTCTGGGCGTCGGGGCTCGGCAGCCCCGAGGTCGTGAAGTACCTCATCTCGAAGGGCGCCGACGTCAACGTCGTCGACGTCAACGGCCTCTCGCCGCTCCTCTGGGCAGCCGGCATCGGCTCGCCGGAGACGGTCGAGGCTTTGGTGAAGGCGGGCGCCAAGGTCGACGTCGCCGACAAGATCACCGGCGACACTGCCCTGATGCGTGCCGCCCGCACCGGCAAGCAGGAGAGCGTTGTCCTCCTGCTCAAGGCTGGGGCTCCGGTCAATGCCCGCAACACGGTCGGCCAGACGGCCTTCATGTTGGCTGCCGGCAGCGGCTCGGTCGACAAGGCCAAGGCCATCAAGGACGGCGGCGCTGACATCGCGGCGAAGGACGTGAAGGGCTGGAACGCCCTCGACCACGCCCGGAACCGGATCGACGCCGAGCGGACCAAGATGGTCGAGTTCCTGGTCGCCTTCGTGCCTGAGTCGGGTGCTGCCGTCCCGCCCCAGGGCACGCCCGATGCGAAGCCCGCGGCAACCGCCGCTGGCAGCGCCCCGGCGGCTCCCGCCGCTCCCAACGCCCCGAAGGGCGCTGTCGAGAGCGGCAAGCCGTAACCCGCCGCTGATTCCTGACTCTTCCTCCGCGGGGCCCGTGCAACGGGCGGGGTGAGGTGCGGTGGGAAGGGGTCGCCCCTCGTATCATCGGGGCATGACCGCCACCGCAGCGCACCCCCGTTCGTCGGCGACCTCGCCCTACGACTCGCTCCTCCGCCAGGCCCGCGAAGCATCGCTCCTCGGGGCGACCGGACAGATCCTCGGCTGGGACCAGGAGACGATGATGCCGGAAGGGGGGATCGACCTCCGCTCGCGGCAGCTCGCCCAGCTGGCCCGCATGACCCATGAGCTGGCCACCGATCCGCGGGTCGGCGAGTGGCTTGCTGCGTGCGAGGCGGACCGTGCGATCACCGCCGACCCGCGTTCCGTGGCCGCGGTGAACGTGCGCGAACTCCGCCGGAGCTACGACCGGCTGACCAAGCTGCCAGCCTCGCTGGTCGAGGAGTTTGCCCAGGTCACGAGCGTGGCCCAGCACGAGTGGGCCGAGGCGCGGAAGAATAGCGACTTCGCCCACTTCAGCCCCTACCTCGAGCGGATCGTCGCCCTCCTCCGCCAGAAAGCGGCGTGCTTCGGATGGGACCAGTCGAAGGGCGAGGCCTGGGATGCCCTGGCCGACGAGTACGAGGTGGGCTGCACCGCAGCCATGGTCGAGTCGGTGTTCAAGCCGCTGCGCGAGCGGCTATCGAAACTCAACAGCGACCTGCTCGGCAAGGGCAAGGCGCCGAAGGCCGAATTCAACGACTTCCCCGTGGCGATCGACGCCCAGGAGCAGTTCGCGAAGTTCGTCACCGAAAAGCTCGGTTTCGACTACAAGCGGGGGCGGCTGGACCGCTCGACGCACCCCTTCTGCGGCGGGTCGCATTGCAACGACGTCCGCATGACCAGCCGATACAGCGAACGCTGCCTGAACGACGGGCTCGGCTCGTCGATGCACGAGTGCGGGCACGGCATGTACGAGCAGGGGCTCCTCTACGAGCACGTCGGCACGCCGATGGGCGAGAGCGTCTCGCTCGGTATCCACGAGAGCCAGTCGCGCATGTGGGAGAACCAGGTCGGTCGCAGCCGGGCCTTCTGGACCTGGGCCCGTGGCGAGTTGCCCCGCTTTGCCGGCGAGGGCGTGAGGCGGTTCTCGCTCGACGACCTCTACGGCGCCGCCAACATCGTCGAGCCCGGGTTCATCCGGGTGGATGCCGACGAAGCCACCTACAACCTGCACGTCATGGTCCGCTTCGCGATCGAGCGGGCGGTCATCAAGGGCGAGCTCGAGGTGGCCGGCATCCCGAGCACCTGGAACCGGCTCTACAAGGAGTACCTCGGGCTCGACGTCCCGGATGATCGTCGCGGCTGCCTGCAGGACATCCACTGGTCGATGGGGGCGATGGGCTACTTCCCGACCTACACGCTCGGGAACCTCTACGCGGCCCAGTTCTTCGAGAAGGCCAAGGCCGACATCCCAGACTTCGAGGGCCACGTTGCCCGCGGCGAGTTCGCACCGCTCCGCACCTGGCTCAACACCCACATCCACCAGCAGGGGAAGCGATTCCTGCCGCGCGAGCTCTGCGAGGTGGTAACCGGCAAGCCCTTGTCGGCCGATCCCCTGATGCGGCATCTCGAAGGGAAGCTCCGGCCGCTGTATGGGGTGTGACCGAGCGTGACCCGCGAGGCACGAAGCGCAGCCTGGGCCTTGGCCGTCGTTGTGCCCGCCCCGACGGTCGGGGCTCTCATGTCCTTCTGGATCGCCCCCGGTCCGGTGGGGCTCGTGGCCTATGCCATCTGCAAGGCGATCCTGTACGGGACCCCGGCGGTCTGGAGCCGCTTCGTCGACGGTGAACGCTGGAGCAGCTCGCGTCCGCTTCCGTCCGAAGCCCGCCGAGCGTGGGTGATCGCCCTCCTGAGCGGGTTGGTCATCGGGGGGAGCATCGTCCTCGCCTGGTGGATGCTGGGGGAACGGGCCATCGACGTGCCGAGGTTCCAGGGCATCCTTGCCGAGAACCGCATCGCCACGCCGGCTCGCTTCATCGCCGCCGCGGCGTGGTTCTCGATCGTCAACTCGCTCCTCGAGGAGTACTCCTTCCGCTGGTTCATCACCACCCGAATCGAGCGGCTCACCCCGCGCGGGGCGGCGACCCTCTCGGCCCTTGCCTTCACCGCCCACCACGTTGTGGTCCTCCTCGCCTACCTCCCGCCCTTCGCGACCGCCCTCGCCTCGGCCGGGATCTTCGTGGGGGGGCTCTTCTGGTCCTGGCTCTACCGCCGTTGCCGATCGGTCTGGCCGGGCTGGCTGAGCCACGCCCTGGTCGACGCGGCCATCATGGCCATCGGCTACGTCTCCCTCCTTTGAAGCCCGTCCGGGCGGGGCAGGGGTGCCCGGCAAGCAGCCCGTTGGGCATTTGCCCGGCTCACGGTATGATGCGGGACTCCCTATGCCGAGCCCGAATCCAGCCCAAGAGCACCTGCGCAACGTGGCGATCATCGCCCACGTCGACCACGGCAAGACCACCATGGTCGACGCGATGCTGCAGCAATCCGGCGCCGTGAAGCTGGTCGAGGGCGGGCAGGACTGCATCCTCGACTCGAATCCCCTCGAGCGCGAGCGCGGCATCACCATCCTGGCCAAGAACTGCGCCGTGACCTACACGCTGCGCGGCGGTCCGCGGCGCGGCGAAGTCTTCCGCGTCAACATCCTCGACACCCCGGGCCACGCCGATTTCGGCGGCGAGGTCGAGCGCGTCCTCCGCATGGCCGACGGCTGCCTCCTCCTCGTCGACGCCGCCGAGGGTCCGATGCCGCAGACGCGGTTCGTCCTCTCCAAGGCCCTCGAGCTCGGCTTGCGGCCGATCGTCGTCGTCAACAAGTGCGACCGGCCCGACGCCCGCATCGACGGCGTGATCGACGAGGTCTTCGACCTCCTGGTCGACCTCGGCGCCCCTGACGAGGCCCTCGACTTCCCGATCATCTACGCCTCGGGCCGCGAAGGCTGGGCCAGCCGCGACCTGAACGACCGGAGCCGCGGCGTCGACGACCTCTTCCAGACCATCGTCGAACGCGTGCCCGCGCCGCAAGACGACACCACGGCCCCGCTCCAACTCCTCGTCACCAGCCTCGACTACTCCGAGTACGTCGGCCGCATCGCGATCGGCCGCGTCTTCGCCGGCGTGCTCCGGGCCGGGGCCCCGGTCGCGGTGTGCAAGTCGGACGGCTCCATCAAGAAGGCCCGCATCGCCAAGGCCAACCGCTTCGAGGGACTGGGCCGCCGCGAGGCGGAAGCCATCGAAGCAGGGGACCTCTGCGCCATCGAGGGCATCGCCGACATCGACATCGGCGACACGCTCGCCGATCCCGAGCGGCCCTCGCCGCTGCCGCGGGTAAAGGTCGACGAGCCGACCCTGCACATGCTCTTCCGGATCAACGACGGCCCGTTTGGCGGGCAGGAAGGCAAGTTCGTCACCAGCCGCCAGCTCGGCGAGCGCCTCGACCGCGAGCTCGAGTCGAACGTGGCCCTCAAGGTCGTCCCCGGCGACACCACCGACGAGTTCCACGTCTCCGGCCGCGGCCTGCTCCATCTCGGCGTCCTCCTCGAGAACATGCGCCGCGAAGGCTACGAGCTTTGCGTCGGCAAGCCCGAGGTGATCGAGAAGGAGATCGACGGGGTCACCTCCGAGCCCTTCGAGCGGCTCAGCCTCGACGTCCAGAGCGACGGCATGGGCCCGGCCCTCGAACTCCTCGGGGCCCGCGGCGCCGAGATCCTCTCCATGGACGCCCGCGGCCAGCGCATGCACATCGAGGCCGAGATTCCCGCCCGCGGCTTGATCGGCCTCCGCACCCGCATCCTGAACGCGACCGGCGGCGACGCCGTGATGCACCACACCTTCGCCGCCTACAAGCCGGTCCGCGGCACCGTCAGGAAGCGGCAGAACGGCGTGATGATCGCCATGGAGGGCGGCCGCGTGACCTCCCACGCGATCGAAGGCCTCGCCGACCGTGGCGTGATGTTCGTCAAGCCCGGCGAGCAGGTCTACACCGGCCAGATCGTGGGCGAGCACAACCGCGACAACGACCTCGTCGTCAACGCCACGCGGCTCAAGCAGCTCACGAACTTCCGCGAGACGAGCAAGGAAGCGACGATCGTCCTCAAGCCGGCCCGCATCTACACCCTGGAAGGGGCCCTCGAGTACATCGAGGGCGACGAGTACGTCGAGATCACGCCGCAGAGCGTCCGCATCCGGAAGAAGATCCTCGACGAGAGCGCCCGCAAACGGGCGGAGCGCGCCGAGCGCGACCGCGTCGGAGCCGTCGACGGCTGACGACGCGGATTCGCCCGGTGTCGCTCGATCCCCCGGCGCTGGCCGTTCCGGCCGGCTTGTACACTGGATCCACGGTTCTCCTTTGTCCTCGCTGACGCCTCGTGGGGCGGAAACGAGTCCTCCTCCATGTCCACCATCGTCCAAAAGTTCGGCGGTTCGAGTGTCGGTGACGCCCAGCGCATCATGCGCTGCGCGAAACGCATCGCCGACACCCGGGCCCAGGGCCACGACGTCGTCGTCGTGGTCTCGGCCATGGGCGACACCACCGACGACCTGATCGCCTTGGCGGAGAGCATCAATCCCGAGCCGGATCGGCGGGAGATGGACATGCTCATGTCGACCGGCGAGCAGATCTCGGTCGCCCTCATGGCCATGGCCCTGCACAAGCTCGGCGTGCCGGCGGTCTCCCTGACCGGCGGCCAGGTCGGGGTCCGCACCACCGACGCCCATCGCCGGGCCCGCATCACGGCCATCGACCCCCGCCGCATGCGGCACGAACTCGCCGGCGGCCGCATCCCGGTCGTCTGCGGCTTCCAGGGCATCGCAGCCAACGACGACATCA
>JBGAKK010000011.1:0-83567 GCA_044224425.1 Phycisphaerales bacterium
TCTCGGCGATCACCAGCGGGGCGGTGTCGACCGCGGCTCGGGCCGTGTCCACCGAGGTGCCTAACGTGTGGACGCCGTGGCGATCGGCCGGCGAGAGCTGCACGATCGCCGCATCGAGGCGGATGATGCCCTTGAGGAAGAGGGCGGGGATGTCGGAGAGGAAGACGGGGATGAAATCGGCCCGCCCGTCCTGCACCGCGGGGCGGGCCGCGGCGCCGGTGAAGAAGGAGCAGGAGCGGATCCGCTTGGCGACCTCCGGGGCCACGAAGGAACTCGTGCCTTCGGTGTGCAAGTGGTAGATCCGCACGTCGTGGAGGTCGGTGCGGGCGGCGAGGGCGTCCAGCAACGGGACGGGCGTGGCGGCGCTCCCGTGGACAAACACGTTCATGCCGCTCTTGATGGCGGCAACCGCTTCGTGCGGTGACGAGACGACCGGCATGGTGGGCTCCTTGCGGCACGATCTTGGCTGAAGGCGCCGCGTGATGCGTCGATGAACGCTATGCTATGACTCTCGGCACGATCCGCGGATGACGCGCGGAGACGACTCCGAGGTCCGGCCCGTCGCGGGCCGGGCCCGACCGCGAGTCCGGCGCCCATCCGCGGACCTGTCCGCGAAACGGGATGCCGTCATGCTCCAGCAAGACCTCGAGGCTGCCTCGCAGTTCCAGCCCGTCGATCGGGCCGCCTGGCGGGCCCTCGTCGACCAGGACCTGAAGGGCGCGCCTTTCGAGCGGAAGCTCGTCTCGCACACCTACGAAGGCCTCTACCTCCAACCGCTGTACACCGCCGACGACTGGCCCTCGGCCGGCGATCCCTCCGGATTCAGCGGGGTGCGGCCGCTGACCCGCGGAGCGGTGCCCCTCGGCAACGCCCCGCACGGCTGGGCCATCTGCCAGGAGCGATTCGAGGCCGATCCCGCCGCAGCCCGAGCCGCGATCCTCGAGGACCTCGCCGGCGGCGTGGACGCCATCCTCCTCCGGCTCGACGCCTGCGCCCGCGGCGGCTTCGACCCCGACGACCCGCGGGGAGCGAGCCTGGCCGGCCTCGACGGCACCATGGCCTACTCCGCCCGCGACCTCGACCAAGTGTTGGAAGGGGTCCACCTCGGAATGATCGGCGTCGAGCTCGAGGCCGGCGCCGCCTTCCTGCCGGCGGCCGCCCTTCTCGCCGCGACGTGGGACGCCCGCGGCGTCTCCCGGGCCCAGGCCCGCGGGGCCTTCAACGCCGATCCGCTCGCCGTCCTCGCTCGCGACGGCAGCCTGCCCTATTCCCTCGAGGAAGGGCTGCGCCGCATGGCCGCCCTCGCCCGCTGGACCAGCGGCCGCTATTCCGGGGTGCGGGCCGTGCGGGTCGGCACCGCCGCCTACCACCACGGCGGAGCGACCGCGACGCAAGACCTGGCCTTCGCCATGGCCACCGGTCTCGCCTACCTGCGGGCCATGACCGAGGCGGGCCTCAGCGTCGACGAGGCGGCGAACCAGATCCGCTTCTCCTTCGCCCTCGGCTGCAGCATCTTCCTGGCCACCGCCAAGCTCCGCGCCGCCCGGCGCCTCTGGGGCCGCGTGGTCGAGGCCTGTGGCGGATCGCCCGAGGCCGCCCCGATGCGGATGCACGTCCGCACCAGCAAGCGCGTCCTCAGCACCCGCGACCCGTGGGTCAACCTCCTCCGCAACACGGCCTGCGTCTTCGCCGCGGGCATCGCCGGAGCCGACTCGATCGGCAGCACGCCCTTCGACGCCATCCTCGGCGAGCCGTCGTCCCTCGGCCGCCGCGTGGCCCGCAACACGCACCACGTCCTGATGGAGGAATGCCATCTCCACCGGGTCAACGATCCGGCCGGCGGAAGCTGGTACATCGAGCGGCTCACCGACGAGCTGGCCGCCAAGGCGTGGGTCATCCTGCAGGCCATCGAATCGCGGGGCGGCATGGCCGCGGCCCTCACCAGCGGTTGGATTGCGGGCCAGGTCGACTCTGCGTTCGCCCCGCGCCGCGCGAACCTGGCCACGCGGAAGGATCCACTGCTCGGCGTGAGCGACTTCCCGAACCTCGAGGAATCGCGGCCGTCGCCGCCCCTCGTCGACCGCCTTGCCTTGCGCCGCCAGGCTGCGGAGCGGATCGCCCAGCAACGGACCGCCGCGGCGCGGGCCGGAGCCGCCCCTGACGAGCTGTTGGAAGCCGCCCGCCGCGGAGCGACCATCGGGCAGCTCGCCACGGCCCTCGGCGCCGACGGCGCCCCCGCCCACCTGGTCGCCCCCATCGCCGTCCATCCCTTCGCCGAACCTTTCGAGCGGCTGCGCGACGCGAGCGACCGGCTGCTCGCCGAGTGCGGCTCGCGCCCCGCGGTCTTCCTCGCCAGCATCGGCCGCCCGGCCGAGCACCTGGCGCGGACCACCTTCGCCCGCAATCTCTTCGAAGCAGGCGGATTCGAGGTCGCTGGCGGCGAGGGCTGGCCCGACCCGAGCGCCGCGATCGAGGCCTTCCGCTCGAGCGGCGCCCACATCGCGGTGGTCTGCTCGAGCGATCCGCAGTGGCCGACCGTGGTGCCGGCCATCGCCCCCGCCCTGCACCGGGCCGGGGCTCGGGCCGTCGTTCTCGCCGGCAACCCCGGCGAGCGCGAGGCCGAGTTCCGCGCCGCCGGCATCGACCGCTTCGTCTTCATCCGCTGCGACGTCGTCCGCGTCCTCTCCGACCTCCTCGCCAGCGAAGGGGTGACCTCGTGACCACCATCCCGAACTTCGCCTCGGTCTCACTCTCCCCGCCGACCGCGCCGGGCGACGCCGCACGGGACTGGCCCCACGCCGTGCGCGACGCGACCGGCCACTTGCCCGACGACCTGGCGTGGACCACGCCCGAGCAGATCGTGGTGCGCGGCGAATACCACGCCGCCGACCTCGAGGGCATTTCCCACCTCGACACCTATCCTGGGCTGCCGCCTTTCCTGCGCGGACCCTATCCGACCATGTACGTGCTGAAACCCTGGACCGTCCGCCAGTACGCGGGCTTCAGCACGGCCGAGGCGAGCAACGCGTTCTACCGCTCGAACCTGGCGGCGGGCCAGAAGGGCCTCTCGGTGGCCTTCGACCTGGCCACGCACCGCGGCTACGACAGCGACCATCCGCGAGTGGCAGGCGACGTGGGCATGGCCGGCGTGGCGGTCGACACGGTGCACGACATGGAGACCCTCTTCGAGGGGATCCCGCTCGACCAGATCAGCGTCTCGATGACCATGAACGGCGCCGTCCTCCCGGTCATGGCCATGTTCATCGAGGCCGCCCGCCGGCAAGGTGTGCGGCAAGCCCAACTCTCCGGCACCATCCAGAACGACATCCTGAAGGAGTTCATGGTCCGGAACACGTACATCTATCCGCCGGCGGCGAGCATGCGGATCATCGGCGACATCTTCGAGCATTGCGCCCGGCACATGCCGCGCTTCAACAGCATCTCGATCAGCGGCTACCACATGCAGGAAGCCGGGGCCACCGCCGACATCGAGCTGGCCTACACCCTCGCCGACGGGCTCGAGTACGTGCGCACCGGGATCGCCCGCGGCCTCGCGGTCGACGACTTCGCCCCTCGCCTCAGCTTCTTCTGGGCCATCGGCACCAACTTCTTCATGGAGATCGCCAAGCTGCGGGCGGCCCGCCTGCTGTGGGCCACGATCATCAAGGGCTTCGGACCCAAGTCCGACAAGAGCATGTCGCTCCGCACCCACAGCCAGACCAGCGGTTGGAGCCTGACCGCCCAGGACGTCTACAACAACGTGATCCGCACCTGTGTCGAGGCCATGGCCGCGACGCAAGGCCACACCCAGAGCCTGCACACCAACGCCCTCGACGAAGCCCTCGCCCTGCCCACCGACTTCTCGGCCCGCATCGCCCGCAACACGCAGCTCTTCCTTCAGATGGAGACCGACACCTGCCGGGTGATCGATCCCTGGGGTGGCTCCTACTACGTCGAGCGGCTGACCCACGAGCTGGCCGAGCGGGCCTGGGCCCACATCGTCGAGATCGAAGAGCTTGGTGGCATGGCCAAGGCCATCGAGGCCGGCATCCCCAAGCTCCGCATCGAGGAGGCCGCGGCCCGCACCCAAGCCAGGATCGACTGCGGACAGCAGACCTTGGTCGGAGTGAACAAGTACCGGCCCGCCGCCGAGGAGGGCGTCGACGTCCTCCGCATCGACAACACCGCGGTCCGCGAGGCCCAGTGCGCCAAGCTCGCCGCGGTGAAGGCCCGCCGCGACGCCGGGCGGGTGCGGGCGGCGCTCGACGCCCTCACCGCGAGCGCCCGCAGCGGACACGGCAACCTGCTCGAACTGGCCATCGACGCCGCCGCGGCCGACGCCACGGTGGGCGAGATCTCCTCGGCCCTCGAGGCGGTCTACGGCCGGCACGAGGCCACGCCGCGCTCGGCCCACGGCGTCTACCTCAAGGAAGCCGGCTCGAGCCGCGAGCTGGCCACGGTGCGGGCCCGCGTCGCGGCGTTCCTGGCCCGCGAAGGGCGCCGGCCGCGCATCCTGGTCGCCAAGATGGGCCAGGACGGGCACGATCGCGGACAGAAGGTGGTGGCGAGCGCCTACGCCGACCTCGGATTCGATGTCGACGTCGGCCCGCTCTTCCAGACTCCGGAGGAAGTCGCCAAGCAAGCCATCGAGAACGACGTCCACGTGGTCGGCGTCTCCTCGCTCGCCGCCGGCCACCTCACGCTCGTACCCCAACTCCTCGCCGCCCTTGAGCATCGGGGGCGGCCGGACATCCTGGTCGTGGTGGGCGGCGTGGTGCCGCCCCAGGACGTGCCCGAACTCCTGCGGATGGGCGTCTCGGCCGTCTTCGGTCCGGGCACAGTCATCGCAAGCGCCGCCCTGCGCGTCCTCGACGAGCTCGAGCGGCGCCGCGAACCGGCGGCCATGGCGGGCCAGGCATGAAGCAGGAGGGCGACCAAGAGCGGCGTCGATTCGGGCTGAGCGTGGCCAAGGCCGCGGCGGGCTGCGACGCGGCCGTCTCGGCCCCGCGGCCGGCTCGGAAGGACCGTTCGCTCCAGGAACTCCTGGCCGGCCTCCGCGGCGGCGACCGTGCGATCCTGGCCCAAGCCATTTCGTTAGCCGAGTCGACCCGCAGCGACCACGCCGCCCTCGCCCGCCGACTCGTCGCCGCCATCCTGCCCGAGACCGGCCGGGCCACGCGGCTCGGCATCACCGGCGTCCCCGGGGCGGGCAAGTCGACCTTCATCGAGAAGCTCGGCATGCAGCTCTGCCGCGACGGCCATCGCGTCGCGGTCCTGGCGGTCGATCCCTCGAGCACGGTGACCGGCGGTTCGATCCTCGGGGACCGCACGCGGATGCCGACCCTCTCCGCCGAGCCGAACGCCTTCATCCGTCCGTCGCCGAGCGGCGCCACCCTGGGCGGCGTGGCCAGCCACACCCGCGAGGCGATCCTCCTCTCGGAAGCGGCCGGCTTCGACGTGGTCCTCATCGAGACGGTCGGCGTCGGGCAATCGGAGACCGCGGTGGCCGGGATGTGCGACTGCTTCCTCCTGCTGGCCATCCCCGGCGCGGGCGACGAGCTGCAAGGGATCAAGCGCGGCGTGCTCGAACTCGTCGACCTCGTCGCGGTGAACAAAGCCGACGGCGACAACGAGCGGCGGGCGGCCCTCGCGGCCCGCGAGCTGGCCGAGTCGCTCCGCTTCCTGCGGCCCGGCGCCGAGCACGGCGGCCGCTCGGCCGTCCCGGTCCTCACCGCGAGCGCCCTCGCCGGAACCGGCATCGCCGAGGTGTGGGCCGCCGTCGAACGACACATGCAGGCCTTGCGGACGGGCGACGGACTCGCCGAGCGCCGCAAGGCCCAGGATCTCGCCTGGTTCCGCTCCGCCCTCGACGAGGCGCTGCGGGCCCTGCTCTCGCGTTCGCCCGCCGCGACCGCCGCCCTCGCTGCGGCGGAAGCCGCGGTGCGTGAAGGCCGCACGCCACCCACCATCGCGGCAGGCAGCGTCGTCGACGCCCTGCTCGCCCGCCCGGAAGGAAGGGAAGGCCCGTGATCGACGCCCGCGGCATCAACCACATCGGGATAGCGGTCCGCTCGCTCGACGCCCAGCGGGCCTTCTACGAAGGCGTGCTCGGGGCCCGCTTCGAGGGCGTCGAGGAGGTCCCCGAACAGCGGGTCCGCGTCGCCTTCTACGCCCTCGGGCCGCTCGAGGCCCCGGTGCGCCTCGAGCTCCTCGAGCCGACCGGCCCCGACTCCCCCATCGCCGCCTTCCTCGAGAAGCGCGGCGAGGGCCTGCACCACGTGGCCTACACCGTCGACGACATCGCCGGGCGGCTCGCCGCCCTCACCTCGCACGGGGTCCGCCTCCTCGACCAGGCCCCGCGCCGCGGCGCCCACGGGGCCCGCATCGCCTTCCTCCATCCCAAGGCCTCGATGGGCGTCCTCACCGAGCTCTGCCAACCCGCCTCGCACGGCGCCGCCGCGCCGCCCCAGGCCTAACCGTTTGCCAACGAGGGTATTTCCGTGACCACCCAGCCAGCCGTCCCGTCCACCACCGGCGAACCAGCCGTCGCCGACGCCACCTTCCCCACCATGGCCGAGCGGATCGCCCGCCTCACCGCCGTCCGCGAGCGGGTGCTGGTCGGCGGCGGCGCCGAGCGCGTCGCCAAACACCACGCAGCGGGCAACCTCACCGCCCGCGAGCGGATCGGCGAACTGCTCGACGCCGGCTCCTTCGCCGAGCGCGACGCCTTCGCCAAGCATCGCTGCACCCACTTTGGCCTCGACAAGAAGGAGTTCCCCGCCGACGGCGTGGTGACCGGGGTGGGCACCGTCGACGGCCGCTTCGTGCACCTGGCGAGCCAGGACTTCACGGTCGGCGGCGGAGCCCTCGGCGAGGTCCACGGCGACAAGATCGTCGACGTGATGAAAGCCAGCCTGAAGACCGGCACGCCCTTCGTCTTCATCAACGACTCGGGCGGGGCCCGCATCCAGGAGGGCATCGACTCGCTGGGGGCCTACGGCCGGGTCTTCTACCACAACACCCTGCTGTCGGGCGTGGTGCCCCAGATCTCGCTGATCTGCGGCCCCTGCGCCGGCGGCGCCGCCTACAGCCCGGCCATGACCGACTTCGTGATCCAGACGCGGCGGGCCCAGATGTTCATCACCGGGCCGCAGGTCATCAAACAGGTGACCCGCGAGGACGTGACGGCCGAGGAGCTGGGCGGGGCCGAGGCCCACATGCACTACTCGGGCAACATCCACTTCATCGCCGAGGACGACAAGCACGCCGCGGCCCTTTGCCGCCGGCTCCTCTCCTTCCTCCCCTCGAACAACGCCCAGGACCCGCCGCGGCTCCCCTTCAACGAGCCGCTCGAGCCGGTCGAGTCGCTGCGCGACATCCTGCCCACCGACGCCCGCCGCACCTACGACATGCACCAGATCGTGAAGCGGCTGGTCGACGCCGAGGACTTCCTCGAGGTGCAGGCCGGCTTCGCCCGCAGCATCATGGTCGGCTTCGGCCGGATCACCGGCCGCACCGTGGGCATCGTGGCCAGCAACCCCTCGGCCCGGGCCGGCTCGCTCGACATCGACTCCTCGGACAAGGCGTCGCGCTTCATCCGCTTCTGCAACGCCTTCAACATCCCGATCGTCACCCTGGTCGACACCCCCGGCTACTTCCCTGGCGTGCAGCAGGAGTATGGCGGCATCATCCGCCACGGGGCCAAGCTCCTCTTCTCCTACTCCGCGGCCAGCGTGCCGAAGATCACCGTGGTCATCCGCCGGGCCTACGGCGGAGCCTACGTGGCGATGGCCTGCAAGGACCTCGGGGCCGACGCGGTGGCGGCGTGGCCGACCGCGGAGATCGCCGTGATGGGGGCGGAGAGCGCCGCCGACGTCATCTTCCGGAACGAGATCGCCAACGCCCCCGACAAGGCGGTGAAGCGCCGCGAGCTGGTCGACCTCTACCGCAACACGTTCAGCGACCCCTTCGTGGCCGCCTCGCGGCGGATGGTCGACGACGTGATCGATCCGGCCGAGACGCGACGCTACATTGCGAGGGCTCTGGCGGCCTTGGCCACCAAGCGCGAGCTGCGGCCCGAGAAGAAGCACGGACTCATCCCGCTCTGAGCGGAGAATTCGAGACAGCGATGGACTCTCCTGCCTCCCACGAGCAGCCCGGACCGACGGCGGCGATTCCGCCCGAGCATCTGGCGGTCATCGCAGCCACCATCGGGGCCATCCTCGGCGAGGGCATGCGGATCACCGGCGTGGTCGGGCTGGGCAGTGCCGCCGCCCCGGTCCCCGGCGACCGCTCGCGGCGCTGGATCGACGAGGGCCGCGAGGCCGCCTCTCGGACCCACCAACCGTGGGGCATCGAAGATCGCTGGGGCCGGTCGAGCGGGGCATGAACGACGGAGACAGGTGGCGGCCCGCTGGGGCCCGCCGCCAGTAACGAGGTGCGAGCCATGAAGTTTCGCGTGAAGGTCGACGGGACGAGCTACGAGGTCGAGGTCGAACCGATCGAGACGGTGCCAGCCGGAGCGGCGCTCCGCGTCGAGAGCCTGCCAGTGAGCAGCTCGCACATGAAGCCGCCACCCGGTGGCGGACCCAAGCCGGGCAACGGGCAGAAGGCAGCCAAGCCTGCCTCGCCGTCAGCCGCCGCCACGTCGGCCACGCCGCCGCCCGAGCCACCACCGCCGCAGCGCCCGCCATGGCACGGCCTCGGGGTCGGTGAGGGCGGCAAGGCGACCTCGCCGGTCTCCGGCCGGATCCTCGAGGTCTTCGTCAAGGTCGGGGACGGCGTGAAGGAGAACGAGCCGCTGGTCTCGATCGAGCTCTCCAAGGTCTACTCGATGGGCGAACGGCCCTTGGTGGGCACCGTCCGGGCCTCGGCGAGCGGCACCGTGGCCGACCTCTTCGTCCAGGCCGGCGACGAGGTCGCCTTTGGCCAACCGTTAGCGGCGATCGGGTGATCGGCCCCTGTCCCCCGGCGATCACCCCAGGCCACGAATTCGTCGGATCGTCGCGAATCGGGGTCTCCGCATTGCACAGGCCCCGGTTTCCGGGTCACAATTGCGGTGCCGACAGCATCCGCTGCCCGTCCGACTCGAACTGAGCGAAGGTTCGGCGCACGTCTCGGGGACCTTCCGCCAACGTCGATCGATCGCCGCCCGCCGGTGACACCCGGGCGACGCCCGCAGCACGCTTGGCACTCCGCGGCCACGGCCGCGAATCGGGGGTGGTCATGCATCGGATGCGTCCCGTCTCGCGCGCCTTCACCATCGTCGAGCTCCTCGTGGTGGTCTCGATCATCGCACTCCTGATCGCCATCCTGCTTCCGGCGATCGGCAAGGCCCGCGATGCGGCCCTGGTGACCCAGAGCCTCGGCAACCTCCGCAACCTGGTCGGGGCCAACAGCTCGTACGGCTCGGACTGGAGCGATCGCCAGTTCACCGCCTGCCCCGACGACGTCGGCCTGGTGCAGGGGAACTGCGTCACCTATTGCAACACCGTGGCCTGCCCGCCCCAACAGCTGGTCGGCTGGTCCGCCAACGGCGCCATGTGGGGCTACTTCATCGGCACCGGCAAGTGCGCCGGCTTCCCCGGGAGCTGCGCCGAGAACTGGGCGGTGTACGTGCCGATCACCTTCACCGGGATCGACAAGGGCTTCGGCTCGTTCCGCCTTCCCACCGTCAAGTCCTTCACCGCCTACGTCAACAACAAGTGGTACGACCCGGTCTTCTGGGCCCCGAAGGACAAGATCAACCTGGCGGGCGCCGAGAAGTACCTCCTCCTGCCCGACCAGTTCACTTGGGACGGGAACATGATGGCCTTCAGCACCTACTGCTGGAGCCCCGCCGCCATGTGGCCACAGGAGATCTTCTCGGAGAACGGCTTCAAGAACCCGACCACGCTGGCCGGCGGATACCGCAGCCCGGCGGTCGGGCAGTGCCAGTACCCCGACCTCAAGACCCGCATGCTCGAGCACTCCTGGCTCCAGAACATGGAGTCGGCGGTGAACCCGAACTTCGTGCAGGGCCCGAACGGCTCGACCGGCCTCGGCGAGCCGTGGTACTTCAACCACGGCTACAACTCGGCGCCGTGCACCATGTTCTTCGACGGGCACGTGAGCATGATGAGCGTGGCTGACGCGATGGAGAGCGACGCCCGGGCCAAGGCCTCGAACGCCGACAGCGGGCTGGTCGAGAAGGGCCTCTGGAACCGCACCACGCCCTTCGGCGCGGCCGGCTACTTCGGCGAGCAGAGCTACGACTTCCTGGTCGACACCTCGTACCACATCCTCACCACCAACGGGCTCGCCGGGCGCGACACCATCGGCGCCAAGTGAGCCCCGGACCAAACCTCTGGAGACCCGACCGCCCCGGCTCGCCCGGGGCGGTCGTGCCACCGGCAGGCGAGGACGGCGGGATTTCCGGGACCTGTCCTCCCAAACCTGCCGCGAGGAAGCCATTCGCCGACAAACAGCTCGCACCGGTGCCGTCCGCTTGCAAGGGTTGCCTCCAGCCGGGGTCGGGCCGCGTGGTTCGATCTGGCAGGGACCACGGAGGTGCAGCATGGGCAAGCGATCGGCCGGTGTGGCGGTGGTGGCAACGGGCGCCTTGGCCCTCACGCTTCTCGCCGGATGCGGCGGAAGCGACGCAGGCGCCGCCAGCCCGTCTCCGCCCTCGATCTTCGAGGAACAGCAGCGGGTGATGCGGCAGGCGATGGAGATGGCCGAACGGGCCCAGGCCATGCAGGCCAAGCACATGGCGATGATGGAACGAGCCATGCGCGAAGCGGAGGAAGGCGACTTGATCAGCGACGACTCGGCGGTTGGATCGGGCGACGACTGAACGACAGCTTCTTGGCGGAGGGACGCGAGCAGGCTCGGGCCGACCCCGGGCCTGCTTGCATGTCGCCCTACGCCGTCGCCGCCTCGCGCCGTGGCAAGAGGGAGGCGAGGCCCAGGACCACGACCAGCCCGACGATGCCGGCCACCGCTTCCGCGGCCAGCATCCACTGCGGCCCGCGGCGAGTCTCGACCGCCGCGAGGATGAGGCCCATGTAGGTGATCGGGGCGTTCGAGATCGAGGCGAAGGCGCTGTACTTGGTGGCCGCGGCCCCCTTGCCGATCGCGTCGAGGACGAACCCGGTGAAGGCGGCGTAGGCGAGGCCGGTCACGAAGGCGTAGGCCAGGTTGTAGACCACGAAGCTGGCCGGCACGAACGGCGTGAAGGCCATGGCCAAGGCCACACCCGCCATCAGGAGCCCGACCGCGGCATAGACCCGCCGCGAGCTGTAGCGGAGGCAGAGGGCGCCTCCCGCCAAACAGCCGAGGGCGGAGATGCCCCCGTTGAGGGCCCCGTTCACCAGGGCCACGGTGTCCGCGCTCACGCTCCAGTAGGCGGCCACCTCGGCCTGCCCGAGGACGCCGGTCGCAGCCCCGGTGCCGATCGGCAGGATGCAGAGGGCGAGGCAGAGGAAACCTCGTCGCGAGCGGATGGCGTCCCAGAGTTCGCGGAGAATCCCTCCCATCGTGGCGAGGAGCGGCTTGCCGCGATTCTCCGGCGGGGCCTCCGGCACGTAGCGGAGGACGAGCAGACCGGCGATGAACGATGCGGCGAGCACGACGCCCGAGATCCACGGGTACGGGAAGTGGGTCAGCATCCAGAGCCCGGCGCCACCGCCGAGTCCGTTGCCGCCGAGATTGCCGGCTTGGAACCATCCGCCGACGCGGCCCCGCTGCTCGGGCGGCGTCGAGTACGCCATGAGGCCTTCGAGGGCCATGCCGAGGAAGGTCGTGGCCAGGTTGGTCAGGAAGATGATGACGAGGAGGAGTTGGAAGTTCTGCTTGCTGAGCGGGATGGCGGCCATGCCCACGATCCCGAGCGCCGCGAGCACCACGGAGATGCGGTACCAGGTCTTCCGGGTGAGCGTGGTGTCGCTGATCGGCGACCAGAAGAACTTCCAGACGTGGGGGAATATCCCTGCCGCGATCAGGAGCGCTCCGTCCTCGACGGAGAGTCCGTAGCGGGTGGCAAGGAAGGCCAAGGCCACGCCGACGTAGCCGCTGACCACGCCGAAGGGTGCCAGGAGGATGGCGAAGACGACTGGATGGGGGGACCGACGCGTGTCCTGCACAGGATGCTCGCAACGGGAGGCGGTCTGGGGACCCGGAGCCTATCCGCAACCCGGAGTGATATTCGCGGATGAGTCGTCGGTGATTGGGCGAAGGCGGCAGGTTCGCCGGATGCACCGCCCCAGCAAACAGTTGCCGTCGAGGTCGCCCCTAGAATGCGGTTTTCGGGAGGTCCGCTTGAAGTGCGAACTCTTGCTCGGTGACGAGGCCGCCGCCCGCGGGGCGATCGATGCGGGGATCGGCGGCGCCTTCTCCTACCCCGGGACGCCCGCCACCGAGATCTTCGAGTACATCGAGGAATACATCCGCGAGATCGGCGATGGGGCTGGAATCAGCGCCCTCTGGTCGGCGAACGAGAAGGTGGCCTACGAGGAAGCCCTCGGCATGTCCTACGCCGGGAAGCGGGCCTTGGTGAGCATGAAGCACGTCGGCCTGAACGTGGCGGCCGACCCCTTCATGAGCTCGGCCATCACCGGGGTGAATGGCGGTCTCGTCCTCATCGTGGGCGACGACCCCGGCATGCACTCCTCGCAGAACGAGCAGGACTCCCGGCACTACGCCGACTTCGCCCAGATCCCCCTCTTCGAGCCGGCCAACCAGCAGCAGGCCTACGACCAGGTGCTCGAAGCCTTCGAGTACTCCGAGGCGGTGGGACTCCCGGTGATGGTCCGCATGGTGACCCGCCTCTGCCACAGCCGCTCGACGGTGGTCCTTCGCGAGACCTTGGCCAAGGGCTCGACCGATCCGAGCCTGAACGGCCACCGCCCCCTGCGCCAGCCCGACCCCAACGACTGGGTCCTCGTCCCCACCAACGCCCGCCGCCGCTACCGCCGCCTCCTCGACCTCCAGCCGCGGCTCCTGCGGGACGCCGAGGAATCGCCGAGCAACGTGCTCCGCCTCGCCGGGAAGCGCGGCATCATCGCCGCCGGCATCGGCCAGAACTACGTGGCCGAGGCCCTCGGCGAGAACGACGACGACTCCCTCCTCCTCGTCAGCCGTTATCCGGTGCCGGTCGCCCTGGTCCGCCGGCTGGTCGACCATTGCGACGAGATCTTGGTCGTCGAGGACGGCTATCCCTTCATCGAGCGTCAGCTCGGCGGGCTCTTCGGGCTGCCCGGCAAGGCGGTGAAGGGCCGGCTCAGCGGCGACCTCCCGCACGACGGCGAACTCACCCCCGACAGCGTGGCCGCCGCCCTCGGCGTCCCCTTCGTGAGCGCCGCCCAACCGCTGCCCGACCTGGCCGGGCGGCCGCCCCAGCTCTGCAAGGGCTGCCCGCACGCCGACAGCTTCAAGGCCATCGTGGAGGCCGCCGCGCCGCTCGGCCACGCCCACATGTTCAGCGACATCGGCTGCTACGCGTTAGGCGTGCTGCCCCCCTTCCGGGCCGTGCACAGTTGCGTCGACATGGGGGCCTCGATCGCCATGGCCCATGGAGCGGCCCAGGCCGGAGCCCATCCGGTCATCTGCACCATCGGGGACTCGACCTTCGCCCACTCCGGCATGACGCCGCTGATCGGGGCGGCCCGGGCCAACGCCAACATCACCGTCTTCATCCTCGACAACGCCACGGTGGGCATGACCGGCACCCAGGAGTCGATGGCCTGCGGAGAGGACCTCGACCGGCTCATCCTCGGGCTGGGCGTCGACCCCGCCCACTTCCACGTCATCGAGCCCTTGGCCAAGCACCACGAGGCCAACGTGGCCCTGATCCGCCAAGAGCTCGCCCACCGCGGACTGAGCGTGATCGTCCCGCGGCGGGCCTGCATCCACGTCAAGCGGCAATCGAAGGCCCCCGTCCCCTGCGGCGCGTCCTGCGCCTGCGTCTCCGTGTCCGCCCCGGCCCGAGCCAAGGTCTGAGGCGCCCTCCGCGGTGCCCGTTCGTTAGGAACCAGCCATGCAGCAGAACATCATCCTCGCCGGCGTCGGCGGCCAAGGCATCCTCTCGATCGCCAAGGCCATCTCGGGCGCCGCCGTGGCCCGCGGCCTCCATGTCAAGCAGGCCGAGGTGCATGGCATGAGCCAGCGCGGCGGGGCCGTCCAGTCCCATCTGCGGATCGGCGATGCTCCCATCCACTCCGACCTGATCCCGGCCGGCAAGGTCGACCTCCTCATCGCCGTCGAGCCACTCGAGTCCTTGCGCTACGCCCACATGCTGGCCCCGGACGGCGTCATCGTGGCTTCCGCCAACGCCTTCATCAACATCGGGAACTACCCGCCGGTCGAGCAGGTCATCGACCGCATCACGGCCATGCCGCGGCACATCGTGGTCGACGCCGAGCGCCTGGCCCGGGCCGCCGGCTCGGGCCGGGCCGGCAACATGGTCATGCTGGGGACGGCATCGCTCGTCCTAGCCCTGAGCGAAGAGGACCTCGAGCGCTCCGTCGAGGAGATGTTCGGCTCGAAGGGCGAGCAGGTGGTCGAGGCCAGCAAGCGGGCCCTCCGCTTCGGCCGCACCGCGGCCTCGGCTTACCTCAAGGGTCTCGACCGCGGCGGCACCTCGCGGGCCGTGCGGCAATGGGTCGACACCCTCGGCGCCGAGCACCTGGCCCGGGCCGAGCAGCCCGACGGGCCGATCTTCGACGTGGCGGCCTCCGATGACCGCCTCTCCGGGGCCGAGGCCCACGCGGTCGAGCGCATGCTGATGGAGGTCTACGAGTCCGACCGCCGCCAGCTCTACGAGCACGAGGTCTACCAGATCGTCCAGCTCGTCGGGGCCATCTCGCCGCCCCACCACCTCTTCCTCGGCGTCGACAACCTGATCTCCGAAGAGGCCCTCGCCGCCTTCCCCGGCGAGCAGGTGGTCCTCAAGATCGTCTCCCCCGACGTGGTCCACAAGTCGGACGCCAAGGGCGTCGTCTTCTGCGCCAAGCGCTACGAGGCGGTGAAGCGGGAGATCGACCGCCTCATCGACCTCCACCGGAGCCGCGGGGCCCGCGTGGACGGCGTCCTCGTGGTCGAGTTCGTGGAGCGCGGCGGGCATGGGTTAGGCGAGGAGCTCTTCGTCGGCATCCGGGCCACCCGCGAGTTCGGGCCGGTGGTGGCCGCCGGCTTGGGCGGTGTGGACACCGAGTACCTGGCCCGCGTCATGCAGCCCGGCGTGGCCGTGGCCAAGGCCGTGGCCACGGAGACCACCGCCGAAGAGTTCTTCGAGCTCTTCCGGCAGACCGCCGCGTACCAGATGATCTCGGGTCAAGCCCGCGGCCATCGCCGCATCGTCGCCGACGGTGAGCTGCTGCGGGCCTTCCGGGCCTTCATCGCCCTGGCCCGCCGCTTCTGCGTCGACCGCGGCGAGCTCGGCCC
The DNA here is from genome assembly GCA_044224425.1 of Phycisphaerales bacterium. Classification (GTDB taxonomy): domain Bacteria; phylum Planctomycetota; class Phycisphaerae; order Phycisphaerales; family SM1A02; genus JAEUIT01. Next base: position 15,421 of record JBGAKK010000011.1, read on the forward strand.
CGACGTGGCCGAGCTCGAAGTCAATCCCTTCGCCTTCCGTCGCCAGCATCTCGTGCCGCTCGACGGCCGCGGCCGCCTGGCCACCGCTACGCGCCGTCCGCAGCCGCGGCCCATCGCCAAGATCCGCCACATGCTCGAGCCGGCCTCGATGGCTGTCCTCGGCGTCTCGGCCAAGGGGCAGAACTTCGGGCGCATCATCCTCGACAACGTGCTGGCCTGCGGCTTCGAGCGAAGCAAGCTGCGGGTGATCAAGGAAGGCGTCGAGGAGATCGGCGGCGTGGCCTGCGTGCCGTCGATCGCCGCCTTGCCCGAACCGATCGACCTCCTGGTGGTGGCCGCCGCGGCGAACCAGCTCCCGGAGATCGCCGAGCAGTGCGTCGACACCGGCAAGGTGCGCTCGGCGATCGTCATCCCTGGCGGGGCCGGCGAGACCAACGACAGCAAGGACATCCTCCGCCGCGTGCGCGAGGCCCTGGCCCGCGGGCGGGCCAAGCCCGACGGCGGCCCGGTGTTCCTGGGGCCGAACTGCCTCGGCGTCCAGTCGCGGCCCGGCCGCTACGACACCTTCTTCATCCCCGAGAACAAGATGGACAAGCGCCGCGACAAGCCGGGCCGCGGCGTGGCCTTCCTCTCCCAGAGCGGGGCCTTCATCGTCAGCCGGATGAGCAACCTCGAGACGCTCGATCCCCAGCTCACCGTCTCGATCGGCAACCAGGCCGACCTCACCATCGCCGACATGGTGGCCTCGGTCGGCGAGCGGCGGGACATCCACACCATCGGCGTCTACGTCGAGGGCTTCAACGACCTCGACGGACTGGACATGCTGCAGGCGGTGCGGCGCATCGCGGACGAAGGCAAGACCGTCGTCTTCTACAAGGCCGGGCGCACGGCCCAAGGCCGCGACGCGGCGGCCGGGCACACCGCGTCGGTGGCTGGCGACTACGACATCTGCGAAGCCGGGGCCACCGCCGCCGGGGCCCTGGTGGCGGAGACCTTCGCCGAGTTCGAGCAGCTGCTCGAACTTTCCGCCGCCCTGCACGGGAGCACCGTGAACGGCACCCGGCTCGGGGCCATCTCGAACGCCGGCTTCGAGACGGTGGGCATGGCCGATCGCGTGCACGGAGCGAAGTACGACGTGCAACTCCCCGCCCTGCCGGAGGGGACCAAGGCGGCGATCGGGAAGGTGCTGGCCGAGCAGCGGCTCACTGAACTGGTGAACGTCCGCAACCCGCTCGACCTCACCCCCATGGCGAGCGAGGCCGCGTACGAGGCGGCGGCCCGGGCCATGCTGGCCAGCTCCGAGATCGACGCCCTCATCGTCTCCGCCGTGCCCCTCACCCCGGCCTTGGCTTCGACCGCCGCCGAACTCGAGGGACGCGAATCGTTAGCCGCCGTCCTCTCTCGGCTGGCTGCGGAGTCGCCCAAGCCGATCGTGGCCGTCCTCGACTCCGGGGCCGTCTACGAGCCGCTGGTGCGCCGGCTGCGCGAGGCCCGCATCCCGGTGTTCCGCTCCTCCGACCAAGCCATGCGCTCCTTCGGGCGCTACCTCTGCCACAGGGCCCCGACGGCCCGGCCGGCCGCCCCGGCCCACGCCGAGCCGGCCGTGGCCGTGGCCGCCAGCTAACCGTTGCCGACGTCAGGCGGGCGGGCCGTCCGCGGCCTGCCCCCCGGCCGGGGCCCTCGGACGCAGGAGCGAGGCCACCACGCCGAGCCCGAGGATCCCGAGCACCACGGCGAGCGACGTCAGCGGGGCCAGCTTGAACGGCGTGTGGACCAGCATCATCTTCACGCCGACGAAGAGGAGGATGGCCACCAGGGCCGGCTTCAGGTAGGCGAAGCGGTCCATCATGCCGGCCAGGCAGAAGTAGAGGGAACGCAGGCCGAGGATGGCCAGGATGTTGGAGGTGAAGACGAGGAAGGGATCGGCGGTGATGGCGAAGATGGCGGGGATCGAGTCGACCGCGAAGAGGAGGTCGGTGCACTCGACAAGGACCAGGGCCACGAAGAGCGGCGTGGCCACGCGTCGGCCGTTCTCCATGGTGAAGAACCGCTCGCCGTCGTAGCGTTCGCTGATCGGATAGAGCCGGCGGAGGAGCCGCACCACCGGGTTGCGCGAGGGGTCGAACTCGCCGCCCTTGACCACCGCCATCTTCAGGCCGGTGAGGACCAGGAAGCCGCCGAAGACGTAGACGATCCAGCTGAACTGCTGGAGGAGGGCGGCCCCCGCGGCGATCATCGCCCCCCGCATCAGGAGGGCGCCGATGATGCCCCAGAAGAGGACGCGATGCTGGAGCGCCGCCGGCACCGCGAAGTACGAGAAGATCATGGCGATGACGAAGATGTTGTCGATGGCCAGGGACTTCTCGACCAGGTAGCCGGTGAGGTAGAGGCCGGCCGCCTCGGGGCCGTGCACGTCACGCACGCTGCCGTCGAGTTGGGCCACCTCCCGCCCGATGCCTAACCAATGGTGGTCGTAGGCGAACCACACCAGCCCGGCGAAGAGGACGGCCACCACCACCCAGACCACGGTCCAGGCCAGGGCCTCCTTCACCTTGACGACATGGGCCCGGCGATGGAAGACGCCGAGGTCGAGGGCGAGGAAGAGAAGGACGAGGCCGATGAAGCCGGCGTAGAACCACGCCTTGGGGGCGAGCCACGCGGTCTCGGCGAGAATGGGCATCATGGTCGTCAAGGTCTCGGGAGGGGCGCGGGAAGGCGATCAGCGGGAACGGCCGCGCGAGCGGCGGGGCGGGACGGCCAACGGGGCAAGCCCGAGCCGGGCTCCGCGCCGGGGGCGGCGGAGGCGGTCGAGCTCGGCTCCCACCCGCCGCGAGAGCCGCTCGGCGGCCAGGCTCACCGTGGCGTAGAGGTCGGACCCGCGGGACTCGACCCGCAGGGCGGCGGCGTGCTCGAGCCGCACGGCCATGGCGCAGCGGCGGTCGTCGCCGCCCTTGGGGCCGTTCAGGTCGTCGAGCGAGACGCGGACCGAGCGGACGCGACCCTGGAATTGGTCGAGGGCGTGGCGGACGCGGTCGGCGACCCAATGGCGAAGGGGATCGGTGAGCGGCAGGTGGCGGGAGACGATGTGAAGGTCCATGGGATCTGCTCCTGGTCGAGAGGCGTGCGGCCATCGGACGCGAAGCAGTTGTACGATGGGACCTTGGTTTGGTCGATTCGATTTCACTCCCATCGTTCATTGCTTTTTTCAATGGATGACCGCCGCCCATGTCCCGCCTGAACTATCACCACCTCCTCTACTTCTGGACCGTGGCCAAGGAGGGGTCCATCGCCGCGGCCTGCAAGCGGCTGCACCTGACCCAGCCCACGATCTCGGCCCAGCTCCGCACCCTCGAGCGGCAGCTCGGCCATGCCCTCTTCGAGCGGAAGGGCCGGCGGCTCGTCCTCACCGAGGCCGGGCGCACCGCCTTCCGCCACGCCGACGGGATCTTCGCTCTCGGCCACGAGCTGCTCGACGCCCTGGCCGGCCGCGGCCCGGGGGCCCCGCTCCGCTTCCAGGTGGGGATCGCCGACGTGGTGCCCAAGCTCGTGGTGTGGAAGCTCCTCGCTCCCGCCCTCTCCGTGCCCGAGCCGATGCGCTTCGTGTGCGTCGAAGGCAACCCCAACGAACTGCTGGCCAAGCTCGCGGTCCACGAACTCGACGTCGTCCTCACCGACCTGCCGCTCGCCCCGCACCAGGGCCTGCAGGCGTTCAGCCACCGGCTCGGTGAGTCGTCGATCACCGCCTTCGGCACCGCGGCCCTCCACCGCAAGCACCGCCGCGGCTTCCCCGGCTCGCTCGACGGGGCACCGGTCCTCCTGCCGACGCAGAACACGCTCACTCGGCGGCTCCTCGAGCACTGGTTCGAGTCGAAGCGGATCCGGCCCCGCGTGGTCGGCGAGTTCGAGGACTCGGCGCTCCTCAAGGTCTTCGGCGAAGCCGGGACCGGGCTTTTCTTCGCACCCACCGTGATCGCCCCCGCCGTTGAGAACCAGTATCGGGTGCGGCGGCTCGGACGGCTCGACGGACCGACTGAGCAGTTCTACGCCATCTCCATGGAGCGGAAGATGCGACACCCCGCGCTCCAGGCCATGTCCGCCGCGGCGCGGGCCGGCTGGCCACGCTGATCGCAGGAGGGAAATCGAGGACCGCAACGGTCGCCGTCTGCCCGCTTGGTAGGGGCCAGCGGTAGCATTCGTGCCATGCGCACCTCCTCGATCGGGCAGGCCTCGGCCTGCGGGTCGGCCTCCTTCGGAGAAAGCCGTCCCGACCGTTCCGCATCGCGCCTCGGCCGCCCCGCCCGGCTGCTCGCGACCGCCCTTCTGCTCGCTTCCCTCGGGGCCTGCGAGCGCTTCGAGAAGAAGGAAGCTCCCCCCCCGCCGCCGCCGCCGGAAGTCGCGGTCATGGAGGTCCCGGTCCGCGACGTGAGCCTCACCTCGGAGTGGATCGGCTCCGTCGACGGCCTGATCAACGCCCAGATCCGGGCCAAGGTGCAGGGCTACCTGCTGCGTCAGGTCTACAAGGACGGCGACGTCGTCCACAAGGACGACCTCCTCTTCGAGATCGACCCCCGGCCCTTCCAAGCCGCCCTCGACACCCAGCTCGGCAAGCTGGCCCAGGCCGAGGGACAGCTCGGCGAGGCGGAGGCGTTCCTCGGCAAGGCCGACAACGACGTTCGCCGCTACACGCCGCTCGCCGCGTCGAAGGCGATCAGCCAGCAGGAACTCGACAACGCGATCCAGGCCCAAGCAGCGGCCCGGGCCAGCGTGGAGGCGGCGAAGGCAGCAATCGACGCGGCCAAGGCCCAAGTCGAGGACGCCAAGCTCAACCTCTCCTTCACCAAGATCCTCTCCCCGATCGACGGCGTGGCCTCGATCGCCACCACCCAGGTCGGCGACTTGGTTGGCCCGGCCAGCGGCACCCTGACCACGGTCTCGACCATCGAGCCGATCAAGGTGAAGTTCCCGATCTCGGAACTCGAGTTCCTCAAGGTCGCCGAGCGCGTCGACAGCATCACCGGCGCCGATCGGCCCAAGGACAACCTCGAGCTCATCCTCTCGGACGGCAGCCTCTACCCCGGACGCGGCACCATCTCGGCGGCCGACCGCCAGGTCGACCAGAAGACGGGCACCATCAACATCATCGGGCTCTTCCCCAACCCGAAGGGCATTCTCCGCCCCGGCCAGTACGCCCGCATCCGGGCCGTGACCCAGAATCTCACCAATGCGGTGGTCATCCCGCAGCGGGCCCTGCTCGAGATCCAAGGCAGCTTCACCGTGGTCGTGGTGGGGAGCGACGACAAGGTCGACTTCCGCCCGGTCGAAGTGGGGCCGCAGGTGAACGCGTCAGAGATCATCATCACCAAGGGGCTTGAGGAAGGCGACCGGCTGGTGGTCGAAGGCCTCCAGCGGCTCCGTCCCAAGGCCGAGGTGCGGACCAAGGAATGGACGCCGCCGAGCGAGAAGAAGCCCCGCCAACCGAAGGCTGCCCCCGCCGCCAAGGATGGGGCCAAGGATGGGGCCAAGGACGGGGCCAAGGACGCGGCCCCCGCCAAGCACAGCCAGGCCACTGGAGAGGAGGCCCCAGCCTTCGCCGGCTGACCTCCCATGGCACGCTTCTTCGTCAACCGTCCGATCGTCGCGATGGTCATCGCGATCATCATGACCATCGTCGGCGCCGTCACCATGATGGCCCTGCCGACGGCGCAGTTCCCGAACATCGTCCCCCCCGAGATCAACATCTCGACGACCTACGTCGGGGCCGACGCCCTCACCGTCGAGCAGTCCGTGGCCACGCCCATCGAGCAGCAGATGAGCGGCGTGGACAACATGAACTACATGTACTCGCTGAACGCGAACAACGGTCAGATGACCCTTCGCGTCAACTTCGATGTCGCCACGGACATCAACACCGACCAGATCCTGGCCCAGATGCGGCAGTCGCAGGCCAACTCCCAGCTCCCGGAGTCGGTCCGCAGCTTCGGCGTGACGGTGCAGAAGTCGACCTCTGCCCCGCTGATGGCCTTCGCCCTGTACTCCCCCGACGGGAGCCGCGACTCGACCTGGCTGGCCAACTACTCCTACATCAACATCAACGACCCGCTGACCCAGGTCCGCGGCGTGGGCAGCGTGACCGTGTTCGGCGCCGGCCAGTACGCGATGCGGCTCTGGGTGCGGCCCGACCTCCTGGCCAAGCTCGACATCACGGTCCCGGAGATCGTCGGCGCCATCCAGAGCCAGAACAACGTCAACCCGGCCGGCCAGATCGGCGGCGAGCCGGTCCCCGACGGGCAGTCGAAGACCACCTCGGTGCGGGCCCAAGGCCGACTCGTCACGGCCGAGGAGTTCGGCGACATCATCGTGCGGGCCAACACCGACGGCTCCCTGGTCCGCGTGCGGGACGTGGCCCGCATCGAGCTCGGGGCCCAGAACTACCTGCAGGCCGCGACCTACAAGGGTCGCCCGGCGGCGATCGTGGCTGTCTACCAGCTCCCCGGCTCGAACGCCCTGCAGGCCGCCGACGGCGTGAAGAAGCGGCTCGAGGAGCTCAAGGCCTCCTTCCCGAGCGGCCTCGAGTACGAGGTCTGCCTCGACACCACGCTGGCCGTCACCGAGGGCATGAAGGAGATCGTGCACACCCTCTTCGAGGCGATCGTGCTCGTGATCCTCGTCGTCTTCATCTTCCTCCAAGGCTGGCGGGCCACGCTCATCCCGCTCATCGCCGTGCCCGTCTCGCTGGTCGCGACCTTCGCGATCTTCCCGATGCTCGGGTTCTCGATCAACACGCTCTCCCTCTTCGGACTCGTCCTCGCCATCGGCCTCGTCGTCGACGACGCCATCGTCGTGGTCGAGGCGGTCGAGCACCACATCGAACACGGGCTCTCGCCAAAGGACGCCACCCTCAAGGCCATGAGCGAAGTGACCGGGCCGGTCATCGCCATCGCCCTCATCCTGGCCTCGGTCTTCATCCCGACCGCCTTCATCCCCGGCATCACCGGCCGCCTCTACCAACAGTTCGCCGTCACCATCGCGGTCTCGGTCGTCATCTCGGCGTTCAACGCCCTCACCCTCAGCCCGGCCCTGGCGGCCATGCTGCTCCGGCCGCGGAAGCAATCCCGCGGCCCGCTCGGCCTCTTCTTCAAGGGCTTCAACTGGGGCTTCGGGAAGGTGACCGACGGCTACGTGCACGTCTGCCACTTCCTGGTGCGGCGGCTCATCATCGCCGGCCTCTTCCTCGCCCTCCTCACCTGGGGCGCCGGATGGTTCGGCAAGCGGACGCCGACCAGCTTCCTCCCCGAGGAGGACCAAGGCTACATCTACGGCGGCATGGTGCTGCCCGACGCGGCGAGCCTGCAACTCACCGGCGAGGCCATGGCCAAGGCCTCGAAGATCATCGAGTCGGTGCCGGGCGTGCAGTCCTGCGCCGCGATCAGCGGCTACAACTTCCTGGCCGGCGTCTCCGAGACCTACGCCGGCATGTTCTTCATCAGCCTGACGCCGTGGTCGGAACGCGAGGGCCCGGGCGAGGACGCCGCCTCGATCATCCGGAAGATCAACGCGGAGCTCTCCCAGCTCCCCGACGCCATCGCCTTCACCTTCCCCCCGCCCGCCATCCCCGGCATCGGGCAATCGGGCGGCTTCAGCTTCGTCCTCATGGACAAGGGCGGCAATACCGTCGAGTACCTGGCGGGCCAGACCAAGACCTTCATGGACGCCCTCCGCAAGCGCCCCGAGATCGCCAACCTCACCACCACGCTGCAACCGGCTGTGCCGCAGCTCTTCTTCGATGTCGAACGCGAGAAGGTGCTGAAGCAGGGCGTCAACCTGAAGGACGTCTACCAGACGATGCAGTGCTTCATGGGCGGCATCTTCGTCAACTACTTCAACCGCTTCGGCCGCCAGTGGCAGGTCTATGTGCAGGCCGAAGGGCAGTTCCGCTCCGACCCCCAGAGCGTCGGGCAGTTCTTCGTGCGGAACAACGCCGGCGGCTCGGTGCCCATGGCCACCCTCGCCTCGTTCCGGAACACCTACGGCCCTGAGTTCACGATGCGCTACAACCTGAGCCGCAGCGCCCAGATCAACGGCGCCGCGGCCGAGGGGTTCAGCTCGGGCCAAGCCATGCAGGCCCTCGAGGAGACCTTCGCCGAGACCATGCCCCGCGACATGGGCTTCAACTACATCGGCATGAGCTTCCAGGAGAAGGCGGCCCAGCAGGGCGTCTCCCCGGCGGTGATCTTCGGCCTGGCCCTCCTCTTCGTCTTCCTCATCATGGCGGCCCAGTACGAGAGCTGGGCCCTGCCCTTCAGCGTCCTCCTCGGCACGCCGATCGCGGTGTGCGGGGCCATGGCGGCGCTCTGGCTGCGTGTCTTCGAGAACAACGTCTACGCCCAGATCGGTCTGGTGATGCTGATCGGCCTCGCCGCCAAGAACGCGATCCTCATCGTCGAGTTCGCCCGCCTCGAGCACGAGAAGGGCGAGTCGCTGGTCGATGCCGCCCTCAACGGAGCCCGGCTCCGCCTGCGGCCGATCCTCATGACGAGCTTCGCCTTCATCTTGGGCTGCGTGCCGCTGGCCATCGCCAAGGGGGCCGGCGGCATATCGCGGCAGGTCCTCGGTAGCGCCGTGATCGGCGGCATGCTCCTCTCGACCTGCGTCGCGGTCTTCCTGATCCCGGCCATGTTCTATTTCGTGGAGTGGATCCGCGGGGCCCGCCGCGAGGCCCTGCCCGAGTCGGAACGGAAGCCCGAGGCGGAGGGAGGTCACTGACATGCGACGACTCGCCCTCCCCATCGCCGTCCCCCTCGCGATCCTCGTCGCCGGCTGCACCGTCGGCCCGACCTACGAGCGGCCCAACGCCGGCACGCCGGACACCTTCCGCGGCGGCGACACCGACGGCGCTTCCCTCGCCGACCTCCCCTGGTGGCAGGTCTACGACGACCCCGAGCTGCAAGGCCTCATCCGCGAAGCCCTCGCCAACAACCTCGACCTCAAGCTGGCCGTGGCCCGCATCGAGCAGGCCCGGGCCATCGCCGCCAAGTCGAGGGCCGCCCTCTATCCCGAAGTCTCCTACGGCGTCGGCCTCGGCGGCGGCCGCAACGAGTTCACCGGCGGGCCGAGCTTCAACAACGGAGAGACCCAAGCCTCCTTCGCCGGCGTCATCTCGGCGGCGTGGGAATTCGACATCTGGGGCCGCCTGCACAACCTCAGCCAGGCGGACATGGACGACCTCCTGTCGACCGAGCAGGCCCGCCGGGCCATCCGCCTGTCGCTGGTCAGCGACGTGGCCCAAGCCTATTTCGAGCTCCTCGAACTCGATCGGGACCTCGAGATCGCCAAGATGTCGACCGTCTCCTTCACCGAGACGGTCCGCATCTTCACCCTGCGCCGCGACTACGGCACCGCCTCGAACCTCGAGGTCTCCCGCGGCGAGGCGGCGTTGGCCGAGGCTGCCGCCCAGGTGCCGCGCTCCGAGCGGGCCATCGCCCTCAAGGAGAACCAGATCAACACCCTGCTGGGCCGGGCCCCCCGCGACATCCAGCGCGGCGGCGGGCTGCTCTCCCAGCGCACGCCGCCCGAGGTGCCAGCGGGCATTCCGGCCCAGCTCCTCGATCGGCGGCCTGACATCCTCGCGGTCGAGGCCCAAGTGCGAGCGGCGAACGCCCGGATCGGGGCCACCGAGGCCCTGAAGCTCCCGCGGATCGGCCTCTCCGGCTTCGTCGGCGAAGTCAGCCCCGACCTCGCTGACATCTCCTCGGCCGGCCTCGCCTGGTCGGTGGCGGCGAACATGGCGGGCCCGATCTTCAACGCCGGCTTCACCGACGCCCAGATCGCCGAGGCCAAGGCCATCTGGCAGCAGGCGGTGATCAACTACGACCGCACCGTGCTGATCGCCCTGCGCGAAGTGGCCGACTCCCTCTCCAGCCGGATCAAGCTCGCCGAGCAGCGGACCTTCGACCAGCAGGCCGTCAACTCCTACCAAGAGTCGGTCAACGTGGCGATGGAGCGGTACATGGCGGGCAAGTCGAGCTACTACGAAGTGCTCGACGCCCAGCAGCACCTCTACCCCTCGGAGTACACGCTGGCCCGCACCCAGGCCCAGCAACTCATCACCATCGTCCAGCTCTACAAGGCGCTGGGCGGCGGATGGCAGCTCGACGAAGCGCAGTGGAGCGGGTTGCCGGAGGCGCAGGCGGCAAGCGGAACGACGCCCTGAGGTCGCGCCTATCGCTGGGCAGCGATGGCGTCGAGGTCGCTCGCCGTCACCGCCGGCCTCCGCGCCGCCTCGGGGTTGGCCGGGCGGTTCGAGGTCGCCCCGGGCCGCGCGTACCAGAAGACCACTGCCGAGTAGGCGAGGCGGTCGTTCGGTCCGCGCTGGGTGACGCCGGGCGACGCCTCCATGTCGAAGACGAGCCGCTCGCGGAAGGGAATGGCGTCGAGTCCGCGCTCCCGGGCGCAGATGTTGTAGCCGCGGGTCGTGCCGCGATCGCCGTTCGTCGCCCGCGCCTCGGCCGCGTCCCGGGTCCCCGAGCCGACCGCGATGTTGGCGAGAAACGGATGGCTGAAGGCGTCGTCCCAAGTCGGGTTTACGCCGCCGGCCCAACCGTAGTAGTCCTCGGTGCCGGTGCCGAAGTGGTCGGGGAAGCCGCGCTCGGCGGCGGCATCGACGTAGATCTTCTCGTCGCCCTCGCCCCACCAGTCCGTGGTGCGATTGACCACACTCCACTGGTCGCCGACCAAGAGCCCCTGTCCGGCGATGTCGATGAAGTTCCAGTCGCTGAAGCGGTCGCCCGGCTCGATCGTCTCCGGCCGCCAGGAGGCGTGGAAGTGCATCGAGCGGTCGTCCCACGTCCACGGTCCGCTCTCGGCCGCCACGCCGCACTCGATCGGCACACTGGACCCGTTGGCCAGTTCGATGGTCGCCTCGCTTCGGTACGGCATCACCCATCGGAGGCGCAGCAGGCCGTCCTTCGACACCGAGCGGCATCGCGTCTCGAAGGGATTCAGGGCGTTCGGCGAGCCGAAGCAATCGCCGAGCGGGCACCACACGGTCTCCTCGCCGTCGAAGCGGATGGCGAGCGTCGTCGAGCGCAGGAGTTCGGGATGGGCGGCGATCGCCGCTGGATCGACGCGGACCACGAGCTCGTCCACGGCGCGGGGCCCGGGTGGCAAGGTGATCGCTCGCCGCGCCCCTGGCTCAAGCGCGGTGAGCGGCGGGCGATCAGCGGTCGGAGCGGCGAGCCCTGCGGCGCAGGCCGCGAGTTCCTTGGCGTCGCGCTCGACAAGCCGCGGTTCAAACGTCTCCACCGTCGTCCCCTCCTCGTAGGCCCGCCAGGCGATCGTGTTGTAGAAGGGCGGACGGTCGAAAGTGACGCGGCAGGAGCGGGCGAACGGGATGGGCAGATAGAGATCCCCGGCCCGGGCCGTGAAGCGGGCCAGCGGCGCGGGGACGTGGAAGGAGTTCGACGTCGCCGGGGCCGGGCCGTAGCTCGCCGGCCAGCGGTTGTTGGTGAGGAGTTCGATCCAGCGGGCCTCGATGGTCGGCTCGCTGGCCCCGTCGAGGTAGATCCGCACCGTCGGCCCGAGGCGATCGTTGAAGTCGAAGTAGAAGTACGGAGCCCACAGCCGCGTCAGGCAACCGGGCCCGTTCCATTCCATGGCCACCCACTCGTGGCGCCCGCCGTGGTCGTCCTCGCGCAGGAAGCCGACCCCGTCGCTGTCGGCGAACCACTCCGGCTCGCCGCGTCGCACGCTGGCCCGGTTGTAGCTACTCGCCTGCATCTGCCGGTAGCCGGGCGCCGGCCAGCGAGCGAGGGCCGCCCGGTCGGTCATCTCCTCGAGGAGCGAGGCGAAGGTGACCGCGGGAGGCGAGGTCGCGGCCGCAGTCGATAGGGCGGCAAGGGTCGCAGCGAGAGCGAGCATCGCCGCGTGATAGCAGACTCGCCACGGCGCCGCCACGGATCCATGCAGCCTGGCTCAGCCGGTCCACGCGGCGAGAAGGACGGCCAGGTCGCTGGCCCCGACGACGCCGTCGCCGTCAAGGTCGGCTGGACCGGTCCCGCCCCACGCCGCGAGGAGCGACGCCAGGTCCGCGGCATCGACATGCCCGTTCCCGTCGAGGTCGGCGGGCACGATCGGCTTGAGGACGAAGCTCCGGGTCATCCCCCCGCCACCGGAGCCATAGCCGACGATCCAGCCGTTGTCGTTGATGGCGGTCGCCGCGTTGAGCACGAAACCAGCCGAAGGCGTGGTCAGCGTGTTGAGATCGCGGATGCCGTGGACCGGGTCGTAGACGAAGGCTCGGGCCGAGGCGGTCGAGGTGTAGATGGTGCCGACGACGGTGCCCGCGCTGTTGATGCCGCTCGGCGAAACGAAGGGCTGGAATCCGGCCGGCGGCAGCGGCAGGAGCGTCGCCCCGCCCCCTGGCGTCCAGGTGTAGCCGTAGGTGATCTGACCGTTGGCGCTCATCCGCGAGCCGACCACGACCCCCGCTTCGCTCACGTCGGTGGCGGTGGTCTTGGTGTTCGGACCGGCGAACGCAGAGCTCATGATGGTGTAGCTCTCGGTGGCCAGGTCGTAGACGTAGCTGTTGGGCGAGGAATTGCCGCCGATCCAACCGACGACGCGACCCTGGTTGTTCACGCGCGACGCCCCGGTCGCCCCCGGCACCGGCAGCGAGCGGGCTCCCGTCTCCGCGTTCCAGACATAGGGGACCTGGAACATGCCTTGGCTGTTCGAGCAGTTGCAGGTCTGCACGTAGCCGACCGCGGTGCCTTGGTCGTTGATGCCGAGGAGGACGAGCGGCAGGTAGGTGGCCGGAAGGAGCGGCATGGCGATCGACTGCTCGCTCGGGATGTCGAAGATGGCGGCGACACCCGCCATCTGGCCGGCGTCCGAGATCCCCTTGGGCCACGACAGCGCGACCGGCGTCTTCTCGAGGACCGGATCCCAGTAGAAGCCGGTGTAGGTGATCATCCAGCCGCCGAGCCACGGGATCTTGATGGTGGCGGTGCCGCAGCCCTGGTTCGACTCGTTGATGTCGTAGAGGTAGCACTCGCGGAGTCCGTACTCCGGGTTGAAGGCGTCGACCAAGGTGAAGGTGTAGGCCTGCTCGGCGCGGGCCGGGTTCGTCGCCAGCGTGCCGGCGGCGAGGAGGGCGAGGGCGAGTCGACGGCTGCGAGCGGGCATCGGAAGGTCCCCCGGGGTTCGAGGCGGCGACCACCGCCGCACTCGAAGTAGATCCGAGCATAGGCCTACGGATACCTCAAACCACCGAGATGCCCCAAGACTCGCTCCGGCGGGGAAGGACTCGCGTCGCTTACGGACAGCCCCCCCACGCCCCGAGCATGATGGCGAGGTCCGCCCCGTTCACGCTGCCGCTCCCGTCGAGATCAGCGGCGCCGCCGCCACCCCAGGCGCCGAGCATGATGGCCAGGTCGGCGCCGCCCACCGCCCCATCGCCGTCGAGATCCGCGGGACAGGGCTGGGTCGCCGGGGCCTCGGCGAAGAGGATGCCGTCGACGTACTGCGAGTCGCCGTAGGAGACGTAGGGCGTGCTCAGGACGATCGACTTGATGCGGCCGGCGCTGTCCCCGATCCCCATGAAGTAGCGGGCGTTCAGCTCGAAGTTGTAGGCGGCCGAGACGAACGCCCCCAAGGAGGAGCCCGTGCCGGCCGGGCCGTCGAAGGCCTCGACGATCAGGTTGTTGTCGCCGAAGGCGTTGAAGAGGTCGGCGGTCATGAAGCCCGCGGCGACCACCGGGGTGTCGAAGGTGACGGCCAGCGACCAGCCCTCCTTCACGGTCCCGTTGCTGGTGTAGCCCTGGTAGGCGAGGAGCGGCCCTTCGCCCGGCGACTGGGGCCGGTTGCCGGCTCCGTTCGGCGAGCCTTCTCCGTGGTCGACCGTGGTGTTCACGGCTTCGATCCAGAGGCCGGGGTAGAAGTCCGGAATCACCTCCCCGTCGGGATGCGACTCGAAGTCGGCGCTCGCATTGACGGTGTACGCACCAAGGCCCGCAATCCACGCGGCCATGTCGTAGGAGTTGGTCTCGGGGCTGCTGACGAACTCGACCACGCCTGCCGACGCGGCCGAGACAAGGAGGGAGGCGAGGCTGAGGGCTCCGACGGTGTGGCTTGGGCGCATGGTCGACTCCAGGGAAGGGGCGAGCGACGCCGCTCCGGACACCGAGAGCGGCGGGCCCTCCCGGGAGAGGCGACGAACGGGCCGGCGAGCGGACAGCGATTTCCCGCGATTCTCCTTTCCGTCTTCCCGCTTCGGCCGGCCGCACCCCCCCACTACGATGGGCTGGCCATGCCGACGGGGGAGTTCGACACCGACGTCACCGATGCGATTGTTGCTCTGGCCGAGGGCTCCCCCGGCGCGGCGACCCGTTGGATGCCGGTCCTCTACGGCCACGTCCGCTCCATGGCCGAGGCCCACCTCGCCGGAGAGCGGACCGGCCACACGCTGCAGGCCACGGCCTTGGTCCACGAGGCCTTCCTCAAGCTCGCCGGGGACTCCGTTCCCTTCCGCGACGCCGCCCACTTCCTGGCCGTCGCCTCCCAGGCCATGCGCCATGTCCTCGTCGACCACGCTCGAACCCGCGGGCGACGGAAGCGCGGGGGTGGCCGCCACCGCGTTCCGCTTGAGGGACTCGACCCGGGAACACGGGACGCGGGACTCGACCTGGTCGAACTCGACGAGGCCTTGGGTCGGCTGGCCGACAGCGACCCGGAGGCAGCCCGCGTGGTCGAGATGCGATTCTTCGCCGGCATGGAGGAGTCGGAGATCGCCAGCGTGCTCGGCGTGAGCGAACGCTCCGTGCGCCGCTATTGGGTCCACGCCAAGGCCTGGCTTCTGCGCGAGCTGTTGGGCGATGACTTGGCCCGGCGGGAAGCGGTGTGAGCGATGGCCAAGCCGCCGACCGAACGCGTGCGGACCATCCTCGAGGCAGCCGCCGAGCTGGCGGAGCCGGAGCGAGGCTCGTTCCTTCGCCTCGCCTGCGGTGACGACTCGGCCCTGCGCTCGGAGGTGGTTTCCCTGATCGCGGCCCTCGAGGCGGGCGGCGACCTGCTCGAGCCGGGGCCGCGGCGGACGCGGCCGCGCGAGGCGGACCAGTCGCTCACCGGACTTCGCTTCGGGGCGTACCAAGTCGAGGAACGGATCGGGGCCGGCGGCATGGGCGTGGTGTACCGGGCCACCGACACCCGGCTTGGGCGCGACGTGGCGGTGAAGGCGCTCCCCAGCGAGTTCGCCCACCATCCCGAGCGGCGGGCCAGGCTGGAGCAAGAAGCCCGGGCCCTGGCCATCCTGAACCACCCCCACATCGCGGCCATCTACGGGGCCGAGGACACCGAGCGCGGGGCGGTCCTCCTCCTCGAGTTCGTGCCCGGGCAGACCATCGCCCAGCGGTTAGCCCACGGACCGCTGCCGGTCGACGAGGCGGTCTCGATCGCCCGCCAGATCGCCTTGGCCCTCGAAGCCGCCCATGCCGTCGGCATCGTGCACCGCGACCTCAAGCCGGGCAACGTGCGGCTGACGCCCGACGGCGTGGCCAAGATCCTCGACTTCGGCATCGCCGAGATGGTGGCCCCGCCCAGCGTCGCCAGCGACACGCCGACCCCGCCCCGGGCCGCGGCCCCGGCCGACGGCGGCTCGGGCCATCGAGGCTGGGGTACGGTCGCCTACATGAGCCCCGAGCAGGCCCGCGGCAAGCGGACCGACCGCCGCTGCGACCTCTGGGCCTTCGGCTGCGTGCTGTTTGAGCTCCTCTCCGGCGGCAAGGCCTTCGCCGGCGAGACGGCGTCGGACACCCTGGCCGCGGTGCTCCGCGAGACACCCGACTGGTCACGGCTCCCGTCCGACACGCCACCCTCCCTGCGGCGGCTCCTCGGGCGCTGCCTCGAGAAGGACCCCGAGCGGCGCCTCCGCGACGCCGCCGACGCCCGGCTCGAGCTCGACGACGCCCTCGCCGAGTGGAACGGCTCGCCGGCTCCGGCGGCGCCGGCCGGCCCGCGCTGGCCGCTGGTCGCGGCCGTGGTCGTCCTCGCCATCGCCGTGCTCGCCCTCGCCCCGCTCGCCCTGCGGACACCGGCCGCGGCTCCCACGCCGGTCCGCTTCGGTTTGCGGGTCCGGCACCACCTGCCGCTCGAGTGGGACCCCGGAGCATCCTTCACCGTCGCCCCCGACGGCCGCTCCATCGCCTACGTTGGCTTCCAGGGCAGCGAGAACCAAGGCCTCTTCGTCCAACAGCTCGACGAGTTCGAGCCCCGCCGACTCGAGCAGGCCGGGCTCGCCCGCACGCCGTGCTTCTCACCGGACGGATCGTCCATCGCCTTCTGCGAGGTCAACACCGGTCGCCTGCGGCGGGCGCATGTGGCGAGCGGCGTCGTCTCCGACGTGGGCACCGTGCAGTGCGATTCGGCCGGCCTCGCCTGGCTGGACGAGGCACGCATCGTCTTCTGCAACCACAACGTCCTCTGGTCGACACCCGTCGCCGGCGACGCGGCCCCGACGCAACTGACCGCCCTCGACGCCGGACTCCACGAGGAGTTCCACGCCCAGCCTTGCCCGCTCCCGGGAGGCGACGTGGTGCTCTTCGCCGCCCAGCGCTACGACGGCCGCGAGCGCAGCACCTCGATCGAGGCCATCCACAGCAGGACGGGCGAGCGACGGCGGATCCTCGACGGTGCGTCGGCGCCCGTCTTCCTCGAACCCGACCTGCTCGTCTGGTGCCAAGGCAGCCAGGCGATGGCCAGCCGCATCGACCCCCGGTCCGGAGTCCTGTCCGGTCCGCCCCGCGTCGTGCTCGGCCCCTTCGCCGAAGAGTCGAGCGGTCTACCTCCACCGCCGATCGCGGCGGCAGGCCATCTCCTCGTCTCGCTGGCCAGCGCCACGCCAGCGGCGGCCACCACCTTGGCGTGGATCGACCGCGGCGGCGAGCTGACCCTGGACTGGTCGGCACGCGAACCGATCAGCACGGTGCGCCTCTCGCCCGACGGCACCAAGGCCGCTCTGAGCATGGGCCGCGAGCGGGGAGCGATCTGGGTCCGCGAGTTCGGACGAGGAGCGATGACGAGGGTGAGTCCGTCTGACGGCCGCAATCGCGAGTACCCCGTCTGGACGCGGGACGGAACGCACCTCGTGGTCCGGTCCGACCTTGGCGATGAGAGCAGGATCGAGCTCCTCCCAGCCGACGCGAGCGGCCCGCCGAGCGTCCTCTTGACCGCACCCGGGACCAGCGATCTCGCCCCCAACGACACCACACCGGATGGCGAGGCGGTCCTCCTCACCAAGCGCGACGGCCCCACCGGGATGCGCGAATTGTTCGTGCTGCCCCTCGCCGGAGGCACGGCTCGGCCGCTGTTCGATTCGCCGCGCGGCCGATCCGGCGGCCGCTTCAGCCCCGACGGCCGCGCTCTCGCCTACACCTGCGACGAGACCGGGCTCGACCAGATCCTGGTCCAGCCTTGGCCCGAACTCGATCGACGCTGGCAGGCGTCGACCGGCGAAGGCCGCCGAGTGGTCTGGCGGCCGGACGGCGGGGCGATCTTCTATCGGATCAGGAATGAACTCTGCGAGGTCCCGGTGGCCAGCGGCCCGGGATTCAGCGTGGGCGCGGCGACGGTCCGCTACGACCGCCTCCCCGAGACGCGCTTCGACGTGGCCCGCGACGGCCGCGTGCTGGTGCCCTGCCCGCCCGGCGACCCGGAGCGGGGAACCCGGTTCTCCATCCTGCTACACGCGGATGTCATGCTGCAGCGTCTCCTTTCCGAGCAGTCGGCAGCACCGTAAGCGCCCGAGAGGCGAGGTCCGACTCAGGCTTGATCCGACCACATCAGGAGAAGGTCGGCACGTCGCGGGCGTTCACCAGCCCGTCATCGTCGAGATCGGCGTCGACCGGGGCGACATGGAGGAAGGTGAACTCGCCGACGCCCGCTCCGGCGGGGGCAGCGAGGAGGAGCGTCGAGCCGTCGTAGGCGACTCCGACCGGCGTGGTGGCCGAGGTCGAAGCCATCGCCTGGCCGACGAGCGGCCACCCGGGCCCGGCGTAGTAGGCACGAGCCGCGGCCTTCGGCGCCCCGGCACCGGCCTGGGAGCGCTCGGCGACGACGACCACCCGATCCTGCACCGCGACTCGCGTCCCGAAGCGCTGCGGAGGCGATTGGACCGAGCCGTCGGGCTCGAGCGTCTTCACATGCGTCCATCCGTCGGTGCCGTACGCGTAGAGGTAGGTGGCCCCGCTCACGGTGCCGACTTGCCGATCGGGGGCCCCGATCGCGAGCAAGCCATCGGAGAGGCCGAGGGCGGCGCCAAAGTGGGCGGCGGCCACGGGGTCGGGCGCCCAACGCTTCGTGGTGGTGGCGATCGGGATCGGCCCCGGCCCGTAGAGCCGCGCCGTACCTGCCGTCGAGATCAGCGTGCCGTCGTCGAAGACCCCGTCGTTGGGACTCGAGGTGGCGATCGCCGAACCGTCGTAGGCCAGGATCTGGCCAAACCCGCCGGCCAGTTCGGGGGGATAGAACTCGTCGACCAGGATCCACTCGCCGTTCGATTGCCGCTCCATCACGAGAATCCCCTGCGAGTTCAGGGCTGGGCCTGCCTTGCTGGCGCCGACCGCCATACGGTTCCCGACCAGCACCACCGACACGCCGAACCCGTCGCCGCTCGTGACGGCGTAGGGCGACTTCACCTGCTTCACGAAGTTCCAGCCCCACGCCCCGCGCTCGTAGATGCGAACCGCGCCGTTCTTGGGCGAGCCGCTGCCGGTCATGCGGCGCCCGCCGACCGCCATGCGGTTCCCGCTGATACTCACGGCGATCCCGAACTCGGCGTCCTCGCCCGTCACGGTCGGCGAGGCGATGACCTGCTCGATGCTCCAGATGCCATCGACGCGGCGGAACGCGACCACCGCCCCGTCCTTCTGGCCGTTCGGATTGGTCTGCCCCGGCACGCCGACCGCGGCGAACTCACCATCGATCGCCACCATGGCCGGGAAAGGATCGTTGGGGCCGTTGCTGGTCCAGCTCACCACGCCCTCGGCATGCGTCGCGAAGGGTGGCATGGCCGGACTGCATGCGTCGCCGTCGCCTTGGGCGTCGGCGTCGGCTTGGTCGGCGTTGGCCACGCTCGGGCAGTTGTCGCAAGCATCGCCCACGCCGTCGCCGTCGCTGTCGGCCTGGTCGGGGTTCGGGACGAGCCGGCAGTTGTCGATCGCGCACGGCACACCGTCGCCGTCGAAGTCATCGCTTGGCGTCAGGCGCAGGACGCGGACCTCGCCCGCCGCTCCCCAAGGGCCGTAGGGTGTGGCGGGTTCGGCCAAGAGGACCCGCCCACCGTCGACGGAGACGCTCGGGACACTGGTTGAACTCCAGACCAAGGTCTGGCCGGCCACGTCCAGCGTGCTCACCCAGGAGTCCGCCACCTTCTCGTAGCGGAGGAGGTGGACCGAGTGGGCGCCGCCGGGAGGAACGACCCGCCGCGTGGTGAAGAGGGCACCGTCGCGGAGCTCAACCGCCGCCCCGATCTTGGCTGGCCACTCGCCTGGCGAATCCGCTTCATGGAGCGAACTCTCAAGCGTCCAGGTCTGCGCCGCGGTCTCGCGGTAGAGGTCGATCCGTCCATCCTGGTTGAAGCCGTCCGGGGCTCCGATGGCGAGCAGATCGCCCCGCATCGCGATGGAGGTCCCGAAGCTGGCGGTGGCCGGATCGCCAAGCGGTTGGGCGAGCCGCGAACTCTGCGACCACGCGTCGCCGGCGAGGTGGAAGAAGCACACGCTCTGCGCCGCCGGCGCCGACACCGCGATGCGGCCAGCGTCGACCACGACGTCGTTGCCGAACTTCGCCCCGGCCGCGAAGGGCGGGTCGGGGACCAGCCTGGCCTCGAAGGTCCATTCGCCCTTCACCTTCCGGTACACCCATGCCGCACCAGTCTTCTGGTTGCTCGGTCCATATTGGGGATCGCCAACCACGAGGAGATCGCCCTCGAGGGCAAGCGAGTAGCCGAAGGAGCGGTGATACGGGAAATCGTCGCTCGGCAGGATGGGCTGCTGCAGCACCCACGCGCCGCCGACGCGCTCGAAGGCCCACGCCGAACCGAAGTCGGTGCCCGCCGAATCCTCGAGCGGCGAACCGATGACAAGGGTGTCCCCGGCGCCCGCGATCGACCAACCGAACCACGCTCCGGGCTGGAGGGTTGGACAGTCGATCACCTCCGCCATGGCCCACGTGCCGTCGGCCTGGCGGGCGTAGCGGTGCACCTCCCCCGCCGCCTGCGGCAACCCCGACCATTGAACGATCCGGGCCATGAACGCCTCGT
This sequence comes from Phycisphaerales bacterium, assembly GCA_044224425.1. GTDB lineage: Bacteria > Planctomycetota > Phycisphaerae > Phycisphaerales > SM1A02 > JAEUIT01. Next base: position 35,732 of record JBGAKK010000011.1, read on the forward strand.
CGCCCATGAGGAGGGGGCGGCGCTGCGAATAGGCTCCGCTGGTGACCGGCAGCGGGTCGCGGATCACCGCCTCGGTGACCCACGGGCATTCATCCATGGCCGGGGTGAAGCCTCCGCCAGGCGCAGCGCACGCAAGTGCCGACCACCCGGCCGTCAGTCCCATCCCGATGCCGATCCCCATCCCGAACCTGCGGACACACCTCATGCCACTTCCTCCTCCGCTGATCAGATGAGGCCGAGTATTGCGGTCGAGCCGGCGCCAGTCAACGCCCGATCTGCAAAAGAGTCCGCACCGCGATCAGCGCTTCGCTGCACCGCGGAGTCCCGGGCAACCGATACCACTGGTCAGCCATGTTCGAGCATCGCGCCGAGGCCCCCCTCTCACCTTCCGCCTTCGCCCGTCGGCAGACGCGCTACGTCTTCCTCGCCTTGGCCATCGTGCTCGGTTCGCTCGCCATCGGCACCGTCGGTTACCACTGGACCGAGCGACAGCCGTGGGTCGACGCCTTCCTGAACGCCTCCATGATCCTGACCGGGATGGGTCCGGTCGACGAGCTGCACACCACCACCGGCAAGCTGTTTGCCGCGTTCTACGCCCTCTACTCGGGCGTCGTCTTCCTGGTAACGGTGGGCATCGTCTCCGCCCCGGTCGTCCATCGCTTCCTCCACCGCTTCCATCTGGAGATGGACGAGGAGGATGCCGACCGCGTCAAGAGGCTGTGAGAACCGCCTGCCGCTCGAGCCCGATCAGGCGTTCCTTCCGCCACAACCCGCCGCCGTATCCGCAAAGCCCGCCGTCGGCGCGGATCACGCGATGGCAGGGGACGAGGATGGCGATGCGGTTGGCTCCGTTGGCCCGGCCCACGGCTCGCACCGCCTTGGGTCGGCCGAGAGCCTTGGCCAGGGCCGCATAGGAACGCGTCTCGCCGCAGGGGATGCGGAGGAGCTCCTGCCACACCGCTCGCTCGAAGGGCGTGCCGTCCACCGCGATCGGCGTCCGGAAGCGGGCCAGGCGGCCTTCGAAATAGGCGGCGAGCTCCCCGGCCACCTGTTGGAGGATCGGGTTCCGCCCCGGCACGATCGCCGCCCGATGGTGCCGGCGGAGCCAAGCCAGCTCGCGGGGCAAGGCCCGCCGGTCGTGGAACTCGAGGAGGAGGAGCCGCGACTCGTCGGCCACCGCGACCATCAGGCCTAACGGCGTGGCGATCCGCTCGGCGAGGAGGCAGCGCACCGCGGAGGCCTTGGAGGGCGGTTGGCCAAACAGCTCGCTGAAGGCCGCCCCGAAGCCGCTCGCCGAGCCGTAGCGCGAGGCCTGCATGCCTTTCTCAACCGTCCGGCCTTGCTTGCCGGGGGTGCGCATGGCCTCGAGGGCGAGCCCCATGTGCCGGGCCCGCTGATAGGCATGGAAGGTCATGCCGCAGTGCCGCAGGAAGCTCCGCCGGGCGGTCGACGGATCGATGCCCATGCGCCGCAGCCCCGCGGTGTCGATCCGCGGAGCATCGCCAGCGTCGACGACGGCAAGCAGCCGCCGGACCACGTCCGATGCGCCGTGCTGGCCCTCGAGCGGCCGGCAGCGGAGGCAGGCGCGATAGCCGGCCAGGATCGCCTCGCGCGGCGTGCCGAAGAACTGGCAATGCTCCGGCTTCGGCCGCCGCGCCGGACAGCCCACGCGGCAGAAGATCCCGGTCGTCGTCACCCCGACCACGAAGACGCCGGCGAAGCTGGCGTCGCGCTCGACGAGGGCCCGGTACATGCGCGCGGTGGAAGGCAAGGGATGCATGGCCAGAGTCTGCCCCGGCCGGCGCGAGCAGGCAACCGGGGATCGGGCGTCAAATCCAAGTTGCGGTCGGGAGCGTCGGATGGCGGCGGCGGCGATCCGGGGACCGGACTCCGCTCGCCGATAGCGACCGAGTGCACCTCCCGCCTCAGTCCAGGGCGATCGGCTCCCCGATCAGCGGGCAGCGGACGCTCAAGCCGTAGCGCTCTTCGATGCCGGCCTTGAGCGCCGCCCGCTGCGGCTCCTCGCCGTGGGTGAGGATCACCCGCGGACGTTGCGGGGCGACGGCGGAGAGCCAGTCCAACAGCTCGCTGCGTCCGGCGTGGGCGGAGAGTCCGGCGATCGATTGGATGGTGGCCCGCACCGCCACCTCGTCGCCGAGGACGTGGACGCTGCGCTCGCCGTCGAGGAGGCGCCGGCCGAGCGTGCCCTCGGCCATGTAGCCGACCATGATCACGGTCACGTCGCTGCGGCCGAGGCTGTGCCGCAGGTGGTGGACGACGCGGCCGCCTTCGCACATGCCGCTCCCGGCGATGACGAGGCACGACTCGCGGCTCTCGTTCAGGGCCTTCGACTCCTGCACGGTCTCGACGATGCGGAGGAGGCGGAGCGCCGGCGCCCCGCCCCGTTCGCGGGTCGCGGCGAGGGCCTCGGCGTCGTAGAGCTCCTGGTGGTGCCGGTAGGCTTCGGTCACCTTGCTCGCCATCGGCGAGTCGAGGTAGATCGGGAACTCCGGCAGCTCGCCCGCCGCGGTGGCCTGGGCCAGCATATAGAGGATGCTTTGCGTCCGCCCCACGGCGAAGGCGGGGATGATCACCTTGCGCCGCGACCAGATCGCCGTGCGCAGGGCTTCGACGAAGGCCTTCCGCGTTGCCTCCCGCGAGGGATGGTCGCGGTCGCCGTAGGTCGACTCGAGGAAGACGAGGTCGCCGCGCTCCGGCTTCACCGGGTCGCGCAGGATCGGCGAACCGCGCGGCCCGACGTCGCCCGAGAAGACGATGCGACGCTCGCCCGCCCCGGTCCGCACGGTGAGCTCGATGCTCGCCGAGCCGAGGATGTGCCCCGCCTCGAACCAGCGGGCCACCATGCCGTCGGCGACCCGCACCTCGCGGTCGTATGGCACCGGCCGCATGAGCTTCGAGGCCAGCCGGGCGTCGTCGATCGTGGCCAACGGCTCGAGCAGCGGCTGGCGAAGGCGCCGGCGCTCGCGGTTGGCCCGCTCGGTGTCGGCTTCCTCGATGCGGGCCGAGTCCTCGAGGAGGAGGGCTCCGACGTCGACCGTGGCCAGCGTGGCGTGGATCGGCCCCGCGTAGCCGAGCTTGGCGAGGAGCGGCAGGCGTCCGGTGTGGTCCAAGTGGGCGTGGGTGACGAGGACCGCGTCCAGGCGTCCCGGCTCGACCGGGGCGATGGTCGCGTTGCGCCGCTCGGCGTCGGCTTCGCCCGCGAAGAGGCCGAAGTCGACGAGGACCCGCGCCGCGTCGGTCTCGATCAGGTAGCCCGATCCGGTGACCTGGCCGGCGGCGCCGCAGCAGCGGATGCGCATCGGTGACTCCTCGTGGACGGGCGAGCCGGGTGTCGGCGGCGGACTCGCACGCCTCCTCGCCTTCGGCCAGAATACCGCGTCTCCCTCCGATGGCCGACCTTCCCGACATCCTTCGCCGAGCCCTCGAAAACCTCCGCAGCGAGGACGAGGGGCTGGCCCGACAGCTCGACGACGCCGAGGTCGCCGCCGACTTCCGCCGCTCAAAGCCGCTCCTCCAGCGGCGCCGAGCCCTCGCCCCGACGGTCGAGGCGTGGCGGACCTATCTGGCCCGGGAGCGCGAGCTCGCCGACCTCGCTGCCCTCGCGACAGGCAGCGACCGCGAGATGGCAGCCCTCGCCAAGTCGGAGATGCCCGGGCTCGAAGCCGATCTCGCGACCCGCGCCGAGTCGCTCCGCCGGGCCCTCGTGACGAGCGACGATCGCCGCATCGACAGCCTGATCCTCGAGGTGCGGATGGGCGTGGGCGGCGACGAGGCGGCGCTGTGGGCGGGCGAACTGGTCGAGATGTACCGGCAGTTCGCTGCCCGCCGCGGCTGGCGCTTCGATCTCCTCGACCTCAAGCCCGGCGACGTGGGCGGCGTGACCCACGCCGTGGCCTCGATCGAGGGCGACGGCGTCTGGTCGGCCCTCGGCTACGAAGGCGGCACGCACCAGGTGAAGCGGGTGCCGGCCACCGAGTCCCAAGGCCGCGTCCACACCTCGACCGCGACGGTCGCCGTCCTGCCCGAGCCCGACGAGGTCGATGCCTCGCTCGACCCCGCCGAGGTGAAGGAGATGATGACCACCGCCCAAGGACCGGGCGGGCAGAACGTCAACAAGGTGGCGACCGCCGTCCACCTCATCCACCTCCCGACCGGCATCGAGGTGCGCATGCAGGAGACCCGCAGCCAGACCCAGAATCGCGAGAAGGCCTGGCGCCTGCTGCGGGCCCGCGTCCACGAGCGCCGCCAACAGGAGGCGGCCGCCAAGCGCTCCGCCGAGCGCCGTTCGATGATCGGCTCCGGCGACCGCGCCGAGAAGATCCGCACCTACCGCTTCAAGGAGAGCATCGCCGTCGACCACCGCGTCGAGCGGTCCTTCGCCTTGGCTCCGCTCCTCGCGGGCGGCCTCGACGATCTCGTCGCCGCCCTCGAGTCGAAGGACGTCGACATGCGGCTCGAGTCGCTGGCAGGGTGAGGCGGCGCCTCGCTCCTCACCACGCGGTGCTTGGCAGAGCCGCGCCTCTCCCCCAAGCACGCCGTGCTTGGGGGAGATGGTGAGCGCAGCGAACCAGAGGGGGCCGTGCCGGACTCGATGGCGTCGGCGGAGGTCCGCTCGGACTCGCCGAGGTTCCCCTCACCCGGTCCACGCGCCGAGGACGAGGGCCAGGTCCGTCGCGTCCACGTTGCCATCACCATTGAGGTCCGCCGGCGACTTGCCCGGGCCCCAGTCGCCGAGCAGGATCGCCAAGTCCGATCCGTTCACGGCCCCGTCACCGTCGATGTCGCCGGGGGCGAGATCGATCGGCGGAGAGAAGAGGATGTCGTCGATGTTGACGAAGCTGGTCGTGCTATAGAGCACCGCTTCGTCGAACGGCTGCGTGGCAACGATGCCGCCAAAGCCGTATGTGAGTGGGGTCGTCCGGAGATTCGGGCTTGAGTAGATCAACTGCCCCTGGAAGTAGAGTTTGGCGTACAGCTCGCCCGGAAACCACGCACCCACCGCCGTCACAGGCTGCAGGAACCTGATGTGTACGTCGCCGGTCCCCCCGATGGAGCCTTCGCAACCCCAACCGTCCTGGAGGAAGAGCGAAGGGAGCGAATACGAGATCTCGGTGCCGTCTGGGAAGAGCACGCCGAGGTTCGCATACTGGAAGTTGATGAGTTGCACCGTGTTTGTCACGAAGTCGATCGTCGAATGCTCCCCCGCCGCCGCCGACCAGTCGGCGTAGTTCTTGATCACGGTGAAGGAAGCATGCGCGGACCCCGCGGCGAGGAGCCCGGTGGCAGCCGCGGCGAGTCGGATGGCGAGGCTCATTTGATCGGGCATGGCATCGTCCTATTGCAGGTGCGCTCCGGCGCCGACCGGGAGTCGGCGCCGAAGCAAGGCACGGCTCACTCGCCGTGGAGAAGGAACGCGAGGGTGTCGCAAACCGTGTCGGCGGTGGCCTCATCAGCGGTGATGAGCCAGTCCGACAACCCCTGCCAACTGCCGAATCCGAGCGAGGCGAGGGCTTCCTCCGCCGTCAACGGGAAGGCGGTGGACTCGCTTGCTGCGGCTTGCTGGGCCATGGACTCTTGGCTGCAGGAGCAGATCGCGGGGACCGTCGCCAAGCTTGACCCCGAGTAGTAGGTGCCGAGGAGGATCGAGAGGTCGGCGGCGTCGACGTCGCCATCCTCGTCGAGGTCGTACTCGAGCTGGGCGGCGGAACAGCCCGACGAGCAGTAGTGGGCGACGAGCATGCTCCGGTCCGTGCCGTTGACCTTGAGGTCGCCGTTGAAGTCGGCGGCCGAGGTGAGGACGCCGGCGTAGAAGTCACCGTTGTTGGTGTTCTCAGCGAGGACTGTGACATGCCGGTACTGGTTGATGTCGAAGGCTCGCGTGAGGGCCACGTTCGGGGAGATGCCACGAGTGATCTGGTTGACGTCTTCGACACACCACGCATCGTCGAAGCCGTGCCAGACGAGGGCAGCTTCCGCGCTAAGGTCCATGCCGACGAGCGTGACGCATCCCTCGCCATCACGCGGCGAGATCGCCTCCGCCCAGCTCTCGTCCGTGCTCTCCCCCGGCATCGTGTCGCCGGGACGATGACTCGTCTGGGACGAACCGTTCCAGAACGCCGCCCGCCGCGGGCAGGGGGTCTCCGGGTCGGCGCCCGTCGGCGGATCGGCCCAGCCCCATCCTCCAACGTCATCGTCGCTGTTGATGCCGCGCCCGTTGACGCCGGAGTCAGCAGTCTCGATGCCGTCGAGCACGCTCACGCTGGAGGTGCCGGACCACCGCAGGGCGCCGAGCGTCTCCTTGAGGCAGGTGTTTCCGCAGCCCACGTCGATCGTGCACGGATCCGTGTCCTCCTCGCATCCGTTGTCGTCGCCACAGATGCGGAGCGTCGTGCCCGTCCTCGCGATGTCTGCGGCACGGCTCGCCGAGGCGGTCGATTCCGTGGGCAGGAGCACCATCGTGCCCGCCCCGCCGCTCGGCGTCCACGTCGTGTAGTACGCCTCGAACGCCAGGTCGTCCCCGAGGTCGGGGCAGTCCGCGGTGGTCACGCCCACGATCCCGGTGGTCGTCGCGTCGTTGACCCCGAACGCCGTCGAGAACGGACCGTCCTCGGTCTGGAGCGACACCGCCCCGATCGTCGCCGCCGTGAGATTCAGCGTGAAGGCGTAGGCCTCGCCGTCGTGGCCGACCCCAGGCCCCTTGAACCCCACCATCACCTTGTCGCTGGCGGCGTCGTTCACCAGCGTGCTGTCGCTGGTGCTCCCCCACGTCGGCGCGTGGGCGTGGATGTCGAGGAGCTGCCGCAGGTCGAAGTGCATCCCCGAGACGCCGAGGTTGTTCGGGAACCAGACGAACCCGTGGAAGACCTGCGGGTCGGCCGAGTACTCGAACACCCCGACCACGACCCCCTTGTTGTTGATCCCGAAGCGGTTGCCGATGTCGGTCGGGGCGAGGATCGGGCCGACGGCCCCGACGTCAACCGGATTGCCTGACGCGTTACGCAGGAGGACCAGCCGATAGGGCCTCGCGGTCTGGGCAAGCGCGGAGTTCATGACCCCGAGCGCCACCGCCGCCGCCAGCCCGCCAGCCCGCCAGCCCGCCAGCCCGCCAGCCCGCCGATGCGGGCGAGGCTGCCGTCATGCAGTCGTTGCATCTCTGACTCCTCTCTGCCTTGTCGTCCGAGGCAGTACGGCGTTTCCTCCCGTCGTTGCGCTCCCAAGAGGCCGATTCGGGAGAATTCGCATCGACAGTGTGCGGGGTCCCCGCGCGAGCGTCCGCACGAGAATCTCGGTTCGACGGGTTCGGCTGCCACCGATGTTTTCTCGGAGCGACGGCTTACGGCCCGACATGGATGCCCTTGGTCGCTCCAAGCAACGCGATCAGGCCTCGCCGCAAGGATCCCCGACGGACTGGAGCTGGTCCGTCGCCTCCCCCTACACCCCGTGCATCGCCCGCAGGAACGCGTCGAGGTGGCGCGACGCGAACACCTCGAGCGCCGCTTCGGACGAGGCGGCGTCCACGCCCCAGAGGCAGACCGAGCCGTCGAGCATCTCGGGGTCGAACTGGATCGCGTACTGCTCTTCGACGACGTACACCTTGGGCAGCCGCGCAGCGTAGTGGGCGGTGGCGGCGTTCTGCCCCGGCTCGCCGATGGCGATGCAGGGCTGCCGCATGAGGTCGCGGTCGTTGAGGAACCAGAGGTCGGTGACCACGACCGGAATGAGCTGAGCGTCCTCCGGCTCGAGCGTCGCCTCTTGCCAGGAGCGGACCAATCGGACCAGCCGCTCGGCGAGCGGGCGATCGGCGATCTCCGCCTTGAGATGGGCGCCGACCACGATCAGGAGCAGGTCGTCGATCCGAAACTCGAGGTCCGGCGGGCAGGCTCGGCGGTCCTCGAGGAAGCGGTCGTCGGGCGGGCCGGGCTGCCACTGCGGGCGGGCGGGAGGAGGCTGGGCCATGGCGCTTCGATCGGCTTCCCCGGACGGTGGCCCGCACAAACCACACGACTGGCAGGGGCCGACCTTGTCGGCGATCGCAGCCGGAGCTTCCGGGAGGACTCCCTTCCGATCGCGGCCGTCGAATTGGATTCTTCTCGCGTCCGAGGGAGGGAGGATCCCGTGGCTCGTCCCCAGCGATGGTTGCGCGCATGCTGCTGGCCGTCGGCGATCGCCGGAGCGATCCTGATCGGCTCCGGATTCGCCATCGGCCCGGCCCTCTCCTCGGCCGGATCCGCCACCGACGCCACGGCGCTGATCGAATTGGTCGGCGGCGTCCGCGGCCAGGTGACGTTTCACCGCGGCGACCACGCCGTGCGGCAGACGTCGACCGGTTGGCCCGCGGCGATCAGCCCGGCCTGGTTTCGCGGCCAGGCCCTGCCCGCCCATCCCCTGACCGGCACGCCGATGCAGGTCGAGATTGTCGACGACGCCCCCTCCTGCCTGGCCCCCGCGAGCAAGACCTTCGACCCCTCCGACGGGACGGCTCGCGCCCTCTGGTACAACCGGACCAACGGGAGCGTCTGCGTCCGCATCCCGCACGGCCTCGACCGCGAGGCGACGCTCGCTGCGTTCAACGAAGCGAACGGCATGTCGCTCGGAGCCCTCGACGCCCGGCGGTGACCCGAGACCCGCTCATGCCTCGAGGTCGAGCCGCGGGCGCGGGTGCATCCAGCGCTCCCAGAGGAGCGCGAAGTCCGGGTTGGCCGCGTTCTCGAAGCTGACGTCGCGGACCCCGGCCGGCCCGATGAAACGGACGATGACGCCCGGCTTGGTGCGTCCCTTGTGGGTGCGGAAGACGATGGCCATCGAATCGGCCACCGTCCAGCGGCGGCTGCGTCGATCGCGGAGCCAGCCTGGACCGGCGACGAGGTCGCGGCCGGTGTCGCGCAGCATCGGGATCCGGTCGCGGATCCGCGGCACGCGCAACAGGAAGACCACCGCGACCGAGCCGAAGAGAAGCGACTTCCACCAGCCGCCGACCTGGAAGTTGAGCCCATTCATCACGGCGAACCAGCCGAACATGACGGCGATCACCATCGCCCCGTACTGCGACTGGTTGATCGCTTCAGGCTCGAGGAGCTCGGGTCGAAGCTCGATTCCGCGCACGCTGGGAACGAGTTCGGCGTGCAGCACGGTCCGCGGCCGCCCCGCTCGGTCGAGGAGGGCTCGCCATCGGGCGGCGAGGCTGCCCTCGCTCTCGAAGGTACCTCCTGCCACGGCGCAGCCGATGATGGCTCGCGACCAGTCGCTCGGGCTTTCGGCCAGGAGCTTCGACGCCCGCCGCCGCGCCGCACGCGGCACCACGAAGAGCCCGATCGAGACGAGGACGGAGACGAAGACGGCCAGGACGACATAGAGCACGATCGGGGTCGGACGCCCGCGGTTGAAGGCCCCGGTGTAGAGGCCGATCCAACCGATGGACAGACCGAGGGCCGGTCCGCCGAGGGCCCGCCACGACCAGCCCGTGCCGCGCGGGGCGTCGGGCAGCGTCGCCACTACGAGCCCCTCGAGCTCGAACGGTTCTGCTGAGGGCTCGTCGTTGGGCACCGGCACGCGGTTCGGCGGTCAGTGGAGAAGCGGGAAACCGCCGCAGAACTGGCGGATCTCGGCCCGCACCGCGGAGGCCGTCGCGGCATCGCCATGCGAGGCGAGGACGCGATCGATCCACGCCGCCACCTGCCGCATCTCGCGTTCCTTGAGGCCGCGGGTGGTCAGGGCCGGCGTGCCGAGGCGGAGGCCGCTCGTCACCATTGGCGGGCGCGGGTCGTAGGGGATGCCGTTCTTGTTGCAGATCATGCCCGCTGCCTCGAGCCACTTCTCGGCGTCGGCCCCGGTAAGCGCTGCGTCGCGGGCCCGCAGGTCGACCAGCATGAGGTGGTTGTCGGTGCCGCCCGAGCAGAGCCGGTAGCCGTGGCCGACGAGGGCCTCGGCCAAGGCCTTGGCGTTCGACACGACCTGCCTCGCGTAGCTCTTGAACTCCGGCCGCAGGGCTTCGCCGAAGGCCACGGCCTTGGCGGCGATGATGTGCATCAGCGGGCCGCCCTGGCTTCCCGGGAAGACCTTGCGGTCGACCTTCTTGGCGATCTCCTCCTCGTTGGTGAGGATGAGTCCGCCGCGCGGGCCGCGCAGCGTCTTGTGCGTCGTGGTGGTGACGATGTGGGCGTGCGGGAAGGGCGAGGGATGCACGCCGGCGGCGACCAGGCCCGCGATGTGGGCGATGTCGGCCATGAGGACCGCCCCGTGGCGGTCGGCGATCTGGCGGAAGCGGGCGAAATCGATGAGCCGCGGATAGGCCGAGTAGCCGCAGATGATCATCTTCGGCTTGTGCTTGGCGGCCAGAGCTTCGATGGCGTCGTAGTCGAGGAGCTCGGTCTTGGGATCGAGGTCGTAGTCGACGATGGTGTAGAAGGTGCCCGAGAAGTTGACCTTCAGGCCGTGCGAGAGGTGCCCGCCCGACTTGATGGGCAGGGAAAGGATGGTGTCGCCCGGGTCGCAGATGGCCATGAAGGCCGCGGTGTTGGCGTTGGCCCCGCAGTGCGGCTGCACATTGGCGAAGCGGCAGCCGAAGAGCTGCTTGGCCCGGTCGCGGGCCAGGTCCTCGATCTGGTCGTGGAACTCGCAGCCGCCGTAGTAGCGCTTGCCCGGGTAGCCCTCGGCGTACTTGTTGGTGAGCCAGGAGCCCGCCGCGTGCATCACGGTCGTGCTGACGTGGTTTTCGCTGGCGATGAGCTCAAGGGTGTGCTCCTGCCGATCGGCTTCCTTAAGCATGATCTCGGCCGCCTGGGGGTCGTGGCGGCGGATCAGGTCGAGCATGGAACGGGAGAGCGGATCGAGGAAGCGCTCCGACGCCGAGGCGGCGGCATGCGGTGCGGCTGCAGTGGGCGAGGTCATGAAGGCATGGTAGCAGCGGGCCCTATCCACCGGCCCAAATGGCCCCAGCGCGGCGGGGAATCACCTATCCCCCGAGGATCATCCGGTAGACCATGAAGCTCCCTAAGCCGGTCAGGACCGGCGCCGCCAGCACGCCGACGCTGGCCACCGAGAGGGCGACGGCCCACGCATGCTCCATCCGCAGGTAGCGGCTGACCGTGGCGTGCCACCACAGGGTGTGCCACCCCACGACGATCGCGATGAGGATCCACAACGACCACGCCGCGGGCACGCCCGCCACGAGGCGCATCTCGAGCAGGCCGAGGAACGCGGCGGCGATGACCGGCGAGGAGATCACCCCGACCAGCCCGGCGCGGACCACATGCCACGGGAGCACCTTGGCCCGTCGCCGCGAGATAGGTAGGAGAGCGAAGGTGAGGGCAGCGCAGACCTGGACCGACGCAGCGTAGGAAAGCAGGATGATCGTCAGACGATCGCTCGCCAGTTGCCGCGACCACTCCCAGCGCACGGAACGGGCCACGCCGTCCGCGGCCCCCCAGCGCACGCCAGTCGGGACGAACGTGGACGCGAGTTGGAGGGCCCGATCCTGCCACGGGAGGGTCGACACGAGGATCGAGGTCGAGAGCCGCGAAGCCACGGCGCAGGCGATCATCAGGTAGAGCCCGATGGCGATGACGGCGACCACGGCCACGAGCCGCCCCGGCCTGGCCGGATGGGCCAGCGAGACGCGCCGCCAGAGCCACCATGGGGCAGCCGCCACGAAAGGGGCGAGGACGACCGCGCGAAAGGTCCGCCGGGCCCCTTTCGCCCCCTCCACCCACCACGAGACGCGCTGACGCCGGTCGCGAAAGAGCGCTCCCCACTCCAAGCGCAGGCCGCACTCCGTGCACTCGCTCGCCAAAGGGCACGCCTCGCGCCAGGCGACGGCCAGGCCAGACTGGTCGTAGCCGCAGCGCGGGCAAGTCGGGATGGCCGGAGTCGCTTCCATCGGTGCGTTCGCTTCCGTTCGCCGCCGGCGTCCGAACGTAGCATACGGTTCGCCCACCACCGGCCCCGGATCCACGCTCCATGCCAGTCCTTCCTCTTCTCCCGCTCGCGATCGTCCTCCAGTCCGCCCCGCCCTCTGGCCCGCCCTCGGCCCCGCCGGCCGCCCCGTCGGCGAAGGCCCCTCCGCGCACCGCCGCGCCCACGGTTCCCCACCGGCTCGACGGCCAGTTCGAGGAGTGGAAGACGCTGAATTCGACCGCCAGCCGGATCGACAAGCGCGAAGGGAAGGGCGGCCCGGACTTCCTCCGCGGCGGCCTGGCCATGGACGATCGCTTCGCCTGGCTCTACCTCGAGTTCGCGGATCCCTTCACGCTGCAAGGCGCCGAGGTGCCGATCCACCTCCTGATCGATTCTGACGGCGACCCCAAGACCGGGGCGACGCAAGGCTTCCTGGTCGGCGCCGATCTCCTCGTGATCTGCAGTCCGATCGACGAGGGCGGCAAGAAGAGCGGCAAGGACAAAGGCCGCGGCCAGCCGGAAGGCATGGTGGCCCATGTCATCGAGGCCGACGGATCGATCGGGAAGCGGATCCCGCTCGAGGCGATCGGCCTCGGTCTCGCTCCCTCCCACGCTAGCCGGGAGTTCGAGCTGCGCTTCGACCGCACCGACACCCGCTTCAACGGCCGTTCGTGGTCGTTACGGGCCACGGTGCAGCGCACGCGGCAAGAGAAGGATGGCAGCACCGCGATCGAGACGCTCGACGAACTCGACACCATGCGCTGCCTGCTCACCGCCCGGGCCACGACCCCGGTGGCGAAGGCCCCCGCCTCGGCGGTGGCTCGAGCCGACGGGGCCCAGGTGCGGGTGACGAGTTGGAACGCGGAACTGGGAGCGATCTTCAAGGAGCCCGACGGATTCGCCGGAACGCTGAAGGCGATCGGCCCCGACGTCCTCCTCTTCCAGGAGCTCGGCAAGGCCAAGCCCGAAGAACTCGTCACCTGGCTCAACGAGCATCTGCCGGCCGGCGCCGGCCAAGCCGCGTGGCAGGTCGCTCTCTCGGGCGGCGATCTCCGCACCGCAGTCGCCTCCCGCGGGAGCGTGGCGCCCGCTCCGTTCCTCGATGGTTTGCAGCGCACCACGCCGCAAGGCGACCGCGACGTGCGGGTCGCGGGGGCCATCGTCGAGACCGGCGGCAAGCGGCTCCTCGCCGTGTCGCTCCACCTCAAGTGCTGCGGTAAGCTCGACAGCAGCGAGGACCGCACCCGGGCGGCCGAGGCCGGGGCGATCCATGACGCGATCGAGAAGGCCCTCGCCAAGCTGAAGGAAGACGGCCACCCCGTCGACGGAGTGATCGTGGGCGGCGACTTCAACCTGGTCGGCACGCGGGGGATCCTCGACCTCGTGAGCGGCGGCCTCGACCTCGACGGAAGCCCGCTCGACATCGTGGAAGCCATGCAGCTCGACGGCACCTCCAACACGACCTGGAGGAATGCCGGCGGCCAGTTCGCCCCGGGTCGGCTCGACTGGCTGCTCGCTTCGGGCTCCTCGCTCGACGTGCGGCGATCCTTCGTCTTCAGCGAAGAGGATCTGGCCCAAGAAGCGATCGAGGCCCTCGCCCTACCGGCAGCGAGCCTGAAGCAGCCCTCCGACCACCAACCGGTGGTCGTCGACCTCGTGTTCCGTCCCGCTCCTGCCGCTGCCAAGGCCACTCCATGACGACCCGCACCGCCAAGCGGTCCCGACCGGCCGCATCGGGATCGACCTCGACCATCCGCTACCGGCTGCTCGCCAGCCCCGAAGGCCAGTTCTACCTCGCCTGCGAAGGCGAGCGGCTGGTCGAGTGCGGCTGGCTCGACCTCCGGCCTCGCGTCCCCTCGACGTGGCAGCGCGACGATCGGCTCGCCCCCGACCTCGCCAAAGCCATCGAGCGGGCCTTGGCCGGACACGCCGTCGACTTCTCGCCGTGGACCGTTCCCGCCGCCACCCCCTTCACCGCCGCCTGCCGCCGAGCCGCCCAGCGGATCCCCGCCGGTTCGACCATCTCCTACGGCGAGCTGGCCCGCCGGGCTGGCAACCCGCGAGCGGCCCGGGCCGCGGGCCAAGCCATGCGGCGGAACCCGACGCCGATCGTCGTCCCCTGCCATCGCGTGATCGCCTCCGACGGCGGCCTGGGCGGGTTCGCCGGGGCCATGGGCGACCCGTGCCCGGCTCTCGCCGTGAAAACCCGGCTCCTCGAACGGGAGCGGACCAGGGCGGCGCGACGGTAGGCTTTCTGTCGGGCCACCGCTTCCCTTGAGGGGGCTCGCGGGAATGGCCGATCTCGACCGGACGGTCGAACGTCGAGCGCCCGCTGCGTCCCGACTGCGACCCCCTGCTCCCGAAAGGTCCCTCGATGCACTTGACGATGGTTGGCTCTGGGTACGTCGGCCTGGTGACGGGCGCGTGCTTCGCCGAGACCGGCAACCACGTGGTCTGCCTGGACGTCGACCCCCGGAAGATCGAGATGCTCCGCCGCGGCGAGAGCCCGATCTACGAGCCCGGCCTGAGCGAGATGCTGCGGCGGAACATCGCAGCCGGCCGCCTCCAGTTCACCACCGACAAGCTCGAGGCCTACCGCTCCGCCGAGGCCATCTTCATCTGCGTCGGCACCCCGAGCGACGAGGACGGCTCGGCCGACCTGCAGTACGTCCTGGCCGTGGCCAGCGACATCGCCGAGGCCCTCGAGAAGCTCGGCCCCGGCCACGCCGCAAAGATGGTGGTGGTCAAGAGCACCGTCCCGGTCGGCACCAGCCACAAGGTCCGCGACCTGATCCGCTCGAAGACCGCGATCCCCTTCCACATCGCCGACAACCCCGAGTTCCTGAAGGAAGGCGATGCCATCAACGACTTCATGAAGCCCGACCGCGTGGTCTGCGGCGTGGAGGACGAGGCCGCCGCGGCCCGCATGCGGGACCTCTACGAGCCCTTCGTCCGCCAAGGCAACCCCATCTTCATCATGGATGTGCGGAGCGCGGAGATGGTGAAGTACGCGAGCAACGCGATGCTCGCCTGCAAGATCTCCTTCATCAACGAGATCGCCAACCTCTGCGAGAAGTACGGGGCCAACATCACCTCGGTCCGCGAGGGCATGTGCGCCGACAAGCGGATCGGCAACCAGTTCCTCTATCCGGGCCTCGGCTATGGCGGCTCCTGCTTCCCGAAGGACACCTTGGCCGTCGTCTCGATGGGCAAGTCGATCGGCTTCGACTGCAAGCTGAACCAGGCCGTCCACGAGGTGAACCAGGACCAGCGGCGGCACTTCTGGGCCAAGATCGCCGGCGCCCTCGGGGAGTTGCGGGGCAAGTCCCTCGCCTTCTGGGGGGTGGCCTTCAAGCCCCGGACCGACGACATCCGCGAGGCTCCCTCCCTGACCCTGATGCGGACCGCCCTGCGGGCTGGAGCCAAGGTCCGGGCCTTCGACCCGGTGGCCCTCGAGAACCTGGCCCGGGAACTGCCGGAGGCCGAACGAGCCCCGGACATGTACACCTGCCTCGACGGGGCGGCCGCCCTCGTCATCTGCACCGAATGGAACGAGTTCCGTTCTCCGGACTTCGAGGAGATCGCCCGCCGCCTGCCCAGCAAATTGATCTTCGATGGAAGGAATCTCTACCGAAGACAGGCGATGGAACAGCGCGGATTCTCGTATTACTCCGTGGGCCGCGAGCCCGTCCGCCCGGTCACCCGGCCGGCGACCGCTCCGCGGAATCCCGGAGTTCCCACGGCGCGGGCGTAGACCGCCGCGCCGGGGAGGCTGGTCGCCTCGGTCCTGGCGGGATAGGTGGGTCCATGCACGCCCTGTTGATTGCCCGTGACGATGGCCAGGTGATCCAGCGGATCGAACTCGATCCGAAGCGGGCCTATTCGATCGGTCGGTCCCCCCGCTGCGACATCGCCCTCAAGCCCGGCTCGATCAGCCGCCGGCACGCCCTCCTCGTCCCTCACGCCGGCCACTGGCTGCTCCTCGACACCGGTTCCCGCCGCGGGTTGCGGACAGCCGACGGCGACGTGCGGCGGGCCGAACTGGCCGATTCGGGGTGGGTGGCCTTGGGCCGCCTGGTCCTTTGCCTCGACTCGATCCCCGGCGACGACGCCGAAGACAGCGGGGTACGGCGGCTCAACTTCCACGACGCCTTCGGCGGGCGGATCAACCTCGAGTCCGAAGAACTCGCCGGCGAGACCATTGCCGACGTCGAATTCGAGCCCGGGGCCCCGGCCACCGGGCCGCTCGGCAACATCGCCCACCGCTGGAAGAAGGCGACCCCCCCAGCGGGTCCGACGGCAATCGAGGCTCCCGCCGACGCACCGCTCCTCGTCGTCGAGCGGGCGGACGGCACGGTCCACGGCCTCTTCCATTTCGGCACCTCCGCGTGCCACGTGGTCCTGCCCTGCCATCCGGGGGTCGCGCCCCTCCACCTCGTCTTCTATCGCGAACCGCGAACGTGGGTGGCGGTCGACGCCGGCGGTGGCATGCACGCCAACGGACGCCGCTACGTCCGCAAGCGGCTTGGCCCGAACGACGTCCTCGAGACGGGCCCCTTCCGCTTCCGGATCGTGCGGCCGACGGTGCTCGCGCCGAAGGGAAGCCCGGAGGCTTCGAACCTGCCGGAAGCGACGTTCGGCGGAGGGAGTTCGGGCCCCGTGGCGGCCCGCGCCTAGCTCGACGGCGGTCCTCGGCCCGGCCGGCGCCCCTCCAAATGCTCGGGGAATAAAGGCTCGGACGCGAGCGGACGTTTCGGGTGCGGCGGAGATCGTTCGGAGCGATCAGCAAAAAACCCCGAGGAAAACGCAAAACCCGCTTGTGGGCGGCCGAGGCGTTGGCTACATTTCGCGGCGTTCTGGCCGAGTTATCGCCAGTTTTGCTCCCCGCCCCAAGAGAAGGGGCCCTCCCTGCGAGAACGGCTCGACTTGGGAACGGCCCTGAGAAAGGACTCGATCGATGGCCACGAAGACCAAGAGCAAGCCCGCCAAGGCAATCAAGATCACCGCCGCCAGCAGCCCCAAGGGCCGCAGCAAGGGTGAGACCCTCAACGCGATCGCCGGCGCCACCGGCCTCGCCCGCAAGCAAGTCGTCAGCGTGTTCGACGCGCTCGGCGAGATCCTGAAGGCCGACCTGGGCAAGAAGGGCCCCGGCATCTTCAAGTTCATGGGCCTCCTCAAGCTCACCACCGTGAACAAGCCGGCCACCAAGGCTCGCATGGGCAAGAACCCGTTCACCGGCGAAGACACCATGATCAAGGCCAAGCCGGCCTCGCGCAAGGTCCGGGCTCGGGCTCTCAAGAGCCTGAACAACATGATCTGATTGGACTGATCGACCTGATCAGCCAGATCGACGACCAGAGTCCACAACGGCCTCGCGTCGCGCGAAGCGCGAGGCCGTTGTGTTTGTCGGGGGCGTCGGATCTAACATAGAGAGCATCGATGGCCACAGAGCATCGCGGGAAGGCAGGGTGGCCGTCCGCACACCGAGGCCATCGCTTCGGATCGAAGGTCCAAGGCGGATCGACCCGAAGCCCCTCCCTTCCTGTCTCGCTCTGTGGCCTTCTGTGCCTCTGTGTTGAATCCGCCCCGCAGCAGCGTCACCCGAGCGCCGCCCGCAGATGTCCAGCATGGGATGCAAGCAGCCGCTCCGCCGCGCCGCGATCGAGGTCGCGGCGGCGCATCACGACGGCCACCTTCACGCTGCGCCCCGCTGATTCGAGCAGGGCGTGGGCGTCCTCGCGGGAGAGCGTGGGTTCGACGAAGCGGAGCGTGCGGATGGCCCGGTCGACGAGCTTGGCGTTGGTCGCCGCGAGATCGACCATCAGGTTGCCGTAGACCTTGCCGAGCCTGGTGAAGGCCACGGTGGTGATGGTGTTGAGGGCGAGTTTGGTCGCCGTGCCTGCCTTCAGGCGGGTCGAGCCGGTGAGGATCTCGGGGCCGGTGTCGAGGAGGAGATGGTGGTCGCAGCCCTCGGCCTTGGCGTGCGGCGCGCAGGTCAGGAACGCGGTGAGGGCCCCGGCCCGCTTGGCGTGGGCGATGGCCCCGAGCACGTAGGGCGTGGTGCCGCCGGCTGCGATCCCGACCAGCGTGTCGCCGGCGCCGAGGGCGAGCCGCGCGAACTCGGGCAGGATGCCATCCGGATCGTCTTCCTTGGCTTCGCTCGAGCGCCGCAGGGCGCTGTCGCCGCCAGCGATGATGCCCACGATCTGGGCCGGATCGCTCTGGAAGGTCGGCGGGCACTCGCTCGCGTCGAGGACGCCGAGTCGTCCGCTCGTTCCCGCTCCGGCGTAGACCAATCGCCCGCCCGCCGCGAGCCGCGGCACGAGGGCATCGATGAACGCAGCGAGGGCCGGGCCGGCCGCGGCTACGGCCTCGACCGCGGCCTCGTGGTCCTCGGCCATCGCCGCCACTTGTTCGAGCGTCGACAAGGCATCGAAGCGCCCGCTCGCCGGATGGCGATGCTCGGTGCGGACGTGCGAACGGTCGGGCGGAAGGGTCACGCTGGATCCTCACGCCCCAGGCTTGCGGATCCCGAGGTGATCGAGGAGGAACGACCACTTCACGCCTTCCACCGCGGGGCTGAAGATCCCGTGGTCGGCGTTCGGGAAGAACATCATCTCGAAGGGGATGTTGCGGGTCTGGAGGGCTTCGACGAGCTGCCAGCTGTTGGTCGGATGGACGTTGTCGTCGACCATGCCGTGCAGGAGGAGGAGCTTCCCCTTCAGGTTCGAAGCGAGCTGCACCGCGGAGAACTTGTCGTAGCCCTCGGGGTTCTCCTCCGGCGTCCGCATGTAGCGCTCGGTGTAGATCGTGTCATAGTTCCGCCAGTCGGTGGGCGGGGCCCCGGCCACGCCGACCTGGAAGACGTCGGGGTAGCGGAGCATGGCGGCCAGGGTCATGAAGCCCCCGTAGGAGTGGCCGGTGATGGCCACGTGGTCGGTGTCGACGTAGCCGCGGCTGGCGAGTTCCTTCACGGCGGCGGCCTGGTCGTCGCAATCCTCCTCGCCGAGCGAGAGGTAGTTGGCGGCCTCGAAGGCCTTGCCGCGGCCGGGCGTGCCGCGGTTGTCGACGGTTAGGATGAGGACGCCGAACTCGGTGTTCGGCTTGGCTGCCGCCATGCGGGTCGAGATGAGGGCGAAGGCCGGGCCGCCGTAGGCCTCGACCACCAGCGGGTACTTCTTGGCCGGATCGAAGTCGGAGGGCTTGTAGAGGATCCCGTAGATCGGCGTCTTCCCGTCGGCGGCGGTGAACTGCACGAAGTCCGGCTTGCTCAGCCCGGCCTTCCGCCAGGGATCGGTCTCGTTCGACGCGGCGAGCCGCATGACCTTGGTGCCGTCCGCCTTGAGGAGCCAGGTCTCCGGCGTCTTGTCCACGAACTCGCTGGTGGCGACGATGTGGCTCCCGTCGGGGGCGATCTGAAAGCCCGACCAGTGAAGGTCGTCGGGCGTGACCCGCGCCTGGTTGGTGCCGTCGAGCCCCACGCGATGGAGCTGCGGGTTGATCTTGATCCCGCTCGAGCGGGCTTGGTACCAGAGCGTGCCGCGCTCCTCGTCGACCTTGACGATGCCGTCGACCGGGTAGTCGCCGTGGGTGAGCTCGGCCAGCTTCTTCCCCTCGAGCGACCAGAGCTCGTATTGGGCGAAGCCGCTCCGCTCGGTCTCCCAGAGGAAGCGCTTGCCGTCCTTCAGGAAGCGGAAGGTCGGGCTGTTCGCCTGCCACGTCGGCTGCGTCTCGGTGAGGACGGCGTGCGAGGCCCCGGTGGCCGGGTCGGCCATCATGAGGTCGAGTCGATCCTGCCGCCGGTTGGTGCGGCGGAAGAGGAGCCCCGAGGAATCGGGCGTCCACTCCACCTCGTAGATGTATTGGTTCGTCTCGGGGCCGACGTCGACGGTGGTCGTCTTCTTGCTGGCGACGTCGTAGATCAGGAGGCCGGCGATCGGGTTCGGCTCGCCGGGCTTCGGATAGGCCTCGCTCACCGGGCTGGGCCGGAGCTTGGTCAGGCCACGGAGGAGGATGTAGTCCTTCACCGGCCGGTCGTCGAAGCGATAGAAGGCGAGCTTGGTCCCGTCCGGCGACCACCACATGGCGGTGGTCTGGTCGAGCTCCTCGCCGTACACCCACGATGCCGAGCCGAACTTGAGGCGGCCGTCGCCTTCGGTGGTGATGGCGGTTTCCTCGCTGCCGTCCGGCTTCGAGAGGTAGAGGTTGCCGTCGCGGTAGCTCGCCAACAGCTTGGCGTCGGGCGAGGCCGCGGTAGGCCACTGCCGCCCGCGGGCCGGGCCGCCGCGCCGCGGACGGCCTTCGGGCTCGGCGGCCGGCTCCTCCGGCGCCTTGTCCAGCTTCCGCGGCCCGGAACCGTCGAAGCCGACCGCCCACCAGCTGTCGCCTTGTCGGTACTGCACCTCGGGGGCGTCGGGCGACCAGCGCACCCCGCGCAGCCGACCGTCGCGCGGCAAGCTGTTGGCTTTCCGCTGGGCCTCGCGGACCTTGTCGACGCGCGGCAGGGCGTCGAAGGGCACCCACTCCGGGGAGCGGGCGAGGAGGGGCGATGCGATACTGAGGACGAGAAGCGAGGCAGCGAGCAGGCGACGCATCGCCGCAGGGTACCGGAGTTCCCGTGGGCGGCACAGGGCGCAGCGGCCTGTCCGTCGACGCCGCTAGGCGATCCGTGCCGCGGCCCGGAACGCACCCATGCGCTCGTGGAGCTGGCTCAGGTCGAGCTTCGAGAGGCGCCCAAGCGAGTAGCTCTCGATGGTGAAGCTGGCCATCACCGTACCCCAGGCGAGCGAGGTCTGGATGGCCTCGAAGTCGGTGGCCTCGCTGGCGGCGAGATGGCCCATCATGCCGCCGGCGAAGGAGTCCCCTGCCCCGGTCGGATCGATCACCTGCGACTCGTCCGCCGGATAGGCCGGCATCGTCGCCGTCCCGTCGCGATGGACGAGGACCGCCCCGTGCTCGCCCTTCTTCACCACGATGAAGGAGGGCCCGAGCTTCAGCATCTCGCGGGCCGCACTGATCGCGTTAGCCCGCTCGGTGAGCTGCATGGCCTCCTGGTCGTTCACCACCACGCCGTCGACTTCGCGGAAGAGCTTGAGGAGATCCTCGCGGGCGATGTTGATCCAGAGGTCCATCGTGTCGCACACGGCGAGCTTGCGGCTCGGGAAGTGGCGGAGGAAGTCAAGCTGCACCGCGGGGTGCGTGTTGGCGAGGAAGATGTAGCCGCTGTCGCGGTAGTGCTCGGGGATCCGCGGCGGCGCTTCCTCGAGGACGCCCAGATGGGTGAAGAGCGTCTCGCGGCGGTTCATGCTCTCGAAGTAGCGTCCGCCCCAGGCGAAGGTCGAGCTTTTGGGGCGCAGCTCGAGGCCGCGGAGGTCGATGTTCGGGAAACGCTCGAGGGCGCTCCGGTGCTCGCGGGGCCAGTCGCCGCCCACCGCGCCGACCACGCGGACCGGGGCGAGCTGGCTGGCCGCCGCGGCGAAGTAGGCGCAGCTTCCGCCTAACACACGCTCGGCGACGCCGGTGGGAGTGTGGACGGTATCGATCCCGATGGTGCCGGTGACGAGAAGCGACATGGTGGCGGTTTGGCGGCTCAGGCCGTGGCCGGATGGGGCTTGAGGAAGGAGCGGGCCCAGCCGATCCCGATGGCCACGCCAGCCAGCGAGCCGGCGGCGTAGTCGATGGGCATGGGGAAGGCGAAGCGGGGAGCCGAGCGGCTCACGTAGAGGGCGTCGAGGGTCTGGCCTTGGCCGACCATGAAGTGGGCGACGACATAGGCGATCGAGGCGAAGACGAGGGGTGCGGCGAAGAGGAGGACGGGCGGCGTCTTGGGGGCGAGGAGCCGTCCGGCCAAGCCGGCCAGCGTGGCCCCCACCACCACCGCCCCGAGGGCTTGGCCCTTGGCGGGCGAGGCGATGAGGAGCCAGACCACCGGCAGGATGACGACACCCGCCAGCTGTGAGACGAAGCCGCGGGCCCCGAGCGGTCCGTCGACCGCGGGTTCCTCGATCTCCACCTGGTCGGGCAGCGGGCCGCTGGCCCGGAAGACGATGGCGCTCAGGACGAGGACGACGAGGGCCCAGGCGAACCCTTCGATCGCGAGGTCGATGATCCGGATCCCGCCGAAGGCCACATCGAGGATGGTGCCGGAGCGCATGGCGAGCAGGCCGACGCCGCAGCCGAGGACGAAGAGGCCGACCACGGCGTTGATGAGGCGTCCGACCACGCAGGCCACGACGGTGGACAGGGCGAGGCAACCAGCCACAGCGAGCATGGCCCGCACCGGCGACTCCGCGGCCCGGATGGTCGGGCCGACCACGCCGCGCACCGATACGCTCGGTCCGATGGCCAGCGAGAAGACGAGGGCGCAGGCGATGATGGCGATGCAGACGGCGATCGCGCGGCGGTAAGGTTGCTGCACGCGGTGGTTGTAGGGGATTCCGCGCCCGGCGGCAACTCCGCCGAGGCTCCCGAAGTCCCTGCCCGCAGCCCGTATCATCGATGCCCATGCCCGCGGCCCCGACCTCCCCACTTTCCTTGGACGGCTCGCCCCTTTCGATCGCCGACGTCGACGCGGTGGCCCGCGGCCGGCGCCGGGTGTCCCTGGCCCCTGCCGCCCGGCAGCGGATCGAATCGGCCCGCGCCGTGGTCGACGCCCGGGCCCGGCGCGGCGAAGCCCTCTACGGCGTGAACACCGGCTTCGGCTCCCTCTCGCGGGTGCGGGTCGACCCGGAGCAAGTCCGCGACGTGCAGCGGAACCTGATCCGCTCCCACTCCGCCGGCGTCGGCGAGCCGCTGCCCGAGGACGCCGTGCGGGGCATGATGCTCCTCACCGCCGCGAGCCTGGCCCGCGGCCACTCCGGGGTGCGGCCGGTGGTGGTCGAGACGCTGATCGCCGTCCTCAACGCCGGCCTGACCCCGGTCGTCCCGAGCCGCGGCTCGGTCGGGGCCTCGGGCGACCTCGCCCCGCTCAGCCATGTGGCCCTCGCCCTGATCGGCGAAGGGACGCTCACCCGCTTCGGCACGCCGACGCCCGCCATCATCGCCCTCGAGACGAACGGGATCGCCCCCCTCACGCTCGAGGCCAAGGAGGGCCTCGCCCTCATCAACGGCACGCACTTCATGGCCGCGACCGCGGCCCTCGTCCTCGCCGGGCTCGACCGCGCCGTCGACGCCGCCCTTGCCGCCGCTCCGCTGCCAGCCCGGACAGCGCGAGGTGGCCCGCCGCGTGAAGGCCCAGCTCGAAGGGAGCGGCATCCTCGTCGCCCACCGCGAGAACGATCCCCGCGTGCAGGACCCCTACTGCCTGCGGGCCATCCCCCAGGTGCTCGGGGCCGCCCTCGACTGCATCGCCTACGTGCGCGGCGCGGTGGAGCGCGAGCTGGGGGCGGTCACCGACAACCCGCTCGTCTTCACGCCCGGCCAAAGCCATCCCGACGGCGACATCGTCTCTGGCGGCAACTTCCACGGCATGCCGTTAGCCATCCCCCTCGACGCCTTGGCCATCGCCATGTGCCACATCGCGGGCATCTCCGAACGGCGCGTCAACTGGCTGCTGACGGCGAGCGACCGCGAGAACCCCGTGCAGCCCTATCTCTCGCCGCAGCCCGGCCTGCACTCCGGCCTGATGATCGCCCAATACGCGGCCGCCGCCTGCGTGAACGAGATGATGACGCTGGCCGCCCCGGCCAGCCCCGGCAACATCCCGACCAGCGCCGGCATCGAGGACTACAACTCGATGGGAGCGACCGCCGCCCACCAGGCCCGCCGCTCGCTCGGCCTCCTCGAGAGCGTGATCGCCATCGAACTCCTCTCTATGACCGAGGCCATGGAATACCAGCGCCCGCTGCGCTCGGGGAGCGGCGTCGAAGCCACCTTTGCCGCCGTGCGGAGCGCCGTGCCCAAGCTGGTCGCCGATCGCCCGCCGTCGCCCGACATCGCGGCGCTCGAGCGGCTCATCCGCGAGGGGACGTTCGGCGCGGCGCGGTGATGCCCAGCTCGGTTGGGCAACGAGCGAGACGCATAGCGCAAGCGGGACCGGAAGAGCGACCGAGCCGCGGCCGTGGGGCCCGGCTGAGGGGTCGCGGTCGACGCCCGCTTGCCGGACGCCGTAGACTGCCGACATGGAGCGATTCCGGCCAATCGATCCCCGCGAATTCGATCTCGAGGCCATCGAGGCCGCCCGGCGCATGACCCCCGAGGAACGCCTCGCCATGGGGCCGCAGCTCTTCGACGCCGCGACTCGCCTGCTCGAAGCGGGAGTCCGCGCCGAGTTCCCGAACGCGTCGCAGGACGAGATCGCACGCCGCGTCGAGTCCCGTTGGCGCCTCGCCCGAGCCCTCGATGACTCCGACTGATCCAGCCGATGGGTCCCACCACCGAGCACGCGACGCCATGTCCCTCACCGCCAGCCAGTGCATTGCCGCCACCATCCGGGCGATGAACGAGTTGGGCGTGCCGCACATGCTGACCGGTTCCCTGGCGAGCAACATCTATGGGCTTCCCAGGATGTCGAAGGACGCCGACTTCGTGGTCGAGCTCGCCGCACGGTCGATCGAAGAATTGGCTCGGCACGTGGCACCGGACCTGACGCTCGATCCACAGCCCGCGTTCGAGACGGCGACGCTCACTCACCGCGAAGCGGTGGCAGAGAGGCGCCGCTCTCCTGCGTATCGCATGCGGAGCTGGAGGAGCCGCCGAGCCCCGGCCGCGGGCCTCGGCTGAGGCCGGCCGCCGTCGACGCCGCCGCGCGGCGTGCCCTTCTCCCGCTCCGGGTTCGTGATCCCACCCCTGCCCCCCCGTACACTGCGGGCATGACCACGACCATCACGAGCACGCCGCGCGTCGTCCGGGCTCCCCGCGGCAACCAACGCACCTGCGCGACCTGGGCCGCCGAGGCGGCCATGCGCATGATCATGAACAACCTCGACCCCGAGGTGGCGGAACGGCCGGCCGACCTGATCGTCTACGGCGGCCGCGGGCAGGCCGCCCGGAGCTGGGAAGCGTTCGACGCCATCGTGGCCAGCCTGAAGTCGCTCGCCGCCGACGAGACGCTCCTCGTCCAGAGCGGCAAGCCGGTCGGCATCGTCCGCACCCATCGCGATGCTCCGCGGGTCCTGATCGCCAACTCGAACCTCGTGCCGCACTGGGCCACGCAGAAGCACTTTGACGAGCTGGCTGCGAAGGGCCTCATGATGTTCGGGCAGATGACCGCTGGTTCGTGGATCTACATCGGGACCCAAGGCATCCTGCAAGGGACCTACGAGACCTTCGCCGAGTGCGCCCGGCAGCACTTCGGCGGCTCGCTCCGGGGCTGCCTCAACGTCACCGGCGGATGCGGCGGGATGGGCGGGGCCCAACCGTTAGCCATCACCATGAACGAAGGCGTCTGCCTCATCGCCGACGTCTGCCGCGAGCGGCTCGAGAAGCGGGTCAAGGACCGCTACCTCGACGAGGTCGTGGAGGGGCTCGACGCGGCCATCGACCGGGCGGTCGAGCTCAAGAAGCGGAAGGAAGGCGTCTCCGTGGGCTGGGTCGGCAACATCGTCGAGCTGTTGGAACGGCTCGAGGCCCGCACGATCGTGCCCGACACGCTCACCGACCAGACCTCGGCCCACGATCCGCTCGAAGGCTACTACCCGACCGGCCTCACCCGCGAGGAGGCCGACGCCTTGCGCCGCCGCGACCCGGAGGGCTACCAGCAGCGATCGCTGGCCACCATGGCCCGCCACGTCGAACTGATGGTCCGCTTCATGAAGGCCGGCAGCAAGACCTTCGACTACGGCAACAACATCCGCCAGCGGGCCTTCGACCAGGGCTACCGCGACGCCTTCGCCTTCCCCGGCTTCGTGCCCGCCTACATCCGGCCGCAGTTCTGCCTCGGCCGCGGGCCCTTCCGCTGGGTCGCGCTGTCGGGCGATCCCGAGGACATCCGCGTCACCGACGAGGCGGTGCTCGAACTCTTCCCCCAGGACGCGTCGCTCAAGCGCTGGATCCGGATGGCCCAGGAGCGGGTCGCCTTCCAAGGCCTCCCCGCCCGCATCTGCTGGCTGGGTCTCGGCGAGCGCGACAAGGCGGGCCTCCGCTTCAACGAGTTGGTGCGGACCGGCAAGGTCAAGGCCCCCATCGTGATCGGCCGCGACCACCTCGACTGCGGCTCGGTGGCCAGCCCCAACCGCGAGACCGAGGCCATGCGCGACGGCACCGACGCGGTGAGCGACTGGCCGCTCCTGAATTTCGCCGTCAACGTCGCGAGCGGAGCGAGCTGGACCAGCTTCCACCACGGCGGCGGCGTGGGCATCGGCTTCAGCCAGCACGCCGGCCAGGTCATCGTCGCCGACGGCACGCCGGAAGCAGCCGCCCGCCTCGAGCGGGTCCTCACCAACGACCCCATGATGGGCGTCTTCCGCCACGTCGACGCCGGCTACGAGCTCGCGGAGGAGTGCGCGAAGCGGTGCGGGGTGAGGATACCGATGGCGTAAGCGAGAAGGCAGCGGGCCGGCGGGGACAGGGTGGAGGGGATCGAGGCATGGCGGGCGCGACCCCAGCGGCAGGTTGTCGGCGGTCAGACCGATCGACGCCGGCGGGCGCTCGCCGCGAGGGCGAGGGCCAAAGCCGCGGCGAGGGCCGAGGAAGCAGCCAAGTGAGAACTCCGCAAAGTGCTGCTCCTGACCGAAGTGGAACTCCGTCGGTCAACGCCCGCAGCGCCTGCGGCCACCCACGGCGGCGGCCAAGACGACCAAGCCCATCGCGCCCGGCGCCGGGACGAAGAGCACGTCGTCGACGAAACACAAAGTGAAGTAGTGCAGTGTCACCCGGTCGAACGGCTGCGTTGAAAGCACACCGCCGAACGAGTAGGTCAGCGGGAAGGTGTCGAGGTCCGGGCTCGCATAGATGAGCTGGTCCTGCCAGAACAGGTCGACGCGTAGCTTCCCCGGGAACCACGCCCCGATCGCGTACTGCGGCGAGAGGAACGTGATGTCGATGCCGCCGCCTGGCTCTTGGTCGTAGTTCATGCACCCCCAGCCGTCCTGTTGAAACGCGTTCGCTTGGTACGCGACCTCGTTCCCCTCCGGGAAGATCGCACCCAACGACGCGTACTGCGTGCTGAGGTACTGCGGTTCAGGGAACACGAAGTCGAGCGTCGTGCACGGCCCGACCTGGGCGTTCCAGTTGTCGATCCCCTTGATCACCGTGAACGACGCGTGGGCGCTCGCCGCGAGGGCCAGGGAGACGGTCAGCCACTTCATTCGCATAGCTCTCTCCTGTCGAAGAGGTCAGACAGGCCTGCCGGGTCGTCTCGGGCGATTCATCGCCGGCTCTCCCGTCAAGAAGTGATACGGAGTCTGTCCCGCCGTTGCGCTCCCATGCGGCCGATCCAGGAGATTCCGCATGAGGAACTTGGGCGCGGCGGTCGCCGCGCCGGCGGGCTCGAGGGCAGATTCGAAAAGGCGACCACCCCGGTGGATTCCGAGATGGGGAGGCGGCCAGCGGACCACCTGCCTCTCGCACTCGGCGAGGAGGTCAAACCGATGTCGCCGCCTGGTGGCGCGAACGGTCGGCCTGCGGGCCGGGATCCTGTGGACGTTCGACCAGATGCAACGGTCGGTGCGCGCGGGTCGGCGTCCCCGCAGCCCCCTTCGCCGTTTCCCACTTCGCGTCTTCGCGTCTTCGCGTGAGACCGGTCTCTGGATCCGGATTGCCGCAGAGTCGCAGAGGGCGCAGAGTCCCTCGCAGAGCAGATGGGGATTGGGGGTTCGGGTCATGGCCGCAGCGGACGATCGATCCCGAGCGGCGGCTTGCCAGCGCGGACGGCGTCCCCGCAGCCCCCGTTCGACGTTTCCCCACTTCGCGTCTTCGCGTCTTCGCGTGAAACCGGTCTTCGCATCCGGATTGCCGCGGAGCCGCAGAGTGCGCAGAGCCCTCGCAGAGCAGAGGGGGCATTGGGGGTTCGGGTCGGGCTGCGGCGGACGTTCCATCGTCTTCGCTGCAATGCGGCGTGACGACATCGCTTGCCCGCTGAAGCCCCTCGCCGCGCGCGGCCGCAGTCTCGTCAACGATCGAACGTCGCCACAGCCCGACCCAAAGCCCTATCTTTCCTTCTGCTCTGCGAGGGCTCTGCGCACTCTGCGCCTCTGCGGCTATCTGGGCGGCCATCTGGGCTGCTATCTGGCCGGCTCCGCCCGACCTCCTCTAACTCCGCGCCCTCGCGCCAGGCCGCTAGGCCGTGGCGCGCCGGAGGCGGTCCAGCACCGCCGTCCACACGCCGGTCTTCTGGGCCGGCCGCTCGATCAGGATCAGCGAGCGGTCGAGGGAGTCGGCCTGCCGCAGCGAGTCGTAGAGCTTGGCCGCGTACTCGGCTGGGTCGCTCGACATGACGACCGCCACGTGCGGCGAGGGGACCTTGGCCGCGTCGAAGGCGAGGACCACCACCGGGTCAGGGCAGCTCTGGAGCCGCCGCTCGAGGTTCGCCCCGTCGACCAGCTCAGCCCTTGTGCGCGGGCAGTAGTGCCGCGGGCTGGTGCCCGGGCTCAGCGATTGGCTGCCGACGAGCGGCTCGCCGACTTCGCCGATCACCGGCTTCAGCATCTCGCTGGTGACCGTGCCGGGCCGCAGGATGATGGGCCGGGCCCGGCTCAGGTCGAGGACGGTGCTCTCGAGCCCGACCACCGAGGCTCCGCCGTCCAAGATCATCAGTTCGGGCTCGTCGGAGAGCTCCTCGGCGACGTGCTCGGCCCGGGTCGGCGAGAGCCGCCCGGAGCGGTTCGCGCTGGGGGCCGAGACGGGTCCGCCGACCGCCTCGAGCAGTTGGCGGGCCACGGGATGCGAGGGGCTGCGGACGGCGACCGTCGAGCGGCCGCCGATCGAACTCGGGGCCACCTCGGCGCGGCGCGGCAGGACCAGGGTCAGCGGTCCGGGCCAGAAGGCCTCCGCTAACTTCTGGCAGCGCACGTCCCAGCCGATCACCACCCGCTTGGCCATGGGCACGTCGAGGACGTGGGCGATGAGCGGGTTCGAGGTCGGCCGCCGCTTGATGCGGTAGACCTCCGACGCCGCCCGCTCGTTGAAGGTGTCGCAGCCGAGGCCGTAGACCGTCTCGGTCGGGAAGGCCACCACGCCGCCGTCGCGGATGATGTTGGCCGCCTTGCGGATCGAGGATGCATCGGCCTTGACGATCTTGGGCACGCTGGTGACCTCTCCTAGGGATCGTTCGCGGCGTCACTTCGACGACGTCGAGGCCACCCGCTGGCTCCCCGACTCGGGATCGACGATCTCGATCTCGATCTGGTTCATCTCAAGGCCCGTGCCCATGGCCCGGTGCAGCGAGCTGATGGCGATGTTGTAGTCGACCATCGAGGCCACGAGTTGGGTTTGGGCCCGGGCCAACGCGTCCTGCTCCTGGAACTTGAGCTGGAGGAACTCGGGCGTCAGGGCGGCGAGCGTCTTCTCGCTGACGAGGAGAGCCCGCAGGTTCTCCGCCTGGGCTACGCGGAAGGCCCGGTTCTGGCGGATCAGGTCGAAGTTCGTCTTCACCGACTGGAGGGCGTTCTTGACCTCGAGGACGGCCTGCTGGATCGAAGCCCGGTAGCTCAGGACGCTCCGCGAGCGGAGGAGGCGGGCCTCGCGGTACTTGGCTTCCGCGGCCCGGTTGCCGATGGCCTGGGAGAAGGTCGCTCCCACGATGTACTCGACGAAGTCGCCGCTTCCGACCTGCTCGTAGCTGTCGCCCCAACTTCCGTCGAGGCCGAACCAAGAGAGCTTGCCATCGAGGTCGAGCTGCGGCAGCCGCCCGTTGTCGGCCACGAGGACGCCGATCGAAGCGTCGTCGATCCGCAGGAGGGCCTGGATCACGGTCGGGGACTTCTCCGCCGCGGTGACGATCGCACTCCGCAAGTCCTGGGCGATCGCCGTCTCGGTCGGCAGGTCGACCGGCACCAGGTTCAGTTCGCCGCCGACCGGGAAGTCGGGGTCGTTCATCAGGGCCTTGAGGGCGTTGTTGGCCTCCTGGACCAGCCGCTGGGCCTGGATCACTTGGGCCTTGCGCTGCTCGACGGTGGCCACGGCATTGGCGTACTGGGCGACGGTGGCGTCGAACTCGCGACGGCGGGCGAGGACGTCGCGGACCTCGACGCCGACCTCGACCAGCCAGTTGGCGGAGACGAGGGTCTGCCGGGCGAGGGCCAGGCGCCAATAGGCCGCCTCGACGCTCGAGACGGTGTCGAGGAGCGAGCCGCGGAGGGCCTGCTGCTGCGACCGGTCCTGGTTCTGGGCCAGCCGGATCTGGGCCATGTTGACGTCGGTGCCGAAGCCTCGCATCAAGGGCTGGGAGAGCCCGAGGGAGACCGAGTTGGCCCACGCCGGATCGGGCGAGTAGAGCCCGTCGGGGGAGCGGCTGCCGTAATCCATCGAGGTGCTGAGCTCGATGCGGCCGCCGGTGACGAGCGGCTTCTGGAGGCCAGTGGTGAAGACCCAGTCGCGGCTGTCGCGGAGGTTGTTGAGGACCGAGCCGCCGGGCAGGACGACCCCGACCTCGGGCTGGGTGGCACGGTCGAAGCCGGTGTTGGCGTAGAGCGTGGCATCGAAGACCGCCTCGGCCTGGGCCAGGCGGGCGTCGCTGATCCCTTGGTCGATCTTGGCGGTCTGGACCGCGATGTTGTTCCGCACCGCCCGCTGGATGGCCGTCTTCAGGCTGATCTGGACTTCCCGCTGCGGCAGGTCGTCGAGCGTCGGGCCAAGGTTGAGCCCTTTGAAGCCGGTCGTCCACTGCGGACCGAGCTTGTCCAGCTCGTCGCGGCGGGCAGCCAGGGTCGACTCGACCGTGGTCGGGCCCTCGTTCGCCAGCGGGACCTTCGCGTCCGCCGGGAGTTGCGCGATCTCCCGCTCGAGGGCGGTGGTCACGGCCGGTCCCAGTCCCTTGTCGTCGGGGTCGGTGCGGTGGAACGGCGCCTGGCAGCCGGGGAGGACGGCGGCGACGACCAAGGCGAGCGGGAGGGCCCGAGGCAGGGAGAGTACGGCAGGCGTCCGGGACATTGGTCGCAATGCTACTCCGCCTGCTGTCCGCAGGCGATGCACCGGGGATCCGGAGCCTGGTGAGCACCCCGCAGCCGACGGCTTGCCCCCACCCCGCCAAGCGGTCCGCGCATGTTCGGCGCGGTACACTTCGGCATGCGATCCGCCAAGCGAATGTTCGTTGTTTCCGCGCTCCTCCTCGCCCCGCTGACCGTGGCGTGGATCGCGGCTCCGGCCCTTGCCGTTCCCCAGACTGCTGCTGCCTCCGGCCCCTACTGGGCGGCCGTGAAGGGCGACAGCGTGATGCTCCGAAGCGGGCCGAGTGTGCAGAGCGCCTACCCCTTCGGTCGACTGCAGGCCGGACAGCCGCTCAAGGTCCTCGAGACCCAGTACGGCTGGGCTCGCGTGCAGGCCGTGGGCCCGACCTTCGCGAACCTCTACGGCTTCGTGAAG
Organism: Phycisphaerales bacterium; assembly: GCA_044224425.1. Classification (GTDB taxonomy): domain Bacteria; phylum Planctomycetota; class Phycisphaerae; order Phycisphaerales; family SM1A02; genus JAEUIT01. The sequence goes on from JBGAKK010000011.1 coordinate 67,103, forward strand.
GCCGATGCAGCCACCAAGTACGACGCGGCGACGAAGACGCTCGCCATCGTCGGGAAGACCACGCTGCTCGCCCCCAACATGGACGCCAACTTCGCCCCCGACAAGAGCTGGCGACAGCTCACCTCGCTCACCCAGGGCGATTCGCTGAAGGTGGTCGAGGAGGTGAAGGGCGACCGCGAGACCTTCTACTCGGTGCGCTTGCCGGAGAAGGCGGAAGGCTGGGTGAACCTCCAGTACATCGAGCCCGTCTCGCAGAGCCAGGCCGAGGCTTTCGAGACGGCGCTCAAGGCCGGCACACCCTTCCCGGGCGGCGCTGTTGCCGCGAATCCGCCCACCGCGACGCCCGCCGCAACGCCCACCGCGACGCCCGGCACCACGCCCGCTTCCAACAGCAACGCGAACGCGACCTCGAACCCGGGGGCGAGCAACGCGCCGCAGGCCGGGACCGAACCGGCTCCCACGAATCCGCCGGCTCCAGCGGCGAATCCCGGGGCCAATCCGCCGACCACGCCGCCGGCTAACAGCCCGACCAGCACCGGGCCGACCGGCCCGGCGCCGGCTCCCGGGACCGTCACCAACAATTCGCCCGCTCCTCCCGCTCCGACCGCCGCCGAGATCGAGGCCCAGCGCCGAGCCGACGAAGCCCGCCAGCGGAACATGGAGGAGCAGGTCCGCCGCGTGACCTACCAGGACCTCGAGATGATCTGGGCCAAGGTCCGCAACGAGCCGAGCGAGAGCGCCGAGCTCGAGGCCTTGCGCGACCGCTACCAGGCCCTCGCCGACGACGGCGTGGCCTCCTACGCCACGCGCGAGCAGGCCAAGGCCCGCGTCGAGCAGCTCCAGATGCGGGTCGAGGTGCAGGACAAGATCCGCGAGCTGCAGGAGATGAAGGACCGCCTCGCCGAGCGGAAGCAAGGCGTGGCCGACCTCGATCTGGCGATGAAGAAGCGCCGGCCGTACGACGCGATGGGCCGCCTGCTGGCGTCGACGGTCTATAACGGCGACCGCCTGCCGCTCCTCTACAAGCTCACCGACTCGACCTCGGGCTACACCCTCGCCTACGTCGTGCCTGGTCCGTCGACCAAGCCGAGCGAAGCCCTCGGCCTCCTCGTGGGCATCAAGGGCAAGCGTTCCTATGACGAAACGCTTCGCGTGAACCTGATCACCCCGGACACCATCGAAGTCCTCGAGACGACGAAGACCGCGGTGGTCGAACCGCAGTGACGCCCGTCCTCGCCGCCGGCCGGCGAGAAGCTCCGCCCCCACGCCACTCCACCCCGGCTCCGGCCGGGGTTTTTCATGCGATCGTTTGTGGGTCCGGCGCGTCGCATCGGCCCGCCTCGGCGGCTACCATGCCGCCGCCAGTTCGGGGCCTTAGCTCAATTGGGAGAGCGATGCCTTTGCAAGGCATAGGTTACCGGTTCGATCCCGGTAGGCTCCATTAGGACAAGGAGTTAGAAGCGCCCTACTACGCAAGTCGTTGCTCGGGCCAGTTTCGGGCCATAACTCCCGCGGACCTTGAGGCTCGCTCACGCCTGCCGGGCGAGGTCTTCCGCGAGCCGCTTGTTCCGCTCCGCGTAGATCTGCGTCACGTCGGCGCGCGAGTGCCCGAGCACCACCTGAGCGGCCTCGAGCCCCCACTTCTCGCGGATCCGCGTCGCGACCGTGTGACGGATCTGGTTCGGGCTCCAGCGAGCGACGCCCGCCTTCCTCGCCGCGTCGGCGATCGCCCGGCCGTAGGTGCCCGTCGTCCACCCGTCAGGACCGCGAGGGCGCTCGCCACGCTCCTCCGCCCGCTTCCGGTACGAATCCCATCGCCGGTAGTCAGCGACGCCGGGGGGAGGCGTGTAGCTCGCCACGCGAGCAGCCGCCCGCTCCTTCTCCGCGTCGGACGGGCGGAAGCACGGCAAGGCCACCTCGCGGGTCATGTACGGCGTCAGGATCGCCTGGGCCTGCGGGCCGAGCACGACCTCCCGGAGCTTGCCGCGATGCGCCGTCTTGTGCTGGGGCGGCTGGTAGACCCAGAGGCCGTCCTTCCTTGAGTGGATGTCGCAGGGCCGCATCGAGCAGACCTCGCCGGGCCTCATGCCCGTCAACGTCTGGAGCCGAACCATCGCCACGAGCGACGCCGGCAAGTGAGCGATCGTCCGCTCCACGTCGGAAAGCTCGACGGGCTCGATCTTCCGTCCCGGCTTCGCACCGAACCGCCCGGGCTTCACGGGTGACAGGCAGCGCAGGGACTCCACCACGTCGGCGCCGACGAGGCCTTCCGCCACGAACCATCGCCAGACGCGCCGGATCTTGTGGCTCCATGCGTTGACCGTCGTCGAGCACTTGCCCTCGCGAATCCATCGCTCCTGCACCGTGCGGAGGTCGCTCGGCGTGAAGGCGTCCGCCCGTCGGCCTCCGAAGAGGTCGAGCACCGGACGCATCGCGTACGCGATGATCGTCGGCTCCTGCGTCTCCGTCCCATCCGCGCGGCGGTAGTACGCGGACGCGAACTCGCGGTATCGCGCCCACGCCTCGCGAATCGTCGGAGCGAGCTCGTCAGGAGGCGTCCGGGTCGCCGCGTCCGAGCGCCAGCGTGCGATCCAGCGGCGATAGTCGGCGATCGCCCGCTTCTCGTCTGTGCCGAAACTAACGGATCGCCTTTGGCCGTCGGCGTCGGTCCACCGAACCCGCCACCGTCCATCCCACCGGAGAGCTGGCTCTTTCCTGCTTGGCATGGCTCGACTCTACTCCTCGCCCCGACCGGGTCCAGTCGATCCGCCGCAGACCGCGGCACATGATCCGACCTCGACGCTCGAGGCCTTCGCCACGGCCATCGCTGCGGCAAGCCGCTCGATCGCGGGCAGCACTGTCCGCGCCTCGAGCAGCACCATCCATCGCGGCGACTTGTCCCCTCGCATGAGCACGACCGGCACCTCGCCCGCGAGCGCGTCAGTCTCGGCTTGCTTGAGGAAGGCCTCGCAATGGATCCCCCGCCGCCGCTTGACCTCGATGTGGAGCCCGGGCACGGCCTGAACGTCCGCCATCCCGAGCTTCCCGCACCGCTGGGCGGTCCTGTGGGCCGAGTCGATCCCGAAGATCTCCCGGATCAGGTGCACCGCCTCGCGCTCCCCGAGCTTCCCCTTCTCCCGCTGGCTTCTTCCCATCGCTGCCTCCTGCGGCGTCCTGCCGCCTAGCTAGAACGATCTCGGCGAGGACCAGCCATCCGTGCGGTCCCGCCAGTCCATGTCGCGCCAGTCCGTGATGGACCGAAGCGCCTCGCTGCCGGTCAGGCCGAGCCTGCACGCGATCGACGCGCGGCCCGCACGGATCCTGGCTGTCTCAAGCTCGATGCCGACGACGACCGCCCGCGCGGCGAGGTCCCGCCTCGCTTCCGCAGGGTCCATCCGGAGGACCCGCCGGGCGATCGCGTCGAAGCGCCTGCTCATGCCTCGCCGACGGAACTCTTGGGCGTTTGGCGATCGACCGACCCTGCCTCCTCGCACTCGTTGTGGGGCTTGCCGACGGCCTTCTCCCAGCCGAGCAGCCACGCGTTCCGCCATGCACGCGACCAGCTCAGCTTTCCGCTGGGCTTCCGCTTGTCGCTGTACGGGCAGTCCGCCCTCTGGCCAGTGAGGAGGAAGTCGTTGCCAGCGGAACGGCCCATCCGCTCGGCCGGCGCGAACGGGTCGCGGCTCATGGCTTGAGCACCTCCGATGTGATGGCAGTGAGCGCCCGCTCCATCTCGGCGAGTGCCTTGGAGTCGAGTATGGCGATGCGAGTCTGGAGCTTGAACCCACCGACCTCGACCTCGCGGTAGGTGCTCTTCCTCCACAGTGCCTCTTGCACCTCTGTTGCTTGCTTGGCGATCCGCTCGTTGCGTGTCATAGGTCTCCTTTCCGTGTTAGGTCGCCGTTGGCGTCAACTGCTGCCTTCGCCGCGGCGACAGCGGCGATGGCCCGATCGACTCCGTCTATTCCGGGGTTGTCGTTGGCGAGGTGGCCAAAGAAGGCGGCATAGCGGGCCCGCTTCGCGAGCTCCAGCGTCCGCAGACGCTCGGCGCGACAGTGCTCCGCGTAGCGATCCTTCGCCAACTGCTCCGTCTCAGCCTCGAGCCTGCTGGCACGAGCCTCGGCCTCGATCGCCCTGGCCTTCGTCGCCTTGAGCTCCTGTCGCAGCCGGTCGTGCTCGACGGATATCTCGATCAGGCAGTCGAGGCAGTGCTCGCCCGACGCTTCACGGCGGAGGGCGTAGAACCACGGATTCATCCACCACCACCACGGGCGGCGTCGCTTGCTCACGCGGCACCCCCTTGGATCAGGTCCGCCGTGGTGCAGAGCCCGGAGAGCACGTCCGCAAGCTCCTCGATCGAGGAGCAGATCGGGATCCCGTTGCGGCTGGCCTCTTCGATCTCGCCGAGCGTCCCCTGCGACTTCCGCCACTCCCCGACGATCAGGAGCGCGTCGCACCGGCGGACAAGCTCAAGGTCGCCCTCGAGCCACACGCGATCGGGGAGGGCGCCGCCGAACCGCTCCGTGTTCTTGTGCGGGCAGATGCAGGCCGCACCCAGCGCCCACACCGCCAGCGCCGCCGATTCGGCCAGCGCGACGTTTTGCTTCACGGCCCACTCGCTCGGGCCCCTGTACGGTCCAGCGACATAGACGACGGGCTTCCAGCGCCGTCGCACCGGCCTAGATGAGTTCATCCGGCACTCCTTGCTTGCGTGAATAGAGAACGCCGCCCTGCACGCGACGTGCGGCGAGCTTGTTTCTGGCCGACTCCCAAAGGCGGTCGAACGCCGACGCCCCGACACCCTTCGCGATCGCGTTCGACTCGATCGCCAGGCGGGAGAACTCGCCGCCCTCGGGCACGCACTCCGCGACGAGTCGATCGACGGTCCACGGGTCCGCGTCCCCGACGGGCTCCTCCGGCTGCTCCTGCCTCGATCCCTTCCGCTTGGGCAAGCCCGCCAGCATGGACGGGTCGAGGTCTTCCGCCAGGTCGAACACGGGGAACTTGAAGCGGAAGCAACGGGGCTCGATCGGGGCCCACGACCGGACGGCCGCATCGAGGACGATCGCCCCCCGCTGCTCGTGGGCACGCATGACGAGGTGCGTGTCGGCGGCGCGGCTCTGCGCCCCCGCTCCGGCCCCAACGTCCGTCACCGACTTGCCCGACTGGTTGCCCTTGCTCGCGTGGTGGATGCAGACCATCGCGCACCCGAGGTGGGCGGAGTAGGAGTCGAGCAGGTTGTAGACGGCGGCCATCGTGCCGTTGTCGTTCTCGTCCCACTCGCGGGGCATGAAGCGGTAGAACGCATCGAGGATCACCAGCCGGTACTTGCCCGCCTCGATCGAGCGGAAGAACGGGCCGAGCGTCCCGATGTCCATGAGCTTGCCGCGAAGGTTCTCGATCGTGACCCGCCCGGCCACGTCGAACGGCACGCCCCTGGCCTGCATCACGGTCCGCACGCGGCTGGCGCTCGTCTCGGGGTGGAGCTCGTTGTCGAGGATCAGCACCTCGCCCGGCTCGGTCGGATAGATCCCGAGCCACGGCATCCCTCGGGCGAGCGAGAAGGCGAGGTCCATCACCAGCCAGCTCTTGCCCGTCTTCGGCGGAGCGATGATGTTCATGCTCTCGCCCTCGCGGAGCAGCCCGTGGATCACGGGGGGCCGCAGGGATTGGTGCCGCTGGATCAGGTCGAGCGCGGACACGGACCCGATCGGAGACTCGTCCTCGCGGTGCGAGGCCGGGATCACCGCCTCGTCGGGCGTCGCGGTGTCCGCGATCGGCTCCCGCGGCTTGCTGAACGCGTTGCGGATCTGCCGGGGGCAGTCGGCGATGTCCGACTCGGTGAGTCCTCCCTCGCCCTGCCATCTACGCATCCTGGCCATGAGCGCCGCAGTGGCCTCCTCGACATCCCACCCGCGTGCGTGCATGTCGCACGCGACGGTGAACATGGTGGAGCGACGCCCGGATGCGAGCGTGAAGCCTTCGTCGAGGAAGCGGCGGGAGAGGGTCGAGATCGAGCCGGGCCGCACGGCACCGAGCGATCGGTGGGCCTCCAGCATCGTCACCTTGGGCTGCACGGGGTCGGGGAACTCCTCGATCCCGTAGACGCGGGCCGGATCCGCGTCGATCAGCGACGCCATCGGGCGGCTGGCGTACTTCACGTTTCGGAAGCCCGGCAGCCGCATCAGGCGGTTGGGGTTCTGGATCGACCCGTCAGTGTTGAGCTTCCGGATCAGTCCCAGCTGGCGGGCTCGCCACGCATCGAGGTCGCGGAAGCTGCCGTCCAGCCGCCAGTAGGCATGGATCCCCGAGCCGGTGAACACCCACGCAGTAGGCGTCGGGAGGTTCGCTTCCTCGACGCGGGCCGCGGCGTCCTCGAAACTGCATCCCCGCTCGCCCGCCGACGACTTGTCGAAGTCCACGAAGAGGCAGCGGGCGAGCGCGACGTGGCGGATCTCCCCGCCTCGCTCCTTGCGCGGGTTCGCGCCGAAGAAGGCGTTGTCGCTCGCGTTGTTGTGCCACAGGTGGGGCACCACGTCCGGAAGCGACTCGATCGCGCACCATTCGCGGTAGCGGCCCGAGTTGAGCGAGATGAACTCGATGAGGTCATCCGGCTCGAAGAGGCACCCGAGGAGGCGGATGCTCTCGTCAAGTGCTTTTTCAACGTCGGGGTGCATCCGGGAAGCCCTCCGCGCCCGTGTCCGGGGGCGGAGGGGTGAGCGAGAAAAGGGGCCGAGGCGATGCGCGTGACCTCGACCCCCGTGGAGAGATTCAGAAGGGGATGTCGTCGTCGGACGCGGGCTTCACCGGCGGCTTGCGGGCCGCAGCCGCGGCCGCCTGCTTCGCCGGAGCGTTGACCGCCGAGACGAGCGGATCCCGCTTCGGGGCGCTGGACGGGAACCACTCCTCGATGCGGTTCTGCGGGCCGTAGCCCACCCGCTCCTCGACGGACAGCGTGACCTCGACCTCGCACCCCTCGACCTTGATGAAGTCGAAGCTGGTCCCGGCCGGGAGGCCGCAGGCACGGTAGATCTGGCTGCACTCGTCGTAGAGTCGCTTGGCGTTGCGGGACGACTGGACGAGGAACTTGCGGACCTCGACGGCCCCCTTCCCCGTCCGCGACCTCGACGTGCAGCACGGTCATGGGGTTGCCCGTGCTGCTGGTCTTCTCCTCGCCGTGGGTGATCTTCGCCTTGTAGCGCCCGGGGGCGAGGACCGGGTACTTGGCGTCTGGATCGAGCTTCAATGGCATCGGTGGATCAAGCTCCGTTCTGTGCGGAGGAGCCGAGCGCGGCTTCCGCCTTTGCGACGCGATCGGCGAGCCATTCGCCGACCGACTTTCCGACCTTCTTGGACTCCTTCTTCGCGCGGGCGAGGATGGTCTTCCTGTCCGTGGTGACCCCGACCTCCGCGTTCGCTGCGACAAGTCGATCCGCCAGGGCGTTCGCCTTCTCCTCGGCGTCGTCCTCGACGACCTCCGCTTCGACGACAGCGGGCTCGGCCGGCTTCGGCTGGACGGGCTGCGGGGCAGGCTCAGGCGGCGGAGGGGGCGGACCAGGGGCGATCGAGTCGGCGCTTCCGTCGGCCGCGTCGCTGATCGCGGCATTGAGCGCCGCCGCGGCGTTGGCCCCCGTCCTCGCGGACGAGGAGCCTTCGTCGTCGGGGTCGCCGAAATCCGTGATCGCGTAGCAGATGCGGGCCGCCTGCACGAAGGCGCGATGGCGGGTCATCCGCGTCTCGCACTCCCGCCACGGCTTGGTGTCGCGGCGGCACTCCTTCGTGTACTCGGTGACGGTGACGGGCCGCGAGCGGTCCTTGCGGTACATGCGGCACGTCACGGAGACGAGCTTGCCCTCGGCGTCGCGGTGCTCCTCGAACTCGACGCCGTCGTTCTGCGGATGCCGCTCGACCATCGCGTACCAGCCATCGACGGAGATGTAAGGCTGATAGGCACCGTTGCCGTCCTTGCGGATCGCGTAGACCTGCCGCATGAACGGGTCGAGCCCGTACTTGGTGGCGATCATGCAGAACGCGACGAGCTCGGCGTCGGTCGCGTTGGGCATGATCTGCTTCTTGAGGGGTTCGATGATCTCGCCCGGCTCGACGTTGACGACGCGGGCGAGATTGGCCACGGCCCTCGAGACCGGGACGATCGCTGTGGAGAGCTGCGTCAAGCGGCCACCTCCTCGGCGATGAAGGCGGACATCCACGCGGGCGCGGCGATCGGCTCCAGCTTCTCGGAGTAGCCCGGCCAGCTGTTCTCCCGCTCGCAGCGGGCGTACAAGGCGAGCAGGCGCTCGACGCGCGCCCACTCTTGGTGGATCGACTCCTCGGCGAGCGAGTAGGTCGCGACGCCGTAGGGCGGCTCGTTCTCCACCACGATGTACGCGAAGCTGTCCGCACGCACCTTCTCGCCCTCGAGCACGCGGCGGTAGAAGCAGGCGCCCAGCGGATAGTTGAAGTCGGCCAGCATCCGCTGGAAGGCCCGAGGGGCGGCCGATCCGGACTTCACCTTGAGATCGACCACGAGGCCGCTGCCGTCCTTGAGCGTGCCGTAGGCGTCCGCCCTGGCCTTGGAGCGGACGCCATCGAGCTCGGAGACGACCGAGAGCTCGCGGCGGGCGGCGATCGCGAGGAGCTTGGCCGCGCCGGGATGGAGCTTCACCGCGGCGGCGATCTCCTTCGCTCTCGCGCCGACCTCGGCGTTGAGGACATCTCGCCCTGCCGCAGAGGCGGAGAAGGCTGCCCACGTCTCCTTGCCCTCCTTCGTCCGTCGGTCGATCCCGTCAGGGGCGATCGCGAACTTGTCCTCGAACGTGTGGGGCTCCAGCACGAGGCAGTGCACCGCCCTGCCGAGGACCTTGGCGGGCGTGTTCTCGTCGTCGGGGAACGCCCGGGCATGTTGCAGGTGCCTCGGGGTCTGCTCGGCGAGGATCTTGAGTGCCGACGCGCTCGCGAGCTGCCAACTGTGGTACTCCCGCTCCGGGATGTCGTCGTAGACACCGCGCGGGGGTTGCTTCACTCCGATCAAAGCGAACTCCTTCGTTGGGGGTTGGGGACTGCGGAGAGACAGAAAGCCGAGGCCCGGTCACGAGCCGGGCGGGGCCGCTGCCGCCAAGGCACGGCCCTCCTCGGTGGAGACCTCGACGGGTGTTCCCGGCCCGGCGAGTCGAATGAGCACGGTGATGAGGCACACCGCCGCGACGCCCGCGAGGAACGCGAGCGGCACGGTGAGGGTGGATGGGAGCGGCGAAAGAGCCGCACACCGATCGAGCGTGCAGGCGGAGTCGCCCTGGCCTAACATGACGATGGGCGTCGGGCGACGCCGACGGGCGCGGCGGTCAGCCATTGGAGGCCCCCGCCGCCTCGCTCTTCGCGAGGGATCTGCTCTGGAGCCAGGTCGTGAGTGCCGACTCGGAGATCCGAATCACGCCGCCGAACCGGAAGACCCCGGGGATCTCTCCCCTGCGGATCAGGCGTCGGACCGTCTCGACGTGGACGCCGAGCCGCCGGGCAACCTCCGATGGCGATAACAGTGGCTCTTGGGTTGGCATAAGTCGGCATAGTACGACTATGCCTGCTTTCGTCAAACCATGCCGCTAAATGTCGTTGATTGTGGATAAGTACGGTGCTACGCTGCCCGCGATCGTCAAAGGAAGCGACTGGAGGAGTGCTTAGAGAGCGAGCCCAACGATGCAACCAACTGGACTGACTGACCGCGAGCTCCGGCTCGGACTGTCCTACCTCCGGCGGAAACGCGGGTGGACGCAGACCGACCTCGCGACGCGGGCTGGGATGCGGCAGGACCAGATCTCGAAGAAGGAGAGCGGCGTCCGGCGGATCGCCGCTTCGGACGTACCCCCCTTCGCCAAGGCCTTCGGATTCGAGAAGCCGGAGAAGCTGATCGAAGCCCTGCGGGGCTTGGCCAAGGAGCGCCCCCACGGCTATGAGACCGAGGATCCGCCCGAGCCCACCACGATCGACCTGAACGACTACGCACCGGTCATCGTCGCCTGGTGCCGCAGGAACTCGTTCGACGTGGCCAGGGCGATCGCCAGCGGGATCGTGGCCTTTGCCCGGGCCAGCCAGCAGGAGCGGATCGCGATGTCGGTCGCCCTCGACGAGTGGATCCGGACAGACGCGGCGGACCCTCCAGAGCCCGTCCTCCCCCGCCGGGAGCAAAAGCCCGTCCACGGCTAGCCTTGGAGCTGGCGGAACCGTATTAGCGTGCTAATATTCCGGCTGATGGCACCGGCTCGACGGCCCCCGACATGGACCTGCGCAAGATCATCATCGGCGAGGCGGAGCGGCAGGGCCTGTCCCAAGCCGAGCTGGCCCGCCGCGCGGAGATCCCGCAGCCGACGGTCAACGTCTACTTCACCGGTAGGAACGACATGACTGGGGCTCGCCTCGGCAAGCTCCTCGAGGCGCTGGGACTCACCGTTCAGCCGAAGCCGAAGAAGAAGGGCTAACCTTGCCATCGCCGGTTGCCTCGCAGTTCGACGAGGCTACCCTCTAAGCGAGGCGTCCAGACGACGCTCGCCCAATCCAGACTCCTTTCGCGAAGACCCGCTGGCGAGCCGATCCGCCGCGGGTCTTCTCATTGCCTCTCGCTGAATCAGGGACAAGCTTGGGGTTCTGGGATCGCCGGGGATATCGTCGAGTATGAACTCCTCGGACTCCTCCAGGCAGGCTGTCGCGGGCTCCGGAGGACATGCCTCCTGGGACGGGTGAGGACGAGCATATCGGGCTGTGGTGGGGGCAGCGTGCACCCAGCCGGGGCTGACGAATTGGGCCGCGCCACACCAGATGGAGCCGCGGGGATGCGAGGCATTCTAACCGGTTTCGCCGCTGGGCACTGTTACTCAGCGATCCGCCATTCGGATCAACGCCGCCGAATACCCGTCGCTTGTACCGCTTCAGACGAGGCGCGGGAAGGGGAGTCGCGCGAGAAGGCATCGGCTGCCAAGTAGAATTTGCGAAGCGCACGCCGTGCGTGACAAAGGTCGGTTGGGGAAACTTCCGCAGGCCGACTCGTCATCTCGGTTGCAAGCCGCAGCACGGCAAGCGCGAGATGGGGATCGGACCGGATCGTCTCCGCCGGGAGCGCGTCTACCAGGCACTCGGTGCAGTGCGCTTGGTAAGCGAATCGGGTTTTGAAGTCCATTGCGATCCAATCGGGGAGACTCGTCGGTGGTGCGATCCACCCGTCGTCGCCGACGGACGTCAGAGTCTGGCTAACGAAGGATCGAAGGCGAGACTCGACGCTCGACCTTGTCGAGGATGGCAGCTCCCCTACCAAAGAGGAGTGCTGAATGGCCGCCAAACCACCAATGACGTGGGTGCCAAAGCACGGCCCCTTCCCAGGCGGACGTTCGAGCAGCCTGATAGCGAGGTCATCCAGCGAGAATCTCCGACCCGATCCACTGATCCATGCGTCCCTCGGAGCCCATTCCAGAAGGCCGCGAACTACAAATTCAACGTCGACCTCCGGGTCCGCCTGTATCGCATCCAAGCACGAGATGGAGAGGGCCCTCAGGGTAATCGCCGACCCATCAGGAGAACGCAGTGTGAGGTCGCTGTCCCCGACACCGGCGATCGCGAGATCGCACACGACCTGGCCGACATGCGCCTCCCCATTCTCCCACAAGCCGATGCCGCGCCGACGGACCACGAACCAGCCGCCCACACCCTTGACGATCCACCCGACTCGCCCATCTCCGCCGCCACCCGACGAATGCCTAGAGATCCACTCGCACTCACGAACGCCGTCGGCGCGGAGAAAGTCACCTCCTAGACCGAGCAGGCAATGGCAATGATCCGAGATCGGCAAGGAAGTACTCGATGCCCACTGGACGAGGAAGCCATCGATACCCTCGACTGATGGGCGCAGCCTACGAATCGCCGCCGACACATCGTCCGCAGCGTGCTGAGCGAGGTGACCGGCTCGCGCGGATCTTGCCGGAACTGGCTTGGAATCAACAACCTCTCCCGTGATCAGGCAGCCGAGGGCCATCGCGGTAAGCGCGCCTATCGCGCCGCCCCAGCCTATCCGACTCGCCGGGTGACGATCCATCCCACGACTGCTCCTGCTAGGCTGGCGATGGCGGCCACAGGGCCGATACCAACTCCTGACCCCACTTCCCCAGACGGCGAGTGAACGACCAGGCACTCTCCGTGCCAGCAACGAGCAACATCACTGAATCGAGTCTGCTTGATGCTGGATGCCGGACGCGTCGGGTCGATGACCACCGGGTCGGACCCTGCGCCATTGCTCACCACGACCACGAAGTGGGGACCCGCGACTCCGGTCGCGAGATCCATGTAATCAGCATCACAGAGCAATATATAGAGGCCCATGAGCATGGATATCCTCCGCGACCGCAAACCCTGCGTCGTGCTCACATCGGATCGCTCCACCCATTCCGCCAAGACATCGAGTGAGATCCCTGAATCCGCGCGATTGCTCACTGGCGTTTCATCGCCCGCCGTCCCACCAGTTCGAGTGCTACAAGGCCCGCCCGATAGCCGCAACCGCCTGACGCCGCTACTGCCCCCTCCGCACTTCAATTCACGGCGATCGGCTCCGTCATCCGAGCTGATCGCGCTCAGCAGGCTTGCGGCCGCAACGCATAAACATCGAATTGCTCTGCCGCTACTCAATCCGGCCCGCCCCGCGTTCGAGTTGCTGCCGATCGACGGCCTCCGAACAGAAGTGCTGCACCAAACAGTGTGAAACAGAAGCAGATCACTGCCACGGTGGAGGTGGAAACACTGCCCCCGGAGCGATTGCTGGAAAGCAGCTCGCTGGCGGACGGGATAGCGCACTCTGTCCGTGCGAACGCCACCAAGGCGGCGGACATCGCCCCGGCGTCCGTCACGCCGACGACAAAGTCACGTCTTTCCACAGCGTCCGAAACCTTCGTCCCCGCAGGCAAGATGTCGACAACGTCCTCCGGAATCGCGCCAGCCGCCGACAACGAGAGGCACTGGGCACCAGACTCATCCACCTCGACGTCGATCACCCGATCGGGAGCTGCGGCTGAGTCGACGCCGCTTGATGCGACCTGGATTCTCGCCGGAACCCAAAGATCTCCGTTGAGCTGGCTCCAGGCAGTGGCCCGCACATCGTAGCCACCCACGATGAGGCGACGGATCGCATACCCCTTGCTACCGTCCAACTCGAAAGTCACTAGGTCTCCGGATAGCCCGGAAGCGGGTCCGGTGACCGAGACGGCAGACCCGCCATCGATCGGTGTGACCACAGATGTTGGATCCGACAGCACTGCCAAGGGGTCGAAGATCGCCGGGACCCCAGGAACTGGCGGCCAGAGATACAGCATGGGCCACGAGTTCTGCTTCGGGAGCATATGCTGCATCTCGTCAACCGCTGGCGCAGCCCAGATGTCAGCATTGCCTTTGGTTCTCCGCCAGTGCAGCACCCGCGCTCCGTCAGACGCTGAGGTTGCGTGAAGGTCGAAGCCGTGGTCATCGGGGCCCAAGTCAAAATCGATGTCCCATCGAAAACTGCCCCCCCGCACCGCCAGCCTACCGATGGCCGTGTCTGGCAGCGCCGTGTTACCGGCTAGGTCCATCAGCCTCCACGTCACCGAGTACTCAGAGAGCGTCGCGTTTCGAGACGCCACTAGCGAAATCAGCTCGGCCGGCTGGATTGGCGCGGAACACCCCTCCGCCCCGGCAACTGCGACACACGCGAACCAGCCGAGGACTGCGGCGAGAATATCCGAGAATCTCATTGGACTACTCCTTCGACGCGGAGCGGGAGGAAGATCTTCCAGCAAACTCAGTGCGTGCAATGGTCAAACCAGAGGTCAGGGCAGGAGATGAATCCGCACGAGACCGCGTAGTCACAGCCACAACTCTGGCCGGTCGCCTTGTCGCAGCGAAATATCTCCTGGCTTGAACCGAGCTCCCAGCACACGACCTGCTGCACCGAACCCGTCGTAGCGGACCCGGGGTCGTAAGTGACCTGGCCATTGACCGCGGTGCATGCGCGAGCGCAATAGTTGGCGGAGTCCGGAACCCCGTTATTGAGATGTGGGCAGAGCGGGCAAGGAGTGCTTAGCGTCGGACACGCGTGGCCACCGGACGTGCATGCGACCGCAAGGACATAGTGGGTATCCGGTAGACATTGGTGAAGGCCGGGGACACCCTGAAACCCGACCGCGGCACGCGATTGAGCGGCTGTCAAGGGTACCAGCGGAATTCGTCCCATAACAGGGATGGCGTTCAGCACTGCGACGGACGCGAAGCCGCAAAGGACGAGGGTCAAACCCGCGAACATTCTCCCAGCCGGCGAGACGGCGCGCGTCACCTTCGTCAACATGTTGCCTCCTCTCGTCCCGCCGTTTCCGCGCGGGCCTCATCGGCACCGTATCGGCGGCGGTCGTCGCAGCAACGGAAAAACACCTGTTTTCGGAAAACCATCGATTTATGAGGATGCCCTCGAGGCGATGCGTCCCGACGCCACCCACCTAATCCAAGCCTCTTTAGCGAAGATCCGCTGGCGAGTCCACCCGCCGCGGCCCTTCCGATCCAACCATCGCGGTTGGGTGGGGACCTCCAGATGGTCGGGCGATCGCTGGGGACGAATGAGGCGTGAGGCAGATTGTGCCGATGCATCGTCCGACGCGGTCCCGCCGATCTCGCCTCGAGGACGGCAGAGAGACCAGCGCCGAGATGCGCTCGGGGCGCATCCCGCCATGGTCGCGGTTGCGACTCCCACCGCCTGGTGGGAGCCGGGCCCCGGCTCGGCGGGCTCCATCCATAGGCTCGCGGTCAGCCGATCGACCGCGGGCCTTTTTCTCGCGCTTCGCTCGTGCCGACCCGGGGGGGCACGACAGGGCGACCGCCGCCTGCAATCCGCCTAGGCTGCGGTCCGTTCCTCGACGCCTCCCGTCTTCGGCCGGCCGCACACCGGCCGAGCGGGCATGACGGGCGCCCGTTGCCTCACCAGGGCGCCGTGGCAGAAAGGGGGCCCCGCGCACGCTTCCGAGCGCGGGGCTTCTGCATCGAGCTCGGTCCTAGTCGAGGCCGTCCTCGGAGTAGACGGGAGGGGCGTCAGGTGGATCAGGGAGCAGATCACGGATGTGAAGTTGCTCGTAGCGCTTCGGCATCACCTTGCGGAGCTTGCTTCGGAAGTCCTCCCAGCCATCAGAGAGCCTCATCAGCATTACCACTTTCTCGATGTGGGCCTTCAGCTCCGGGTGACCGATCTCGCGCGTCAGAAACTGATGATGCTTGTGCTTTCGAGCGCCAGCTTCGCCGGCTGGGTTGAGCGCCTCAAGCTGCTCGATGACGGGAACCGGCATCCGTTCGTAGACGATGTTCCGCGTGTACCTCCCAACGACCGATGGTTTGTGATCTCCAGGTTGGAGTTGAAGGAAGTCCCATCCCTTCAGCCTGAACATCTCAGTGTAGAACTCGTCGGGAAAGGTCTTGGTCCATTCCAGTAGCCGGTCGGAGATGTACTTGCGGAGGAGATCGAGAAGTGCCGTGCGCGAACGGAGCAGTTGGAATCCGGTCGCCTCGTCGATGAGTGCGTCGATGCCGACGCGGGCAAAGCCTCGCACCAGCACTTCCGCGCGGATCGCTAGCGGGTCGAATCGCGGCGTCAGCCGGCCTTGCTGCCGAGCCTCCAGAATGCTCTCACAGATGTCGACGAGCAAGGACGAGGCATAGCCGAAGTGGATCTTCCGCCCATCGCCGAGGACAAAGCGAATCGGAGACTGCAGGCGGACCGCCAGTTCGTTGGCGGTGGCGGCGTTTGGCTCGAGCATCGCGATGAACTCGGCGAACCTCGCGGAGCTCCCGCCTGGGTTGAGAGCGAGCGCCGACTTCACCCCATCCAGCGTGACGATGCGCGTCTCGTCCTCAAGGACGAAACATGGGATCTCGATGTCACCAATCACCAAAGGTCGCTCGGACGACCCACACAATGCACGCTTTGGTGACGGCATACTCGCCGCCTTCAACCACCTCGTTCGTGCTCCCAGCTGACCAAGCTCGCTCCGTTGCGCGTCAGAGAGAGCGGACATCCGGGCCTTGCCCGACCGACTCTTTCCACTTACTGGTATCACGCCGTCTGTGTTATCATCCATGCCAGCAGTATCGCATATTAGTGGCATCATTGGCAACATCGAGGAATTTCTGCCAGTATCTTGCAGGCACTCTGAGGTGTGGAGTCAATCCGCCCCGTGGGGTTCGCTCCCCACGAGGCACCGCCGGCCGCCATGGGTCCGCCAGGCCTCCCCTGACCGCCACCAGGCCTCGAGCCACCGCCGCTTGGGCTCGCAGGGGGACCGTTCCGGCAGGCCAGCCTGGGCGTCCCCCACCATCCCCCGGCCCACCTTCCGCAGCGGCACCGCCCCTCCGCCCGCCAAGGTGATCGGCACGAACTCGTCGCAGGCGCGGCAGTCGGCCACGGTCGGAGCTCCCTGCAGCA
>JBGAKK010000012.1:0-81075 GCA_044224425.1 Phycisphaerales bacterium
GATTCCGTGGGTGGCCCCCAAGGCCTTGGCCCGCTCCAACTTGGCGGCCGAACGACTGGTCACGATGGTGGTGCAGCCGAAGTGCTTGGCGATGTTGAGGGCGGCGAGGGCGACGCCACCGCCGATTCCCGTGATGAGGACCGTCTGGCCGTGCCGGAGCCCGGAGCGATGGACCATCATGCGCCAAGCGGTCAGGTGGGTGAGGCCGAACGCCGCCGCCTCGACCGGATCGGCGTCGCCGATCGGTAGGAGATTCGCGACCGGGGCCACGAATCGCTCGGCGAGGCAGCCGTTCACGTGCTCGCCGATCATGCTGATGTCGTCGGACGAGGGTTCGCGACCGGGTATCGCCCGCTGGGGTATCGGTACCGCAGCGTTGAGGAGGACCCGCTGGCCGACCCATGCCGGATCGACCCCCGGGCCGACGGAGTCGACCACGCCCGCCCCGTCCGAGCCGCCAATTCGGGGATAGGTGAGGTCGATGCCGGGCAGGCCGCGGCCCACCCACAAGTCGAGGTGGTTGAGCGCCGCCGCCTCGGTTCGCACCACGACCTGGCCCGGGGACGCCGTCGGATCCGGGAATGCCGGATCGACCTGAACGTTCACCGCGACCGGATTCCCCTGCTTTGCAATGACGATCGCCCGCATGGGTCGGGAGTGTAGCGGGCGACGCGACGGAGCCTGACAAGGGGTCGACCGAGAGCCCGGATGGGGCGTCGGCCGCTACCTTGGATACCCGTCCCCCAACCCTACGACAGCGCCTGGAGTAGCGATGCGATACCTGCTTCCCCTTCGAACCATCGGCCTCAGCGCCTTCTTCCTGCTCGCCTGCGGTTCCGCCCCGGGTTCGGAGGCGGTCCCCCAAGTCCAGACCGCCGCCGCCCAGCAGGCTCCGGCCCCGCCGGCCACGCCGCCGTCCGCCACGCGGCCGAACTCCCAGCCGCTGCCACCAGGCCCGGTCAAGGCCGACCCTGAGAAGATCAACTTCGGCTTCGTGAAGCCGGGCGAGGAACTGCACGGCTCCTTCAAGCTGCGGAACCCGCTCGATCACGCCGTCCGCATTGACAAGGCCGTCCCGAGTTGCCAGTGCACGGGTATCGACGCCGAGGGCAAGGAGATCCCGGCCAAGGGGGAACTTGAAGTGCACTTCTCGATGCGCATGTCGAAGGCCCCCGTGCACAAGTTCGCCAACGTCACGTTGGTGATGAACTCGATCAAGCAGGCCATCCGGGTCGAGTTCGAGGCGGAGGTCTCCTACCCGATCCGCGCCGTCCCGAACTTCGTCGACGCCCAGAAGGGCCACCTCGTCGGGACCTTCCGGATCCAGGCCACGGACGGCAAGCCCTTCCGGGTGACGGCCGTCCAAGGGGCCGCCCCCAGCTTCGAGGGCTTCGACCCGGTCAAGGACCAGCCTCGCTCCGACTACGTCCTGCGCTACGACTTCAGCGCCCCGGGCTATGTGGTCCCCCCCTACCTCGTGGTCGAGACCGATCGCGAGGACTGCCAACTGCTCGACCTCCGGGTTCGTCACGAGACGACCCAGATCAAGCCCGCCTGCAAGCCCGCCGAGTTCCGCTCGACCCTCGGGCGGCTCAAGCCGGGTGAAGTCGGCACCTTCGACCTCGAGCTCGAAGACATGGGTGCCACTCGCGTTACGAGCGTGCGGTCGCTCTGGGACGGGGCCACGGTCGAACTCACCGGACAGAAGGCGGACGGCAAGTCGGTTCTGGCTAGCCTCAAGGTCACACCCAAGCCCGGGCTGACCGGCCTCCTCTTCTTCCAAGTCGAGTTCAAGCTCTCCAACGGCGCGACCTATCCGCACATCGTGGTGGGCGCCATCCGCTAGCGTCCGCCAGGGCGCCGGCTTCGGCCCGGCTCAGATTGCCGAAAAGCGAAATCTCCCGCCGATGCGGCCGCATCTCGGATGAGAAGTCGCTGTTGGGTGCGTATGCTGAATCACGGAGTAATCGTCCGTGAAAGGGCCGCACCCATGAACCAATTCAACCCGACCGCTCCACCATCGTCCAGCAGTTCGGTGCCGCAGCGGGAGAACGGCGTGAGCCACACGCCCCTCTCGCCAGAGACCGTGCGAATCCGGAAGTACCCGAATCGCCGGCTCTACGACACGAGCCGCAGTCGCCACCTCACGCACGATGGGGTGATTTCACTCATCCGCGACGGCAAGACCGTGCAGGTCACCGACAGTCGCAGCGGAGCCGACATCACCAACATCGTGCTCCTCCAGATCATGGTCGAGCGCGACCCGGCAAAGGTCCAGGCCTTGCCGTCGGCGCTCGTCCATCGAGCCATGCGCAGCGACGAGTCGACGCTCCGCACGCTCGGCGAGCACGCCCTCGGGGCGTGGAAGTCGTCGCCCACGAGCGAGGCTCCGAGCCGCCCGAGTTCGCCGCCCACCTCGAACGGCGCTCAACGCGCCGCCCCGACCCCGAGCTTCCCGCAGCGGGTCGCCCCGGTGGTCGATGTCGAGTCGAACGGTCGACCCAAGGCGAAGGCCAAGCGACTCGACGCCTGATCTCGCCGAATAGGCGAAGGACAGCCTGTTTGGAGACGGGCTGTCTTGGAGACGCCGGGGTGCGGCCCGGCACGGTGTGAGATACTGACATGATGAACTTCGCGACCCTCCTTGTTGTGGGCTGCGCCTTCGTTGCGCAGTCGAAGCCCGCCCAGCAGGACACGTTCGCTCCGCCGACGACGAAGCTCGACGAGCGGATCGACGCCTCGAAGGTGACCACGACGGATCCCCCGTCGCTCCCGCGAGCCATCATCCAACCGCTGCCTTCGATCACGCGGATCGCCCAGAAGGCGGAAGAGGTGCCGATGTCGCCGCAGGCCTACGCCGAGGCCCGCAAGACGATCGACAAGGGGCTCGCCTACCTCCGCACCCACCAGCGTCCGAGCGGGGCCTGGATGGAGCAGGAGAAGGTCCAGCCGACCGACCAGCCGCGAGCTGCCTCCGCCGCCGTGGCCGTCACCGCCCTCGGGGCGAAGGCGTTCCTGCAAGCCCTGCCCGACGACCCCTGCGCCAAGCGCGGGCTCGACTTCGTGGTGGGTCGCGTCCGCGCCGACGGCTACGCGAAGATCGCCGAGACCGGCGTCGGCACCTACGTCACGAGCGCCGTCCTGAGTGCCCTCGCCGCAGCGCCGAGCGAGACCTACGCCGACGAGAAGCGCGGCGCGATCGAGTGGCTGTGCGTCTCGCAATGGGACCAAGGCGAGGGTGTGTCGCCGACCCAGGACTGGTTCGGCGGCGCTGGCTATGGGCGCGGCAAGCGGCCCGACCTCTCGAACACCCAGTTCATGCTCGACGCCTTGCACGATGCCGGCGTCTCGCCCGACGATCCCGCGGTCCAGAAGGCTCTCGCCTTCGTCAGCCGCACGCAGAACCTCCCGGCCACCAACCCGAGCCCGTGGGCCAAGGCCGGCACGGGCGACGGCGGCTTCATCTACTCGCCGGCCAACGGCGGCGAGAGCATGGCCAGCGAGAAGGCGGGCGAAGGACGCTTCGGCGAGAAGTTCCCGGCGGGGCAGCCCCGGAGCCTGCGCTCCTACGGTTCGATGACCTACGCCGGGTTCAAGAGCATGCTCTACGCCGGTCTCTCGAAGGACGACGAGCGGGTCAAGGCCGCCTACGACTGGGTCCGCCGCCACTACACCTTCGACGAGAACCCCGGGCTCGGGAAGGAAGGCCTCTACTATTACTACCACGCCATGGCCCGGGCCCTCCTGGCCGGCCAACAGCACGTCATCGCGACGCTCGCCGCGGACGGCGCCAGCAAGGATCGCAACTGGCGCGACGACCTCGTCGCGGCCATCGTCTCCCGGCAGCGCGAAGACGGCTCGTGGGTGAACGACGCCAGCCGCTGGGAGGAGAACCAGCCCGACCTGGTGACGATCTACTCGGTCCTCGCCCTCGAGGAGGCGATCAAGCCGGTCCTCAAGGCGGAGTGAGCGGCGAGCGTCACGCCTTCCGGCGGTAGAGGAACTCGGTGCGCACGAATTCGCGGCCGTCCGCGCCGCGCTCGAAGGTCTGGGCCATCCACTCCTCGGCCGAGATCATGCGTTCGATCGAGCGCGAGGTCCGGACGACCCGGGCCAGGACGTCGGTCGCCACCACCTCCCACTCGATGCTCTTCCCGTCACCGCCGGCCCGGCCTTCGCCCCGCATCAGGCCGGTGCCCATCGAGTCGACCCAAGTGAACCAGTAGCGGGCGAGGCGGGTGTCGAAGCCAAGTTGGCCGCGACCCTCGAAGGGCCGCCCCGAAGGGTCGCCGACCACGTGGTTCTCGAGCACCCGGCCGCCCAGGATCCAGGTGTAGCTCGACTCGCCCCGGCTCTCGTGGGCGAGTTGCCCGGGCCCGTGGTACACCCGAAAGGCGAGTTCCCACCGACCGAGACGATGGCCGAGGAACGCATGCTCCGCGCCCGGCGTCGCGTAGGCCATGAAGGCCTGCATGGGGTCCTCGGCCATCGCCATGTCCTCCGATCGTCGGCGCTCAGCCACCCTTGCGGCGGGTGTAGACGATCTCCATCGACTTGTACTCCTTGCCGTCCTTGCCCGGAGCGAACGTCTCGGACTTCCACGAGTCGGGCGACATGTGGGTCTGGACCTCGCGCACCGCGACGGCCTTGCCGGCCATCGGGTCGGACATGGTGCCCTTCCACGTGCGGACCTTGCCGTCCCCGCCGCCCGGGGCGGTCATGACCGAGATGCTCGTCGACATGTTGTCGATCCAGGTCGACTGCCAGGTCTTGGTCACGTTGTCGAAGGCGACGCACACCGTTCCCTCGAAGCGCTGATCGCCCATCGGCTCGCCCACCACGTCGCCGCGGAGGTAGCGGCCACCGAGCACCATGGCCGCGGTCATCACGCCCTTCGATTCGGTGGGCGGCGTGTTGGCGTCCCACCACATTTTGACCGCCATGTCCCAGGTCCCGGCCCCCTTGGCAAGTTCGGCATGCTCCGGCCCGGGTGAACCGGCCTGCATGAACATCTCCATCTGCTTCTGCTGCTCGGGGCTGAGCTTCTGGTCCTGGACCGCGATCGCCACGGCGGCAGTCCCGAGGACGAGGAGCGACGATCCGAGCAGAGCGACGACGCGGTTCTTCATGGCAGCATCTCCGTGGGGTGGGTCGGCCGGCGGCCGAGGTCGGCGAAAGCCTACCACCCACGGAGCGAGCCTCAATCGGCCATCGCCACCCGCGTCACGGTCTCCTCGGCGAGGAGGCGGCGGGTCCACACCGCGAGCAACGTCGAAACCCCGAGTATGAAGGCCCCGGTGGCCTGATGGGCGGTGGTCACAACCACCTCCCAGGCCGGGATCTGCGTCGAGCTGCGGGTCCAGATGGCGACCAGGGAGACGATCCCGAGGAGGAGTTGGCAGCCGAGGGCGACGAAGAGGATCTTGCCGAGCGACCGCAGGATCGGATGGACCCCGTAGGCCCAGGCCCGGCCTGCAGCAACAGAGACCACGCCGGTCACCACGACGGCGCCGCCGATGTGGGCGTAGATCGCCCAGAGCGGATGACCCGGGGCGAGCGGCCCCACGGCGTCGACCGGCTGGAGGTGCCGGTAGATCGCACCCAGGATGAGCTGCACCAGGACGACCACCGGCAGGGCGAGGGCCAGGCCGCGATCGAACTCGGCGCCGACCACGCCGATTCGGTCGCGGGTCGAGGTCCAAGCCTTGGTGGTCACCGTCGAGACGACCAGGAAGGTGGCGAAGACGATCTGGGCGAAGACGCCGTGCGTGATGGCGAGGGCGATGCTCGGGGCGAGGTGCTGCCGATCCTGGGTCATGGTCAGGCGACCGGTGACCCGCAGCCCGCCAAGGAGGCCTTGGAAGCAGACCATGGCAAGGAGGGCGATGACTAGCCAGCGCAGCCATGGACGCGTCTCCTCGCGCCAGACCACGCTCACCAGAATGAGGGCAGTGGTGCCGACGAGCATGCCATAGAGCCGATGGGCGTGCTCGTAATAGATCCCGCCCTTCATCTCGCTCACCGGGTAGAGCAGCATGTTGTGGCCGAAGGAGTTCGGCCAATCAGGCACGGCGAGGCCGCTCTCGAGGCCGGTGACCAGGCCACCGGTGATCAGGAGGAGGAAGACGGTGCCGGCCGCGACGAAGCCAAAGGTCGCTGCCGAGCGCGGGAGCGAGGGCCCGCCGTCGAGCGGTCGCATGGCCCTGCCGGCGAGGC
This sequence comes from Phycisphaerales bacterium, assembly GCA_044224425.1. Lineage (GTDB taxonomy): Bacteria > Planctomycetota > Phycisphaerae > Phycisphaerales > SM1A02 > JAEUIT01. Next base: position 6,217 of record JBGAKK010000012.1, read on the forward strand.
CGCCGATCCAGGCGAGGAGACCGGAGACGACGTAGAGCCCGAGGATCCAAGCCACCGGCGTCACCCGCGAGCCGTGCTGCTCGTCGCGCAGGAAGGCGCCAAGGACGAGCAGGTTCGCGGTGGCCGAGACCAACCCCACCGAGAGGGGCCGGACGGTCGAGTCGCCAAAGCGTCCCGCCACCCAGCCCGCCGCGAAGAGGACGAGGAGCATGACGCCGAAGAGGACATCGCCCGCCACGAGGCCCGGCTGCATCATGGCCAGGTAGCCGAGGGCCCACAGGCTCGCTGTCGCCGCGAACCCGATCGCCAAGTGCGGGGTCCGCACGAACCGGGCCCACGCCAAGACGAGGCCCGCCCCGAGGCAGGCTGCGACCGCAAGGACCGCCACGCTGGGTGACCGGGTTGCCCCGTCGGGGGTCGCGGCAGCGAGGAACGCGAGCTGGAAGGCGTCCGACACAGCGGTCTCCTGGCACCTTGGGCGCCGGCGACACCCTCCGGGCGTCGCGGGCGGGATTCCTATACTACGGGCTTTGTCGACCTTGCCCGTGCAACCGCCCCCCGTCACGTCCGCCAACGCAGCGGCAGCGCCCGCCATCGCCCCCGATCGCCTCGGAGGCCGGGTGAGCGACCGCGGTGCCATGCGCTTGGCGATGGAGCTGACCAAGGCCCGGCTCAACGCCTTGGTCCTGGTCACGACCGGCGTCGGGTTCCTGCTGGCGGAGCCGCGGACGATCGACTGGGCCCGCCTCGGTTGGACCCTCTTCGGAACCGGCCTCGCCGCGGCGAGCGCGGCCATGCTGAACCAACTCCTCGAGACGCGCCGCGACGGGCTCATGCTGCGAACCCAGGCCCGACCGCTGCCCAGCGGACGGATCGGCAAGGCCCCGGTCTTCGCCTTGGGCGTCCTGACTGGCTACCTCGGCGTCCTCGTCCTCGGCTTGACCGTCAACCTGCCGGCAGCGGGCTTGGCCCTCGCCAACATCCTGCTGTACGCCTTGGTCTATACGCCGCTCAAACCGGTGACCACGCTCAACACCCTGGTCGGCGCGGTGACCGGAGCCATCCCGCCCATGATCGGTTGGGTGGCCGTGACCGGCAGTCTGCAATCGGGAGCGTGGCTCCTCGGAGCGATCCTCTTCCTGTGGCAGATGCCGCACTTCCTGGCCTTGGCCTGGATGTACCGCGAGGACTACCGCCGCGGCGGCATGTCCATGCTGCCGGTGGTCGACCCGAGCGGGGAGCTGACGGCGCGGACCATGGTCGTCACCTCGCTCGCCCTCGTTCCCCTCGGCGCGGCCATGACCCTGATGGGCGTGACCGGCCTCTACTCGGCGATCGCGAACGTGGTCCTCGCCCTCGGCATGGCGTGGCTCTCCCTCGCTTTCTACTTCGATCGCGGCGACCGCAAGGCGCGGCGCGTCTTCTTCGCCAGCATCATCTATCTGCCGATCGCCCTTGGCGTGATGGTGCTCGACCGCGGCCCGCTCACGCCGGAGTCGTGGATCCGCGGCGGCCGCCAGCCGATCGGCTCCACCTCGCCCGAGCGGAAGCCGCTGGAGATCGGGCTGTGAAGGTCGGCGACAAGGACCTGCCGGAGGTCCGGCTCACCTTCGCTGGCGGCGGCTGGATCCTCGTGCCGGCCGGGCTCCTCCTCCTCGCCCTCTTGACCTGGGCCTTCGCTGGCGTGATCGCCGGCCATCGGCCGCAGGGCGGGAGCACCGTCGAGTCCTATGGCTTCGACCTCTCGACCGCGCTCGTGCCGAAGTCCGAACTCACGCCGAGCGGCCAACCCCGCGACACCATCCGGAGCCTCGAGGCGACCGGCACCATGGCTGGTTCGGCGATGGCCGCGTTCAATGCCGAGCACCGCAAGAAGTACGTGGTCACCAACGACCGCGTGATCGGCGTGGTCCTGAACGGCGAGGCCAGGGCCTATCCGATCAGCGTGGCCGAGGCCCACGAAGCGATCCACGACACCTTGGGCGGCGTGCCGATCCTCGTCGCCTTCAGCCCGCTCTGCGATGCCGCGGCGGTCTACGACCGGCGGATCGGACCGCGCACCGTGAGCTTCGGCTGGAGCGGTCTGGTGCGGAACGCGAACACGCTCCTCTACGACCGGACCGAGGGCAACAACACGCCGAGTCTCTGGCAGCAGATCGACGGCCGAGCCATCGCCGGGCCCGCTGCGGCTCGCGGCGAGCGGCTCACGCCGGTCGGCGTCGTCTCGATCGACACCTGGGGCGACTGGCTCGCGGCCCATCCCGACACCACGGTCATTGCCCGGAACGACGAGTTCGTCGAGCTCTACAAGGTCATCTCCTACGACCGCGAACTGGCTTCCCCGAGCCTCCCCTTCGCAATCGCCCCGATGCCTCCGGCCGACTCGCTGCCCTTGAAGTCGCGAGTCCTCGTGCTCGAAGCCAACGGGGTCCGGAAGGTGGTGGCCCTGCCCTCGAACCCGGGCACCGCACACCCGCCGCTGACAGTCGAGGTCGGCGGGGCGACCCTTCGCCTGACCCCCGGGCCGGTCGAGGGGACCTGCGGCATCGAGGTGCAAGAAGGCGAGGGGCTCCGCGTCGTACCCTGCTGTTGGTTCACCGCCTACGCGTCGCTCGGGTGCCAGGCCGCCGACGTGGTCCGTTGGTGAACGAGGATCGGAACGGAGACTCGCCATGGGCACGGACTTCCGCCGGGTTGGTCAGATGCTGACGGCTGCGGCGTTGGCCGCCGCCGTGGCCTCGGCCGGCTTGGCGAACGACGAGCTGGACGCCCCGATCCCGAGCATCACGCAGCCGATGGCGATCGATAGCGGCTGGCTGGCAACGGCGACCAGCGAAGGCGGGCCGATCTACGCCACCGTGGTGGCCATCGACGATGTTGACTGGCTGCGCCTCGACCTCGGCGGGACGAGCCTCGGCGAGGGGGCGTCGCTCCTGATCACCTCGCTCAAGGACGGGGCCGAGCAGCGGCTCGACGCGGTGTCGCTTCTCGAATGGAGTTCGACCAGCGCCTACTTCAACGGGCACGCGGTCCTGCTCCAACTCTTCGCCGCACCGGGGACGCGCTGCCGGGTCCGGGTCCCTGCGGTCACCGCCAGCGCCCCGAGTGGCGGCGTGGCCACCATCTGCGGGCCGACCGACGACCGCATCGCCTCCACCGATCCGCGCGAGGCGAGGCTCATGCCGGTGGGTTGCACGGCATGGCTCTTCAACAGCCACCCCTACGACTTCCTCACCGCCGGCCACTGCCTGAACGGGACGGTGGCCACGGTGGTCGAGTTCAACGTGCCGGCCTCGTTGCCCAACGGAACGCTGCAGCATCCGCCGCCCAGCGACCAGTACTCGGTCGACGGGACCTCCAAGCAGTTCTTCGAAGGCGCGGTCGGCAACGACTGGGCCTACTTCGGTGCCTTCAAGAACTCGACGACCTTCCTCGCCCCGCTCACGGCCCAAGGGTCGTCGGTCACCACGGCCCTTCCGCCGCCAGCGATCGGCGCCGCCCGGGTCACCGGCTACGGCACCGACACCGGGGCCGCGAACCAGACCAACCAGACCGCCACCGGCCCGTTCGTCACGTTCAGCGGCACCACGCTCACCTACTCGGTCGACACCGAGGGCGGCAACTCCGGATCGCCCATCTTGCGGGAGTCCGACGGCAAGGCGATCGGCATCCACACCAACGGCGGCTGTTCGGGAAGCGGCGGCAGCAACGCGGGCACCTCGATGACCAACGCCGGCTTGCAGGCCGCCCTCGCTGCCCCCAAGGGGATCTCTCTCTCCGTGCCCATGGCCTGCGGCATGGCGAACGCGGGCACGTGCTTCACCTCGCACGCCAGCCCCGCGTGCCAGGAAGCAGCCTGCTGCCAGACCGTGTGCAGCATCGACCCCTTCTGCTGCCAAAGCCAATGGGACACGCAGTGCGCCGGCGAGGCAGCCATCCACTGCGCGTCGAGCCCCTGCGACGGCGGATGCCTCGGCGACCTGAACGAGGACGGCAAGGTGGCCGGAGCCGACATCTCGATTCTCCTCACCCTATGGGGCGGCCACGGCTGCGGCGACCTGAACGCGGACGGCTCGATCAACGCGGCCGATATCGCCGTTCTCATCGCCCATTGGGGTGATTGCCCGTAAGGGAAGGCGGAAACGCCAGATCCCGTTTGGCCGGCCCGGCAGCGTCGGGTACGTTCTCCTTTCTCGGCGGTGAGGTCCGGCTGGTCGGCGCTGCGACTTCCCCGTCTGGCAATCCCAGTGTGGTAAGGAGAAAGGCATGGTGACTCTGTTGCCGACCTCGGGCCCGTCCTCGTGGCGAACCCGGGTCCTCGCGTGTGTCCTTGGCGCCGGCTGCCTGGCCGCCGCCGTGGCGTCCTCTGCATCCGCCGACAACGAATTCGAACCCCCCATCCCGAGCACGATCCAGGCCACCGACCTCGACAGCGGCTGGCTCCGCTCGCGGACCGACGGGGTCTCCCTGGTGTACGCGACCGTGGTCGTCGTCCCCGCCGTCGATTGGGTGCGGCTCGACCTCGCCGGCACCGTGCTCGCTGGCGACATGTCGCTGGGCAACGCGTCCTATCTGCGGATCAGTTCGCTGAAGGACGGCGCCGAGCAGATCCTCGACTCGGTCTCGCTCCGCGAGTGGGGCTCAAGCAGCGCCTACTTCAACGGCGACAAGGTCCTCGTCCAGCTCTATGCCGGACCCGCTGCCCGGAGCCGGGTCAAGGTGCCGAACGCCACCGTGAGCGCCGCCTCGGGAGGCGTGGCCACCATCTGCGGAACGACCGACGATCGCGTGGCTTCGACCGATCCCCGCGAGGGGCGCCTCATGCCGGTGGGCTGCACCGCGTGGCTCTTCGACAACAAGCCCTACTGCCTCCTCACCGCGGGGCACTGCCTGAACGGGACGAGCGTGACGGTGGTCGAGTTCCACGTGCCGCCATCGCTCGCCAACGGCACGGTGCAGCATCCGCCGCCCTCCGACCAGTATGCGGTCGACGCCGCGTCGAAGCAGTTCTTCCAGGGGGCGATCGGCAACGACTGGGGCTACCTCGGCGTCTTCAAGAATTCGACGACCTACCTCTCGCCGCTCATCGCCCAAGGCTCCTCGCTCATCACGGCCATCCCGCCGCCAGCGACCGGCACCGCTCGCGTGACCGGCTACGGCGTCGACAGCGGCACCGCGAACCAGACCAACCAGACCGCGACCGGCCCCTTCGTCTCCTTCACCGGCACGACGCTGAAGTACTCCGTCGACACCGAAGGCGGCAACTCCGGCTCGCCGATCATCCGCGAGTCGGACGGCAAGGCCCTCGGCATCCACACCAACGGCGGATGCAGTTCGGGCGGCGGCTCGAACTCGGGCACGGCGATGAACAACAGCGGCCTGCAGAACGCGATCGCCAACCCGATCGGCATCTGCTTGACCAACCCGCCGTCCTGCGGCACGCCGAACGCCGCGACCTGCTTCAGCGCCCATGCCTCGCCGGCCTGCAGCGATGCCATCTGCTGCTCGTCGGTCTGCACCATGGACCCCTTCTGCTGCCAGTCGCAGTGGGACGCCCAGTGCGCCGCCGAGGCAGCCGACCAGTGCGCCTCGAGCCCCTGCTTCGGCTACTGCACTGGCGACCTCAACGCCGACCACGTCGTCGACGCCGCGGACCTCGCCATCCTGCTCTCGGCCTGGGGCGGCACCGGCTGCGGCGACCTGACGCTCAACGGCACCATCGACGGCGCCGACCTCGCGTCGCTCCTCTCCTCGTGGGGCGCCTGCCCGTAACACGGCTCGACCAGTGCTCGAACCAAGGCCCGGCCCCTCGGCCGGGCCTTTTTCGTTGGCCGGTCGTGCCGGTTGCGCCACTTGGGCGGGCTGCCGCCGCCCAGCCAGATCGCGGTCGGGGGAGCCGCCTGACCGGCGATGTCCGGGCTGCCGATCAGCCCCTCGCCTTCGGAGGGTCGACGCATGCCCGGAGTCCGGTGGGTCGTACCGATCATGATTGCCGCTGTCGCCGCGCTCGCTGCCCGAGCCACGGCCGGTTGCGGCTCGTCCGGCACCGGCAGCTGCTACGAGGCGCATGCCTCGCCGTACTGCTCGAACGCGAGCTGCTGCCAGACGGTCTGCGCCAGCGATCCCTTCTGCTGCCAGAGCCAGTGGGACGAGATCTGCGTGGCCGAGGCCTTCCAGATGTGCCTCCACTGCGGCGATCCCGACCGCGGCTCGTGCTTCAGCGCCCCGCACCCGCCAGCCTGCGACGACGCCGAATGCTGCCAGACGGTGTGCACCGCCGATCCCTTCTGCTGCGTGTCGCAGTGGGACTCCTCGTGCAAGGCCGAGGCGACCGAGATGTGCCAGGACGCTGCCTGCGGCGACCCGAACGCCGGGTCCTGCTGGGAAGTCCAGGAGGGACCGAACTGCGACGACGCGACGTGCTGCAACGCGGTCTGCGCCGCCGACAGCTACTGCTGCGAGACGCAGTGGGACGACGTCTGCGTCCTCGAGGCGATCGAGTATTGCGCCGATTGCGGCCAGCCCTCGGCCGGGTCGTGCTTCGAACCCCACGCCACGGCCTCGTGCGACAACATCGACTGCTGCCAAGGCGTCTGCATCGTCGACCCCTTCTGCTGCGGCACGCAGTGGGACGAGCAGTGCGTCCTCGAGGCCATGCAGGTCTGCCTCGGCTGCGGCGATCCGGGGGCCGGCTCGTGCTTCGTCGCCCACCCGCTCCCCGGCTGCAGCGGCACCGCCTGCTGCGGCGTGGTCTGCCAAGTCGACCCCTTCTGCTGCCAAGTCACCTGGGACGACGCCTGCGCCTCGATGGCCGAGCAGGCCTGCGACCCGATCCCCAGCGTGTGCGGCGATCCCGTCGCCGGCGAGTGCTTCCTCCAGCACGGCACGCCCTTCTGCGACCACGAAGGATGCTGCAACACCGTCTGCGGCATCGACCCCTTCTGCTGCGAGTCGAGCTGGGACGCGACCTGCGCCCAAGAGGCGATCGAGAACTGCCAGCTCTACTGCGGCTCGACCACGGCCGGCGATTGCCTCGCGTACCACGACACGCCCTATTGCAACGAGCCCACCTGCTGCGATGCGGTCTGCAGCTACGACCCCTTCTGCTGCGAGTCGATGTGGGACCTGACCTGCGTCGACGAGGCCTTCCAGATCTGTCTCGGTTGCGGCGATCCGGCCGCCGGCTCGTGCTATCTCCAGCACAGCCATCCGAGCTGCGACGACATCCTCTGCTGCGAAGCGGTGTGCAGCGCCGACCCCTATTGCTGCCTGTCGCAGTGGGACGCGGCGTGCCAGTTCGCGGCGTTCGAGCAATGCCTCGGCTGCGGATTGCCCGAGGCGGGCTCCTGCCTCGGAGCCCGGGAGACGCCCTCCTGCGACATCCCCGAGTGCTGCGACGGTGTATGCCAAATCGACGTCTTCTGTTGCGCGGTGGCGTGGGACGCGGTGTGCGTGAGCGAGGCCCTCGCCATGTGCACCTTCCCGCAGTGCTACGGCGGCTGCCCGGGCGACCTCGACGCCAACGCCACGGTCGACGCCACCGACCTCGCCATCCTGCTCGGGACGTGGGGCAACGCGGGCTGCGGCGACATCGACCACGACGGCTCGACCGACGCAGCCGACCTGGCGATCCTGCTTGGCGGCTGGGGGCCGTGCATCCCGGAGTGAGTGTCCGGAGAGTCACCGCCAAGAGCTCCGAGGGGCCCGCGCTCCCTACGATGCTGGTGAGTCGACCCGCCGCTGTTGAGCGGGTCGGGAGAGGCGGCAGCACATGCCCGGTGCGACGCCCTATCGGCTTCGACTGCTCGGCTGCGCGGCAGCCAGCCTGTGGCTGGCGGGCTGCATCGTCGTACCCATCCCGACGGGCGAAACGAACGTGCTACACGGTCGCCCCGTCGAAGCGTCGCAACTCGAGCTCCTGACCATCGGTTCGACCACCTCCGTCGAAATCGTGGCCCACTTCGGCCAGCCCCAGGTCATCTGGGAGGACGCCCGCATCTGGGCGTATGACTGGGACATGCAGTCGGGAGTCCTCTACTGGGCCGTTGGCGCCTACTACACCGGGGCCGCCGGCATCACCCCCCTTTCCACCAGCCACTTCTTCCTCGTCGAGTTCGACGAAGCCGATCGCGTCCGCCGCTTCTCCTGTGGGGTCCGTCCCGGACTGCAGAGCTATCTCGAGTTCCTGAAGGCGTGGCAGGCCGAAGGCACGAGGGCGCCGACATGAGACGCCTCGCCGCCGCCATCCTCCTTGCTGGCGCGGCCATGCGACTTGGCGCGTGCCACTACGTCGCGCCGCCGACCGAGGACGAACTGGGTCGGATCGCAGCAGGGAAGGAGACGTTCGTCTTCTTCCGTCTGCAATGCTCGATCGAGGGGGAACCCAGGGCCGTCTTCCGCCCGCCTGAATGGACCGACGATCCGGTCGTCTCGATCAAGCTCGGCAGCTTCGAGACGGTCGGACAGCCCGTCTGCACCTCGGTCCGCTTCCTCTCGGAGGAATCGCGGGACGCAGGCTGGGCGTATCTGCTGCTTGAACCGGGGACGTACTACCTGGAAGTCGACGGGGCAGGCCCCTACTCGGTCGAGGGCAGCCTCGCCCGCTGGCGGATGGACGTGCCATCCGGGCTACAGGCTCTCTACGTCGGCTCGATCGAGGTTCGTTGGTACGTGGAGGAGAGGTACCTGTTCGGAGCGCCAACCCTCAAGGAGGTGCCGCCGATCGACCTGCCGACACGCGACGAGTCTGGCGAGGCGACCCGACTCCTCTCGGATGTCCTGCCGACCTTGGGGACGCCGGCCTCCGTCCCGCTCCGTCGCTGGCATTCTGGGGATCCGGTCGTCATTCGCTCCACGCCGCCCGCCATGCCCTCGACCGGCCGCTAGCGCATCGATCCCCACAGCAGCGTCACGTACAGGATGAGCCAGACCACGTCGAGGAAGTGCCAGTACATGGCGCAGTAGACGATGCCGCGGTGGTTGGTCGCGTCGTAGCGCCCGCGGAAGGCCTGCACCGTGGTCCTGGCCATGGGGCCCACGCCGCCGGCGATGTGGATGGCATGGAGGGCGGTGAGGACGTAGAAGGTCCAGGCGTAGAGATGGGCCTGGAAGTCCATGTTCTCGCGGGCGGCCTCGACCCAGGCCACCACCTGCAGGGCGAGGAAGAGGAGAGCGAGGGCCAGCGTGGCCAGCATCCAGCCGCCAGCAGTTCGTTCACTGCCCTTGGCGGCGACGGTGGCGACGTGCATGGTGCCGCTCGACGCGACCAGGGCCATCGTCGACCAGACGAAGAGGGTCGGCAGGCCGGGCATCTCGACCGGCGGCCAGTCGGCCCGGTTCTGCGGGCTCAGGCGGACGATGATGTAGGCGAGGATCGTGGCGAAAAAGACGATCGCCAGCGTCACGATCAGGAGCCACATGCCAAAGCGGCCCGCTGCGAAGCGGGCCGCGTCGTCCTTGAAGGCACTTCCCTTGTCGCCGCGGAAGAACCAGCTCCACAGCCCACGATCGCTCGCGGCGATGGCCGGCCCGTTCCTCACTGCTTTTGCTGGAGGTCCTTGGCGATCGGGGCGTTCGGGGCGTCCTTGTTGAGGACGTCCTGGACGCCCTTCGGGTTGCCGGAGTAGATCGTGCTCGCGTACTGGCCCACGTCCATCATGCAGAAGGCGATGAGGAGGGCGACGAAGAGGACCGAGGCGACGAAGATCAACTGGTTGAAGGGCCGGTCCCACCAGAGGTGCATGAAGAAGAGCCCGACCAGGATGGCCTTGACCGCGGCGAGTCCGAGGGCGACGTAGAGGTTGATTTCCCCGAGGTCGATGTAGCGGACGGCGACGGTGATGACGGTGAGGGCGAGGAGCGCCGAACCGGTCGCGACGAGGATCCGCAGAGGCACGAGGTGCCCGACAAGCGGATGGTCGCCGTGCGAGGAGCTGTGGCTATGGGAGTTGGCCATGGCTGGTTGCCTTCTCGAATGCGGGTGTCGGTCCGCTTAGTGGATCAGGTAGAAGAGCGGGAAGAGGAAGATCCAGATCAGGTCGACGATGTGCCAATACAGGCCACCGAGGTCGATCGGCGTGAAGTAGTTCTTGTTGTACTTGCCGGCCATCGCCCCGAACATGAGCCAGAGGATGATGAACATGCCGACCACGACGTGGATGCCGTGGAGGCCGGTCATGCAGTAGTAGATGGCGAAGAACCGGTGGGTGTCGACCGGAAGCTTGGGGTCGTCGAGGTGCGGCATGCCCGGGGTCGGGTAGACGTGGGCGCCAGCCTCGGCGTGCTCGGCAGCCGCCTCCTCGCCCGGGGTGGCCACGCCGGCGGGACCGGCGGGGGCCTTCTTGATGGTCGAAGCGTCGACGGCCGGCATTTGGACGAGTGGCGTGGACGCCGCGCCCTGCGATGTCGGAAGGGCGAAGGCGACCTTCTGGGCAGCTTCCCCGGAGGCAGCGGCGTGTGGGGTCGCAGCGCCGTGGCCTTCCTCGCCCGCGACCGGCACGTAGAAGCCGGGCCCCCAGACGAGGTTCTCATGGAACTTGTGGGTGTACTCGAAGTACTTGATGACCAAGAAGCCGCAGGCCCCGAGGAAGGTGAGGAAGAGGCAGGCGACGAGCGGACCCTTCTTGCTGCGCTGGGCGAAGTGCACCGCCGCGGCCATGGTCACCGAGCTCAAGATCAGGACGCATGTGTTGATGCCGCCCATGATCGTGTTGAGGTAGCCGCTCGCATACGAGAAGACCTCCGGCTCCCGGTAGCGCATGATCGCGTACATCGCGAACAGGCCGCCGAAGAAGAGGACTTCGGTCGCCAGGAAGAGCCACATGCCGAGCTTGCCGGCATCGAACTGCTGGGCCGGCGTGGCGAAGTGGTGGGCGAGGAACGGATATTGGCCGTGGCCGTGCCCATGGTCGTCGCCGTGTTCGGCGTGGCCGTGGGCTTGGGCATGTGGGTCGAGGGCGGTCACGGAGAAGCTCCCAGGTGCGGAGGGCGGGTTGGCGGACAGCGGGACTCGAGGTGGCTCGTCGCGGTGGGTAGGCAGGGTCAGTGGTGGGCGGCAGGCTTCGGGGCGTTCGGGTTGATCTCAGGATCGAGCGAACGGTCCACGACGTAGCCCTCCGACTTCTCGTCCCAACGGACGATCGAGAAGTCGTAGCAGTCGCCGACGCGCGGGGTGGTCGGGAAGTTGTCGTGCGGCGGCGGGGACGGGCACTGCCACTCGAGGCTGCGGCCGCCCCACGGGTTGGCCGGGGCCCGCTTGCCGCGGGCGAGCGAGTGCAGGAGGTAGAAGGCCGTCAGGAAGAACCCGATGGCCATGATGTACGAGCCGCCCGTCGAGATGTGGTGGTAGATCTTGAAGTCCGCCATCCCCGGGATCTGGTCGTACGAGTAGTAGCGCCGCGGCATGCCGTGGGCGCCGAGCATGAACTGGGTGAAGAAGGTGACGTTGAAGCCGATGAAGACGAGCGTGCAGGCCAGCATGCCCAGCTTCTCGTTGTACATGCGGCCCGTGATCTTCGGCCACCAGTGGTGCAGTCCGCCGACCATGGCGATGAGGGCCGAGCCCATCATCACGTAGTGGAAGTGGGCCACCACGAAGTAGGTGTCGTGGAGATGGATGTCGGTCGACAGCGTGCCGAGGAAGAGGCCGGTCAGGCCGCCGATGGTGAAGAGGAAGAGGAAGGACAGCCCGTACAGCATCGGGGTGTTCAGGCTGATCGACCCCTTGTAGAGGGTCGCCACCCAGTTGAAGACCTTGATCGCGGAGGGGATGGCCACGCTGAAGGTGATAGCGCTGAAGACCGTGTTCATCAGGCCCGACTGGCCCGAGGTGAACATGTGGTGGCCCCAGACCAGGAAGGAGAAGACCGCGATGGCGATCGAGCTGAAGGCGATGAAGCGGTAGCCGAAGATGTGGCGGTGGGAGTGGACCGAGATGATCTCGCTGACGATGCCCATCGCCGGGACGATCATGATGTAGACCGCCGGGTGGCTGTAGAACCAGAAGAAGTGCTGGTAGAGGACCGGGTCGCCACCCATCGACGGATCGAAGATGCCGATGTGGAAGGCCCGCTCGACCATGAGGAGGGAGAGCGTGATGGCCAGGACCGGCGTGGCCAGGATCTGGATGAGGGCGGTCGAATAGAGGGCCCACAGGAAGAGCGGCATCCGGAACCAGGTCATCCCCGGCGGACGCAGCTTGTGGATCGTCACGATGAAGTTCATGCCCGTGAAGATCGAGCTGAACCCGAGGATGAAGACGCCGGTGAGGACCGGGACCACGCCGCCCGCGTCGGTCTTGGTCGAGTAGGGGACGTAGAAAGTCCAGCCGGTGTCGAAGGAGCCGGCCAGAAGGCTCCAGACGACCATGGCGGCTCCGAAGAGCCAGAGCCAGAAGCTGCCCAGGTTCAGCCGCGGGAACGCGACGTCCTTGGCCCCCAGCATGATGGGCAACACGAAGTTGCCGAGTGCAGCCGGGATGCTCGGGATGATCACCAGGAAGACCATCACCGCCCCGTGGAGGGTGAAGAAGTGGTTGTAGGCCTCCGCGCTCATCCAGGTCACCGGCCCCGGGAAGAGGAGCTTGGTGCGGACCAGCAGGGCGAAGACGCCGCCCACGAAGAAGGAGACAAGCACGGCGACGAGGTACATCACGCCGATGCGCTTGTGGTCGAGCGACAACATCCACGAGATGACGCCACGGGTGTGGGTCAGGTAGTTGTCGTCGGAGTGCTCGATGTTGAGGGGGCGGGTCGCGTCGAGGGTGGTCATGGCGTCACCTGCGGTGCGCAGTCGGAAGGCGGGTTTGTTCGGGCCGATGGGCGGAGGAAACTCACTTCAACGCGGTCTTCTGGGCAGCACCTGCGCCCTTCCATGAGCCGTCTGGGTTGAACTCGCTGAGATGCTTCATCATGTCGATGATGGCTTGGATCTCACGCGGCTTCAGCTGGCCCTGGAAGGTGGGCATGGCGTTGCCGAACCCGTCCACAATGTGCTTGCCGGGGTTCAGGATCGACTCCCGGATGTAGTCCTCGGGCGTCTCGTACTCCTTGCCCGGGCCGATGAGGCTGGACAAGGTCTTGCCGCCGTCGAGCTTGGTCGTGCCCTTGCTGGTGCGATCCCAGATGGCGCCGAAGCCATCATGCGGGCCCCACGACGGACCGGTGCCCGGCGTGCCGTCGAGCGAGTGGCAGGACTGGCAGCGCTTGTAGAAGATCGGGCCGGCCTTGTAGTAGAGCTCCTCGTCCGGGATGGGATCGAGCCAGCGGGCCGACTTCTCCATCCACAGGGCGAAGTCCTCCTTGGAGAGGACGAAGACCTGCCGGTTCATCCGGCTGTGGTCCTTGCCGCAGTACTCGGCGCAGAACAGGGAGTGGGCCTTCTGGGGATCCTCGCCGGTGGCCTCCGGGGCCTCGAACCAGACAGTCGTGTAGCGGCCGGGAACGACGTCCTTCTTGAGGCGGAAGTCGGGGATGAAGAGGGCGTGGAGCACGTCCTCCGAGCGGAGAACGAGCTTCACCGGCTGGCCGGCCGGCACATAGAGGTTGCCGTCGAGCGAGCTCGCCCCGTTCGGGTACTTGAAGTCCCACGACCACTGCTGGGCGGTGACGTCGATCTGGAACGCATCGTTGGGCGGCACGACGCCCTGCAGGAAGCCCTTGAAGCCGAAGTAGAAGATGGCCACGACGAGGAGGGTCGGGATGACCGTCCAGGTGACCTCGAGGGGCGTGTGGTGGGCCGGGCCGCCGGGCCCGATCTCCTTCCCCTTCTGGCGGTAGCGGATCACGAACGCCACCATCAGGATGAGGATCAGGAAGAAGAAGAAGTAGCAGATCCACAGGATGAACATGAACGCGAAGTCCGTGTTCGCTGCCGCGGTGGACCCCTGAGGCGGGAGCCAGAAGTCGTGGTGCGCCCCCAGCCCTGATTCAGAGGAGGCAAGCAGTTGGAGCATCGTGTTCATCGGGGACCATTCCGCATGGGTCGACGTGGAGGTCGGGAGCTAGTCACGAGAGAGGGGTCGAGGGGTCGCTGGGGACGAGGGAGGCAGAAGGTGCACCCTGCCCCGCGTTCCGGCGGCGCTTCACTTCCTGCCGCCAGAGGATGGCGAGTCCGCCACCGAGGACCAAGAGGGTGGCAACCCCACCGAGCTGCATGATCCGCATCGCCATGAGCACGTAGCCCTTGGCGTTCGGGTCGTAGACGTGGCACCACAGGATGAAGCGGTCGAGGGTCGAGCCGATCTTGCCTTCGGACGCCTCGAGCAACCCGAAGCGGAGGTCCTTGGGCGAGAACTTGGTGCCGTAGAGGTAGCGGGACACGCGGCCGTCGGGGGTGATCAGGAAGATCGCCGCGGCGTGGGCGTAGTCGCCGTTGGACTGTTCGCGGAACTTGAAGCCGACGGCATCGGCCAAGGTGTGGCTGCTCGATTCGGGCCCGGTCAGGAAGTGGAAGCCGTTGGCCGACTTGGGCCGGCCGTACTCGATCAGGTAGCCGTCCTTCTTCACCTTGGCGAGATCGTGCGTCTCGCGCGGGTTGATGGAGACGCTGACCAGCTCGAACTCCTCGCCGGCGTTCCAGTCGACCTGCTTGAGGCCGTCGATGGCGCCGTTGAGGACGAGGTTGCAGAGCATCGGGCACCGCAGGTACCCGAGCTGGAGCATGACCGGCCGGTCCTTGTGGAAGTAGTCGCCGAGCTTGACTTCCTTGCCGGTGTCGTCGGTGAAGGTGAGGTCGAGGGGGATCGAGGCGTCGAGATGCTCGATGATGTCGACGCCCTGGAGTTCAGCCGGCACATCGTTGAGCCCTTGGCCGAGCGACGTCGCGGCCGGCACAGCACCAGCGACCACACCCACGAGGGCGGCAAGGATGGGACGGCGGCGGGTCACTTGGGCTGCGCTCCTGCCCGGGTCCCGGCGGGGGCGTCGGCCGCGGCGCGCGGCTTGGAGGCGAGGTCCGCAGCCATCAGGTCCATGGCCCGGTCGATGGTGATCCGGATCCGCTCGACGGACTTGCCGTCGGGGGTCTTCTCGTCGTAGCGGACGAATTGGGAGAGCAGTTCCTGCTGCTTCTGGCGCGAGGCCACCAGCGGCTCGAAGGGAGCGTCGACCTGCACCTCGGTCACCGTGCTCTGGTCGGCCTTGAAGAACATCACGCTCAGGACGAACACGAGGGCGATGAAGACGACGGTCCCCGCGATGGAGACGAACCAGGTCGCCCCTGGTTCGGGATCGTCCATCAGGTCGGGGTTCGAGCTCTGGTTCTGACCGGTGTCGTGGCTCATGGCGGTTTCCGAGGTTCGGCTCGGGGCGGCCCGCGTTCGGCGGGGCGACCGGGCCGGGCGTCGTCACATGTTTTGGAAGCCAAGCGATTCGTGGATACGGGGATCCTTGGCGCACACCAAGGGGAGCCGCCGGAGGCCGGCCACGGTCATGGCCCCGAAGAGGCCGACCATGCCTGCCAGCATGAGGTAGTTGATGGGGTGGGCGATATTGGTGGTCGTCTTCCCGTGGACCGCCAGGAACTCGGCGTAGGTGTTGAAGGTGCCGAGGTCGTGGGGCACGGTCGGGATGACCAGCCAGTAGAGGTCGATCCAAGCGAAGGCGAGCATCCAGATCGCGGCCAAGGTCAGCACCCCACGCATCCGCTTCGGCCACTTCGAGATCAGCCCGACGAAGGGGACGAGGAAGTGCCCGAACAGGAGGGCCAGGCTGAGATACGCCCAGTCGCCCGCTTGCCGGGCCAGGAACCAGCCGGTCTCCTCGGGGATGTTCGCGTACCAGATCAGCATGTACTGGCTGTAGGCGATGTAAGCCCAGAAGACCATGCCGAAGGCGAAGAGGAGCTTGCCGAGGTCCTGGTAGTGCTCGGCGGTGATCACGCCGCGCAGGTAGCCCGCGGCCTGCAGCCGGGTGCAGACGATGATCAGGGCGGCGAACCCGGAGGTCGCGCAGCCGGCGAAGAAGTAGACGCCGAACATCGTGCTGAACCACGCCGGCGAGAGCGACATGATCCAGTCGAAGGCCGCGAAGGTGATGGTCAGGGCGAAGAGGATCGCGGTCGGGGCGGCGACCTTCTGCATCACGCTGCTCTCGCGCGGGTCGCCGGACTGGCCGACGCGGGCGCTGGCGGCGAGGAAGTAGTGCGAGAAGAGGGCCCAAAGCACGAAGTAGGAGGCGGCCCGCACCCAGAAGAAGTTGGCGTTGAGGTAGCCGAGCTTGTGGGAGACGAGGTCGGCTTCCGCCGGGGCCACGGCCCGCAGGCCCTCGAGGTTGGCCCACGGCCAGAGGATGTCGGCCTTGCCGCGCATCCAGAGGACGCCGAAGGGGACCACGAAGAGGATCCACATCCAGCGGAGGTTGCTGGCCAGGACCTCGGCCGGACGACGCACCGCGACGCTCCAGCCAGCCCGGGTCAGGTGCTGCACGAAGACGAAGAAGAGGCCGCCCAGGGCGATGGTCAGGATGAAGAGGAAGTTCTGGAGGTAGGAGCGCCAGAACATCTCCTCGTTCGCCCCCATCATGCCGTTCCAGCCGACGAAGGCCGCGGCACCGATGCCGATGACGCCCATCGCGCCCAACGCCATCTGGAGGCTGCCGGCGGAGCCGGCCAAGGTGGTCGAGTTGGCCGAGAGGTCGGCCGAGGCGGTGTGCTCGTGGTGGCTCATCGCTTCTCCAGTCCCGCCCGCTGATCGGGCGGCACGTCCTGCAGGCTGGCGTTCTGGCTGAGTTGCAAGGCCTTCACATAGGCTGCGATCGCCCAGCGGTCCTCGACCGGGATCTGGGCGCCGTAGCCTGCCATGGTGCGGATGCCCGCCCCGATGGTGTGGAAGATCTGCCCGACTGGCTGGGAACGGACCGTCTCGTCATGCACGCTCTTGGCCTGCACCCACGCGGTACCGTCCGGCGGACCTGCGGTGTTGGCGAGGAGAGTCATGGCCCGCTGGTTCACCATGCCGTCGCCGTATCCGGCGTAGCCGTGGCACGGAGCGCAATAGATGTTGAACCGAGCCTGACCGCGCTCGAGGAAGGCCTTGTCGGCGTTGAGCCCCGCGGGAAGCGACGCGGCCCATTGGCCGTTCACCACGCCATCGACACGGTGCGTGTCGAGGTTGGCCTCGCCGACCGCGACCGCCCCGGCGACCGGGGGACGCATGGCCCGTTCGTCCGCGAAGAGCACGTTCTCGCTCTGCGGCTTGAACTTGGCCTGCATGTCCATGTCCCAGATCAGGTGGATCGGGCGACCGGTGCTCGGCGTGGCGCGGATCCGGGCGATCGCGAAGGGCGGCACGAGCAGGAGGAGCGCGAGGCTCGCCCCGATGAACAGGAGTGGACGCGGGACTTGCATCATTCCTCGATCGCCTCCACCGCGGTGGGGTTCAGGGACTTGAGGAAGGCCTCGGTCTTCCCGCGGAGGAACCGCGGATCACGGGCCTCGATGACTACGAAGAACTTGTCGTTGGTGACCCGGGTGAAGCGGGTGCTCTGGAAGAGCGGATGGAAGAGCCGCGGGAGGCCGTTCATCATGAACATGCCGAAGACCGCGGTGAGCGCCGAGAAGAGCACGGTCAGCTCGAAGATCACCGGGATGAAGGCCGGCAGGCTGAAGAGCGGCTTGCCCGAGATGAGGAACGGGTAACCCGTCACCCACTGGAAGGGCAGCCACAGCTTGAGGCCGGTCGAGTTGGTGAAGGTCTGGAGGATCAGGGCGGCGAGCGTGCCGGTGGCCCCGCCAAAGAAGATCACGACCGGCAGGATGGTGGGCTTGATGCCCATCGCCTGGTCCATCCCGTGGACCGGGAAGGGCGTGCAGACGTCCCACCACTTGTAGCCTTCGGACCGCACCTTCTCGGCGGCGGCCATGGCGTCACCCGGGGTATCGAACTCCGCGACGAGCCCGTAGAGGCGCTTCTTCCCGGGATCGTTGGCGTTCCGATCGTTGGTGTCGGTGCTGGTCATCAGTGGCCCCCCTTCCCGTGCTCGTGACCGTGGCCGGCATGGGGGTCGGCGGCCGGCATGACGGCCTTGATCTCAGCCATGGCGATCATGGGCAGGAAGCGGCAGAAGAGCAGGAAGCAGGTGAAGAAGAGGCCGAAGGCGCCGACCATCGTCCCGATGTCGACCCAGGTCGGCACGTACTTGTCCCAGGAGCTGGGGAGGAAGTCGTTGGCCAGGCTCGAGACGATGATCACGTACCGTTCGAACCACATGCCGATGTTCACCACCAGGCTCAGCACGAACATCAGCGGGATGTTGAGCCGGATGGCCTTGAACCAGAAGAGCTGCGGGGTGATGACGTTGCAGCTCACCATGATCCAGTACGCCCACCAGTACTGGCCGAAGGCCCGGTTGATGAAGGCGAACTTCTCATACATCGCCCCGGAGTACCAGGCGATGAAGAACTCCATCGAGTAGGCGTAGCCGACCATGCATCCTGTCACCAGGATGATCTTGTTCATGTTGTCGAGGTGCCGCAGCGTTATGATGTTCTTGAGGCCGAACATCTCGCGGGCCGGCACGGCCAAGGTCTGCACCATGGCGAAGCCGCTGAAGATGGCACCTGCCACGAAGTAGGGCGGGAAGATGGTGGTGTGCCAGCCGGGGAGCTGGCTGGTGGCGAAGTCGAAGGACACCACCGAGTGCACCGAGAGGACGAGGGGGGTCGAGAGCGCGGCCAGGATCAGGTAGGCCCGCTCGTAGCGGTGCCAGTGGCGGTTCGAGCCCCGCCAGCCGAGGGCGAAGATGCCGTAGGCGATCTGCTGGAGGCGGCCCTTGGCCCGGTCGCGGAGGGTGCCGAGGTCCGGCACCATGCCCGTGTACCAGAAGAGGAGGGAGACGGTGAAGTAGGTGGAGACCGCGAAGACGTCCCAGAGGAGCGGGCTGCGGAACTGCGGCCACATGTCCATCTGGTTGGGGATCGGGAAGAGCCAGTAGGCGAACCACACGCGGCCGACGTGGATGCCCGGGAACATGCCGGCGCAGATGACGGCGAAGATCGTCATCGCCTCGGCGAACCGGTTGATCGCCGTTCGCCACCGCTGCCGGAAGAGGAAGAGGATGGCGCTGATCAGCGTTCCGGCGTGGCCGATGCCGACCCAGAACACGAAGTTCGTGATGTCGAAGGCCCACATCACGGGGTTGTTGAGGCCCCACACGCCGACGCCGGTGAAGAACAGGTACGTGATGCAGAAGCCGAGGAAGGACAGCAGCCCGAGGCTCACCGCGAAGGCCACGTACCACGCCATCGGGGCCCGCTTGACCTCGGCGACACGGCAGACGGTGGTCGTGACCTGACCGAACCGCTCCATGCCCAAGACCAGCGGTGCCCGCTGCCCCGGCGTCTCGATGGTGTTGTCGTCGCCGAGGTGGCCGCCTCGGTGGTCCACATGCAGGGTCGTCATGCCCGAGTCCCCTTCACCGACGCCGAGAGGGCGCCGTTCGTCAAGCTGGCGTGTTCAGATCCGTGGCCGGAGGCCTCACCGCCGTGTCCGCCTCCATGCCCGCTGCGCTGGTCGAAGGTGACCGACGGGTTGCGGACCTTGGCGAGGTACTTCAGGCGAGCCTTGGTGTTGAGCTCCTCGAGCAACTGGTAGGACCGAGCGTCCTTCTGGAGCTTGGCCACGCGGCTCGCGGGGTCGTTGAGGTCGCCGAAGGTGATGGCTTGGGTCGGGCAGGCTTCGGCACAGGCAGTGGTGAAGCTGCCGTCGGCGATCGCCCAGTCGGCGGAGGCGGCGGTGCCGCCCTGCTTGGCCCAGGCGTTCTTGTTGCTGATCTTCGCTCGCTGGATCCGCTGCACGCAGAAGGTGCACTTCTCCATGACGCCACGCATGCGGACCGTGACGTCGGGGTTGAACTGCATGCTCGCCCACTCGTTCACCGGGCCGTCCGTGATGTAGTAGTCCGGACGGACCACGAAGATGCCCGTCTCGCGGGCCGGCTCCTTGCGGTGGAAATCGAAGAAGTTGAAGCGGCGGACCTTGTAGGGGCAGTTGTTCGAGCAGTAGCGGGTCCCGATGCAACGGTTGTAGACCATCACATTGAGGCCGTCCTTGTCGTGCATGGTCGCGGCGACCGGGCACACCTGCTCGCACGGGGCGTTCTCGCAGTGCTGGCACGCCACCGGCTGGATGGCCACGCCGAGCGGCTTCTTCGGGTCGGAGCCCTTGAAGTAGCGGTCGATGCGGATCCAGTGCATCTCGCGGCCCCGCATGACCTGTTCCTTGCCGACGACCGGGATGTTGTTCTCGGCCTGGCAGGCGGTGACGCAGGCGCTGCATCCGATGCACGCGGTGAGGTCGATCGACATGGCCCAGCGGAACCGGGCCCCGTCGAGGTTCGACTCCTCCCACAGCGAGAGGCGGTGGGCAACGTGGGTGCGGTGCTTGGCGAAGTCGGGCGTCGAGCGATAGGTGTCGAGGTCGGCGTCGCGGACGAGGGCCGGCAGCCGCTCCTGGATGCTGTCGGCGGGGACCGACGGGATCAGGGCCTCGGCGGCGCCGTGGTCTTGGGTGTGGGCGAAGGCGTAGATGCCTTCCGCGGCGGCCACGCTGGCCCCGGCCGCGAAGCCCATCCCGTCCGAGCCTCGGAGGGCACAGGCGTTGAAGCCCGCGTCCTTGCCGATGCTGCCCGCCGCTTCGCCCCGGCCGTAGCCGAGGTGGAGGCGGACCGAGTCGTCGGCCATCCCGGGCATGACCCAGACCGCCGCCTTGAGCGATCGGTTGCCCACCCCGAGGGTGACCATGCTGCCGGTCTTCACGCCGAGCTTCTCGGCGGTGCCCAGGGAGAGGTAGGCCGCGTTGTCCCAGGTGAGCTTGCTGATCGGGTCAGGAAGCTCCTGCATCCAGGTGACGTTCGAGAACCGTCCGTCGCGGACCTTGGGGTCGGCGGCGAAGGTGATCTCGGTGCCGGCCTTGGCGGCCCCGAGACCAGCGAGGGCAGCGCCGATCGCAGCGACCTCGGCGGAGGGCTTGCCGGCAGCCCATTCGCTCTTGGCAAGGACGCCGTCGTTCAGGGTCTGCCGCCAGAGCTTCTCGAAGGCAGCACCTTCGGTCTTACTCTGGGCCATCCAGGCCCGACGCACGATCGAGTAGCCGTCGCGGGGATCCTCGTTGAGGAGTTCGGCGCACAGTTCGATCGAGGAGAGGCCGCCCTGGTCGCGGGCGAGGAGCGGTTCGATGAGCGGCTGCTGCGGAGCGATCGTCCCGTCCCAAGCCCGCGTGTCGCCCCACGACTCGAGGAAGTGGGACCGCGGGATGTGCCAGGTGACGGCGGGCAGGAGCGAGGTCTCGTTCCGCATGAACGAGAGGTGGACGACCTGCGTGGCCTTGGCCACGGCTCCCGCGAAGTCGAGGTCCGCCGGTGCGTCGTAGGCCGGATTGCCGCCGAGGATCACCAGCGTCGAGATCTCGCCCTTGCCGAGCCCGTCGACGAGGGCCTTCATGTCGCCAAGGCAGGTCTGGCCCTTGGCCCCGGCCGCGACGTAGGTCACGGTCGAGCCGACGTTGCCAAGCCGGTCGTTGAGGAGGGCGACCAAGGCATGCACCGCCGCGGGCTGGGCAGGCCCCGCCACGAGCAGGCAGCGGCCGCGGTGTTCAAGCAGGTCCTTGGCCATCGCCTCGGCGATCTTCTTCTCGTGCTCGCCGAGGTTGGCACCGCCGGCGAGCGAGGCGAGCGGTCCATCCACCGCGCCGCCGATGTCGAGCTTGAGGAGCGTCGCCACGTGGGCCGCGACGGCCGCGACGTCGGCCGAGCGGACCGCGATCCGCTCGTCGGCGTTCATGCCGGTCACGGTAAGGCCGCTCTCCACGACGTAGAGTCGGCTGCACCAGGGCTTCTCGTCGTGGCCTCGCTCGAGCACCCGACCCTTGGCGAAGTCGCGGGCATTGCGGACCGCGTTCGGGTGGGTCATCAGGAAGTCGCTGTCGAGGGCGACGATGACCTCGGCGCCTGCCATGGTCCAGATCGGACGCATGGGCTGGCCGAAGGCGATCTCGGTGCCGGTCCGCTCGGTGTCATCCGCCACGGCCGACCACTCGAACCACTTCATCGAGGGGTACTTCTTGGCGAGCCGCGCCTTCATGTCGGCCAGCGACGGGCTCGACGAAGGCTCGGAGAGGACGGCTAGACCCTTGCCGCCGGCGGGGAGGCCGCCGCACCACTGACGGAAGGCATCCATGGTCGCCGGAGCGCCCTTCTGCAGCAGCTTGCGGCTGCGGTCGGGGTCGTAGAGCTCGAGGATCGTGGCCTGGGTGATGGCGTCGCTCGAGCCGAGCATGCCCGGGTGGCCGGGATTGCCGTCGACCTTGGTCGGGCGACTGTCGACGCTGGTGACGAGGACGCCACGGCCGACGCCGTCGATCTCGAACGAGCTTGCATACTTGACCGGCGTGCCCGGCACGCGGCTCTCGGGACGCGCCGCATAGGGGAGGATGTGCTGCTCGGGGAGGCGACGGCAACCGGTCGCGGCAAGTCCCGCGAGGGCCATGCTCGCCCCCATCAGCTTCATGAACGTGCGGCGCTCGTCGTCGGTCGCCTCCGCGGCTCCGGGCTGGAACTCGTTGTGCGACCAGCGACGGTATTCCGTCGTGTGGTTCTTGTCGTCGAGGCTACGCCAGAAGTCCTTCGGCGGAGCCGACTCCTCCCCGAGATGGGGATGGGAGGCGCAGCCGTCGACGGGCTCGGGCGACGAGGCCTGATCGTTGAGGTGGTCGTGCATGGGGATAAGGCCCGGCGCGATCAGCGGTGGCAGGTCGAGCAGTTCTCGCTCGGATTGATGTGGTAGAGGTCGCGGAGCTTGGCCCGCTCGACATCGGTGAGCGAGGCGGGGTCGAACGCCATGTCGGTGAGGCGATCAACCGGCCGCAGGTTGCCGTTCGGATTGCGATGGCACTCGAGGCACCACCCCATGGAGAGCGGCGCGTGGAGGGTTACCCGCTCCATGCGATCGATCCGGCCGTGGCAGGTGGCGCAGCCGACGCCGCGGGAGACGTGGGCGGAGTGGTCGAAGTAGGCGTAGTCGCCCAGCTTGTGGACCTTCACCCACTGCATGGGCTTGCCCGTCTCGAACGACTCCTTGATCTTCGCCAGCTTGGGGCTCGCGGGACGGATGTTCGTGTGGCAATTCATGCAGGTCTGCGTCGGCGGGATCGCGGCGTACGACGACCGCTCCACCGTGTTGTGGCAGTACCTGCAATCCATCCCTAACTGCCCGGCGTGCAGGGCGTGGCTGAACGGCACCGGCTGCACGGGCTGGTATCCGACATCGAGGGTCTTCGGGCTGAAGCCGTAAGCAACGAAGAACACGGCATACAGCGGAAGCGTCAAGGCGACGAGCACGAGGCTCGGCAACAGGAGGTTGGACCAGCGCGGAAAAAGGAATCGGCTCATGCGGTACTCGCGCGAGTTGTTCTTGTACCTTTTTTCACAAAGTACGGGGAGAGATCGTACGGAACACTGACCGACGCGTCAATAAATCGGCGCGCGGGTTGCCCACCGGCAAAAACAACATTCTGGCGGCTGCCCCGAGCGGCACGAGCCCGGAGCTACGAGGCCGAAAGCTGCATCTCCTGCGTTGCCGGAGCCCCGCCGGGGCCCGGCTTCGCGGGGCATCCTACAGCGGTTTGCGATCGCGTGCGGCCCGGCCCAGTTTCCCACTTCCCCCGCTAGGTGCCCTTCACCCAGGGCCGCGCCTCGCGCCTGAGCCTGCATGCCCTAGGCTGTCCGCTCCCCCCGGCCGCCAGCCGCATGTTCGATACCCACTGCCACCTCACCTTCCCCGAGTACCGCGGCCGCGTCGCCCAGGTCCTTGCCGCGGCCCGCTCCGAGGGGGTCTGGGGGGCGATCACGGTCTCGACCACCACCGCCAACGCCCTGGCATCGCTGGCCCTGGCCCGGGAGCATGAGGATCTCTGGTGCACCGCCGGGGTTCACCCGCTCCATAGCGACGAGCCCGTGGACTGG
This sequence comes from Phycisphaerales bacterium, assembly GCA_044224425.1. Classification (GTDB taxonomy): domain Bacteria; phylum Planctomycetota; class Phycisphaerae; order Phycisphaerales; family SM1A02; genus JAEUIT01. Next base: position 30,171 of record JBGAKK010000012.1, read on the forward strand.
GCTGCCATGCGGCTCGCCGGCAGCCACCCCAAGTGCGTCGCCTGGGGGGAACTCGGGCTCGACCGTCACTACTCCACCCCACCCTTCGACCTTCAGCGGCGGGTGTTGGGGGAGCAACTGGCCCAGATCGAGGCCTGGAGGGGGGAGGGCCTCGAGAAGCCGGTGGTCATCCACTGCCGCGAGGCGTTCGACGACCTGCTCCCGGTTCTCCGCTCGAGCAGCCTCCCCCCCGAGCGATTCGTCTTCCACTGCTTCACCGGGACGCCCCGCGACGCCCGGCTCGTCCTTGATTACGGCGCCTGGATCTCGTTCACCGGTGTGGCGACCTTCCGCAACGCGACCGTTGTCGCCGATGCCGCTCGACTCGTCCCCCGCGACCGGCTGATGGTGGAGACCGACAGCCCTTTCCTCACCCCCGACCCGTTCCGCACCGTCCGCCCCAACGAGCCCAAGTACGTGGTCCACGTCGCCCGCCGCTTGGCCGAACTGCGCCACGAACCAGCAGAGGACCTCGAAGCAGCGCTCGACGCGAACGCCGAGCGCTTCTTCGGACTCGCTATCCGCCGGCCCGCCGCGTCGGCCGAAGCCGAAGCGGCCCGAGGGGACCGGTAGGCTACGGCGATGGCAGCCAAGCGCCCGCTCGACCGCGACCCCGAGCACGAAGCCGTGATGAGCTTCGGCGATCACCTGGACGAGCTGCGGCATCGCCTTGTGCTGGCCCTGCTGGCTCCGATCCCGATCGCGGTGGCGATCTTCTTCTTCGCCGACACGGTGCGGCACATCCTCGAGGCTCCGCTCCGGGCAGCCCTCGTCAGCAACGGCCAGCCCGACGCCCTGCAGGCCCTTGGCGTCGCGGAGCTGATGGGAGTCGACATCAAGCTCGCGATCATCGCGTCGCTGGTGCTGTCGGCGCCTTGGATCCTCTACCAGACCTGGAAGTTCATCGAGCCAGGCCTGTATGAACACGAGCGTCGCTTCGCCCGCTTCCTGATGCCGGGCAGCATGGTGCTCGTCCTCGCCGGCGTCGCGGTCCTCTACTGGATCCTCCTGCCCATCATGCTGCAGGTCCTGGTGCGCTACGGCATCGAGAATTCGGGCGAGGCGCCGCCGGCTCTGGTCGAGCAGCTCCCGGCGGGAGCAACCGCCCTGCCCATCCTCACCGAGCGTCCCAAGGAGGTCGCCCCAGGCCAGAGCTGGATCAAGATGCCGGAGCGGACCTTTGAGATGGCTGTGCCGACGCCGGAGGGCGTCGAGATCCTCGGCATGGCCCTCACCAAGCGGTCCGCCTACATCCAACAGTTCCGGGAGAGCGAGTACGTCGACCTCGTCCTCCTTCTCCTCGCCGGCATCGCCATCGTCTTCCAGATGCCGCTCGTCATCCTCTTGCTCGGCTGGGCCGGGATCGTGCGGGTCGAGACGCTGCGGCGGAACCGGAAGAAGGCCTTCTTCGGCCTGACCATCGTGGCCGCGATCATCACCCCGACCAGCGACGCGTTCTCGATGTTCCTCATGCTCGTCCCGCTCTACCTCCTGTACGAGCTGGGCATCCTCCTCCTGGTGGCGGCGCCCCCTGGCGCCGTGGCCCAAGGTTCCCTCGTCCGCGGGTTCCTCACCCGCATCCGGACCGGTCGGCGGACGGAGGAACCGTCCGGTAAGGGACCCCGGACGCCCGCACAGACGGAATCACCGGCACGAGCCACGGAGGCCGCGCCGCCAGCGGATCTTCCCCCGCGACGCGAGCCGCCGGACGCCGATGAGCCATCCGCCGGGGACTCTCCAACGTGAGTCGTCGCCGGGTGAAGGATGGGTTGTCCGCGCAGGCCAGCCGGCGATTGGTCGCCGTGCGCCTGCGGGGCCGCCGAAGGAGAGCCATGGCCGAGTTGAGCTTGGTGCGCCGGCGAACGCCGGGCATCACCGAAACCGACCTGAAAATGATGGAGCGAGCCCTCAAGCTCGCCCGTCGAGCCGCTGTCGCGGGGGAAGTCCCCGTCGCAGCGGTGCTCTACCGGGGCGATCAGGTGATCGCCGAAGCCGCCAACACCCGAGAACTGGCTCGCGACCCGGTGGGGCACGCCGAGCTCCTGGCGATTCGCGACGCGGCCATCAAGCTCGATGAGTGGCGGCTCAACGACTGCTCGCTCGCCGTGACCCTCGAGCCCTGCCCCATGTGCGCCGGAGCGATCGTCAACGCCCGCATCGGGCGCGTCCTCTATGGGGCGACCGACCCGAAGGCCGGAGCGTGCGACACGCTCTATCGGATCACCGCCGATCGCCGGCTCAACCACCGGCCGCACGTCTTCGGCGGCGTGCTCGGCGACCGCTGCGCAGCGCTCCTCAAGGACTTCTTCCGTCGCCTCCGCGACGATCGACGCAAGTCCGCCTGAGTCGCCTCACCTCGTGACAAGCTGAACGATCCGCCGCCGGCGGCCGAGTTCTCGGCTCTGCTGGCGGCTGCATTTTCCGCACCGACGCAACAGCCGGACATCCGGTGCGAACACTCGAGGTGAGTGGTTTCGCCGGGGGCGAAACACATCGGACACTCCATCTCGGTGGGAGAGGACCACCCTCCGGCCACGCCGCGCACGCCATCCGTGCGGTCCGGCGAGGCCGCGGCGATGCCCGTGTCGCGCTGGCGAGGCTCCCTGCCATTTGTTTGGCCGGCTCGCCCGGCGCCGTGTTCGAGGAGGGGCCATGCGCCCAACGCCCAAGGTCCGCGTGCAGCCGGCGTCGATCGCCACAGGCCTCTGCCTGGCGTCGTCGCTCCTCGCCGCGCCGCCGGCGATGGCCGCCAGCGTCCCCCTCGAGAACGCTCGCTTCGACGTGGGCGGATCGCTGGTCTCGCAGGGCCGCTTCGCCGGCAACGTCTCCATCGACTCGGTGGCCTTTGGCACCATGACCTTCAGCCGCGAGTCGGGGAAGCTGCACCAGGTGGCAGCCGTCCGCATCGCGCGGAAGGACCCCGAACGTGGGTGGGTGACGGTTTCCGACGAGGATCTCGTCGCGGGCCGCTGTGGCGTGCGCATCCTGAGCGGGCGCGAGGTCGCCCCCGCGCCGACCGAGGCCCTCGACACGATCGGCGGCTACTCGGTGGGCTCGCTGCTGGCGAGCGACGGCAGCGCCGAGGTCCGCATCGACGTCCTCTTCCCCACCGGGCTGCAGGACAGCCATCCCGGGAAGAACGACCGCGACCCGGAGGCCATCGTGGTGGGGCCCGTCCCCACCGGCGACTTCCGCCTCGGCGCGATCCTCGGCGGCGATATCGACGACCCCGTGCTGGGCGAGACCATGGCGGCGGTGACTCCGGAAGCCATGGCCTCGGGCTTGAGCGGCCTGGCCATCGAGTTCACCGGCACCCACGCCCTCGGGCTGGCCATGGTCGGCTATGACATGGACGAGCTCGGCGCCGGCGACGGCGCCGCCATCGGCTGGCGGCTCGAGATCCCGCGCGGCGTGATCATGGCCTGCAAGCTGTTTGGGGGAGGCGAGAGCCTCACCGACATGCTGGCCAGCGCCGAGGCGTCCGCCCCTGCCGTCGGCGCCTACACCGGCGGCGAGCTGGTCGGGGCGTTCTTCAACAGCACGCCCTCCCCGGCCTACCGCGACCCGCAGGTGGGAAGCGAGACGCCCTTCTCGGGCGACGGCGGCGGCTCGACCGTGCCGCGCACCAAGTCGACACCGAGCAATCCGCCCGCCGACCCACCGAACGATCCGCCCGATCCACCGATCGACCCGCCCATCGATCCCCCTATCGACCCCCCTATCGACCCGCCGCCTCCGCCGCCCCCCCCAGTGCCCGGACCGGCCGCGCTTCCGCTCATGGCCCTCGCCCTGCTCGGCGGCGTGGGGTCGCGACGTCGCGTTACACTCGGGCCATGACCCGACGCCCGATCGCCTGCGCCTGCTTCGACCTCGGCGGCGTCGTGGTGCGGATCTGCCGCAGCTTCGAGGAAGCCGCCCTCGCCGCCGGCGTTCCGCTGCGCCCCGTGCCAGCCGACGAGGCCATCGTCCGGCAGCGCCACGATCTCAGCCTCCGCCACCAGCGGGGCGAGTTCGATGCCCCGACCTTCCATCGCCTGATGAGCGGGACCTTCGCCGGCGCCTACTCGCCGGCCGAGATCGCCCGAGTCAGCGCCGCCGTTCTCCGCGAGGAGTACACGGGCGTCGCCGAGCTCATTCGAGCCCTCGGCGCCGCCGGCCTCATGACCGCTTGCCTCTCGAACACCAACGACGAGCATTGGGAACGGCTGGTCGAGCTCCCCGCCCTGCGGGCCTTGCATCACCGCCACGCCTCGCACCTCTGGAGCCTGGCCAAGCCCGACCCCGCGATCTTCCGGCGCTTCGAAGCGGAGCGCGGCGTGGCGGGACAGGCGATCGTCTACTTCGACGACCTCGCCGAGAACGTCGAGGCGGCTCGGGCCGCAGGCTGGGACGCGATCCTCGTCGACCACACCGGAGACACCGCCGCCGTCATGCGGGCCGCCCTCGCCGAGCGAGGGATCGTCCTCACTGCATTCGCGTGTTGATGCGGTAGGCCCCGGCGGAACTGCTGCTGCCGGAGCCGCCGGGCGGCCCGCTGTACGACGAATACCCTCGCGACTGCGTCTGCCAGCCCGCCTGGTAGGTGCGGTCGTTCAGGTAGACGTCGTAGTTGGTGACCCGGTTGTTGCCGATGCCCTGCCCGGCTCCGCCGGTGTAGGCGGAGTACTGCCGGCCGATCCCGGCGTACGCGCCGGAGCCGGCGGCCGCCGCGCGAGCCTGCGAGTACGCCGGCACGTAGGCGGGCGAGGAGAGTCCGCTACCGCCGCCTCGATAGGTCGTGTAGTTGTAGCCCGAGTCGCCGACCCGCAGGCTGCCGTCGAGGGCGTGACCGCTGCCGACCTGCATCTGGGCGTGGAGCGGTCCCGCGATGAAGCTCGCCACGAGGAGGGCGCCGAGCAATTGGAAGAGCCGGTGAATCGGGGAATGGGTTCGCATCGGTCACTCCTGCGGACGCTTGGCGGTGCCCACGATGGTCACGTCGACGACGATAGCCACGTTCGGCCCAACCGCGGGGGCGTTGCCGCCGAGGCCGAAGGCCTGGGCCGGGGCGAAGGCCACCTTCCAATGGTCGCCGACCCGCATGGTCGCGAGCACCTTGGCTGCCGCGGGAAGCACGTTCTCGTGGTCGAGATGCTGGCCCTTGCGCTCGTCGACGACCGTGCCGTCGGCGAGCTCCAAGGTCCAGTCGGCGACGTAGATCTCGCCCTCTCCGGGTTTGGGACCGGCCCCGGTGGCGATGGTCTGGATGTAGACGCCGTCGGCGAACTGCCGGGCCCCCGGCGCGGCGGCGAAGGCCTTGATGGCCGCCTCGCTCGCGGCGAGGTTCTGGTCCGCGACGGCCCGGAACTCCGGATCCTCCGCGTAGCGCCGCTGGGAGGCGCGATCGAGGAGCGTGCGATGCACGGCCCGCAGCACCGCGTCGATCTCGCGCTTCGGGATGGCCGGCTTGGACCCGTGCAGGCCGTCGGCGAAGCCTCGCTTGATGGTCGCCACGTCGGCCGTCATGCCGTCGTCGGCGAGGCCGAGTCGCGTCTCGTTGCCGAGGTTGTAGCCGATGCCGTAGGCGAAGCGCTCGGCGTCGTTGGCCGCGACGAGGTCCTTGTTCGACGCCTTCGATCCGTGCGAGCAGGCGGCGAGCCCGCCAAGGCAGGCGGCGAGGCAGACGAACCGGTAGAGCGAACGGACGGGCATCGGTGGTCCTCGGGTAAGGCGGCCTCGATGCCCCGCGCGGAAGGTTCGGTGCATCGGCCATGCCGATGATACCGCGGACGGATGGCCCGGCACCCCTTTGCGGGATCGGTTAGCCGCGGGTGTCGGGGTCCTCGTCGGCGGCCGCACCTTCGCCAAGGAGCTCCCTTAGGAGCACCGTCGCGTACGCCCCTCGCGGCAGGTCGAACGCGAGCCGCACGTATCCCCCGTGCTCGTCGACGCCCGATTCGATCTCGGTGTTGCTCACCGGCACGCGCAGCGGTCGCCGCGTCCCTTCGGCGTGGGCCGACCGGGCGCTCAGGAGTTCGGGCGGGACGCCGAGGGAGGTCGTCGCCTCGCGTTCCCAGGTGGCGACCGGCTCGCCGGCCTCGATCATGCCCGAGCCATGCATGGGCCCGCTGGGCGAGATCTCGAAGCGGTCGAGCCGGGCTTTCAGGTCCTCGCCCGCCAGGATCTCCTTGGTGACCACGAACTGGCCGCGCGTCTGGTGCTTGTAGGCGACATCGCCTTCGATGATCGAGGCGAAGAGCCCGTCGGCGATCCGCCGGTCGAGCACGCGGTTGAAGGTCGCCGACTGGAAGGCGCTGACCCAGAAGCTCCGGGTGTGCGGCGGCAGTTCGCGGATGGCCTGCTCCGGCGTCCGGCCGCGGCCGAGGGCGGCGACCACCAAGCGCTCGGCGCGATCGTTCCGGGCCCAGTGCGGCAGCGATTCCTTCCAACGACCCGCTGCTGCCAGCTCCCGCTGCGGACGCTGATGCTCGGGGAAGGGCGAGACCGTCCCGACCAACTCGTCGACCAGTCCGCTCCAATTGCCGGTGAGGAGGTGCCGCCCGAGGCGGTGCGTGTTGCGGCGGTAGCCGAAGCGCTGGGCGCCGTAGTAGTCGGGGATGCCGTCCCGCTCGAGTTGGCGAAGCGAGGACCGGATGGCGATGACCTTCGAGGGCTCGATCCCGCGGATGCGGATCGAGAAGCGATTGCCGGCGAGGTGCCCGCGGCGCAGCTTGTTCCCGTGCCGTGCCGCCCAGAGCACCACGAAGTCCTCGTCCGCCGGGAGGCTGGACGGGTCGGGCTTGCCGGGCAGGTGGATCGAGACAAGCTGCCTGGTGATGGCGATCTTGTCCTTCATGCCCCCGAAGCCGATCGACTCCTCGCCCACCCCGAAGTGGCGGCAGAGGAGCTCGATCATCTCGCTGTGGGCCATCCCCCGCTTCTGCACGAAGAGGTAGAGGTGCTCACCCGAGCCCGAGGGCTCGTAGAGCGGCATCTCGTCGACCAGGAAGTCCTCGGGCCTGGCCTTCACCACGCCGCCCAGCGCCGGCACCTGGAGCAATCGCCGGTGCGGAAGCGGGTCGTCGTCCAGGACGTGCTCGGGAGGCGCTGCGTTCATGGCGAGGGGGCGATCGGGGCGTCACTCGTCATCGTCGGACTCGACGTCGTCGAAGTCGACGAGCGAGCCGCCGCCACCCGGGCCGTCGGCTGCGCTGGCGTCGACCGCGGCCTGGGCCAGGACTTCCTCGGCCACGAAGATCGGCACCCGCTCCGCCACGCCAAGGGCGATCGCGTCGCTCGGGCGGCTGTCGACGGCGATTTCCTCGCCGTCCCGCTCGATGATCAGGTTGGCGTAGAAGGTGCCGTCGCGGAGGTTGTGGATCTCGATCCGCTTCAACGCTCCGCCAAGGTGCCGGATCACCGAGGCGAGGAGATCGTGGGTCTGGGGCCGGACCACCTCGGTCCCCTTCAGCCGCCGCTCGATGGCGAAGGCCTCGGGCAGACCGATCACGATGGGGAAGGTCCGCTCCCCGTCGGCTTCGGTCAGCTCGATGATCTGCATGTCGCTCAGTTCGCGAATGAAGATCCGAGAGAGTTCCATGCGCACGTTCATGGTCTTCCCCTGGCGGCCGGCGAGCACCGACCTTCGATGCCGCCCGGCCCAAGGATAGCTGGACGGACCCGGTCGGGAGACCGGCACCGCCCGCTTGGCGGCATCAGCCCCACGCCCCGAGGAGAATGGCCAGGTCGCTGGCTCCGACGCTGCAGTCGCCGTCGAGATCGGCGGCACAGCCGCTCTCGCAGTCCACGCACGGTCCCCAAGCCCCGAGGAGGAGCGCCAGGTCGGCCGCCCCCACTGTGCCGTCGTGGTCGAGATCGGGGGTCACCGGGACCGGCGTGGCGAGGAGCGCCGCGTAGGCATTGGCTCGCCCATAGCCGGTGTGGGTGTCGTAGCCCGGCGTCCCCACATCGACCGCGGTGGCCTGCAGGATGTCGCGCACCTGGGTCGGAGTGAGCGTCGGGTTCTTGGCCAGGATCAAGGCCACGATCCCGGTCACGTGCGGGGTGGCCATGCTGGTCCCCGTCTTGTCGCCGTACGCGGCGGTGCCGATCAGCGAGTGGACGTTGTTGCCCGCCGCAGCGATGTCGACCTCGGGGCCGAAGTTCGAGCCCGACCACGCGGTGTCGTCGGGGTTGAGGGCGGCGACGCAGATCGTCTCCGGCCACTTGCCGGGATAGGCGACGTTGCTGTTCCCGTTGTTGCCCGCGGCGCAGACCATGACCACGTCGGCGTCCGCGGCATAGAGGACGGCGTCGTGCAGGGTCTGGGTGCCCGAGTAGTACTGCAGGCTCAGGTTCAGGACGCGGAGGCCAGCGTCGGTCGCTTGCTGCAGGGCGGTGGCCACCGACGACTCCAGCCCGCTGCAGCCGTTGACGACGACCCACGGCTTGATCTTGGCCTGGGAGGCGACGCCGGCGATGCCCAAGCCGTTGTCGCGGGCCGCCGCCATGATGCCGCTGACGTGCGTGCCGTGGCTCGAGCACTCGTCGAGGGTGACCGTGTTGTTGTCCGGGACGTTGAACCCGGGAAGGATGCGCCCGGTCAGTTCGAGGTGCGGATTGACGCCAGCGTCGAGCAGGCCGATGACGATGCCCGAGGTGTCCGGCGCGATGTCCCACGCCTCGGGCGCGTCGATGTCCGCATCGGGGACGCCGACGATGCCGCCAGCGATCTGCCCCGTGTTGTGCATGTCGTACTGGAGGGGGAACTCCGGGTCGTTGGGGATCGCGGCGAGCCCGCCGACGCCATCGAGCTCGGCGAACTCGACCACCGCGCCGAGGGCGGCGAGGCGGGTCACCAAGGTCGGCGTGTCGCTCCCTGCCGGGAGCTCAACGCGATAGGTGCGGTCGAGGCCGAAGGCGGCGGCCCGAACAGGTTTGGCGAGGGCGGGGAAGACGGGCTCGATCGCGCTCACCCGGGCCTGGGCCAGGAGCGCCCCTGAGCTTGCGGCATCACGAGCGAGGGCGCTTCCGCGCGGTGCCCCCGGGGCGGTGAACGTCCACGCCCCGCCGACCGCGGCGGGTTTGGCCCCCGGGCGGAGGCGGACCAAGACATGGGTACTCGCGTAGCCCCCCTCGACGTCCGCCAGACCGATCGGGCCCCGGGCGAGGTGGGCACCCGCCGGCAGCTTGCCCCCGGAAGCCGGGACGGGACCGGCGGCCAGGAGGACCGATGCCGCGACCCCAGCCAGGAGGCCGGTGGCGGTGCGGGCGAGGAGCGTGGGGACAGGCATCGAGGTCATCAAGGAAGAGGCTCCCAGGTGGGCCGTACAGCCCGACGATCCACAGTACCCCAGACCCCGGCGGAGGCCGCCCCGGACCGGCCCGAAGGGGCGATTCGTCCGAGGAATCCGCGGCAAGAGGGGTAGGCGGAAGTGGTTTCTCCGCCCGTGACAGATATGCGAGGCACGGGGTGGCCGGGGGCTGCCGATATACTCCGCCGCTTCCCCGTGTGCGGTTTCGGCATGGTGCCGAGTCCCCGCAACAACGCCGCTTTCCACCGAAACCGCCACCACCGCCATGACCGCCCGCCGCTACCTCTTCACCTCCGAGTCCGTGTCCATGGGCCACCCTGACAAGCTGGCCGACCAGATCTCGGACGCCGTCCTCGACGCCATGATCAAGGCCGATCCCGCCTCGCGCGTGGCGTGCGAGACGCTGGTCACCACCGGCCTGGCCGTGGTGGCCGGCGAAGTGACCTGCGGCGGCTACGTCGACATCCCCTCCATCGTCCGCGAAACCGTCCTCTCGGTCGGCTACGACGACGCGGCCAAGGGCTTCGACGGCAAGTCGTGCGGCGTCAGCGTCTGCATCGGCAAGCAGAGCCCGGACATTGCCCGCGGCGTGGACAAGGCAAGTGACGACAAGAAGGAACAAGGCGCCGGCGACCAGGGCATGATGTTCGGCTTCGCCTGCAAGGAGACGAAGTCCCTCATGCCGCTGCCGATCGACCTGGCCCACCGCCTGGTCAAGAAGCAGGCCGAGGTGCGCTTCAAGAACGGCATCAAGGGCCTGCGGCCCGACGCCAAGAGCCAGGTGACGGTCGAGTACGAGGGCCTCACCCCGGTCCGCATCGACACCGTCGTCCTCTCCACCCAGCACGGCCCCGAGTGGAACGGCACGGCGAAGCAGAAGGAACTCCGGGCCGAGGTGATCGAGAAGGTCATCAAGCCCGTCCTCGGCAAGTGGTGGAACGACAAGATCAAGGTCTTCGTCAACCCCACCGGCCAGTTCGAGGTCGGCGGCCCGCACGGAGACTGCGGCCTCACCGGACGCAAGATCATCGTCGACACCTACGGCGGCCGCGGTCGCCACGGTGGCGGCGCCTTCAGCGGCAAGGATCCCTCGAAGGTCGACCGGAGCGCCGCCTACATGGCCCGCTACGTCGCCAAGAACGTGGTGGCTGCCGATCTCGCGGAGGTGTGCGAGGTCCAGCTCTCCTACGCGATCGGCGTGGCCGAGCCGACCTCGGTCCTGGTCGACACCCAGGGCACCGGCAAGCTGCCCGACGAGGTCATCTCGCAGCTGGTCAACAAGCACTTCCGCCTCACCCCGCGCGGCATCATCGAGACCCTCGAGCTCCGCAAGCCGATCTTCAAGGCCACCGCCACCCACGGCCACTTCGGTCGCGACCCCGGCGAGGGCGGCCCTGGCACCTTCACCTGGGAAAAGACCGACAAGGCCGCGGCCCTCAAGGCCGACGCCGAGGCCTGGATGAAGAAGAACGGGAGCTGCAGCGGCGACTGCTCGTGCAGCGACAAGCCCGCCGCGAAGTCGGGCAAGAAGTCGAAGAAGCAACTCGTCAACGCGTGAGCCGCCACGAGCCTGCCAACCAAGCCGCCTGACCCGACGAGGCCTGCCCCGGCAGGCCTCGTCGCTTGGTTGGAAGGCGATCCGCCCCTGCCATGACCCCGACCGAAGCAGAGCCCAAGTCACCGCGCACCGTGGCCATCGAGCGCATCGCGTTGCGGGCGGCGAGCTTTCCCGACCTCGGCCTCGACGCCCTCGACGCGACCGGGCTCGCCCCGCGCGACGCCGGCCTGGCCCGAGCCATCGACGCCCTTGTCACTCGGCGATGGCTTTCGCTCGTGGCGGTCATCGAGAGCCGTCTGGAGCGTCCCTGGCCTCGGGTCGAAGCTCCGCTCCAAGCGGCGCTCCTCGTCGGCGCGGCCCAGTTGCTCCTCTTCGATCGGATCCCCGACCACGCAGCGGTCGACGAAAGCGTGGAGTGGGCCAAGCGCACCCGCGGTCCGCGCTCGGCCGGATTCGTGAACGCGGTCCTCCGCAAGATCGCAGGTCTCAAGGGCGAACTCCTCGCCGCCCCCGACGCTCCGCCCTTCGCCCAGCGGACCGACGTCTTCCCGCTCGCCGACGGCCGGGCGTGGCAGCTCAAGCAACCCGTCTTCCACAGCGACCTCTCGATCCGGATCGGCCAGGCCGGAAGCATCGGGCGGGAGCTCCTGTTGCACTGGATAGCGGCCCACGGCTTCCCGGCGGCGACCGAGCTCGCCCGCCACAACATCGTCGACCCGCCGATCGTCCTGACCGGCGTGCCGCCCGAACTGGCCGGGCATCCGAGCCTCGCCCCGCACGCCCGACGCAGCTCCTATGTCTGGGTGGGCGAGGCCAGCGAGATCGGTGCACTGCTCGCCGCACACCCCGGCCTACGCGTGCAGGATTCGACCAGCGGCGACCCCGTCGAGGCTGCGATGGCGGCCGGCCTCCGTCCGCAGGTGGTGGTCGACTTCTGCGCCGGGCGCGGCACCAAGACGGTGCAACTCGCCACCGCCTTCCCTGCGGCCCGGATCGTGGCCACCGATCCCGACGACGCTCGCCGCCAGGATCTGGCCAAGGCGGCATCGCGGTTTGCCAACATCGAGGTCCTCGGCCCCGACCGCATCCCCGACTGCTTCCAAGCCGCGGATCTTGTCGTCGCCGATGTCCCCTGCTCGAACACCGGCGTCCTCCCGCGCCGCCCCGAGGCCGCCTACCGCTTCACCGCCCGCCGCCTCGAGAAGCTGGTCGACAAGCAACGCTCGATCGTGGCCGGTTCGCTTCCTCTCCTCAAGCCGGGCGGCACGCTGCTCTATGCCACGTGCAGCCTCGAGCCGGCCGAGAACGCCCGGCAGGCGGCATGGCTGCGGAAGCACCACCGGCTTGTCGATCGCGGCGAGCGGCAGCGCTTCCCGACCGGCCTTCCCGGCGATCCGCCGACCGCCTACGCCGACGGGGGCTACTGGACCCTGCTCTGCCACACGGGAAGCTCACACGGCCGTTGACCGGCCGCCTCCGATCGCTATTGGTACGATGGTCGGCTCCACTCCGAGGCGTCCGCCGACCTCGCCAGCGGACATGCCAGCAGACACGCCAGCAGGCAAGATGGCTCGCCGGGACCCGCGATGAACATCTCCGACATCCTTCCCCACGATGCCATCAAGGTGCCGCTCGAGGCGACCCACAAGCAGGCCGCGATCGAGGAGCTCATCGACCTGCTCGCCAAGCAAGGCTACGTCACCGACGGTCCGGCCCTGAAGCGGGCGGTCTGGGAGCGCGAACAGCAGCGCTCGACCGGGATCGGCGAGGGCTTGGCCATCCCGCACGGCAAGTCGACCAGCGCCCGGGCCCTGACCATGGCGATCGGCATGCCCAAGGAGCCGATCGAGTTTGGCTCGATCGACCGCAAACCGGTCCGGCTCATCATCCTGCTCGTCTCCCCTGCCGACCGCATCGCCGAGCACATCCAGGCCCTCGGCAAGGTCAGCCGGCTGATGGTCAATCCGCAGTTCCGCAACGCCTGCTACGAGGCGAAGAGCGCCGACGAGCTGTTCGACCTGATCCGCAAGGCCGAGGGCGCCGCAGCGCACTGACGCTGCACGGGCCACTCGCTGCACAACGTCGAATCCCGATCCGCGATCGGGGTTGCCGCACCTCCGGCCACCTCGCATACCGCAGCGCTAGAGTCTCTTCCCCGGGCGTGAGCCGCGACGTGCGACGTTCCGCGCGGGGCACATAGCAGGAGATCGACATGAAGCGGACCACCATGAGCCTCGGCGGCTTGCTGGTCGCTGTCGCCGCCTCGACGCTCGCCAGCGCCGAGACGTGGGACGTGACCACGCAGTTCTCGATTGAGAACGGCAACCCCAATGGAGCCTGGAGCTACGGCTGGATGGAGGTCGGATTCGGGCCGCTGACGCTCTCGACCCAGCCGATCATCGGGAACGACGGACCGATGTGGATCGGCTGGGGCGGCGACGCCACGCCTTGCATCTGGCGCAACACCCACGACTTCCCCGTCTTCGGCATCCCGCCCGGATCGATCTCCATCCACCCCGGGAACGGCACGCAGCCGGAAGTGGCCCGCTGGACGAGCCCGCTGGGGGCGAGCACCACGGTGCACGTCGTCGGGGCGTTCCTTCCGGGCGACGGAGCGTACTTGCCGGTCACCGTGCGGCACAACGGGAACCCGGTGTGGGACGGGAACGACAGCGGCGCCTTCGACCTCCATCTCGTCGTGGCGCCGGGCGACACCATCGACTTCGCCGTCTACGGCGGCTACTTGTACGGCAACACCGGACTGCAAGCGACCATCTCGAGCGCCTCGTGCGTCGGCGACCTCGACAGCGACTCCACGGTGGGACCGGCCGACCTCGCCATGCTGCTTGGAGCGTGGGGCTCGATCGGCGGGAGCGCGGACCTCGACGCCAACGGCAGCGTCGACGCCGCGGACCTCGCCGTCCTGCTCGGAGCGTGGGGTGCCTGCCGCTAGGCGGCGCTCGCGCCGACCCCGGCGCGGGCCAGCCGCCTCACCTCACTTCGTTCCCGACGCCTGACGCAGCCGGGCCGCATCCTTGATGTAACGGGCGCCTTCCTCCGCTTTGTCGATCCCCATGAGAAGCTCGCCAAGCGACTGGACCAGCTTCCAGTCGTCGGGGGCGAGCTCGACCGCCCTCCGCATGGCTTGCTCGGCCTCGGGCATGCGGCCGAGGCGGCCGTACCCGAGGGCGAGAGCCCGGTACGCGAAGGGGTTGTCGGGGGCGATCCGCAGCGTCTCGAGGGTGACCGCGATCCCCTCCTCCGTTTGGGCCGAGTCGCCGAGGTCCATGAGGACGAGCGAGAGGCGCCGCATGGTCATGAGGTCGTTCGGGTTTCGCTCGAAGGCGAGGCGCGAGGCGGCGATCGCGTCGGCCTGCCGCTCCTCGTCGATCAGCCACTGGACGTACTCGTCCTGGAGGTTGACGAAGGTCGGATTGGCGGCGGCGGTCTCGCGGTACCAGGCGTCGGCTTCCTCGACCTTCCGCTGGCCGCGCAGGATGCGGCCGACGCCACAGGCGAGCGCGTCGCTGATGCCGTGCCGCTCGATCGTCCCCCGCAGGAGCGCCTCGCCCTCGTCGTAGCGCTCGAGCGCCGAGAGGAGCCACGCCCGACGCAGGTCGATGCCCGGTTGCTGGGCTGGCACGATGCCGAAGCCGCCCTCGCCGATGGCGCTGGCGATGGCGTAGAGCCGGAGGGCCCGCTCGGCCTGCGCCGCCATCGGCGGATCGAGGGCCACCGGGTTCCCCGAGAAGACCATCTGCGGGGGCACGGTCACCCGGTCGTCGAACCACCCGGCGAGCATTCCGGCGGCGTTGATGGTCGCGCTGTAGCCGACACCCGCCAGCATGACGATCGCCGCGGCGGCCCACGCGAATCCGGCCCCCGTGAGCCGCCCGCCGCGCCTGAGCTGGAGCTGGTGGAAGCGCACATTGGGGTTGCCAGCGAGTTGCCACGCCTTGAAGGCGAAGAAGACGACGCAAGCCACGACGCCCGAGGCGAAGAGGAACGGCAGGGCGAAACCGATCGTCCCCCGCGTGGCGACGAAGGTGAGGATGGCGAGCAGGGCGAAGCCGATTTCTTCGCCCCAGGTCAGATCCCAGGTCCGCGGCTCCGGCTTGGTCGCGGCTCGGAGCGTGCGCAGCGCGCCGGGCTTGCCGAAGCCGAAGGAGAGCGCTTCGTTCGGACAGGCGCTCACGCAGTCGAGGCACTTCATGCAGCCCGGGTCGACCACCATGCCGTAGTCGCGGACCTCCTCATGCACCCGCACGTTCGAGGTGCAGACCGCGGTGCAGTGGCCGCAGCCTTCGCAGGCGTCGTTCACCTTGATCCGGCCGACCGACCATTCGTCGAGCGGCGTGAAGAAGCCTCCGTAGGGGCAGCAATAGGTGCAGTAGCCCTTGTTGCCGAGGAAGTAGACGGTGAGGAACCCGGTGACCAGGAAGAAGGGGATCGAGAGGAGAATCCCCGGCACGCCATGGGTGAGGTCGTCGGTGATGAAGGCCTGGGTGAACCCCGGCCAACGCAGGGTGGGCTGGGCGTACGGCGCGATCGCCAGCCGGTACACCACCGGCCAGAGGAACATGTAGCAGGCCATCCCGAGCGGCACGAACAGGAGGAGCCGCGAGCGGAAGGCGTGAGGCCGGATGCCCACCTTGCCCATCAGCCAGGTGCAGAGGTCCTGCAGCATGATGATGTGGCAGCCCCAGCCGCAGAAGAAGCGGCCGACGACGAGGGTCGAGACGAGGCCGATGGCGAAGACCACCGTCCCGGCGTTGACGATGCCGTTCTTGAATGTCTCCATCGACTCGCTCGGCTCAACCGCCGAGAGGGTCCGCCCCTGGATCCACCACTGGACGAGGTGGACCACCATGAGGATCTGGATGGTGGCGAGGACGATCGCCCGCCGCGTGCCCATCGTCGAATGGGGCTTCGGGGAAGGAGTGTTGGCGCCAACCGGCCCGCCGGCCGGAAGCACCGTCAGCGAGACGGACTTGGGCGTCCCGCCCGTGGGGAGGGTCCTCGGGTGCTTCGGATCGCAGGCCATGGGCGGCCTCAGTCTACGGCAGGACGGAGCTATCCTCTCCGACGGCTGCAACCGCCTCCTCGGGACACCGCCCATGAAGACACGGCTCCTCCCCCTCGCCCTGCGTCTTCTCGCCCTCGGGCCGGTCGCCCTCCTCTCCGGCTGTTCGAGCGAGACGACGACTGGCGCCGTCCTCCTTCCCGGCGAGCACCTCACCTTCG
The DNA here is from genome assembly GCA_044224425.1 of Phycisphaerales bacterium. Classification (GTDB taxonomy): domain Bacteria; phylum Planctomycetota; class Phycisphaerae; order Phycisphaerales; family SM1A02; genus JAEUIT01. The sequence continues at coordinate 46,305 of JBGAKK010000012.1, forward strand.
AGGTCCTAGGATCGAAGCCGTGGGTCTCGATCGAGAGCGGGGACCAGCCGATCGACGTGGTGGTGCGCGAGGGCGGCACCGAGTCGGAGATCCGGCAGCTCCAAGGGCTGGTGGCGCGGACCTACGAAGGGACCACCACCTTCGAGGTGCGAAACGACGGCCCGAAGCCCACCCAGGTCCACTTCACGGTCCGCCGGAGCGACGGCGTCTCGATGACCAAGTGAGCGCCTCGCCCCCACCCGCCGCCGATTCTGCGATCGCCTGCCGACCCGCACCCGCCGAACCGTATACTCGGGGCGACTGATGGCTCGCGACTACTACGAGATCCTCGGGGTCCACCGCACGGCGACGGCGGACGAGATCCGCAAGGCCCACCGCAAGCTGGCCCGGAAGTTCCACCCCGACGTCAACAAGGCGGCGGACGCGGCCGCCAAGTTTGCCGAGGTCCAAGAGGCCTACGACGCCCTCTCCGATCCCGACAAGCGGAAGCGCTACGACCAGTTCGGCCACGCCGGCGTGAATGGCGCCGCGGCCGGCGCGGGCGGCGATCCATTTGCGGGCGCCGGCATGGGCGGCGGCCCCTTCCGCCAAGGCCCGTTCAAGGGCACGTGGTCGGGCGGCGACTCGCCTGGCTTCGGGGACATCGACCAGGACACGATGGACTCGATCTTCGGCGACCTCTTCGGAAGCCGGCGGTCGGGACGGGGCGGAGGGCGCGGCGGCCAGCAGCGGCCGGCGCCGCAGGTCGGCGAGGACATCGAGCACACCTTGCAGGTCCCCTTCGCCGTCGCGGCCTTCGGCGGAAGCGAGTCGCTCCATGTCACCGCTCCGGATGGCTCGCGGCAATCGATCGACCTCAAGATCCCGCCCGGGGTCAAGTCGGGGGCCAAACTGCGGGTGAAGGGGAAAGGCCAGCCCGGTCGCGGCGGGGCACCGACCGGTGATCTCATCATCACCGTGCAGGTCGGCGAGCACCCGTGGTTCCGCCGCGAAGGGCTCGACCTCTACCTCGACGTGCCGATCTCGATCGTCGAGGCGGCGCTCGGCGCCGTCATCGAAGTGCCCCTCCTCCGCGGAACGGTCAAGCTGAAGGTGCCGCCGGGGACCTCGAGCGGGGCCAAGCTGCGGGCCAAGGGGAAGGGCATCGCCGACAGCAAGAACGAGACGGGCGACTTCTACGCAGTGATTCGCGTGATGGCCCCCGAATCGCTCAGTCCCGACGACCGGGCCCTGCTCGAGCGGCTCGGCCAGCACCTCCCGAATCCCCGCGAATCGACTGCCTGGTCCGGCGAACTCAAGTCCTGACGACCGGAGGCGACGCCATGCCGAACCTGACCAAGTCTCCCCCGCTGCGCGGCCCGACCGACCCTCGTGGCGAGCAGGTGACCCGCGTGGTGGTGGTTCGCGACCAGCCGCGCAGCGTGCGGCCGACCGACGAGACCAGCCGCTTCGGCGTGCGGACCGGCTTCTGGGCCTCGATCGCGGTGGGCGTGCTCGGCTTCGTCTGGCTCACCGGCCACTTCGGCGAAACCCTCGGCTTGGCCTCGGCCCTCGGCGTGAACGACCTGCGCCTCTCGAGCGACGGCGGCCTCGCCACCGGCGTCCGCATGGTGCTGGCGGTTCCCCTCCGCATCTTCGAGATGGCCATGGTCGACCCGGCCCGCCTGGCCATCGCCTTCCTCTTGGTCTCGATCCCCGCCGCCGGCCTTGCCGTGGCCAAGCCGCGCGTGCCAGGCGGGCCGCGCCCGAGCAAGCTGGCGTCGACCTTCGCCACGCTCGGCCTGATCGGAGCTGGCCTCGTCTTCGCCATCCTCGTGGCCTGGATCGCCTGGCCCGATCGCCGGGCCACGCTCGGCGCCGCCCCCACCGACCGCGACCTCTTCACCCCGTGGCTCGCCGACGCCAGCGCCACCGCCGGCTTCGACGCCTTCGCCTTGCTGGCCGGCATCCTCTGGCTCGTCCTCCTCTTCCGCTTGCCGCTCCCCCGCGTCGCGGTCGGCCTCGCAGCGGTGGCTGGCTTCGTCGCCGTGTTCGCGTCGTGGACTGGCTTCGCCACCAGTAACGGCATCGTCGATGGCTTCGCCCTCGAGCGGCCCATCGCCCTCGTCACCGGACCGAGCAACCGTCAGTGCCTCCTCCTCGGCGAGCTCCACGGGCGTTCGGCGGTGATGAACGACGGCGAACGGCCCCTCGTCCTGACCATCGCCAGCGGCGACCTCGCCATCACCGGACGGCAGCCGCTGCGCGGGTGGATGGCGCCGAAGAAGATCGAGCGCTGAGCGGCGGGAAGGGCGCCCCGCTCACCGCCGCCCGTAGCGCTCCACCGCCTCGGCGACCGTGCGCTGGACCTCGAAGGGCCGTCCCACGTAGGTCCAGAGGGCCACGAAGCTGGCGGCGCCGGCGGTGGCGAAGCACATCGTGCCGAGGAAGAAGATCCGCTCCCGCAGGCTTTGGAAGACGGCGGTCTGCTGGATCTGCTCGAGGCGGCACTCGAAGACGCTGACTCGGATCACCCCCTTGCGGCGGAGGATGCGGCGGTCGGTGAGGATGTAGATCCGGCTGGCCCACTCGAGGAACTGCCAAAGCAGGCGGACGGCGCCGACGAAGACGCCGACCGCGATGGCCTGGTGGTCGGACCACGGCATCCAGCCGAAGCGGCGGTCGAGCCACGCGGCCAGGAAGGCGATCAGCCCGATCCCGAGGAGGGAGGACGCCGAGCCGAGCACGATGTAGAGAAGGCTCGGCTTGAGGAGGAGGATCACGGTCTCGCCGGGCTGCAGCAGTTCGGCCACGACCGGGGCTTCGCTCTCGTCCTCGGCCGACACCGCGGGCGCCGCCGCTGCGATGCGCTCTGGCCGGCGTGGCTCGAGGAGCCGCGTCACGCTCTGCTCCCGGTCGCGGGCGAAGCCTCGCCGTTTCGCAGCACGCCGACGTACGGCAGGTTGCGGTAGAAGCCGTCGTAGTCGAGGCCGTAGCCGACCACGAAGGCGTCGGGGATGTCGAAGCCGACGTAGTCGACCTTGACGTCGGCCGTGCGGCGGCAGTCCTTGCGGAGGAAGACGCAGCTCCGCACGCTCCGCGGGTGGCGCTTGGCGATCTCCGACTGGAGCAGGGCCAAGGTCTGACCCGAATCGAGGATGTCGTCGAGGACGAGGACGTCGCGGCCCTCGAGGTCCGTCGGAAGGACGCCGACCAGGGCGGCGCCCTTGCTGACCACGCTCGCCCCGGGGTAGCTCGAGACGGTGACCACCTCGATCCGGATCTTCTGCGGCAGATGCCGGACCAGATCGGCGAGGAACATGAAAGCCCCGGTCAGGACCGGCACGATCACCAGCCCGCGCGACTGGGCATCGTCGGCCGGGTAGTCGCGGCAGATCGCCTCGGCCAACTCCTGCACCCGCGCCGCCACCCGATCGCTCGGAATGAGGACCTCGGCGATATCGCGGTTGGCGTGCGCAGGACTCGCCATGCGTCCATTCTGCTCGCCGCCGGCGTCCTCCGCCACTGCCGCCACTGGGCGGACTCAGGCTCTGCCTAGCGTCCAAGCTCCTGCCGAAGCGTCGCGTTCACCGCCTTGGCGTCGACCTTGCCGCCCGAGAGCTTCATGACGTGCCCGACCAGGCGGCCGATCGCCGCGTCCCGCCCGGCCCGAACGTCGGCCGCGGCCTGCGGCTGGGCCTCGATGGCCGCCCGGCACCAAGCGACCAGTTGCCCTTCGTCACGGACTTGGACCAAGCCGAGCCGCTCGGCGACCGCTTGCGGCGATTCGGCGGTCGTGCCGCCCTCGCCACAGAGCGCCCCGAGGATCGGATCGATCGCTTGAGCCCCGACCGTCCCCTTTTCCTTGAGGATGGCGAGTTCGGCGACCTGCTTGGCGGAGAGGCCGAGCCCGGCGACATCGCGGCCGAGCTCGTTGGCCCGCTTGGCGATGTTGTTGAGGAGGAGCTTGGCGACCGCGTAGCCGGCGTCCTGCGCCGCCGGGAAGGCCCCCGCCGCCTCGGCCTTGAGGGTCGCATCGTCGAAGAGGAAGGCCAAGTCGCGATCGTCGACCAGTTGCTCGACATCCTTGGGCGGCAAGCCGTAGGCCTCGGCGTAGCGGGCCTTCCGCTGGATGGGGAGTTCGGGCAGCGTGCCTCGGATCGAGGTCAGCCACTCCTCGCTCACCACCACCGGCACGAGGTCAGGGTCGGGGAAGTAGCGGTAGTCGTGGGCGTCTTCCTTCTCGCGCTGGAGGACGGTGGCCATGGCCACGTCGTCCCAGCCGCGGGTGCTCTTCGCCCCCGGCCCCATGACGCGGCCGGTGCGGCGCCACTCCTCGACCTGCCGCTTGGCCTCGAACTCGATGGCCCCGCGGACCGCCTTGAACGAGTTGAGGTTCTTCACCTCGACGATCGGCGTGGCGAAGCGGTGGCCGTCGGCGGTCTCGATCACCACGTTGACGTTTGGCTCGAACCGCATGTGGCCCTTCTGCATGATGCCCTCGGTCACCCCGAGGAAACGGCAGATGTTGCGGAGCTCGCGGGCGAAGGTGACCACGTCGTCGGCGTTGTCGAAGTCAGGCTGGGTGACGATTTCAAGGAGCGGCGTCCCGGCCCGGTTCAGGTCGACCAGCGAGCCCTCGTAGGCGTGGCCGCCGGGCAGCTCGTGGCCCAGCTTGCCGGTGTCCTCCTCGAGGTGGGCCCGGATGATCCCGATCCGCTTGGTGCTGCCGTCGGCGACCGGGATGTCGATGGCCCCGTCGCCACAGAGGGGCAGGTCGTACTGGGAGATCTGGTAGCCCTTGGGGAGGTCGGGGTAGTAGTAGTTCTTGCGGTCCCACTTCGAGAAGCGGGCGATCTCGCAGTTCAGGGCCAAGCCGACCATGATGGACATCTCGACCGCCCGGCGGTTCATGACCGGCAGCACCCCGGGGAGCGCCGCCACGACCGGGTCGACCAGCGAGTTGGGCTCGGCGTCGAAGTGGTCGGGGTGGGCCACGTTCGGCACCCGCGTGAACATCTTGGTCCGCGTGGCCAGCTCGACGTGGATCTCGAGCCCCACCTTGAGTTGCGTGCGGACGATGGCCGCGTTCTGATGGGCGGTGGTCATTTCCCGCATCTTAGGGTGTCCGCCCGCTTGAGGACCCGCCGATGACACATCGCCTCCTGACCGCCATGGCAGCGCTCGCCGCCGCCTTCTCTGCGATCCTGCCCCACGCCATGGCCCAAGGCATCGCGCTCAAGGTCGACGGACTCTTCCACGGCGTGGGGCGCCCGATCCCTGCCCTCGTCGAAGGCGGGACCGACCAGCACCTCGATCTCTTTCTCCTCGCCGCCGACGGCACACCCAAGGGGAAGGCCGAGATCGTCGCGGGTCGCGAGGTCGACCTTCTTGCGATCCTGCCCGTCCTCGGCGAGATCCGCGTGGCGCATTGGCTTCAGCTGGCCAAGGAGGGCAACCCGATCGGCACGCCGTGGGTGGCCCAGCCCCTCATCAACCGGCCGCTGGTCCGCACCGCGGAAGCCCTGCGCCCCGACGGCAAGACCAAGTACACGCGGGTCATCGGATGGGGCGACCGGCTGCTCGAACCGGACAACGAGGAGTACAAGAAGCTCAAGGCGACATGGCCGGCCGGCGATCCGACGCCGTGGAGCGGACTGCGGATCTACCCCGACCGCGATGTGCTGATGCACACCGAGAAGGGCGACATCCGCGTGGCCCTCGCCCCCGACAAGGCGCCGAACACGGCGTGGAACTTCCGGAGCCTCGCCGAGGGCGGCTACTACGACGGCACCACCTTCCACCGCATCGTGAAGTTCGATCGCGAGGGCCGGCCCTTCGTCATCCAAGGTGGCGACACGACCGGGACCGGCGACGGAAGCGCCGGCTACGACCTGCCGCTCGAGCCATCGGACCTGGCCCATGACTTCGGCGTGATCTCGATGGCCCGGAGCGATCCGCCCGATTCGGCCGGGACGCAGTTCTTCTTCTGCCTGTCGCGGGAAGGGACGGCCCGCCTCGACACCCAATACTGCGCCTTCGGCTGGGCCGTCGACGGGGCCCCGGCCATCCTCGCCGTTGCCGACAGCGAGATCGCCGACCTCGCCACCGGCAAGCCCAAGAAGGCCCCGCTGGTGCGGAGCGCGGAACTGGTGCCGGCCCCGGCCCGCACGCCCGGCAAGGGGCGGCCCGACAGCCGCGTCTCGCCGACCTCCGGCAAGCCCGCCCCGCAGCGCAACCAACCCGATCGCTAACCGCATGCAGCAAACCCGGCGGGCCCAGCTCTGGAATCGAGGCTTCCTCGCCCTCTTCGTCACCCAGTTCTTCGAGGCGGCGAGCGACAACATCCTCAAGGTGCTCCTCACCTTCACCGTGGCCGACCACGGGCCGTGGGCGGGGCGCTTCGGCACGGCTGGCCAGGGCGTGGTCGGGGCGGCGTTCATGCTGCCCTTCATCCTGCTCTCGGCCTTCGCGGGGCGGATCGCCGACCGCTACCCGAAGAACAGGACCACGCTTGTCCTCAAGCTCGCCTCGCTGGTCGTGGCCGCCCTCACCGCGTGGAGCTTTCGCGGCGACAGCGCCTGGATCGCCCTTCTCGCCTTCATCGCCTTCGCCACCGTGAGCGCCTTCTTCGGCCCGGTGAAGTACGGCATGATCACCGAGCTGGTCGGGCCCGACCACGTGGTGCGGGCTAACGGCATCATCAACATGGGCACGAACGTGGCGGTGATCGCGGGCTCGGTGGTGGCCGGGTTCCTGGCCACGCACTACCGCGTCGCGGCGACCGAGGGCGGCGACCAGCTCGGCCTCTGGCTGCCGGGGATCGTGATGGGCGGCTGCGTGCTCGGGGCCCTCGCGGCGTGCCTCTTCCTGCCCCGACTCCGGGCCCAGGTGCCCGATCTCGACCTCGATCCGAACCCGCTGAAGACGTATCTCTCGGCACTCCGCGACATGTCGCGCTCGCCGCTTCTCGGCGTGGCCTTCGCGTGGACCTACTTCTACTTCCTCGCCGCCATGATCCTCCTCATGCTGCCGGACTACGCCGCCCTCCTCGGGGTGACGGAGGACAAGGCGAGCTACCTCATGGCGATCGTCGGCGTGACCATCGGCGTGGGCTGCGTCGCGGCGGCGTACCTCTGCGGGAAGCGCCCCAACCCGCGGTTCGTGACCGCGGGGGCCATCAGCATGGCGGTCGCCTTCCTGGCCCTCGGCCTCCTGCCGCTTGCTTATGTGCCGATCGCCTTCTTCCTCGGGGTCATGGGCTTGGTGGCCGGGCTCTACATCATCCCGCTCCAGTCCATGCTCCAGATCTTCTCGCCCGACGGCGAGCGGGGCCGCTTCCTGGGGACCGCCAACGCCCTCAGCTTCGTGCTGGGACTGGGCGGGGCGGGACTCTTCTCCCTCCTCAAGTACGCGGGAATGCCGAGCAACCGCATGTTCCTCGTCCTCGCCGCGTCGACCGCAGTGGTCGGCGCCGTTTGCTTCCCGTGGGGCCGGACGCTGCGCCGCGAGCTCATGGCCCGCGGCGACGGCGATACACTTCCCCTCCCATGACCCAAGCGAAGACCTACCCGACCGCGACCGTCGAGACCGACCACGGCACCTTCACCGTCGAGCTCTGGGACGACGTCGCCCCCAAGCACGCCGAGAACTTCCTGAAGCTCACCAAGCAGGGCTTCTACAACAACCTGGCGTTCCACCGCATCATCCCGGGCTTCGTCATCCAGGGCGGTTGCCCGCGGGGCGACGGCACCGGCGGCCCGGGCTGGAACGTGAAGGCCGAGTTCAACGATCGCGAGCACGTGCCGGGCGTCCTCTCCATGGCCCGCTCGGCCCACCCCGACAGCGCCGGCAGCCAGTTCTTCGTCTGCCTGACGCGGGAGAACTGCCGCCACCTCGACCGGCAGTACACCGCCTTCGGCAAGGTCACCAGCGGCATGGACGTGGTGGAGAAGATCGCCGCCACCCCGCTCAAGGACAGCCGCTCGGGTACGCCGCAAAAGGCCCCGCGCATGCTGAAGGTCACGGTCAACGGCTAACCGCCGGCGCGGCCAGCACGATCAGGGCATCGACTCCGCCGCCGGCTGGGCGGCCGGGGCCAGCATGCGCTGCCAGAAGCCGACGTCGTGCCAGCGCCCGAATTTCCAGCCGGCCCGCTCGAAATGGGCGACCTTGCGGAAGCCCAGGGCCTCGTGCAGGCGCACCGACCGCTCGTTGGGGAGGGTGATGCCGCCGACGAGGGAATGCAGCCCGCGGGCCTCGCATTCGTCGACGAGTTGGCCGTAGAGGACCTTCCCGAGCCCGCGGCCTTGCGAGTCGGGTTGCACATAGATGCCCACCTCGGCGGTCCAGCGGTAGGCGGCCCGCTCGCGCCACACGCCGGCCTTGGCGTAGCCGAGGAGGGAGCCCTGCTCGGTGACTGCGACCAGGTACGGATAGCGGGCCCGCTTCGGCCACCAGCCGTCGCGCAGCTCCTGGGCGGTGACCGGCTCATAGCCGAAGTGGATCGCCGTCCCCTCGATGTAGAAGTTGGTCAGCTCGGCGATGGCCTCGAAGTCCGGGTCGGCGACAGGGCGGATCTTCATCGCGTTCCCTCGCCACGCGATGCGGCCGTCCTCATGGGTTGATCCCCTTGCCGCCCGTCGCCAGGCGGAAGACGCCCGGCAGGAGGAAGGTCCGCCCCTCGTAGACGGTGGTGATGCCGGTGACCACGAGGGCGAGTTGCCCGTCGCTCTCCCGCACCGACTTCTCGACTCGCTCGAGGGCCAGGCACGGCAGGACCTGCATCGACGTCTCGTTGCCGTCGTTGTTCTGGGCCTCGAACACGAAGCGCCAGCCGCCGGTCGCAGCGTCGCGCACCAAGTGCCCGCGACGGCTCTGGATCGACACCTTGCTCACCGGGGCCGGTCCGCCCTTGGCGTCGCCCGATGCTGGCGGAGCGACCGCCGGTGCCTTGGGCACGGTGGCGATCCGCTCGGCGAGCTTTCGTTCCATCTCCTCGGCGATGGCCTCCTCGTCGCTCGCTCCGATCGGCCGATCAGCGTTGGCCGCGGCGGGCTTGGCCGGCGCGGCGCCGCTCGGCGCTGCCGGGGACGGCGCCTGCGGGGCGACGTTCGAGACGATCATCGAAGGCAGCAGGTAGTTGCGGCCGTGGTAGATGAAGACCTGGCCGGTGGCCTCGAAGACCATGGGCGAGGGCGAGAGACGGAAGGTCCGCACCGCCTCGGCCAGCGGCTCGCAGGGCAGGAGCGTGAGCTCGCGCTGCAGGCCGCCCCGTTCGCGGGCCGTCGGTACGAAGAGCCACTCGCTCCGCGTCTCGTCGAGGCGGAGGTGCCCCTCGACTCGCGAGAGATAACTGCCCTCGCGGAGGAGCGGCGGTCGCTTGCGGCTCTCGGACGTTGCCTCGGGGACCGCGGTTGCCGGCCCGCTGGCTGGCGTCGTCTGCTGCGGCGGCGGCGCGGTTGGCGGGGCCTTCGACTCGTTCGCCGCCGGCTTGGCCGTCGACGGCGGCGCGGCCTGGGGGCCCGCGGCGAGGAGGATCGCCGCAAGCGCGGCGGTGGCCGGGATGGACGCGAGCTGGATCACGAGCGAAGCGTACTCCGGCGGGACGCGGCCGACATCCACCTGCCGACGCGCCCGGGACGCGAGACCGTCCTCATCGACCGTCCGCCCACAGAATCCGGCGAAAGGCGGCCGGATCGTTTGACGCCCCCCGAGCCCTTTGCCAAGATGGTGGCTCCTCACCACGGCCGGATACCCAAGTGGCCTAAGGGAACGGATTGCAAATCCGTGATTCGCGGGTTCAAATCCCGCTCCGGCCTTTCGCCTCGTCGGCTCGCATTTCCCGTTCTGGAAGGGGGATGCGAACGTAGCGACCCCAAACGACGACCCCGCTGCCTCGTGGCGGCGGGGCGTTTCGTCGTTGGGGGGAGAGGGGGCGGCAAGCGATCCGCGCCCGATTCGACCAAAAGCGACAGCGCCCGCGGCGACCATGCGCCGCGGGCCTGCCACAGTGCCCTTCGCGATCAATCTGGGAAAACGGCCTCGGGGAAACGGCGCCGGGTCAGGCAGCGCGAATCAGCGCTTGCCCTTCCCCTTCTTCCGCTGGCCGGGCTTGCGGAGGCCGAGCAGGAGATCGATCCCGGTCGGCGTGAGGCGCCACAGCTTGCCGGTGCGGGCGACATGGCCCCGCTTGTGCATCATGGCCATGTGGGCCGAGGTTTCCTTCGGATCGAGCCCGGCGAACTTGGCGATCGCGTCGGTATCGGCCGGGGTGCTGCTGACCTCGGCGAGGGCGGCGCGGCAGCGCTGGGCGGAATTCGCCTCGGCCGCCTTCCGCCGGTTCTCGGCGCTGCGCGGGGAGTCGGAGGCGGCTCGTTTGGACGTCTTCTTCTTAGCCATGGGTGAGTTCCTTCTTGGGGCGGGCCGACCTCACCGCTCACGTGAATGGAGCATCGTAGCGTATTTCGGGCCCGGCGAGTGCAACTAACGGCTTGTGCCCGACCGGCTGCGGGGCAATACCCCCTAACCGCTGAAATCGCGCCGGAGCCACCCGCCCCGGTCGGACGTTGGCGGCGGGCGAACTCCCCAACGGGGTCGGCGCCGCCTCCTTCTCCCCAGAAACGAACCCGGTCCCCGGGTCCGGGCGAGCGGACCCCACGGTCGCCCTCCCCGATTCCGCTAACCTGCGGCCATGGCTCCGCACATCCGCCCCATCGAGGCCCGGGACCTCCCGGAGGTCGAGCGTGAACTGCGGTCGCATTGGGGCTCGACCGAGATCTGGTCCCTCGGCCACCGGCACCAAGCTGACCGCCTGCCGGGCTTCGTGGCCGAGGTCGAAGGCCAGTTCGCCGGCCTGGTCACCCTCCACCTCGACGGCGGGGCCTGGCAGTGCGAAGTGATCACCCTGAGTAGCCGCGGCCCCGACCGCGGCGTGGGCGGTGCCCTGTTGGCCCGGGCCGAGCAGTATGCCCGCGAGGCCGGCTGCCGGCGGATCTACCTGACCACCACCAACGACAACACCCGCGCCATCCGCTTCTACCAACGGCGCGGATGGCGCTTCGCGGCCCTCCACCGCGGCATCGTCGATCGGGTGCGGGAGTGGAAGCCGGAACTCCCGCTCGAGGGCTTCGACGGGATCCCGATCCGCGACGAGATCGAGTTCGAGCGATGGTTGCTGCCGTGACGCTCGAAGTCCCGCTCGACTCCTTGGATTCGGCGCGGCTCGCCGCCCCCTTCGCCGACCGGCTCGAGCTCTGCGACGACCTGGCGACCGAAGGCTGGACGCCCTCGACGGACCTCATCCGCGGGGCACGCGACCTGATCGACCGTCGCCGTACGGTCTTGGTGGCGATGATCCGACCTCGCCTCCCCGAATCACGCTTCAGCCTCGAAGTCGCGGATTTCGCGACCACGCCTCGGCTGCTCGACGCCTCACTCCTCGATGTCGATCGCTGCGCTGCCGCGGGAGCCGACGAGGTGGCCGTCGGGCCGCTGACCATGGACGGGCGGATCGACCGCGAGGCGACCCGGCTGCTCCGCGATCGAGCCAACCGCCGAGGGCTGGGCGTCGCGTTCCTCCGGACCTTCGACCTCCTCGCCGACCGCTCCCGAGGCTGGACCGACCTCACCGAGCTTGGCATCGGGCGGGTGCTGACCGCCGGTGTCCACGGTTGGAACGCAGGCTCGGAGTCGATCGAGCGCCGAGTCGCCCGTTATCGAGCCGATCGGGACGCCGCGAGCCAAGCTGCCCGGGCCACCGGGATGCCTGCCCCGGCCATCGCGGCGGGGGGAGGCGTCCGGTCGTCGAACGCGACCTCGTTCCTTGCCATCACCCCCCACCTCCACGCCTCGTGCCGAACCGGCGGCCGGATCGACCCCGGGGAATTGGCCGCCCTGCGGGCCATTCTGGACGACTTCGCCCGCTCCCGCCGCTAGGCAGAAACCGGCCGCGAAACGAAATCTGATTTTCTCCGCGCCCGCGCCGTAAAAGAGTCGACGGCTGCCGTAGGACATGGTGGCAGGGGCTTCTCCCATCGCCCACTGCCAGGAGCCCCTTCGCGGAGGTACGTGTGTACGGTCCCTGCTCCATAGCCCTCGCGGCGGCCCTTTTGGGCCCCTCCCTCGCCACCGCTCCCCCGTCGGCACCTCAGAGACCGACGGCACCGACATCCCAGCCGGGAGGTCGGCCGACCGATGCGCCGGTCCGGGAACGAGGGAAGGGCCCTGGGGCCGCGCCGGCGAAGCGGGCTCCGGAGCCGACATCGAAGCAACTTCCCAAGGGCCGGCCCTCCGAGGGTCCTAGTCGCCGGCCGATGACCGACGACCCCATCGACGCCCCGGCACCCCTCCCCGGCGAAGGCCCGAGCAAGCGGGAGCCAGGCAACCCGATCGACGCCCCGAAGCCCTCCCCGGGCAACGGCCCAGGCGTCCAGCCGCCGGGGCCACCTATCGCGCCCCCCAAGGGCCCGGGTTTCGGCTCGCCGCCGGGAGGCCAGCCCCCCAGCGGCCCGATCTCGCCGCGGCCCCCGGTCCCGGGACCGGGCCCCAAGCTCCGTCCGCCGGGCCCGCCAATCCCGCCGCCGAACCCCTGGGCCTGAGTCGCGTCTCCGATTCTCCTTCGCCGGCCCATGCACCTACGCCCATCGGTACATGGGCCGGTGGCTTCTTGGCCTTCCAAGCGACCGAACCGAACATCGCTCGCAATCGTCCAGTTGCGGAATGCAATCAGGTCGGTCGCGTCGTAGAGTCGTGGTGACGCTTGGCAGCATGTGCTGCCGAGTGCGCCGCCTACGCCTTCCTGCGGGAACCTAGACGTGCCACGCTCCTCTCGCCGTTCGGTTGCGTCGGTCGGTCTTCTCGCCGCCCTCTTGGCCCCTTCATTCATCGCCGTGCCCTCCGCGCTCGCCGATCCCTCCGCGCTCGCCGATCCCTCCGCGCTCGCCAATCGGGGATCTGCTGCGAGCGATGCCGCCGCGCTGAGCTCAGCCGATCGCGGCGGGGGCGGACCTTCGAGCGGAGCAGGCCGGCCATCGGCCCCCAGCCGAGGCGGCGGCATGTCGGGCGGAGGCCGGGCCCCCGGTAGCGGCGGCGGGTCGATCGGACCCTCGCGTTCCGCGAGCCCTTCGATGTCGCCGGGCATCTCGCCTGCGCGATCGGCGCCGAGCGCCGTGCCTTCGATGGGCGCCCCGACCGTTCGACCTGTTCAGCCCAGTGCGCCGCCTCCCTCGAACTCGCCGACTGCTCCTCCCGCAGCCCGACCGAATGGCGGCAAGGCAGTTCCGCCGAGCGCCTCGCCTTCGAAGGCCGCTCCTGCTCGCCCGACGTCTCCCCCGCCAGTGGTGGCCCCCTCCTCGACGCGCCCCGCTGGTCAAGCGGCTCCGAGCGTTGCACCGCCCACGAGCCGTCCGAGTGCGCCCCCCGCTGCGAAGCCTGACGCCCCGAGTCCCGCGCCAGCCGCACGACCTGCAGCTCCCCCTTCCTCGCGCCCAATCTCGAGTCCCTCGGCGGGTCCCTCGGCGGGTCCGTCGTCGGGCGGAGGCCGCAAGCCCGCTTCGCCCGACGCTCCATCCCGCGGCGCGACTCCCTCGCCTGGCGTGGACAAGCCGAGCAGCACGCTCCCCGCCTTGCCTCCCTCGCGGCGCGGCGAGCCGTCGGTGACTCCGAGCCGGCCCTCCGGTCCGCAGGCCGCTCCGAGCGGGGCGTCGAAGGGCGCCCCGAGTGCATCCCCCTCGGGCCGCACGCCTCCCGGCGCTCGCGTCGATGGACCTGGGAGTGCAGAAGGCCAAGGGCCGTCGCTCCCGGCGACGCGGCGCGGCCTTGACGGCCGTCCCATCGGCAAGGGCGTTCCCACCGGGAGCGGCATCACCAAGTCACCCGCCGCCCCAACCAAGCAACTGGTCGGCGAAGGACCGTCGCGCACCGTGAACGGCGCCACCCGACGCGACCTCACCCGCGGTGCGGGAGCGGGTGCTGTCAGCAATCTCACCTCGAACGAACTGGGCGGCGTGAAGATGGCACCGCCGCCCGGCGGCGGGCCCGGCCAGCCGCCTCCCCCCGGTGGTCGCCATGGGCCCGGCTATGGACCGCCGCCCCCCACGACCGTCAACTACATCACCAACATCAACTACTGCAACGGCTGGAACAACGGCCCCGGTTGGGGTTGGGGTGGCTGCTACCAGCCCGCCTGGAACAACTGCTGGACCGGCTGCGGCTCCGATGCTTGGTCGTTCGCCGTCGGCTTCGGAACCGGTGGCTTCTCCTTCGGCCTCTTCTACGGCGCGGGCAACGTCCCCTTCTGCTCGAGCTGGTGCGACCCGTGGTGGGACGGCTGGTGCGGCTACGTCTCGGTGGGCTGCGCCCCGAGCGTGGCGTGGCGCCGCCCCTGCTGGTCGCCGTGCGGCCCATGGTGGTCGAGCTACGTCGTCTACCAGAGCTACCCCACGTGGTGCGTGCCGGTCTATGAGTACACGCCGGTCTGCGCCATACCGAGCGTGACCTACGTCAACTACTACACGCCCGATCCGGTGGTGACCACCACCGTCTACGCCCCGCCCACCGCGCCGCCGCCGGCTGCCCCGTCGGTCGCCGTGCCCGCAGCGGCGACGAGCGCCGCCGAGGCCCAGGCCTGGGACCTCCTCGCCAACGGGTTCCCGCGATCGGCCGCCGAGACCTTCGCCCAGATGCACGACGCCGACTCCCGCAACCTGCGGTCGCTCGTCGGCTACGCCCTCTCGCTCGCCATGCTTGACGACATGCCGGCCTCGGCCGGCGTGCTGCGGCAGGCGGTCGCCGTTGACCCCACGGTCCTCGCCAGCCTCCCGCTCGGACCGATGCTCTCGGAGCGCATCCGCCTCCTCGAGCAGAGCGCCGAGGTCGCCTCACGGCAGGCCTCGATGGCCCAGGACGCCCTGTTCGACCTGGCCGCCTGGCGGACCATGCTCGGCGACTACACCGCGGCCCACTTCGCCGTGGTGGCTGCCCAACAGCAAGGCGACACGAGTCCGGCCGCGGCGAACCTCCGAGCGTGGCTTGAGCCGCGGCTCCGCGGGACGCTCTGACCGGAACGACCGTCAGCCGGTCCAGGCCCCGAGCATCAAAGCGAGGTCGGCCCCGTCGACCAGACCCGACGTGTTGAGGTCGGCGCTGCCCGGCCCGCCCCACTGACCTAACAGGACCGCGAGATCCGAGGCGTTCACCTTGGAGTCGCTGGTCAGGTCGCCGAAGACGGGGGGCGTGTAGACGATCACCAGCTGGGGGCGCGTGGCGACCCCGGCCTCCTTGGTGTCGAATCGCTTGACCGACTGCAGCGTGGTCTCGTTCCCCTGCACGATCCAGCCGAAGTTGGCGGTGGGCGCATTGACCCAGCTCTGCACGTCGGCGACCAAGGTCGGCGTGCTCGACCAGGAGTACCAGGCGTTGGCGGTCGAGACGCTCTTCGAGGCGCTGACCGTCGAGCTGAAGTCCCCGCCCGGCGTCGTCCAGAGGACGTTCGGGTAGAAACGGTGCAGCCACGTCGCGTCGCCCGGCTCGGAGTTCGCGCCGGCTCCGCCGAACGCGAAGGAAGCCCCTTCCCCGAAGCTGGCGGCGAGTCGCTTGAGGGTCACCGTGTAGGCGGCAGTCGAGCCCGCCTTCGAGCAGTAGAGCTTGAGCGTGACGAGTTGGATGTTCGAGCCCGGCGGGATCGCCGAGCAGTCGAACTTGATGACGCCGCGGCGGAGCGTGCCGCCGCCGTTACTGCCCACGCGGCCAGCGTAGAAGTTGTAGCCGGCTCCTTCCGAGTAGCCGCCGGCGGGGTCTTCGATCAGCGTGTTGTCGACGCTGGTGGTCAGGGTGACCATGTCGCCCCGCGCGGGCCCCGCGACAGCCGCAAGGCAGGCGAGCGTGGAGGCAGTTCCGAGAAGCGCGGACCGGGTCGTCATGGGGCAATCGACTCGCGAGGGGGAACGGGCAGCAACCACCATGCTAGGGAACTCGAGGTCGGTCAACCCCAAGCCCCGAGGAAGATGGCGAGGTCCGCCCCATCCACCGTCCCGCTGCCGTCGAGGTCGGCGCTACCGGCCGTGCCCCACTGCCCAAGGAGGACGGCAAGGTCGGCCCCATCGACGTGCTCGTCGTGGTTGAAGTCGGCGGGGTTCGCGGCGGGGGTCAGCGTCACCTCGAGGGTGAGGGAGAGCAATGCAGCCGAAGCTCCCGGGATGTTCTCGTCGCTGGTCTGGATGGTCACCGTCTTCGAGTAGGTGCCCGCCCCGAAGCTCGGGGCATCGAAGCTGAACTGGAGGGTGGCCGGCGTGCCGCCGAGGCCCGACTGCAATCCACCGGTCAGCGAATAGCCGCCGCCCAGCCCGGCCACCCCGTCCACATCGAGGAGGGCCTGGTTGGCGTCCCACCCGAAGTTGTAGATCGCGACGGGTATGGCGATCGGCGGCGAATCGACCGCCGCGCTCAAGGCAACCGTGGTGGCGTTCACGTCGCTCGAGGCGTTGAACGACCCGTTCGACTTGCGGACGACCTGCCCGCTCGTCGAGAGGAGGATGGGTGATGGCTGGGCCCCCTCCGAGGTCGCGGTGACCAGCGCCGTGCCGCCCACGGCGCCGACGTTCGAGGTCACCACGGTCACCGGGACGACGGCCACCGACGGGGCGAGCGGAGCGGTGCCCGAGCTGCTTCCGCTGAGGCTGCCGCTCCCTTGGATCGAGTAGTCGAGGGCGTCGATCCCGACCGGCAGGCCGGCTGCGATGTTCTGCAGGAAGGCGTTGACGGTGAACGGCGTGTTCTGGATCACCTTGCCGAAGGTGGGGGCCATCGACGCACTCATCATGGCCGGGATCTGGTACTCCGCGATCACCGGCAGGTGGTCGCTCGCCACGTAGAGGTTGTCGGCGATGGCGTTCGAGAGGCCGATGTTCGCCGGGTAGTAGGTGTTGTTGCCGGCGTTGATGGCCAAGTTGTAGTGGGCCCCGTCGTTGCAGAAGGGGCGGTAGGTGTTGGCAATGAGCGAGAGGCCGTTGCCGTCCTGGAACGCAGCGGTCGAGATCTGGAAGTCGAAGCGATCGTCCATGCCGCCGCCGACCAGCCCGTTGGCTGCGACGTCAAGGGGCGACTGGGTGTGCTTGATGGCGTTGCCGGCCCCGGACCAGGAGCCGGTGCCGAGCGGGTCGAAGGCCTGCCCGTTGCCCGCCGAGAGGAACTCGAGGTAGGCCGGCTCGGTGTTGCTGTAGAGGTTGAAGTCGCCGCAATAGATGATGTGGGTCCCGGCCGGCAGGGTGTCGGCGTCGTTCCGGATGGTGGTGGCGCCGGCCAACCGCTCCGCCTCGTTGGCCGAGCCCGAGCTCGCCTTGAGGTGCGAGCCGTAGAGGTAGAACTTCGCCGCAGCGGAGGTGTAGCCGACGAGCTGGAGCTGCCAGCGATCGGTGTTGCGGCTCCCCCCGGTGGCCAGGTCCTTGTGCCCGCCCGGAATCTCGAGCACGGTGTCGGGGCGGTAGAAGAGGGCGATGGCTCCGCCCGCGCCGTCCTCGGAACCGCTCGTCGTGTACGTGGCCCGCGTGTAGTTGAGGCCCGGGACCGAGGCGTCGATCATCGCTTCGAGGGCGTTGATGTCCGCCGAACGCACCTCCTCGCAGACGATGATGTGCGGGGCCACCGCGAAGCCCGGCTTGTTGTCGGTGGCGATCGCCGAGAACACCGCCTGCATGGCGACCGGATCGCCCTGCATGTGGGCGATGTTCCAGTTGACCACCCGGAGCTGGGCGTGGGCGACAGCGGGCAGGGCGACGGCGGCGAAGGCGGCCCAAGCGAGGGGCCAGCGGCGAGTCCGGATCGACATGGAGGGCGCTCCCCGACCGCCACGCCGGAACAGCCCGCCGGCATGGCGCCTGGCTTCGGGGCCCGAAACCAGGAAAGACCGAGAGGAAGGAGAGGTGGGAGGCCCGGGCGTCGGCCTCGATCGCACTCTATCCCCAGGGAGCGGACGACGGAAGGGAGAAGCCCCCGCATCGATGCGGCGGGCCGTCCGGTATAACCACCCCTTCCCGTCCGCGTGTCGCGAACGGCCATCGCCCCACCCGCCTCGTCCGAGGCAGGAGCGTCTCATGCGTCTCTTCGCCGCCACGGCGACCCTGGTCGCTGTCGCGTGGACTGCGTCCGCCCAGGCCCAGCAGGTCCAGGCCGAGGAACTCGTCCTCGACAACGGGATGAAGTTCCTGCTTCTCCCGCGCCACGACCAACCCAACACCATTTCCGCCGGCTGGCTGGCCAAGGTCGGCAGCGTGAACGAGCGGCCCGGCATCACCGGCCTCAGCCACTTCTTCGAACACATGATGTTCAAGGGCACGAACACGATCGGCACCCGCGATCCGCGGAGGGACGCCGAGTATCGGGCCAAGCAGAAGGAAGTCCGCGACGAGATCAATCGCCTGGTGTGGACCGAGCAGTACGGCCGCTACTTCGACGGCGAGATCGCCGACCCGTGGGATCCGGCCAACGACACGCCGAAGCTGGCCGAGCTCCGCAAGCAGCTCAAGCAGCTGATGGATGCCGAGCAAGGCAAGGCCAACGGCGACCGCATCGCCCAGCTCAAGGGGGAACGGGCCAAGCTCGACCCAAACGCCGCCGGATCCAAGGAGAAGCTCGAGGCGATCGACCGCGAGATCGCCCAGCTCGAGGCCGACCAGACCTCCAAGGCGGCGATCGTGAAGGACGAGTTCGACCAGGTCTACACCAAGGCCGGCGGCTCGGGCATGAACGCCTTCACCAGCTTCGACATGACCTTCTTCTTCATCACCGTCCCGAGCAACAAGTTCGAGCTCTGGGCGTGGATGGAGTCCGACCGCCTGAACGACAGCGTGTTCCGCGAGTTCTACTCGGAGCGCGACGTGGTCCACGAGGAGCGCCGCCTGCGCACCGAGAGCACGCCGACCGGCGTGTTCGAGGAGCAGTTCGACAACCTCTTCTGGACCTCGAGCGGCTACTCGTGGCCGGTCATCGGCTGGCCCAGCGACCTCAACAGCTACACGATGGAGGACGCCCAGCGGCACTGGGACACCTTCTACCGACCTAACAACCTGGTGGGCATCGTGGTCGGCGACTTCCAGCCCGACGAGGTGAAGCCGGTCATCCAGGAGTACTTCGGACGGCTCAAGCCGGGCAAGGTCGCCCCGCCTCCGGTCATCACCCTCGAGCACCCCACCTCGGCCGAGATGCGGATGAACGCAGCGGTCGACGCCCAGCCCTCGGTCGAGATCCGCTGGCACACCGTGCCCGCCGGGCATAAGGACGCCTACGCCCTCGATGTCCTCGCCGACATCCTGAACGGCCGCACCGGCCGGCTCTACAAGTCGATGGTGGAAGGGAAGGGCATCGCCTCGAGCGTGCGGGCCGGGCTCGATGCCCGCCGCTACGCCGGGGCCTTCTCGGTCACCGCCGAGACCAAGGGCGACGCCACGCCGGCCCAGCTCGAGGCGGCCATCAACGAGGAGATCGCCAAGCTCCAGGGCGAGGCGGTCTCCGATCGCGAGCTGCAGAAGGTGAAGAACCAAGCCGCTGCCGACATGTACCGGCGGCTCCAGAGCAACTTCTTCCTGCTCATCCAGCTCGCCGCCTACGAGGCCCACGGCGGCTGGCGCGAGATCAACGAGGAGCCGCTGAAGATCCAGGCGGTGACGGCGGCCGACATCCAGCGGGTGGCCCGCCAGTACTTCAAGAAGGAGGGCAGCGCGGTCGCCACCTACGTTCGGAAGGAAGCCGCCCCGTCCACCGACGGCGCCGCCCCGGCCGCCGAGGATCCCGATGTCCTCGCCCTGCCCAAGGAGTTCCAGGCCCGGGCCAAGATGCTCGCCGCCCAGCTCAAGCAGGAGACGAACGCCGACGAGCTCAAGCAAGGGCTCGAGCAGATGGAGCAGCAGGCCTCGCAAGTCCCGCCGCAGATGAAGCCGGTCTTCGACTTCATGAAGAAGAAGATCGCCGAACGGATCGCCGAGCTCGACACGGCAGGAGGCAAGAAGTGAGCCATCGCCACGACCCCTCCACCGCGTCGAACCCGAACGCCTCCCAGCGACCGAACGCCATGCAACGCACCGTCAAACCAATGGCCCGCCTCCTCGCCCTCGCCGCCTGCTGCGGACTCGGGTCCGCCAGCCTCGCCGCATCGCCCGTCCCGCCGCGGCCGGAGAACCTCGTCTTCGCCCCGCTCACCTTCGAGCCGCCCCTGGCCAAGGAATTCCGGCACACGCTGAAGGACGGGACGGTCGTCTACCTCGCCCCGAGCAAGGAGTTCCCGCTCATCAACCTGACCCTGTCCTTCAAGGGCGGGGCGTACCTCGACCCGGCCGACCTCCCCGGCCTCTCGGCCATGACCGGAGCCATGCTCCGGGCCGGCGGGACCGCGGCGATGGCCCCGGCCGAGCTCGACGAGGAGCTCGACTTCCTCGCCTCCCGGGTTCGCATCGATGCCGGCCCGACCATGTCGAGCGCCTCGGTGAACTGCCTGGCCTCGAACTTCGACCGCACCTTCGCCCTGCTGATGGACATGCTCCGCTCGCCGCGCTTCGACGCGGCCCGGCTCGAGGTCCAGAAGGGCGTGGCCCTCGAGGGCATGAAGCAACGGAACGACTCGGCCGACGCCATCCTCGGCCGCGAGTGGGCCCGGCTCCTCTACGGGGCGGACCACTTCGAGAGCCGCGAGATGACCAACTCGGCCCTCGACAAGGTCACTCCGGAGCGGATGAAGGAGATGCAAGGGGCGATCTTCCACCCCGGCAACATGATCGTGGCGGTGACCGGCGACTTCGAGCCCAACGAGATGCTGGCCAAGCTGGAGAAGGCCTTCGACGGCTGGGCCCGCGGCCCGCTCGCCGCCGACCCGCCCGCCCCCACGGCCCAGCTCACGCCGGGCCTCTACCACGCATCGAAGGACATCCCGCAGGGCAAGGTCCTGATCGGCATGCGCTCCATCAAGCGCGACGATCCCGACTTCTTCCCCATGCTGGTGATGAACGAGATCCTCGGCGGCGGCGGCTTCACGGCCCGCATCATGCAGAGCGTCCGCTCGAACGAAGGCCTCGCCTACGGGGCGGGCTCGAGCTTCGAGCCGGGCGTCTGGTACGACGGCGAGTTCCAGGCCAGCTTCCAGAGCAAGAACCCGACCGTGGCCTTGGCCATCAAGCTCATCGACGACGAGTTCAACCGCATGCGCAACGAGCCGGTGACCTCGCAGGAGCTCGAGACCGCCAAGAACTCCTTCATCGAGACCTTCCCGCAGAACTTCCAGAGTAAGGACGGCATGCTCCGCCTCTTCGTGAGCGACGAGTGGACCAAGCGACCGGCCGACTACTGGACCACCTTCCGCCAGAAGGTCAACGCGGTGACCCCAGAGGACATCCAGCGCGTCGCCAAGGCCCATCTCGACCCCTCGAAGATGGCCATCCTCGTGGTCGGCAACTGGGAGCCGATCTACCAAGGCAACGACCGGGCCAGCATGAAGGACTTCTTCGGCGGCAACGTCACCCACCTGCCGGAGCGCGATCCGCTCACGCTCGAGCCGGTGAAGTGAGCTGATCGACCGACCCGACCGTCGACCAGAGGGGCGGCCTCCGCAGGCCGCCCCTTTCCGTTGGCTGCCGACCGCGCCTCGCTACGCTACGTCCATGCCAAGGGATGCATCGGCAGGATCCCGGCTTCGCGACCCGCGACCTCGGATCGGCGTGTCGATCCTCGTCGGCGTCGCCCTCACCGCGGCGACGGTGGTGGTGCCCACCTGGACCGACGAACCGCGGCTCCTCCCAGCGATCGCTGCCCGACCATCGGACGTCGAGTGGGTGCGATCGCATGCCCCGCATGGGCTTCTCGAGCGAGCCGGCGATCGGCAGGGACTGGACCTTGCCTTCGCCGGTCTCGCCCAAGACCAGCGATTCGCTGCTCGAGATACCTCCGGCATCTTCTGGTTCGTCGACCAGGCCGGGGGCCGCCCCAGTGGCGGCGCCGCGTTCACCCGATTCGAGCGGGGTTGGCCCCTCCTCTGCACCGAAGGCAGCTGGTGGCAATCGGGCCCCGAGCCCGGCTGGATCGGCGTCGACCTGATCGGGAACCAGCACAACATGTCGCAGCCGGTGCTCCCGTATGGCATCCGATGGAGCGCGGCGATCCTCGACGTCGCCATCTTCGCCCTCGCGACCTTCGCCCTGCTGAAAGCGATCGGCGCCGGCTTCCGCGCCTGGCGGCGGCGGGCGGGGCTCTGCCCGTCCTGCGGCTATCCGCGGAGCACGGAGGCATGTCCGGAGTGTGGCCGGCGCGCGGATCCCGACGTCGCGTCGCCAGCCTCGCCCTAGGTTCGCGTGTTCGCGAGGTACCGCCGCATCGCGGCGAGCAGACGCTCGGCCTCCGATTCGCTGTCGAACCAGATGACGAGCGGGCCCGCCGCATCGACCTTGTGGGCCTCGACCGAGTGCCGCCCGGCCTTGGACGGTCCGCGCTCGACGCGGACGGTCTCGACCCAAGCGTGCTCGCTTTTGGTGCGCCCGGCCAGGATCGACCACATGAGGCTGCGGATCGTCCATGCCGCGTCGCGCCCGCAAGCCGTGGAGCGGATCATGCGGTAGACGGCGAAGAGGACGAGCCCGTAGCCGACGGCGAGGAATATCCCCAGGCGGCGGAGGTTGGGGAGGAGGACGAGGGCAGCGACGCCGAGGCCGAGCATCAGGAGGATCGGGGCCGCGAGCAGGAGCCACCGGAAGGCCCGAAGGCGATCGCCGCGGGCCCCGCGGAAGCCGACGAAGGCTTCCATCTCCGGATCCTCCGGAGGTTGGCCGCAGCAGGGGCAGGGCCGCCCGCATTCCGAGGCCGCTAACAAGCCGCGGCAGCGCTGGCAGTGGAAGGCCACCTGGTCGCGGCGAGCGAGCCCGACCCCGCTCCACGCCCTGGTGCCCTCGCTCGGAGGCACGGCCCGCAGCCGGTCGAGCGTCGCCTCGAGCCCGGCCTTGGGCCAGGTGGCGGCAGGCACCGCGATCTCCTGGGCCGACCAGCCGGCCTGTGGCAAATGTTGGAACCGGACCACGGTCCACCCCCTGTCCGCATCGGCGACCGACACCTGCATGTCCGCCCAAGGCGTCGCCAAGCCGGGGAACCCCCACAGCACCTCGATGCCGGCGGGAGTGACCAGCCAGCGCACCTGGCCGCGCTCGACCGGCTCCTTCTCCGCTCGCCGCTTGCGGATGTGCCGGGCCAGCAGGGCCACGGTCCCGGCGACCAGGATGACGATGCCGACCAGGATCGACCAGCCGCCATTCGCCATGTTGCCCATGACGATCAGAGCGACGCTGAGGTACAGGATCCAGCGGAAGCCGGCTCCCCCCTCGCCGCCCTGCTTCGCCGCCCGCCGGGCCGGCTTCCCCTTGTGGGCCGGTTCGCCGACCAGGACCGGCCAGTCGCCGAGCGGCGGCACCGCGCCGCACTCCGCGCAGCGCCGGTCGGCGGGCAGCGTGCCGCGGGCGTGGCCGCACTGGAGGCAATGCGCGGACGGCGCCTGCGAAGCCGGCGCAGCCTCGGTCACCGGCCCCGTTCCCCGCCGCTCGCAGGGCCCGGCTTCCGCATGATGAGCAGGTAGTTGAACCCGCGGAGGAAGAAATTCTCCGCCTCCGCGGCCTTGTGCCAGTTGCCCCGCGAGAGCTTCTCGTTGTGCCGTACGACGCAGACGATGTCGCAGGGGACAAACCGCTCGCGCAGCATGGCAAACAGCTCGAAGCCGATGGCCATGAAGGTCCCCTCGCCCGGATCGCCGCCCCGCTTCTTCCGCCAGGAGTCGCTCACGTAGAGCCCCATGTGCCGCCCCGGCCGGAGCACGCGATGGATCTCGCCGAAGACCCGGCCCATCGCCTCGTAGTAGGCCCGTCCGCCGTCTTCACCGCCGGCGTCGAGCTTGCCGATGCAGCGCGAGTCGTCGGAGTAGTCGACATGAGTCGAGTAGGGCGGGTCGAGGAAGGCGAAGTCGACGCTGGCCGATTTGAGCGGCAGGTGCCGGGCGTCGGCCTGGCGGATATCCGGCCGCGAGGGGGCGAGGTCGAAGCCGATCCCCTGCCGGTCGACGTCGCGGCAGACGTCGAGGGTGGTGCCGCTGCCGCACATGGGGTCGAGCACCGTCTCGCCCGGCTTCGTGTAGCGCTGCAGGAGCTGCCAGATCACCCACGAAGGCGTGGCCCCCACGTAGTTCTTGTCGCCCTGCATGAAGCGGGTCTGCCCGCGGGCGATCTCCTCCGGCGTGAGCGGCCGTTCGCTCGTGTAGTGCTGGCTCGGGTACTCCCACAACGTGGTGGTGAATATCCCGAGCCTGGGGCGCTTGCCCGGACTTGGTCGACGACCGGGGGGCGCCCCGCGCGGCTGGTTCGGGTCGCGCGGCGCGAAGTGCCGCTTCTTGGGGGGGCGGCCGTCTCGGCCTCGGGAGTCTCGTTCGTCCATCGTCGACCACTCTACGTTCTCGCCCCCCGATCGGGCCAAGGCGAGCGGCCGGCGCGGTAGCGTGCCACCCGCCCATGCACGCCCTCTTCCTGCTCCACCAGGGCTCCAACTCGCGGGACATCTTCCTCGACCTCGCGAGCGGCTTCCGGGCTGCCGGGCATCGCGTCTCGCACCTGCCGATCGAGCCGCTCTTCGGGCTGGTCGGGCTGGCCAAGGACCGGGCCGCCCTGCGGGCCTCCGTGGCCTCGTTCGTGCGGGAACTGGCGGTGGCGAACGGCGTCGACCTCATCGTCGCCATGTGGGGCAACGCCCTCCTCCTCCTCGGCGGCCTCGAGGACGACGCCCCTTTCCCCTGCCCCGTGCTCCACGTCTGGCTCGACTCCCCGGAACGAGCCCACGAAGGCAGCCTCGTGGCGCGGTTCGGGCATCCGGCGTTCCGCCGAAGCGACGGCATCCACCTCGTCAACAACGAGGCGACTGCCGCGGAGTGCGCCCAATTGTTTGGGTTCGCGAACGTGGTCCCCCTGCCCTGGGGCGTCGACCCCGACCGTTTCGCCCCGGTCCCGGGCGGAAGGCCGGAGTTCGACCTCATGGTCTCCTTCGGCGGCGGCGACGGCGGCGAACCTCCGACCGACGCGATGCTGGCCGCCCTCGGCGAGGACGATCCGCCCATCGCCCGACTGCGATCCGCCGAAGCGGAGCGCCTGGTCCGGCCGCGCCACGCCCGGCTCCTCGAACGAGTCGAACCCACGTCCCGCGATGCGGTGGCCGCGGTGCTGGCCTCCCTGCTCGCCACCCAGCTGGCGACCCGGGCCACTCCTTTCCCCGAGCGTCTGGCCCGCCTGCACCGCGCTGGCGGACCGGAACGGGAGGGCGTCGAGCACCTCGCGGCCCGACCGCCGCTCCTCGTCGAGGCCGTCGCAGCGACCCGCGAGGTGGAGGGTTTCCTCCGGCCCTTCAGCGCGGCCTGGCTTGCCCGCCGCTTCCGCGTCGGCTCCTTCGGCAGCCCGCCCCACCCCGCATGGGGCTGCGCCGAAGGCAATCTCGGATTCGTCGCCTACCAGGACCAGGCAAGCTGTTATGCCCGGGCCGCCTGCGGCCTGAGCGTGATGCGCTGGCAGGACGAGGCGGGTCTCCACCTCAAGCCCTTCGAGATCACTGCGAGCGGGGTGGCCTGCCTGGCGGAGGAACGGCCGGGGCTCGATCGCCTGTGGAAACCCGGCGTCGAGATCGCCACCTTCCGCACGTTGCCGGAGGCGGCCCGGGCGATCGAGCGGCTCCACGAGCCTGCGGCCCGAGCCGCCCTCGCCGCAGCCGGCCGGGCCCGAACGGTCGAGAGCCACACCTGGGCGGCACGGGTCGGCCTCCTCGTCCCCCTCGTGGAACGCCTCACCCGACGCGGGCCGGGGTCGACACAAGGTTAGAGGAGGGACCGGCGATCCCGGCGATCGACCGGGCGATGCGAAGCCCGGCGAGCGGCAGTCCCTTGGCCCGCCCCTGTTCCGCCATCGCTACTCTCCGCAGCGGATCGCCAAGCAGGGCTTCGATGTCGCCTGCCGCCGCGCTGCCGGCCCGGCAGCGGATCGCGCATCCGGCCTCGACCAGGGCTCGGGCGTTGTGCTCCTCCTGCCCGGGCACGGCGTGCACGATGGCCATGGGCAGCCCGCTCGCCGTCGCCTCGCTTGAGGTGAGCCCGCCGGGCTTGCCGACCAGGAGGTCGGCCGCGGCCATGAGTTCGTGCATCCTGGTGCTGAAGCCGAGGACCCTGGCCGTAACCGGCGAGTCGGCCTGATGCGACGCAAGTCGTCGCTCGAGCGAGGCTCGAGCCGCTGCAGATCGACCGCAGACCGCCACCACGTGAGCTCGGGTCCGCATGCCGAGGAGGAGGCCAAACAGCTCCTCGACCGGGCCGACGCACGCCCCTCCGGTGGTGAAGAGGACGATGGGCCGGTCGTCGGGCAGCCCGAGCCGGGCCCGAGCCTCCGCGGGGCAGATCCCCTCGGCGAACCCCTCGGCGAACCCAGGGTCGATCGGGATGCCCGAGACCTCGATCCGCTCGGGCGGGACTCCATGCTGCTCGAGCGTGGCACGTCCGCCCGGGCCGGCCACGAAGTAGCGGTCACAGGGATCGGCGAGCCACATCCCGTGGACATGCTCGTCGGTGACGACGGTCAGGAGGCGGGACTTCAATCGCCCGCGGCGACGCAGGCCGGCGAGGTATTCCGAGGGCAGGAAGTGCGTGGAGACGATGGTGTCGGGAGCTAGGTCGGCAATCGCTCGGCGCAGCCCCGCGAGGTTGGCGTGGGCCGTGGCCCAACGGCTGCCCACGCCGCGGTAGGCCCGGTCGGAGCGGGCGTAGAGCCAACCGAGCAGGTTCGGGGCCCGCTTCAGGAGGCCGAGATAGGTTCCGCGGTAGGCGGCCCGGAACCAAGGGGTGGCGTGAGCCAGGACGTCCTGCACCTCGAGTCGCTCGTAGCGGAGTTCGCCATCGCCGGCCAGCCGGCGGATCCACGCTGCCACCGCCTCCGCGGCGCGGGTATGGCCGCCGCCCACGCTGGCCGAGAGGAGAAGAACCCGCCCCAGCGAGCGCGGCCCAAGAACCGGCGGATCGTCGATCCGGCGGATCACGCCGGGCGACCCCAAGCCACCCCGCCCACCCGGACGCTCGGCGAAGGGAAGGGCATGGCCACGGCCGGCTCCTCCTCCGGCTCGTCCTTGCCAAACAGCACGCCCTCCAACCGCCGCGTCGTGGCGTTGAACTCGCGTCCGTCGACGATCTCCATGCGCCCGTCGTCGTGCTCGACGAGGGCGGTGCAGCTCTCCACCCAGTCGCCGCAGTTGTAGTAGGCGACCTCGCTCCCGCCGATCGAATCGCGGATGTCGGCCCGGTGGATGTGCCCGCACACCACGCCGTCGAAGCCGCCGCGGGTGGCCTCGGCCACCACCTCGGCCTCGAAGTCGCTGACGAAGGTGCAGGCGCTCTTCACCCGCTGCTTGATGGCCTGGCTGAGCGAATGGTGCGGAAGCCCGAGCAGGCGGCGACCGGCGTTCCACACGCGATTGGCGCCGAGGAGCGCGTCGTAGGCCACCGCCCCCGCCGCCGACAGCAGCCGGTGGTGGCGGACGACGAGGTCGTACTGGTCTCCGTGCGAGACGAGGAGATCCCGCCCGTCGGCGGTACGGTGGGCGGCGTTCAGGGCGATCTCGATCCCTCCGAACTCGAGGCCCACGTAGCGCCGCGCTGCGTCGTCGTGGTTGCCCGGGATGTAGAGGACGCGGGTGCCGCGGGCAGCATGCTTGAGCAGGCGACGAACGACGGCGTTGTGCGAGGCCGGCCATTTCCAGCGCTGCTTGAGCCGCCACATGTCGATCATGTCGCCCACCAAGTAGAGGTGGTCGCACGCAACGTGCTTGAGGAAGTAGGCGAGTTCCTCGGCCTGCACGCAGTAGGAGCCGAGGTGGGCATCGCTGATCCAGACGGTTCGGAAGCGGGTGCGAGCCATGTGGGATCTTGTTTCGGCTCCCGGCGTCAAGCCCCGATGCGGCTTCCGCTCAGACGGCGCAAGCCTCGCGGGACTCGATGCGGTGGAACCGCCTCGTCCTGCAGGCAGCGCCGAATTCCTCAACACCGCCCGCCTTGGCCGCACCCCGTGCCGGATTACGGGCGCCGGCAATTCCCCGCCCGAGAGGCGTCGGATGTGACCGGCAGGTCCGGGATGATTCCCTGATACACCACATGCGGACCGTCGATAGGTGCCGGCGGTCGGACCGTCGCTGCGAAGCTACGGCAGTGCCGCCCACAGACGACCTCGCTCCGACTCGCCGGAATGGGCGGCGAGCATCGGCCAGAGGAGGGAACGATGGGGAGCAGCGAGACGACTCCGACCTTCTCCCGACCGCGTGCGGCGATCCTCCTTTGCGGGGTGATGCTCACCATGGTCGTGGCATTGGGGCTCCCACCCCTCCTGGAGTCGAACCTCGGAGTATTCCCCCCCGTCGCAGCGGGCGTCCTGGTCTTGGTGGTGGCCGTCGGCGCCGCGCGCCGCGCCGCGTCGGCGCAGGCTTCGGACGAGCTCACCGGGCGTTGGGCGGCGCTGTACTTCCCCGCCCTCACCCTGGCCGCCTCCCTCGCCGCCACGACGGCCGTGGTGCTCTACAGCCGGGCCGAGACGGAGGCCATCTCCCACGCCGAGTTCGAGCATGTTGTCCGCCGAATCACCTGCGAGGTCGATCGCCGCACCCACAGCCCGGTCCGCGTGCTGCGGGCGGCGCGAGCGTTCGTCGACCAGAGCCAGTTCGTGAGCCCTGCCGAGTTCCGCGACTTCCTGGAAGACAGCGAGCTCGATCGGGAATGCCCGGGTCTTCTCGCCTGCGGGCTGCTGCGCCACGTCGCCCGCGCCGACGCGGCGAGCCTCGTCGCCAGCGAGCGCACCGGCGGCGTGCCTGACTTCAGCCTGCTCTCCGCGGGCGAAGCGGACGACCTCTTCGTCGTCACCCGGGCCGCTGGAAACCAGCCAGAGCTCTTCCCGCTCGGACTCGACCACGCAGCCGACCGACAACGAGGCGAAGCGATCGCGGAAGCGATTCGCACCGACAGCGCGGTGGTCCTGAGCATCGCTGACTCGACCGGCCCGAGCCCAACGGCATCTCAGTGCATCTACTACCTGCCGATCTGGACCCACCGCCTGAGCGGCGATGCCGACCCGGACGATCGATGCGAGCTGTGGGGAATCGCCGCGGCCGTCGTGTCGCCCCATCACCTACTCGCCGACCTCCCCCTGATGGCCGATGGGGAAGCGGACGTCTCGATCCGCGAGTCGAGCGCCGACGGAGGGACGATCCTGCTCGTCCCCGATCCCCGCCATCCCGACGACGCCGCACTCCCTCGCTTCGCCGAGGCGGCCGTGGTGCCGACCGCGGGGAGCCTCTGGCACCTGGCGATCTCCAGCACGCCCGCCTTCGAGCAAGCCCACGCCCACCCCCTGGTGCTGATGACCGCGAGCATCGGAGCCCTCTGCAGCGTCCTGTTGGCGCTGGCCCTGTGGATGCTGCGGTGGACGCGGCGCCGGGCCCAGGCCATGGCGGTCGAGATGACCGGACAGCTTCGCACCGCCCAAGCCGCCACCGAGTCGTCCTTGCGTGAGCTTGCCTCGCTGTGGAGCGGCATCGCCACCCACACCATCTACTCGGTGTCGGACCGGACCGGTCGGATCATCGAGGTCAACGATGCCTTCTGCCATAGCTCGGGCTACAGTCGGGACGAGCTGCTCGGCCGCGACCACCGCACGGTGAGCTCCCACTTCCACCCTGCCTCCTTCTGGGAGGAGGCGTGGCGCTCGCTCCGGGCCGGCAAGCCATGGCGGGGCGAGGTCTGCAACCGCCGGAAGGACGGCTCGCTCTTCTGGGTGGACAGCCTGATCACCCCCTTCGCCGGCACCGACGGACGCATCGAGAAGTACGTCGCCATCCGCTTCGACATCACCGCCCGCAAGTTCGCCGACCGCGAGATCGCCGAGCGGGAGCATCGGCTCCGCACGCTCACCGATGCGGTCCCCGCCATGATGTGGCTGTCCGACGAGCAAGGCGACCGCTTCGAGTTCAGTCGGGCCTGGCTCGACTTCACCGGCCTGCCGATCGAGGACGTGCGCGGCGACCTATGGAAGTCGGCGATCCACCAGGAGGACCGTCCCCGCTTCGCCCGGATCTACCAGGAGTGCGCGTCCTTGCGGCGGCAGTTCAGCGTCCTCTACCGGATGCGCCGAGCCGACGGCATCTACCGCTGGGTGGAGGACCGCGGCGCTCCCCGCTACGGCCCGATCGGAGAGTTCGTCGGCTACGCCGGGAGCTGCCTCGACATCACCGATCAGCTCGATTCCGAACGCACCATCCTCGACCAGGCCGACCGCCTTGCCTTGATCGTCCGGGCGGCCCGGCTCGGCACGTGGGAGTGGGACATCGTCTCGGGCGCGGTCCAGTTCAACGAGCTCTGGTGCCAGATGCTCGGCTTCAGGCAGCACGACATCGCTCCCCACGTCGAGTCCTGGCGCAAGCTGGTGCACGCCGAGGACCAGGCGACCGTCGATGCCGAGCTCGACCGCCATCTCGCCGGGCGATCCGACGAGTATCGCTGCGAACACCGCCTGCGCCGCAAGGACGGCTCGTGGGCTTGGGTCCTCGTGGTGGGCCGGGTCACCGAGCGGAGCGCCGCCGGGGCGCCCCTGCGGGCAGTCGGCATCCACGTCGACATCACGGCCGCGAAGCAGGCCGAGCGGGCCCTGGCCGCGGCCACCGAGGAGGCCCAGGCCGCGAACCGGGCGAAGAGCGAATTCCTGGCCAACATGAGCCACGAGATCCGGACGCCGATGACCGCGATCCTGGGCTATGCGGAGCTCCTGCGCGAGGAGTTCGAGGTGCAGTCGGCATCGCCCGAGACGATGGCTCGCATCGAGACGATCCGCTCGGCGGGGCAGTATCTCCTGGCCATCATCAACGACATCCTCGACCTCTCGAAGATCGAGGCCGGCAAGCTCAGCCTGGAGTCGGTCGAGACCCCGCTGGTGCGCGTCCTTCGCGAAATCGATTGCCTGGTCCGACCGCGCGCCGTGTCCAAGAAGCTCGAGTTCGCCACCGTCCTGACCGGTCCCGTGCCCGACCGCATGGTGACCGATCCGACGCGCCTCCGGCAGCTCCTGATGAACCTGGCCGGCAACGCGGTCAAGTTCACCGAGTCCGGCAGCGTGCGGGTCGAGGTCGGGACCACCGGGCCGGAGGACGCCCGGCGGCTGGTGATCGAGGTGCTCGACACCGGACCCGGCATCACCGCCGAGCAGGCGTCCCGGCTCTTCACCCCCTTCACCCAGGCGGACTCGACCGTCACCCGTCGCCACGGCGGCACCGGTCTCGGACTGGCCATCTCCCGACGCCTTGCCGAGCTCATGGGTGGCAACCTCCAGCTGGCTCGGTCGGAGCCCGGTGCTGGCTCCTGCTTCCGTCTCGAGCTTCCGCTGGTGGTCGCTCCCGGCGCGACGCTCGCCTCCTCCCTCGAAGCCGTCTCGGACGATGCCCCCGCCACGCTGGGAACCGTGCCGGCCCCGACCGCGGCGCGGCTCCGCGGCAGGATCCTCCTCGCCGAGGACGGCCTCGACAACCAACGGCTGATCGCCCTGCACCTGCGCAAGGCCGGGGCCGAGGTTGACGTGGCCGACAACGGGCGGATCGCCCTCGAGCTGTTGGAAAAGGCGCAACGCGAGGAACGCCCGTACGACCTCCTGGTCTCCGACATGCAGATGCCGGAGATGGACGGCTACACGCTGGCTCGCGTGCTGCGCGGCCGCGGCAACCGCATCCCCATCGTGGCCCTCACCGCCCACGCCATGTCCGACGACCGGGCCAAGTGCCTCGACGCCGGATGCGACGACTACGCGACCAAGCCCATCGAGCGGGCCAAGCTCATACGCACCTGCGCCGTCTGGCTCGGCCCGGCCGAGCCCTCCCAGCGACTGGCAGCCTAGGACGTCCCACCGCGGCGGCGGGACGCTGGAGACGACGAAAGGCCCCGGCAGGATGCCGGGGCCTTTGCTCTCTCCCCTCAGGCAATCAAGAGGCCCACACCCGTCCAAGGCTGCAGGCGGACCGAAGAGACGAGCCGAGGGGCCGCCCGGGTTGCGTGCCGTAAGGTCCCGGGCGGCCGCGACTCGCTACCGGCGCCGGCGATGACTCCAGCCAGCCAAGCCAGCGAGGGCCAGGATGGCGGCGGAGCCCGGCGTCGGGATGCAGTACGACGAGAACTCCGTCAGGGTGATGGTGACGTCGATCTGCGAGATGTTCCGCAGCTCGATCCACTCCCATGACGGTTGCGGATTGATCATCCCCGTGATGATGTATCCGTTGGCGTGGGTCGGGTCGGTCGATGGACCGCTGACCGAATCCCAAGCCGTGATGCCCGGGAAGGAATCGGGGTAGCCAGCGTGATTGAGGCCCACCTCGAGCGTTCCGCCCGTGGTCGTGTCGTACTTGATCGTCACGTACTTGGTCCATTCCTCCACGTACAGGTTGTCGAGGCCGAGGAAGACCGACGAGAAGCCTCCGATCGTTATCTGATATGGCATGGTCACGATCGGTGACCAGTCCGTCCCCCAGATGTTCCCGTCGGGATCCACGATGGGGTCAGAGGGCAGGTTCTGGAACGAGATGTACTTGTCGTTGACCGACGCAGTGGCCGCACTGCTCGCCAAAGCCACGCCGGCAGCGATCGCGGCGATCGAGGCTGCCGTTCGGTGATTCATGGTGTGCTCCTCCTTGCCACGTTGCCCGCTCGTGGCGTCCCTCCGAGCACCGATCCGTCCGGGAGCGGGCTCCCGGTCGCGGCCCGTTCCCGGGTGCGACAGGTGATTCTGCCCCCGTCGCGACGCGACGCAGGCGGAAACCCCCAACTGCGCCGTCGATGAGGGAAGATTCCCTGCGCCGGCTAGAGCCTGATCGCCCCGCGGCTGTCGCCGAAGCGGTCGAGCGGGGCCCCGGCCCGGAGAGCGAGCGAGACAAACAGATCGCAGAGCGGTGTGTCGCCAGGGAGACGCAAGTGGCGCCCGTGGGCCGCGGCCAGCGGCTCGTCGGCCCCTCCGCCCGCAAGGACGATCGGCAGGTTGCGGTGGTCGTGGGCATTGCCGTCGCCGATGGCTCCGCCGTAGACGACCATGGTCGAGTCGAGGAGCGGCCGCCCCGCCTCGTCGTTGGCCTCGGCGAGCCTGGTCAAGAGGTAGCCGAATTGCTCGGCGTGGTGCCGGTTGATGGCCGCGAACTTGGCGAGCTTCGCCTCGTTCCGGTCATGGTGGCTGACCTCATGATGCCCTTCGCGCACCTCGATCGCCGGATAGGGCCGGTTGGAGCCTTCGTTGGCCAGCATGAAGGTGGCCACCCGGGTCAGGTCGAGGCGGAAGGCGAGGACGAGGAGATCGGCCATCAGCCGGGCGTGCTCGTGCCAAACACCTGGCACGCCAGCCGGCCTGGGGGGCAGCCCGGCCCGCGCAGGGTCGATCGCGCTCCGCTCGGCCATCTCGATCCGCCGCTCCACGGAGCGAACGCCATCCAGGTATTCGTCGAGCTTGCGGCGGTCGTTGCCGCCTAACGACTGATGGAGTCGCCGGGCTTCCTCGCTCGCCCCGTCCAGGATGCTGCGGCGGGCGGCCAGGCGCCCGGCGCGGGCTGCCTCGGTCTCCCCTTCGGGCCCCAATGCAAACAGCCGCTCGAAGAGGGCCCGCGGATCATGCTCCTTGGCCATCGGCGTGTGCGGGCTGCGCCACGAGATGTTGGCGGAGTAGGCGCAGGCGTAGCCCGAGTCGCACTGGCCCGCGGTCATGCCCGGCTCGAGTCCGATCTCGAGGGAGTCGAAGCGGGTGCGGCCGGCGAGCTTGGCAGCGATGGCCTGGTCGATCGAGACGCCAGCCGTGATGTCGCTACCCGCCGTCTTCAGGGGGTGCGACCCGGTCAGGTAGCAGGCGGCGCTGCGAGCATGGTCGCCCGGGCCATCGCCCTGCGGCTCGGCGTTCACGTGGGCCAGGCCGCCCAGTACGGTGAGCCGGCTCCGATGGGTGGCGAGCGGCTCGAGGGTCGGCGGGAGGACCTCGAGCGGCCCGTCCGCCGCCGGCGTCCAGGCGGCGCGATTCACGCCATTGGGGAAGAAGACGAAGGCCGTGCGCCGCGGACCGTCGCCCGCGGCTGCGGCCCAGGCCCGCGGGGCCATGGCCTCGAGCCAAGGCAAGGCGATGGCGCAGCCGATGCCGCGGAGGACGGTTCGTCGCGAGAGCTCGAGTCGCCTCGTCATGGGGTCTCCTTCGCCGGCTCGGGAGGCGGCGCGGCCCGGCAGCGGAATTGCTCGCTCGCCACCACCGCCTGGATCACCTGCCGCATGGTGGCGTCCGGGCCGAGGGTTCGGGCGATGTGGTCGACCACGGCGAGATCGTCGCCAGCGAGCCCCCGACCGAGGGCGTAGGTCATGAGGTGGCGCAGCACCGAGCGAACCACCGCCGGGTCGTCGTGGAGGAGCCCGGCGAGCTCGACCGGCCCTTCGAAACGGCGGCCGTCGGCGAGTTGTCCCGTGGCGTCGATCGGTTCGCCCTCGTCGCGGCTCCGGGCGCGGCCCACCGGGTCGAGGGGCTCGAGGCCGAAGCCGATCGCGTCCATCTGGCGATGGCACGCGGCGCAGGCCGGATCGGCGCGATGGGCGGCGAGGCGCTCGCGCATCGACGGGGCGGCCCCTGCCGCTCCCCGCTCGGGGAGGAGCGGCGTGCCCGGCGGCGGCGGCGGCGGGGCTTCGTCGAGGAGGGCGTCGAGGACCCACTTCCCGCGCTTC